>NZ_NOZG01000012.1:0-1100 GCF_002258575.1 Rhodococcus sp. 05-2254-5 | reverse complement strand
GTCGGACAATCTCTTCCAGCCCCGCACCGTGTTCTCGGTGCGGGGCTGGTGTGCGTTCGAGGGGCCTATGCGATGTGGGGGCCTGCTCGGGCGTGGGATTGTCTCGGTTGTCGGTACGGGTCGACGGATGCCGGCGGTACGAACCAGGGGTATTGATCGGTGCCGATGAACACTTCCCAATCGGAGTGGTGGATGAGTCGGTGGTGGAACCCGCACAGGAGGACGAGGTTGTTCATGTCGGTGGGTCCGCCGTCGGCCCAGTGCCAGATGTGGTGACCTTCGGTCCAGGCGGCGGGTCTTCCGCAGCCGGGGAATGCGCAGCCGTGATCGCGGGCAGTCAATGCGCGTTTCTGTTTCGCGGTGACGGTACGGGCGGTGCGGGCGAGGTTGAGTGGGTTGCCGTTCTCGTCCATGACGATGGCGGTGAGAAGGCAATCGCAGGCGAGTTGGCGGGACGTCTCGCGGGAGAGCGGGCCCATCCACGGCAGCCAGCCGACCGACGTGCCGTCGCCGAACAGGTCCCGATATGCACCGCGATCCGGGCTCGGTCCGGCAGCGCTGTCGGTCTCGAGTTCATTCGCCGCGTCCGACTCGGTCGGGTCGGATCGTATTGGGTCGGAGTGGATCGGGTTGCCGGCGTCGATGTCCACCGGGTCGGCTGGATCGGCGTTGTCGGATTCTGCTGCAGCGCGGGTGGTTTCGTCGTCGGTGATGTCGTCGCTGTTCTGACCGCTCAGGCTGTGGAGGTCCTGCAACCGGATGTGCAGGTTGATGTGGGGTCTCTCGCCGCCTTCGGTGGGGCGATCCTTCGAGGCGAGGTAGTGGTCGAGGATCTGCCCGAATGCGTCGGCGCGTCGCCTCGCAGGACTGCGTTCGTCGGGGGTGCCGTCGGCTGCGGGCCGAGGTTCGGTCAGCGGTGAGAGTGCGGTGAAGAGCTTTTCCGCGGTGACGGCATCGAAGTCGGCCTTGAGGCACAGGCGTTGGTTGAGCATCTTCGATGCGAACAGTTCGTTGCGGTCGGTGTCCTCAGGGGGCGGCTTGTCGCTGCCGTAGGTGTCTTCGAGTTTGGTGATCGCTTCACGGATCTTGTCGGTGCGTGC
>NZ_NOZG01000005.1:0-1238 GCF_002258575.1 Rhodococcus sp. 05-2254-5 | reverse complement strand
GCTACGGGCGGATTCGAGCGGTGGTTGCAACGTGCCTGATCATTAGGGATGTTTGCGATGGTTCACCCGGGTTTCTCACATCAGGTTCGGATGACGTTCTGGTCACTGCGGAGCAGTGGCGTGACGATCAAGGACGCTGCCCTCGCAGTCGGTATCAGCGAGGGCAGCGGCTGGAACTGGGTGTACGAACGTGGTGGTGTGCGTCCACGCTCGACACCGGAGCCGACGGGCCGTTTCCTCTCGCTGGAGGAACGCGAGTTCATCGCCGACGGTGTCCGGGACGGCTGGACGATGACCGCGATCGCGACATGCCTGGGGCGAGCGGTGTCGACGATCAGTCGAGAACTCAAGCGGCACAAGTACTTCCGTGGACAGTACAAGCCACATCAGGCTGAGCGTGATGCCCGAAAGGCAGCCAAACGGCCGAAGAAGGGCAAGCTCGAGCTCACGCCGTTGCTGCGCGATCGGGTGCAGGCGCTGCTCGAGTTGGACTACTCGCCCGAGCAGATCTCGGCGACACTGAGGAAGGAATTTCCTCACTCGCCGGAGATGCATGTGTCGCACGAAACGATCTATCAGACCCTCTTCGTTCAGGGCAAAGGTGGCCTGACCAAGGAGCTGACCAGGCATCTTCGGACGGGCCGGCCGGTGCGGCTGGCGCATCGCCGTACCACCGAACGGCGATCGAAAATCCGCGGGATGATCAACATCTCCGAACGGCCCGCCGAGGTCGCCGACCGCAACGTTCCCGGCCATTGGGAGGGTGATCTGATCATCGGCACCAAGGGCGGGTCGGCGATCGGGACACTGGTCGAGCGGACGTCACGGTTGGTGATGCTGCTGCATCTGCCCATCGATCATTCGGCGGCGTCGGTGGCCGAGGCGATGACGAAGAAGATCGCGGAACTGCCTGCGGCACTGATGCGTTCGATCACCTGGGATCAAGGCGGGGAGATGGCCAAGCATGCCGAGATCACCGTCGCCACAGGGGTGCAGATCTACTTCTGTGATCCGCACTCCCCGTGGCAGCGGGGCACCAACGAGAACACCAACGGTCTGCTCCGTCAGTACTTCAAGAAGGGCACCGACTTGTCGGTGCACGGTCCCGAACGGCTCGACGAGGTCGCCGCTCTACTGAACAACCGCCCCAGAAAAACCCTGGGATGGGATACTCCACTCGAGGAGTACAACAAACGACTGCTCGTTGCGACGACCACGTGAACCCGTCACGAAGTTCC
>NZ_NOZG01000016.1:0-1435 GCF_002258575.1 Rhodococcus sp. 05-2254-5 | reverse complement strand
AGGGAGACCTCGACGCGTCGGCCCCCGACCTCGACGATGACGGACTGCCGGGGCAGGGCCTCGTCGTCGTCGATCGGTTGCCCGGCGGTGAACGGGGGAACCTGGTTGTCCCATTCGGTTTCGATCCACCGGGTGTGGACGGAGAAGGAGTCGCCGTCGCCGATGAACGCGGGATCGGAGACCACCGCAGCGTGGAACGGGATGACCGTCGCCAAGCCTTCGACGGTGAATTCGGCCAGGGCCCGGCGGGAGCGGGCGAGGGCTTCCTCGCGGGTGGCTCCGGTGACGATGAGTTTGGCGAGCATCGAATCGAACTGGCCGCCGATCACGCTGCCGGATTCGACACCGGAGTCGACGCGCACTCCCGGTCCGGAGGGGGCGGTGAAGGTGGTGACCGGTCCGGGGGCGGGCAGGAACCCACGCCCGGCGTCTTCGCCGTTGATCCGGAACTCGAACGAATGCCCCCGCGGTTCGGGATCTTCGGTGATGGTCAGTTCTTCGCCGTTGGCGATGCGGAACTGCTGCAGCACCAGGTCGATGCCGGAGGTTTCCTCGGTGACGGGGTGCTCGACCTGCAGGCGGGTGTTGACCTCCAGGAAGCTGACGAGGCCGTCTTGGCCGACGAGGTATTCGACGGTCCCGGCGCCGTAGTAGCCGGCTTCGAGGCAGATGGCTTTGGCGCTGGAGTGGATTTCTTTGCGTTGGGCGTCGGTCAGGAACGGGGCGGGGGCTTCTTCGACGAGTTTCTGGAAGCGGCGTTGCAGGGAGCAGTCGCGGGTGCCGGCGACGATGACGTTGCCGTGTTGGTCGGCGATGACCTGGGCTTCGACGTGGCGTGGTTTGTCGAGGTAGCGTTCGACGAAGCATTCCCCGCGCCCGAATGCTGCGACGGCTTCGCGGGTGGCGGAGTCGAACAGTTCGGGGATTTCCTCGCGGGTGCGGGCGACTTTCATGCCGCGTCCGCCGCCACCGAAGGCGGCTTTGATGGCGATGGGGAGGCCGTGTTCGTCGACGAACGCAAGGATTTCGTCGGCGTCTTTGACCGGTTCGGAGGTGCCGGGGACGGAGGGGGCTTTGGCGCGGGCGGCGATGTGGCGGGCGGTGACCTTGTCGCCGAGATCGCGGATGGACTGCGGGGAGGGTCCGATCCAGATCAGTCCTGCATCGATGACGGCTTGGGCGAAGTCGGCGTTCTCGGAGAGGAATCCGTAGCCGGGGTGGATGGCGTCGGCTCCGGATTTGGCGGCCGCGTCCAAGATTTTGTCGATCACCAGGTACGACTCCGCGGAGGTTTGTCCGCCGAGTGCGAATGCTTCGTCGGCCAGGCGGACGAACGGTGCGTCGGCGTCGGGTTCGGCGTACACAGCGACACTGGCCAGCCCGGCATCAGCGGCCGCCCGGATCACCCGAACCGCGATCTCACCACGATTGGCAA
>NZ_NOZG01000003.1:0-1436 GCF_002258575.1 Rhodococcus sp. 05-2254-5 | reverse complement strand
TGCACTGGACCCCGTGGGTTGGACCGGTTAATGGAAATCCTAGGCTGCGAGGGCCTGGGCTCGGTATTGCACCGGGCTCAGGCCGTCGAGTCGTAGCGAGATGCGGTCGTTGTTGAACCAGTCGATGTAGTCCTCGATCGCGGTGTGCAAGGCGTCGAGGTTCAGGTATCGGACGTGATGAAACATCTCCTCTTTGAGGTGACCGAAGAAGTTCTCGATGATCGCATTGTCGTAACAGTTCGCTTTGCGGGACATCGATTGGATGGCTCCCGCATCGGCCAGCAACCGCCGCCACGACGAGTGCTGATAGTGAAAACCCTGATCCGAGTGCACAATTGGATAATCCTGTTCGCCGAGGGTGCCCAACGCGGCCCGCAAAGAACGGTTGGTGAACTCCGTCGTCGGGGACCGACCGATCGAATACGAGATGATCTGGCGGTCGAACAGATCCATCACCGGCGACAGATACAACTTCGCCTCCCCGATCCGGAACTCGGTGACATCGGTGACCCACTTCTGATTCGGGACCGCCGCCGTGAACTGACGGTCGAGGATGTTCGCCGCGACCGCCCCGACCTGACCCTGATACGAGACATACCGTCGACGGCGCCGCACACGGCACGCCAACCCGAGCTCACGCATCACCGCGAGCACGGTCTTCTTCGCCACCCGCCACCCCGCGTCGACGAGGACTCGGTGCACGCGTCGATGCCCGTAGCGTCGGTGGTTTTTCTCGAACGCCCTGGTCACCGCCGCTTTCAACGCAGCCTTCGGATCGGGCCTGCGTAACTGCGCTTGACGGTAGAAGAACGTCGACCGAGCCAACCCGGCGACGTCGAGCAACACATCGAGACGGTACTGCGCCTTGAGGGCGATGACAGCGAGAACCTTCACCGTCGTCCCTGTTCCCTCAAGGCCCGCAATTTTCCCAGGTACGCCACCTGCGTGCGCAGCCGCTCGTTCTCCTCACGGAGGCGGTCCAGTTCGCTGGCCTCCCCGGGATCAACTCCCGGTGCCGGTCGACGTCCCGCCCGCTTCGGCCGTAGCGCCTCGTCGCCGTCGCGGCGGTATCCGCGGACCCAGGGCTCGATGATCTTCGCCGACGACAGTCCGTACTCGCGAGCGAGCTCGATCTTGTTCTCGCCAGCCAAAACACGTTGCACCACAGCAAGTTTGAACTCGAACGAGAAGTGTTGTCGATCCGGTTTCTCCACCAACGCATTCCTCCCTCGAACCCGCCAACGGTCGTAGAGCAAGATCACTGGGCCCGCCCCGCCACCGACCTTCGCAGCAGCCGAGACGGCACCCACACCATCCTCGAACAACGCTACCGCCGCGACCCGCTGATCCTCGGTAAGTGAACTTCGTGCACGCATACAAAACTCCCCGGTAGTCGGAACTGAATTACTCAGTCCAACTTCCGGGGAGCTGTGCAA
>NZ_NOZG01000002.1:0-585864 GCF_002258575.1 Rhodococcus sp. 05-2254-5 | reverse complement strand
TTCGTCCTGAGCCAGGATCAAACTCTCCGTAAAAGACTCTCGATCAACAGTCGAAACTGCAAATCAGTCATAAACATAAAGAGTCAAATCACTAGCAAATAAACTCAACTAGCATTTTCAAACAACACCCGACAACAACCACCACAAGCGGGCAGCTGATACATCGAATGCATTCACCAAATAAAATTCGGCACTGACATTCATCGACACACTGTTGAGTTCTCAAAGAACACGCACACACCATTCACGTCCGAGATGATCTCGTCGGTGTCCGGGGCAACCGTTCCATCTTAGATCGGATGTTCAGGCTCAGTCAAACTGGCCTTCGATCCGCGGTTAAGACACAACCGAAGTAGTGTCCGAACCAGATTGTGTAGAGCGCGTCCGCTTCGCTCAGGCCTTGCGGTCTGGGCTGGCGTCCGTGTCGCTCTGACTTGGACAAAGTTACGCCCCGGATAACAACGCGTCAAATCCCCAGGTCGTTCGGACACAATCGGTGTGAACAGCCTGGTCGCGCTCGATGGATTGCCCCTCGAGCGGATGTCCAAACCAAATTACATCAATGTGACTCCGGCCACTGGCCGATCCTGGATTCAGCGAGCCACGCGTGCTCCCGCAAAGTTCCGCTTCCCGCGCCGGACCACCAACCATTGTCCGTGCAAGAGGTCGTCGCTCGACGGTGTCCAGTTCTCGTCGGCGATCTTGACGTTGTTCACCGCTGCCCCGCCCTCTTTGACCGCCCGTCGCGCAGCACCCTTGCTCTCGCTCAACCCTGTCGCGACAAGGAGGTCGACGATCGTGTTCGGAGCACCCACCTCGATGTCGGCCACAGATGCCTCGTGCAACGCCGCTGCCAGAGTGCTCTCGTCGAGGTCGGTGAGCTCGGCCCGCCCGAACAGTGCTTGGCTGGCGAGTTCGACCGAGCGAGTCGCCTCTTCGCCGTGAACCAGAGTCGTCATCTCTGCTGCCAGTCGCTTCTGAGCTTCTCGCGCGTGCGGTCGCTCCTCGGTTGCTGTCTCCAATTCGGCCAGTTCGTCCTGGGACAGGAAGGTGAACCAGCGCAGGTACTTGACCACATCGGCGTCACCGGTGTTCACGAAGTACTGGTACCAGGCGTACGGGCTGGTCATCTCGGGGTCCAACCAGAGACTGCCACCACCGGTGGACTTACCGAACTTCTTGCCGTCTGACGACGTGACCAGGGGAACGGTCAGCGCGTGAACCTGTTCGGCGTCCTGCCGACGGTTCAGTTCCACGCCGGCGATGATGTTGCCCCACTGATCCGAGCCACCGATCTGCAGACTGCAGCCGTACTCCCGGCGCAGCTGGACGTAGTCGTTGGCCTGCAACAGCATGTAGCTGAACTCGGTGTACGACATGCCGTCGCCCTCGAGCCGAGTCTTGACCGTCTCCCGCGCGAGCATGACGTTGATCGAGAAGTGTTTGCCGACGTCTCGGAGGAAGTCGATGGTGGACAGCTCCCCTGTCCAGGACAGGTTGTTGACCACCACGCCACCGGTAGGGCCGTCGTCCAGGTCTACGAACCGTTCGAGCTGCCCCCGGATACGCGACGCCCATTCGGTGACCACCTCACGGGAGTTCATGGTCCGCTCCCCCACATCGCGAGGATCACCGATCAGTCCGGTTGCGCCGCCCGCCAGAATGATCGGCCGATGACCGGCCCGCTGGAACCGCTTCAAGGCGAGCAGCGGAACGAGGTGGCCGGCGTGGAGCGAGGGTCCGGTCGGGTCGAAACCGGAGTACAACGTGATCGGCCCGTCCGAGGTGGCCTTCTTCAGTGCTTCCACGTCGGTGGACTGCGCGATCAGTCCGCGCCAGGTCAATTCGTCGATGATGTTCTCGCTCACGACGTCGATCTTCCCGCATGCACTTGCCGCCGCCTCGTTCAGCCCTCACGCAAGCCGGGCTGGGGAGCGCGGGGACTGCGCCGGTAGTTCGACACTGCAGGCGAGGCCGGTAGCCAGAAACGCCACGGTCTGTCTGCTGCCACGCTCACACCCACGCGTGGACCGACTTTCAACGCCTCGTCGCCCAGCGGATGTTCGAGCAGCTCGAGGGTGATCGGTGACGACGCGTCGAACAGATCGGTCCCGTTGTCGGCAAGTCCCACTCCGAGTGCTCGTCCGAGATTGCCGGGCCCTCGAGCCCACCCGGCCTCGACCCGCGCTGTTCGCGACTTTCCGCCACCGCGCCTGCCGTCGACGAGGTCGTGACCTGCAACTACCTGACCGGCTCGAAGCAGGACGGCAGCGGCCGTCCCGTCCGGCCCGCAACTGACGTTCATGCACAGGTGCATGCCGTAACTCAGGTAGACGTACAGCCGACCCGCCGGACCGAACATCACGGCATTTCGGGGTGTCGGACCACGGAAAGAATGCGCAGCGGGATCGGGCCACGGACCGTCGACCGGACCGCCGTATGCCTCGACCTCCACGATGCGTACCGACACCGCGCCTGCATGGACGGTGGCCCCGAGGACACGTCGGGCTGCGTCGTCCGGCTCTCCGATTTCCAAGTCAGCAGCGTTCACCCGTCCCATGATGCTGAACCCTTGACCTCGAGGCATCGACGGGGCTATGACTGCATCGATCGATGAAAGTCTGGAGGCCGACATGGCGTTCACCGGGCAACATGCCGTCGAGATCACAGGGTTGACGGTTCGCCGCGGCAACCGAACGGTGCTGCACAATCTGTCCCTGACGATTCCGCGGGCTGCCATCACCGGCCTCCTCGGCCCATCGGGCTGCGGAAAGACCACGTTGATGCGCGCCATCGTCGGCACGCAGATCGTTGCCGGCGGAACCGTGACAGTGCTCGGATGCCCAGCCGGCTCCACCTCCCTGCGCCGCACCGTCGGGTACGTGACGCAGGCACCGAGCGTGTACCGAGACCTCACCGTTCGCGAGAACGTGCAGTACTTCGGGTCGCTCTACGGTCGCCGCCACTCCGAGGTGGCGTCCGCCATCGCGGCTGTCGGACTCACCGACCATGCGGCGTCGCGGGCGGGTGAGCTCTCCGGTGGCCAACTGAGCCGGGTCTCCCTGGCCAGCGCGCTGGTCGCCGAACCCGAACTCATCGTCCTCGACGAGCCGACGGTCGGGTTGGATCCCGTCCTTCGCTCGGAACTGTGGTCACGATTCGCCGCAATCGCAGCGGTAGGTACGACAGTGCTGGTCTCGAGCCACGTGATGGAGGAGGCAGAACACTGCAGCCAGCTCGTACTGATGCGCGACGGTGCCGTCCTGGACCGATCGAGCCCCGAAGCGCTACTGGCGCGGACGAAGGAAACGAACCTCGACCGCGCATTCCTCTCGCTCATCAGATCCACGGAACAGACATCGTGAACGGACGAATCTACGCAGCGGGTACGGGTCGAATCCTGCGCCAGCTCAGAGCCGATCACCGATCGGTGGCCATGGTCCTGCTCGTGCCGTCTCTACTGATGGTGTTGCTTTATTTCCTGTACCGAGACGTCCCGGCTCCGCCGAACCAACAATCGTCGTTCGATCGAATTGCGATCACGATGCTCGGCATTCTGCCGTTCGTCGTCATGTTTCTGCTCACGTCGATCTCGATGCAGCGTGAACGCAGCACGGGAACACTCGAACGCCTGCTGACCACACCGATGTCCAAGATGGACCTGCTTGCGAGTTACGGCTCGGCGTTCTCGCTCGCCGCTGTAGGGCAGGCGCTGCTCGCGTGCGCACTCGCATTCGGATTGCTCGGGCTCGACATCGAAGGCTCGATCGGGTGGGTTCTGGTGATCGCGGTACTCGGGGCGATGCTCGGAGTGGCGATCGGGCTGTTGTGCAGCGCTTTCGCACGTACCGAATTTCAAGCGGTCCAGTTCATGCCGGTCGTCGTGATCCCGCAGCTCTTCCTCTGCGGGCTCCTGGTGGCCCGCGATCAGATGCCGAGTTGGCTCGGTGCAGTCAGCAACCTTCTGCCGCTGAGCTACCTGGTGGACGCCCTGCAGGAAATATCCGTCCACCCCGATGCAACCAGGCGCATGGGGGCCGACATCGCCGTGGTCGTGATGTTCACCGTGGCAGCGCTGACCGGTGCGGCAGCGACATTGCGTCGGCGGACACCATGAACGAAGTGATCTAGGACGTGGCGCGCGCCAGAATCAACTCGTGCTCGGCGTCGTCGACATCGCGCGCATCGTCGGCGAGCAACACCGGAATGCCATTTTCTATCGGATATGCGCGACGCAGTCGCGGGTTGTAGAGCAATTCGTCCTCGACGAGCAGGAGCGGGCCCTTGTCCACAGGGCACGCGAGGATGGAGAGCAGAGTCGAGTCGATTGCCACAGGTGTCCTTCTGTCTGCTCCGACCGAGTCGGAGTGATGGTCTTCGTTCACGCTACCGAACGCCGATTGTTTCCGTCGTCGGGGCCGCCGGCCGTACCTTCATGTCAGGAAGACTTCTCGGCGGTGGCCTGACGTCCCACGAAGCGTTCTGCCACAACAGCTTTCGTCAGTCGTCGGTAGCTGTTCGACTCCGGATCGTAGTACCACGATCGTGCGCTCGGAGTAGGAATTCCTGCCTGCTTCAATGCAGACGCGTTGGGTCGATAGGCGCGACCGACCGGGATGTCGGACACAACGTGGACGATCGCCGGGCGCTCGTCCGGAAGCAGAACTCCCAGGGCATCGGTGAGAGCGCGAGCGGTGATCACCGCTTCCGGCTGCAGGGAGACAGCACACACGGCAACCTCGGTGGCCGACGCTTCCATGCGGATCGACCGTGGCCCGTCGACGGCTACACGAACCCCGTAGACCACGGCCGAACCGACCTGGTCGAGATCGCCGACGGCGTCGACGATCGGCTGGGTGTACACCGGACCCCGCGCCGAGCGAACAACGGTGTCTTTACGATCGATGAGCCAGTAATCGCCGTCCGAATCACGCCGGAACAGGTTCTCGGTGGGTATCCACGCGTCGGTGGGCTCGAAGACCCCACGCATGACATGGCTGGTCGCTTCACCGTCACCGCTCGGGCGGCCCAGGAGCAGCCCGATCTCGTCGTCGCGGCACTGCCGCACGAATCCGTCGTCGTCCTCTTCGAGTCGGCCGGTGATCGGGTCGTACGCCGCCAGGGCCACTCGCGCACTGCCGGGCAGAGGGCGTCCCTTCGAGCCGATCTTCGTCCCGGCGACATTGGCCAGAATGACGTCGTTCTCGGTGGAGGCATAGAACTCGAGCACTCGCGCCGGGGTGAACTTCGCCAGGGTGCGACGCCACAATCCCACCGGCATACCGGAGCCGATAAACAGCCGAACCGGGTGACCGGTGTCGACCGGGAAGCGCCCGTCGTCGACGATCTGCTGCATCATCGTCCAGGTGTAGCTGACGACAGTGACGCCGTAGCGGTACACCTCTTCCCTGAAGCGCTCGGGATCGAGACCACGGGAGAGCGCGATCCTCGATCCGCCGGCAAGCGCGCCGCCGATGGTCACGAGTATGCCCGCCGAATGATGGAGCGGTGCTAGGCAATACACAGTATCGCCGGGACCGAGAGCGGCCGTCGTCGCGGTACCGAATGCGGACAGTGCCCAGCGATGGTTGGTGATGTATCGCGGTTCGAGACCACGGTCGGTGGTGGTGAACAGAATCATTGCCAGTTCGCGAGCGCGACCGGGATCCGGCTCGAACCAGGCCGGTAGCCGGACGGCGTCGGGGTCGATGGCTTCGAGGTCGATCACTTCGTAGCCGTCCGGAACATCGAGCCGCCGCGTCTCGCCGCCGCCGAGCACCAGTACGTTGGGCGCGACCGGAACCGCCGCCGCGGCATTTTCCGGATCGGCGATCACGGTGTCGACGTCCACGGTGCGTAACGCGGCAGTGAGGTCGCTACCCGGCTGCAGCAACACCGGAACAGCGCCGATGCGCGAGAGAGCTGCGATGGCGGCGAGGGCACTCGGCCTGGTCTCCATCAGCACACCGATGCGCGATGCCGGCCGTACACCGACGCTGATCAGACCTCGAACCACGTTGTCGATACGCACGTTGACGGCGTCGTAGGTGTGCACTCGGTCGTCGAAGAGGAAGCACTCGCCGAGCGGGGACTTTCTTCCCTGCTCAGCGATCAAGCGGCCCAACGAGACCCGACTGTGCGGCTGCATCTGCCCCAGCCGTGCCAGCCGCGGAAGGGTGCGCACGGCCTCGGTCGAGATCTCACGAGTGCCGCGCACGGCACCGGTCGCGGCCGACGCCAATCCGCGTCCTACACCGACTCCCACTTCGGCGATGGAGGCAGCGGTATGAATCAGCCTGTTGGTGATCGACACTCCGCTGTCGCTGTCCGAGTGCTCCTCGTGTTCCATCACGCGCACGGCCTCGGGCTTCGGTCCGAGGTTCTCGCGCCACCGAATCCAGTTTCCGGTGGTCGGCCACGTCTGCGCAGCTGCCGTGCTACCCACCACGAGACCGAAATGGCCTGCACGCAAGGTCGTTTCGAATACCTGAGCACGCGGTGCGGCACGCCGGATTCCGCGCACCGCCAACGGCTGTCCGATGTCGTCCACCTCGCCGACGAACGCCAAGACCGGCACCGTCAACTCGGCAAGCGTCAACAACCTGTCCTTGATGACGAAACCGCCGGTCATCATGCGGTTGTGCACGACGAACTGCTTGAGCAACTCGGCCACGGCGGGCCCGGACCACGCCACCCAGCCGTCCATCGCCAGGAAGCGGCGCTGCGGCTCCCGAGGCAACAGTGCTTCCCGATCGTGCAACTGTCGCAGGAAATCCAAACGAGACCGCACGGTCTTCGCCGGGTCGAGCAGCTGAAATCCCGTCCGCGCCATCCACCCCGACACGGCCAAGCGCGTGAATACATGGTCGGCGAGAAACTCTGCGCCCCGAGTTGCGACACCGGCCGGGATACCCAACGGCAAGCCGGCCAAGGTGTCCACCGGAGCCCCGAACGTGATGAGGCTGGCCAGATTTCGTCCACCTCGATAGGCGGCAGCCTGGTAGCAGAACATGCCGCCCTGCGAATACCCTCCGAGGTAAACGTCGCGACCGGTGTGCTCGTGCACCTTGTCCACGACCTCGCTGATGGCGACGACGTGATCGGCCAGGGTACGGCTCCATCCGCCCTCTTCGGTATCGGGCGAACCGAAATCGACCACCCACGGGTCCATACCCATGCCGTGCAGAATGCCGGCCGCACCTTGATCGGTGGTGACGTCGTACACGTCCGCGGAGACCATCATCGGCGGAATCAGCACCACCGGAGGACTGTCCACGGGAACGTCGTCGGGGAAGTAACGCCGCAACCGATACATCGGCTCGCGGTCCATCACTCGGAAGGGCGACGGATCGACCTCGGTCTCGAGACCACCCAGCCGGATGACCTCGAGGCCGTTCTGGGCCGTTGCGATAGCACGCCGCAGTGGACCACGTACCGCGTCTGCATTCAGTCCCACAAATACACTCCTGCGTTCGGCCCCGACGGAACGACCGACATCGGTCTTCGCGTGACGAAAGCTTCTCACATCACACTCGTGGAATCGGCGAGGATGTCGACTAGTGCCGCAACACCGGCACCTCGGCCCACGCGCGCAACGTCGACGCAGTCGCCCGCACACCACCGAGCTGGTGCGCCACCTGAACCGCCGCGGTGCCGCCGCGAGCATCACGCGAGGAAATGGAGCCCTCCACGGTGAGCACCTCGCGCACCGCCGGAGTGAGCGCCGGATCGATCGACGCGAGCTCGTCGTCGGTCAGATCCACCAGCCCGACGCCCCGCGCTTCCGCCGCGCGCACGCAGGCTCCCGCTGCCTCGTGAGCTACCCGGAACGCAATCCCTTGCCGCACCATCCATTCGGCGATGTCGGTGGCGAGCGTGAACCCGGCCGGCGCGAGTTCGGCCATGCGATCGGTGTGGAACTCCAATGTCGCCGTCAAACCGGTGAGTGCCGGGAGCAGCAACTCGAGCTGAGCCACCGAATCGAACACCGGCTCCTTGTCTTCCTGAAGATCCCGGTTGTACGCCAAGGGTTGTGCCTTGAGGGTGGCCAACAGGCCGGTCAGATTTCCGATCAGGCGGCCCGTCTTGCCACGAGTCAACTCCGCGACGTCGGGATTCTTCTTCTGCGGCATGATCGAGCTGCCCGTCGACCATGCATCTGCGAGAGTCACGTAACCGTATTCGGGTGTGCTCCACGAGATGACCTCCTCGGCGAACCGAGACAGGTCCACCGCTGTCATCGCCAGGACGAACGCGGCTTCCGCCGCGAAATCACGCGAGGACGTGGCGTCGATCGAGTTCTCGGCGGACGAATCGAACCCGAGTTCGGCGGCGATCTTCTCGGGGCTCAGACCGAGCGAGGAGCCGGCCAGAGCGCCGGAACCGTAGGGCGACACTGCCGCTCGCCTGTCGAAGTCCGCGAACCGCTGGACATCACGCAGCAGCGGATGGGTATGTGCGAGCAGATGATGCGCCAACAACACCGGCTGCGCCGCCTGCGAATGAGTCTTGCCGGGCATGACCGCGGTGGGGTGAGCCGCAGCCTGAGTTGCCAATGCGTCCACGACGTCGAGAACACCGACCGCCACCCGACGGACGGCGTCGCGCAACCACATCCGGAACAGGGTCGCGACCTGATCGTTGCGTGAGCGGCCGGCGCGCAGGCGACCACCCACCTCGGGTCCGACCCGGTCGATCAAACCGCGTTCGAGGGCGCCGTGCACGTCCTCGTCCGACTCGGCCGCGACGAACTCACCGGACGCCACGTCGTCGGCCAGCCGCTGCAAACCGTCGAGCATGGTCTCGAGGTCCTGCGGGGTCAGCAGTCCGGCACCGTTCAGAACCCGAGCGTGCGCCATGGACGCACGGATGTCGTAGGGCGCGAGAACCCAGTCGAAGTGTGTCGATTTGCTCAGGGCAGCCATGGCAGCCGCCGGGCCGGAGGCGAAGCGCCCGCCCCACAGCGAGCCTTCGTTGGTTCCGTGTGCGTTGCTCGAAGTGGTCACAGGCCCAGGTCCCGCTTCGCTGCGATCTTGGAGGAGAGCCCGTGCAGCTGCACGAATCCCTTGGCCGCCGACTGGTCGAACGTGTCGCCCTCGTCGTAGGTAGCGAGGTTGAAGTCGTACAAAGACTCCCCGCTGCGACGGCCGTTGACGATGATTCCGCCCGCGTGCAGCACCAAGCGGATGTCGCCCGAGACGTGTTCCTGCGTGTGCTGAACGAACGTGTCGAGTGCACCCTTGAGCGGCGAGTACCACAGGCCGTCGTAGACCAGCTCGGCCCACTTCTGGTCGGTATGACGCTTGTAGCGGCCGAGTTCGCGCTCGAGGGTCACGTGCTCGAGTTCTTCGTGCGCACGGATCAGGACCATCGCACCGGGAGCCTCGTAGATTTCACGGCTCTTGATGCCGACGAGCCGATCCTCGACGACGTCCAATCGGCCGACACCCTGAGCGCCCGCACGGGTGTTGAGTTCTTGGATCGCACCGAGCACCGACAGCGGACGGCCGTCGATGGCGACCGGGCGACCCTTGTCGAACGTGAGTATCAGTTCGTCGGGTGCCTGGAAGTTGACCGTCGGATCCTCGGTGTAGTCGTACACATCCTTCGTCGGCGCGTTCCACAGATCTTCCAGGAAGCCGGTCTCCACTGCTCGTCCCCACACGTTCTGGTCGATGGAGAACGGTGACTTGGTGGTGACGTTGATCGGAATGTCGTTCTCCTCGGCGAACGCGATCGCCTTCTCCCGGGTCCACGCGTAATCGCGTACCGGTGCCAGCACTTCGAGCTCCGGAGCGAGCGTGTTGAAACCGACCTCGAACCGGACCTGATCGTTGCCCTTGCCCGTGCATCCGTGGGCGACGACGGTTCCGCCGTGCGCACGTGCGTTCTCCACCAGATGCTTGACGATCAGCGGGCGGCTGATGGCCGAAACCAACGGATACCGATCCATGTACAGCGCGTTGGATTGCACCGTCGGCAGGCAGTACTCGTCGGCGAACTCGTCCCTGGCGTCGACGACGACCGATTCGACTGCGCCGCAGTCCAATGCGCGCTGGCGGACGACATTCATGTCCTCACCGCCCTGGCCGAGGTCGATGGCAACAGCGACGACCTCCTTGCCGGTCTCCCGTCCGATCCAGCTGATGGCGACAGAGGTGTCGAGTCCGCCGGAGTAGGCGAGGATGACGCGTTCGGCCATGGTGATGACGCTCCTTCGTGGTTCGTGTGGTGCAGTGCGGAGTGACCGGATCTCAGTTTCCGCGTCGAGCGAGCTTTTCTATCTTGTCGGCGATCTCGCCGCCGGTGGTCGGTTCACGGGCGATGAGCAGGATCGTGTCGTCCCCGGCGATCGTTCCCACGACTTCCGGCAATGCAGCACGATCGAGGGCGCTGGCCAGGTAATGCGCAGCTCCGGGCGGTGTCCGCAGAACTGCCTGGTTTCCGCTGTGATCGGTGGACACCAACAGCTCCCCCAACAGCCGCAGGAGACGGTCGGTTCCGCCCGACACCCCGCGCACCGGGCTGCCGTCCTCGGGGACCACGTACACCCCGACGCCGCCGTCGGGAGCGCGCAACTTCACCGCACCCAACTCTTCGAGGTCACGCGACAGCGTCGCCTGGGTAGTGTCGATCCCCTCGGCGGCGAGCAACGACGCCAGCTGCGGTTGACTGCGCACCTGATGCGTGGCCAGCAACGCGATGATCCGCGCCTGTCTGCCCGCGCGGGTCGACGCGGTCAGCGGAACCGCAGTGACGTCGTCACTCACGGTCGCCGAGCCTGCTCGAGGAGCCAGACCAGCAGTGCTTTCTGCGCGTGCAGACGGTTCTCGGCCTCGTCCCAGACGACACTGTGCGGACCGTCGAGCACCTCGTCGGTGATTTCCTCGCCGCGGTGGGCAGGAAGGCAATGCAGCACGACCGCATCGGATTTCGCCTTCGACAGCAGCTCGGAGTCGATGCGGTAGGGCCGGAACGGAGCGACTCGATCGAGTCCGTCGTTCTCCTGACCCATCGATGTCCAGGTATCGGTGACGAGAGCGTCGGCACCGTCGGCGGCCTCGTCGGGGTCTTCGGTCACCGTGATGGACGCTCCGGTCTCCTCGGCGCGCGCACGTGCGGCATCGAGGACGTAACCGAGTGGTGCGAATTCCTTCGGAGCGGCGATCCTGACATCGAGTCCCGCGGTCACTCCGCCGATGAGAAGCGAATGTGCCATGTTGTTGGCACCGTCGCCGAAGTACGCCAGCGTCCTCCCGGTCAGGTTTCCCTTGTGCTCGATCAGCGTCTGCAGATCGGCGAGGACCTGGCAGGGATGGAACTCGTTGGACAGCGCATTGACGATGGGAATCGTTGCACCCGTTGCCATCTGCTCCAGCCGCTTCTGGCCGAACGTACGCCAGACGACCGCCTCGACGTAGCGGGACAGCACGCGGCCGGTGTCCTGCAGAGTCTCCTCGCGTCCCAGTTGAGTGTCGCTTCCGGTGACCACAACGGCGTGGCCACCCAACTGCGCAATGCCCAACTCGAACGAGAACCGAGTTCTGGTGGAATTCTTCTCGAAGATCACACCGACGCCCTTCGGCCCCTCGAGCGGCCGCTTGGAGAACGGAGCCCGCTTGATCTCGGCCGCGAGCGCCAGGATTTCTCCCTGCTGCTGCGGGGTGATGTCGTCGTCGCGAAGGAAGTGCTGAACGGTCATGGCTGGTGTGCCTCCTGTGCTGCGTCGAGAATTGCCGGTAGTGCCGAGACGAACGACGCGGCCTGCTCTTCGGTGATGATCAGCGGCGGTGCGAGCCGCAATACGTCTGGTTGCGCTGCATTGATCAGGAAGCCTGCGTCACGGGCCGCCGCCTCGGCCGCAGGCGCAACTGCGGCCGTGAGCACCACTCCGAGCAGAAGCCCGGAGCCCCGAACATGGCTGACGAGAGGGTGTTCGAGAGCCTCGATGGAATGAGCGATGGTCTTGCCGAGACTGTCGGCGTGCGAAACGAGGTCGTCGGCGGCAATGGTCCGCAACACAGCCAACGCAGCAGCGGCGCAGACCGGGTTGCCGCCGAAGGTGGTGCCGTGCTTGCCCGGATGCAACAACTCCCCCGCCGCCCCGATACCGATGCAGGCTCCGATGGGCAGACCCCCGCCCAGTCCTTTGGCCAAGGTGATCACGTCGGGCACGATGCCGACCGACTGGTGGGCGTAGAACCAGCCCGTGCGGCCGATACCGGTCTGCACCTCGTCGAGGACCAACAGCGCGCCGTGCTTCGCCGTGATCTCACGTGCGGCAACGAGATACCCGTCGGGAGGAACGACCACGCCGCCCTCCCCCATGATGGGTTCGAGAAACACTGCGGCGGTGTCGGAATCGACGGCTGCCTCGAGCGCGGCGATGTCTCCGTAGGGCACGTGCTGGACACCGGCAGGCATGGGTTCGAACGGAATTCGCTTGTCGGCTTGTCCGGTGAGCGCCAGTGCACCCATCGTCCGTCCGTGAAAGGCCTTCTCGGCGGCAATGATGTGGGGACGACCGGTCAGACGCGCGATCTTGAACGCCGCCTCGTTGGCCTCGGTACCCGAGTTGCAGAAGAACACTCGTCCCGTCGCACCCGCACCCAGATGTGCGAGCAATTGCTCGGCCAGTTCGATACCCGGTTCCGTCGCATACAGATTCGACGTATGACCCAGCGTGGAGAGCTGAGCAGTGACCGCCTCGATCACCGCAGGATGAGCGTGGCCCAGGATATTGACGGCGATACCGGCCAGCAGGTCGAGGTACTGCTTGCCGTCGGCGTCGGTCACCACAGCGCCTTCGCCTCGGACGAGCGCTACGCGCGGCACACCGTAGTTGTCCATCAGCGACGTGGACCACCGCTGCTGTAGATCGACCGTGGACTGCGTGCCGGTCATGACGTGACTCCTGACGTAGACGAGTGATCGGGGGTGACCATGGTGCCGATCCCCTCTCCGGTGAACAGCTCCACCAGAACCGAATGTTCGACGCGACCGTCGATGACGTGCGCCGACGGCACTCCGGCACGAACGGCCCGCAGGCAGGCTTCCATCTTCGGAACCATCCCGGCATCGAGCGTGGGCAGCAATGCGTCGAGTTCCGACGCGTCGATTCGAGAGGTCAGGGAACTGCGATCGGGCCACGCCGTGTAGAGACCCTCGACATCGGTGAGCACGACCAACTTCTCTGCCCCGATCGCACTGGCGAGAGCAGCAGCAGCGGTATCGGCGTTGATGTTGTGCACCACGCCGTCACTGTCGGGTGCGATGGTGGAGACCACCGGAATGCGGCCTGCGGCAATCAGATCGAAGATCGCCTTCGGATCTACCGAGGTGACGTCGCCCACCAGACCGATATCGGTATCGACGCCGTCGACCAGGACCGAACGACGCGTCGCGGTGAACAGGTGTGCGTCCTCCCCCGAGATTCCGACGGCATACGGCCCGTGACTGTTGATCAAGCCGACGAGTTCACGGCCGACCTGCCCGAACAGCACCATCCGAACGATGTCCATGACTTCCGGTGTGGTGACCCGAAATCCGCCGCGGAACTCACCCGTCAGGCCCAGCCTGGTGAGCATGGCCGAAATCTGCGGGCCTCCGCCGTGCACGACGACGGGGTGAATTCCGACGGTGCGTAGAAACACCATGTCGGCGGCGAACGCTCGTTTGAGATCGTCGTCGATCATGGCGTTCCCGCCGTACTTCACCACGACGATCTTGCCCGAGAAGCGCTGGAGCCAGGGCAGCGCCTCGGCGAGCGTGAACGCCTTCTGCGCTGCCGTCAATTGCGTTGCAGCAGCAGTCATGACGAGTACGCCGAGTTCTCTTCGACGTAGGCGTGGGAGAGATCCGTCGTTCTGATCGTGGCCGTACCGGACCCGAGTCCGAGGTCGATGGTCACGGCGATATCGACTCCGGACAGGTCCACCTCGCGCGCACCCGGAGCGCCGACGCCGTCGATGCACACCGGATTGCCGTTGAACGACACGGCAATCCGATCCGGATCGAGTTCGATCGGAGCAATACCGATCGCCGCGAGTACACGGCCCCAGTTGGGGTCCGAACCGAACAGGGCCGTCTTGGTGAGACTGTCCCTGGCGACCGTCCTCGCACCGACGAGAGCCTCGTCCTCGGATACTGCACCGGAGACGGTGATCTTCACTCGCTTCGTGACGCCCTCGGCATCGGCCATCATCTGATCGGCGAGGTCGTCGCATACCGCCAGAACAGCAGCGTCGAGGTCCTCCTGCGACGGGCTCACACCGCTCGCCCCGGAGGAGAGCAGCAGTACCGTGTCGTTCGTGGAGGATGCGCCGTCGACGTCGAGTCGGTCGTAGGACAACCGGGTGGCCGCACGAAGCGCGGTGTCGAGCTGCTCCGCGGTCGCGACGGCGTCGGTGGTGATGACACTGAGCATCGTGGCCAGCGAGGGTGCGAGCATGCCCGCGCCCTTGGCCATGCCACCGACATTCCACTTGTCTGCGTGATGAATCGCGGCCTGCTTCGGAACGGTATCGGTGGTCATGATCGCGTAAGCGGCATCGGTGCCACCGGAGATACCGCCGGCCAGTTCGTGCACCACCTCGGTCACCCCCGGCAACAGCTTGTCCATCGGCAACCGATCGCCGATGAGACCTGTCGAGCACACGGCAACCTCGATGGCCCCTGTTTCCGAACCCCAGTTGCTCAACACGGACGCGACCTCCTCGGCCGTCCGATGCGCGTCCTGGAAACCGGGTGCACCGGTACAAGCGTTGGCACCGCCCGAGTTCAACACCACCGCGCGAAGCCGACCGGTGGTGAGCACCTGCTGCGACCACAGCACCGGCGCGGCCTTGACCTTGTTGCGGGTGAAGACGCCCGCTGCCGTGAAGTCCGGGCCCTCGTTGAACACCAGAGCCAGATCGGACCTGCCACTTGCCTTGATACCCGCGGGAATCCCGGCCGCACGGAATCCGGCGGGAGACGTCACGCCCTGGGAACGCACGAGCTTCCCCGCGATCGAGGCGACCGTATCCGTCTCGCTCTTCAGGCCGGTCATGGAGCAACTCCTACGGTAGAGAGACCGTCGGTCTCGTCGATTCCCAACGCCAGATTCATCGATTGCACTGCTGCACCGGCTGTTCCCTTGGCCAGGTTGTCGATGGCCGCGATGACCACCAGCAAGCCGGCGTCTGCATCGACGGACACACTCATCTGCACGGCGTTCGATCCGATGACCGAACCGGTCTGCGGCAGCCGCCCGGCCGGAAGAACATGAACGAAAGGCTCTGCGGCATAGGCCTTCTCGTACACCTCGACGGCCTGAGCCTCGGTAGCGGTGGTCACGGCCGTACAGGTGGCCAGAATGCCACGCGGCATCGGCGCGAGTACCGGAGTGAACGACACCGACACGTCGGTACCGGCCACAGCCGACAGGTTCTGCACGATCTCGGGAGTGTGCCGGTGCGCGCCTGCTACCGCGTATGCGCGAACCGAGCCCATCACCTCGGAGCCCAGCAGGTCGGCCTTGGGTGCCCGGCCCGCACCGGACGTGCCGGTGACCGCAACGATGTTGACCCGTGGCTCGATGATTCCGGCGGCAACTGCCGGGGCCAGGGCTAGGCTCGACACCGTCGGATAGCACCCGGGCACGGCGATACGCGTGGCCCCGACCAGGAGCTCGCGGTGCCCCGGTAGCTCCGGGAGCCCGTACGGCCAAGTCCCCGCATGCGGGGACTTGTAGTACTTCTCCCAGGCTGCCGAGTCGTTGAGGCGGAAATCGGCACCGCAGTCGATGATCACCACGGATTCGGGCAACTGGAGCGCGAGTTCGGCGGATTTACCGTGCGGCAACCCGAGGAAGATCACGTCGTGTCCGGCAAGTTCGTCGACCGTCGTGGGGCCGAGCACACGGTCGGCAAGCGGCAACAGGTGGGGATGGAACTCACCCAGTGTCGCGCCTGCATTGCCACCCGCAGTCAGCGCTCCGATGACCAACGAGCCGTCGCGTACAGCTGGGTGGCCGAGCAACAGGCGAAGGATCTCACCACCGGCGTAGCCACTGGCACCCGCCACCGCGATGCGCTTCGGCGTTGCCTCCGAAATAGTCATGCGGTTTATTATGCAGCATCATGCAAGCTCATTCATCGGCGGGCCGGAAACGCTAGCTGCTACCCATCGATCTACGAATTTCGTCGAGCTTCTTTCGGCCCGCTTCCTGCCGATCGTTCCACTGTTTGTCCAGGTCCTGACCGGCTCTCGATTCCCGGTCCAGCTCCTCCGCCCCGACAGCCGTACCCGAGCGGTGCTCCACCTTCTCTCGCACCCCGTCCCAGGTCGGCACCCCGGAGTCGGTGAACTCGCCCGTAGTCGCACCGCCGACATAACCCCCACCCCCGCCGACGGGCAGGTCGTCTACCAATTCCGCATCGATGACGCCCGGCACCGTTCCGCCCAACGGAGCTCCCGGTGGTGGATCGCCGAGCGGCTGGTCGATACGAGGTTTCGTCACCTGCGGAACATCCACATCGGGAACGGTTCCCGGCGGGACGCCGCGATCCGGACCGGCTGGCTCGGGTTCCGCCGTCCCCAACTCGGCCGCCAGAGCGGATGCCGCCGCTGCCACCGGAGCCAACCGAGGTCGGCCGGCCACCGCCGCGAGAACCTCGTTCAACACCTGCAGATCCGAGGCCGTGGCCTGCGTGTCGGATTCACTCATCGGCTGCTCCCGTCGTCGTGCCCGTCATGACACCACGCTACGCACAACACCGGCCGCGCCGTCGACGGTTCAGCTACGCAGCTGGGCACCGACCGCTGTGGATGCCGCCGCCACGGCTGCGTCGCGAGCCGCCGTCGCCTGATCCTCGGTCAGGGTTCCGTCCGAACCGCGGAACCGGAGGGCGAACGCCAACGACTTACGCCCCTCGCCGACCTGTTCACCCTCGTAGACGTCGAACAGTCGGATGGACTCGAGCAGTTCTCCACCGCCGATCGTCAGTGCTGCCTCGACGGAGGCCGCGGGCACAGACGCGTCGACCACGACAGCGACGTCCTGCAACACGGCCGGGTATGGGGATACTTCGGGGGCCGGAAGCGATTCGACGACGGGCAGAGCGCTCAAACTCAGCTCCACCGCACACGTACGCGGCGGCAAACCGGCTCGCTCGAGCACAGCCGGATGCAGTTCACCTGCGTGCCCGACGACCTCACCGTCGAGAAGAACCTCGGCGCACCGGCCCGGATGCCAGGGAAGGTGTTGTGCTGCACGAAGATCGACGTGCACGCCGGACGCCGCGGCAACCGTGCGCACAGCGGCGAACGCGTCTGCGGCCTCGGCTGCTCGGCCCGGTCCCCAGGGCCCGGACGGCTCACGCTGACCGGCGAGCACCACGCCCACGTGTACCGGCTGTGCGGGGAGGGACCCACGGAGCATCGCGATCTGATCGTCGGTCGGTCGCCGGTCGACCGGCAACGCGTCCACTGCAGCGGTCGCGTCGTGCCGGAGAACGACCTGGGCGATTCCGAACAACGACACGTCCCGCTGACCGCGCGCGATGTTCCTGTTCAGCATTTCGAGCAGACCGGGAAGCACGGTCGTCGCAAGATCGGGGCGGTCGGCCTCGAGCGGGTTCAACACCGACGTCGTCGCCCGGCGCGGGTCGTCCGCGTCGAGGCCCCACGTGTCGAAGATTCCCTTGGGCAGGAACACCGGCGGAAGAACTTCGACATAGCCGGCGAACGCAAGGGCCTTGCCGACTGCCCGCCGACGCTTCTGCTCGGCGGTGAGGCCGCGCCCACCGGGAGCGGACGGCAGAATCGACGGGATCTTCTCGAGCCCTTCGAGCCGCAGCACCTCTTCGACCAGATCGGCGCGCTGCACCAAGTCGGGTCGCCACGAGGGAGGATCGACGACCAGTTGTCCGTGGCCGCCACCGTCGACATCCACCTCGACGGTGCATCCGATCTGAGTGAGCCGTCGAGCAGCGGTCCCGTCGGGGTACTGCACACCCGCGATCCGATCGGGCAGGTCGAAGTCCATCGTCACCGACGGGAACCGGGCAGCCTCGCCGATGTCGGTCAGCACCGGTTCGATACGTCCACCGGCGATCTCGACGAGCAACTGTGCGGCCCGATCGAGCGCCGCAACCGGGAGCGCCGAATCCACAGTCCGCTCGAAACGCTTGCTCGCCTCGCTCGACAGCTTGTGGCGACGGCCGGTTCGGAACACCGCGAGCGGATCGAACGATGCTGCTTCGAGAACGACATCGCTGGTCGAGTCGTCGACCTCGGTGGACGCCCCGCCCATGACGCCGGCCAACGAGATGGCTCCCGTTCCGTCGGCGATGACCACGTCTTCCGCATCGAGCGACCGCTCGACGCCGTCGAGCGTCGTGAGCGTCTCCCCCGCATTCGCGCGCCGCACGACGAGATGACCGTCGAGCTTGCTTGCGTCGAAAGCATGCAACGGCTGTCCGAGTTCGTGGAGCACGTAGTTGGTCACGTCCACGGCCGCCGAGATCGGTCGCACCCCGGCCAGCAGCAGTCTCCGCTGCATCCACCAGGGAGTGACGGCAGCGGGATCGATACCCACGACCTTGCGCAGAGCGAACCGAGAAGTACCGGACTCAGGCTCGACCGTCACGGGCCAGGCGTCACCGGTGACCTCGGTGGGCATCGTGCGCGCCGGATCCACATACGGAAGATCGAAGCTGCACGCCAACTCACGAGCCAGGCCGCGTACCGAGAAGGCGTACCCGCGGTCCGGTGTCACGTTCAGCTCGATCACCGAATCATCGAGGCCCAGAACGACTTTGGCATTGTCGCCGGGCTGCGCAGTCCCTTCCGGTAGCACCAGGATGCCGGAGTGGTCCCGGCCGAGACCGAGCTCGAGCGTCGAGCAGATCATCCCGTTGGAGTTGCGGCCGTACGTCTTGCGCGACGCGATGGCGAACCCGCCCGGCAGAACGCTGCCGGGCAGCGCCGCGACGATGAGGTCCCCCTCGGCGAAATTGCGTGCACCGCAGACGATCTCCTGCGGCTCGTCGGCCCCCACGTTCACGAGGCAGAACCGAATGGGCTTCTTGAATTCGGTCAGTTCCTCGATCGACTCGACCCGACCCACCACGAGGGGCCCCGTCACGTTGTCCAACGAGACCAGCTCCTCGACCTCGAAACCGACGCGTACGAAACCCGCGTCGAGCTCGTCGGGCGAGACGGACCAGTCGGGAGTACCCGCGTGCAGGACCTCGGTCAACCAGGAATGTGGGACTCGCACGTGTGCTCAGCTCTTTCTTGTATCCGAGATGAAGTGGGGCTGGAGAGTGGCCGCGTCAGGCCTGAACACCGAAGGGCAGAGTGAACCTGATATCCCCCTCGACGATGTCCCGCATGTCCGGGATGTCGTTGCGGAACTGCAGAGTTCGCTCGAGACCCATGCCGAACGCGAAACCGGTGTACACCTCCGGGTCGATGCCGCTGGCCTGCAACACCTTCGGGTTGACCATTCCGCAGCCACCCCATTCGACCCAACCGGCTCCACCCTTCTTCTTCGGGAACCACACATCGACCTCGGCGGAGGGCTCGGTGAACGGAAAGTAGTTGGGCCGCATCCGAGTGCGCGTATCGCTGCCGAACAGAGCCTGCGCGAACGCGTCCAACGTTCCGCGCAGATGCGCCATCGTCAGGCCCTTGTCGATCGCGAGCCCCTCGACCTGATGGAAGACCGGAGTGTGCGTCGTATCGAGCTCGTCGGTACGGAACGTTCGGCCAGGGCAGACGACGTAGATCGGTACGTCGCGGGAGAGCATGGACCGCACCTGCACCGGCGACGTGTGCGTACGCAGTACCTGCCGCGAGCCCTCCGGTGCGATGTGGAACGTGTCCTGCATCGTGCGAGCCGGGTGATCGGGCAGGAAGTTCAACGCGTCGAAGTTGAAGTGCTCGGTTTCCACCTCGGGGCCTTCTTCGACCTCCCAGCCCATACCGACGAAGACATCGGCGACCTGCTCCGAGATGATCGTGATGGGATGGCGCGCTCCGACGGGTGCCCGGTCGGTCGGCAGCGTCACGTCGATCGTCTCGGCCACGAGAATCGCTGCATCGCGCTCCGCCGACAGCACTGCGCGGCGCTCGTCGAAGGATTTCTGCACCCGGTCTCGTGCCACCTTGACGCGCTTGCCTGCGTCCGCCTTCTGATCACCGGGTAGAGCTCCGAGGGCGCGCTGAGCCAACGCCAGTGGCGCCTTTCCACCCACGTGATCGATTTTGACCTTCGTGAGCGCATCGAGGTCCGACGCGTCGGCGAACGCCTGCTCGGCCGAGTCCACCGCAGCGTCGAGTGCGGACTCTTCGAGAACGCTCGGATCTACCGGCTCGGGCCCGGACTCTTTCTTCGCCACGACAGATGCACTCCTCGAATAATGGTCGGTCTGCACGAAGCAGAGTGGTAACGATCCTAGGCGACCGTATTCACGGGGTCGCCGACCGTCGTCGAACACGGGCGCTCGCGTAGAGGCACAGTGCCGCGGCGGTCGCCAGGTTCAGACTCTCCGCCCGACCGTGGATGGGAATTCTGATCCGGTGATCGGCAGCTTGGGCAACGGGGAGGGACAAACCGTGGGCCTCGTTGCCGAACAACCACGCAGTCGGCTGCTCGAGCAGCTCGTCTGCGTCGTCCAAGTCGACTTCGCCGTCGGCGGCAGTCGCCACGACCGTCAGGCCGGCACGGCGCAGTGCGTCGATACCGTCTTCGATCGAGCGCTCCCGCGCAATGGGAAGATGGAAGACGCTGCCGGCCGAGGCCCGCACGCATTTGCCGTTGTGCGGGTCGACGGAGTCGCCGAGCAGGACCACCGAATCGGCCCCGGCGGCATCGGCAACACGAATGATCGTGCCGGCATTACCAGGCTCGGCCATTTGCACCGGAACGGCCACCAGCCGCGGTTTTCCTACCAACGCACGGTCGATCGGGACGTCGACCAACTCGGTGACTGCGATCAGACCCTGCGGGGTGACGGTGTCCGACAATGCCTTCGCAGCACGATCGGTGATCGGAAAGACCCGTGCGCCACCGGCCTCGATGGAGGCGATGAGGCTCTCGTGTCGGTCGAGGGCATCCGCGGTGAAGAACAGCTCGCGGACCGAACCGAACCGAGCAGCCTCGGACACAGCATTGAAGCCCTCGGCAAGGAACAGTCCCGTCTTCTTGCGCTCTGCAGCGCGAGCGAGCTTGACGGCCGAAACGACCCGCGGAGTTCGCTCGGTCAGCGAATCCACGGGTCGTTTCGGAGTTGAATCGTCGTGCGGCGACTCGCTCAGGCTGCTTCTCCAGCAGGAGCGTTGACATCGGCAGGCAATGCAGCCTTGGCGATGGCGACCAAGCCGGCGAATGCCTCGGCATCGGACACAGCGAGCTCGGCGAGGATCTTGCGGTCCACCTCGACGCCCGCGGCCTTCAGGCCCTGGACGAAGCGGTTGTAGGTGATGTCGTTGGCCCGCGCTGCAGCGTTGATACGCGTGATCCACAGCTTGCGGAAGTCACCCTTGCGCGCGCGGCGGTCCCGGTACGCGTAGGTGAGCGAGTGGAGCTGCTGCTCCTTGGCCTTGGTGTACAGACGTGAGCGCTGTCCGCGGTAGCCCTTGGACGCTTCGAGAATCGAACGGCGCTTCTTCTGGGCGTTGACGGCCCTTTTTACGCGTGCCACTGGTGAATCCTGTCGATCTGGGGGCGTGTGAAACCCCGAATGGTAATGGGATGAAGCCGACCGAAATCAGTCGGCGGCGAGCCGGATCAGATGCCGAGCAGGCGCTTGATCCGAGGCACGTCGGCCTTCTTGACAACGGCGACACCATCGAGGCGACGAGTCACCTTGGTGGGCTTGTGCTCGAGCAGGTGGCGACGGCCGGCCTTCTGGCGCAGGATCTTGCCGCTGCCGGACACCTTGAATCGCTTCTTGGCACCACTGTGCGTCTTCTGCTTGGGCATGAAATCCTCTGTTCTGTATTAGCTCTTCGGTGGTGCATGGCACAGCCACGCAGCGCCTCGGAACGGACTGCGCACCGAGGCGGGTGCGGGACTGTCTTACTGGTAGAGCGCGAAGCTCAGTTGGTCTGAGCCGGAGTAGCCGGAGCTGCTGCGGCCGGTGCCTCGGCAGCCGGAGCTGCTGCGGCGGGCTGTTCCGGCGCGGGGGCCGGTGCGCGTTGCGCAGGCGGCGCGGCAGCGCTTTCCTGAGCCTTCACGCGAGTCTTGGCACCCTTGTGCGGAGCCAGGACCATGGTCATGTTGCGGCCGTCCTGCTTGGCCGACGTTTCCACGAAACCGAGTTCCGCGACGTCGGCACCCAGGCGCTGCAACAAACGGAAACCCAGCTCGGGGCGCGACTGCTCGCGACCACGGAACATGATGGTGACCTTGACCTTCGAGCCGGCTTCGAGGAAGCGAACCACGTTGCGCTTCTTGGTCTCGTAGTCATGCGCGTCGATCTTGGGGCGGAGCTTCTGCTCCTTGATGACGGTGAGCGTCTGGTTCTTGCGCGATTCGCGCGCCTTCTGCGCAGCCTCGTACTTGAACTTCCCGTAGTCCATGATCTTGCAGACCGGCGGACGTGCGTCGGGAGCTACTTCGACAAGATCGAGGTCGGCTTCGAGAGCCAAGCGGAGTGCATCTTCAACACGCACGATCCCCACCTGTTCACCGCCTGGTCCGACAAGACGGACCTCGGGAACTCGGATGCGATCGTTGATGCGGGTCTCAGTGCTGATGGGGCCTCCTAGGTAGTGCGGTGTGGTGTGTAACCCGACCGCCTGCCACTTACACAGCCCGTCGCCCTCGAACCTCGACATCACGCTCGGCGAACCAACACCGAAAACGAAAAAACCCTGCAGCCGGTCTGTACCGACAGCAGGGCCCGATGTCGACCGGTCGATCCGTACGACATAGCGCGTCGTACAGTCTCCTCACGAGGAGGAAGCACTGGGGAATCCCGATTGGGAGACCTTCGTGCGACCGGACCGGAAGCGATCCATTCGGATCACATACCGGTGGGAGTCGGGCTCCACTTGCTGCCTCCATGCGGTGAACTCCATCGAGGAGCGCACGCCGAAGACGGTCGTCGAGTCAGACTACCAGCAGAATGCCGAAACCGACAATCGCACCGGTCGATGAAGCCGAGTCGACACCCGATCCGACCGACGGCACCCGCGGCGTGGGATTCTCGTAGGTATGACCAGTTCATCCACGCCCGCCGATCCCGCAGGCACCGACCCCACCGGTATCGAGCAAGAAGTCCGGGAACTCGCCGAGGTTCCCGCGGTCGAGGTCATCAGCCGTGCAGCGGTGATGCTGATGAGTTCCGCGGCCGAGAAGCTGGGTCTGTCCGAGCCCGATCCCGCGGAGAGCCCCTACCTCGATCTCGACGAGGCCCGACGCGTCATCACCGCACTCGCCGGCTTGGTCACCGCGTCGGTCGAGTACCTCGGTCCCCACGCTGGACCGATTCGCGACGGCCTCCAGGCACTGCAACGCGCGTTCCGGGAAGCCTCGGCACACCCGGACGAGCCAGGACTCGGCCCCGGTGAGAAGTACACCGGCCCGGTGCACTGAACGAGCGCACCCCACCCCACCCACAGACGACGAAGCCGCATCCGGCAATCCGGATGCGGCTTCGTCGTCGACGTGTTCGCGTCAGACCGCAGCGACCTTACGAGCCCGACGCTTCTTCGGGGCCGCCTTCGGCGTGGACGCCACTACCTCGCGGGAGAGCGCCTCCTGCAGGAACTTTCCGGTGTAGCTTTCGGGCACCGCTGCTACGGCTTCCGGATTACCCTGCGCCACAACCGTTCCGCCGCCCGAACCACCTTCGGGCCCCATGTCGATGACCCAGTCGGAGACCTTGATGACATCCAGATTGTGCTCGATGACAATCACGGTGTTCCCCTTGTCGACGAGTCCGTTCACCACGCCGAGCAACTTCCGGATGTCCTCGAAATGCAGGCCCGTGGTCGGCTCGTCGAGAATGTAGACAGTGCGGCCGGTCGATCGCTTCTGCAACTCGGCTGCGAGTTTCACACGCTGAGCTTCGCCGCCGGACAGTGTCGTCGCCGGTTGCCCCAGGCGGACGTAACCGAGGCCGACCTCGACGAGTGTCTTGAGGTACCGATGAATCGACGTGATGGCCTCGAAGAAGTCGGCAGCCTCCTCGATCGGCATGTCCAGGACCTCGGCGATGGTCTTGCCCTTGTAGTGCACTTCGAGCGTCTCGCGGTTGTAGCGAGCGCCTTCGCACACCTCGCACGGTACGTAGACGTCGGGCAGGAAGTTCATCTCGATCTTCAACGTGCCGTCTCCCGAGCATGCCTCGCACCGACCGCCCTTGACGTTGAACGAGAATCGCCCGGGCTGATACCCACGAACCTTGGCCTCGGTGGTGGCCGCGAACAACGTACGGATCTTGTCGAACACCCCGGTGTACGTCGCGGCGTTGGACCGGGGCGTGCGGCCGATCGGTGACTGGTCGACGCGAACCAGCTTGTCCAGTTGGTCCAGACCGTTGATCCGGGTGTGCCGACCGGGAACCTGCCGGGCACCGTTGAGCTTGTTGGCCATCACGGTCGCGAGGATGTCGTTGACCAGCGTCGACTTACCCGAGCCCGAGACACCGGTGACCGACGTCAGAACACCGAGAGGGAAGCTGACGTCGATTCCCTGGAGGTTGTGTTCACGGGCACCCACGACGGTGACCTGTCGCTTCTTGTCGACCACCCGACGGGTGTCCGGCAGCGGGATCTCCATGCGACCCGACAGATACGCACCCGTGAGCGATTCGTCGTTGGTGAGGAGGTCCGCGTAGGAACCGCTGTGCACGACGCGTCCGCCGTGCTCACCGGCCAACGGTCCGATATCGACGACCCAGTCGGAGGTACGGATGGTGTCCTCGTCGTGCTCGACGACGATCAATGTGTTGCCGAGATCGCGCAGTCGCGTCAGCGTGTCGATGAGCCGGCGGTTGTCCCGTTGGTGCAGTCCGATGGACGGCTCGTCCAGTACGTAGAGCACGCCGACGAGGCCGGAGCCGATCTGCGTGGCGAGCCGGATACGTTGGGCCTCGCCGCCGGACAGCGAGCCCGCGGTGCGCGCCAACGACAGGTATTCGAGACCCACGTCCAGCAGGAAGCCGAGTCGAGCCTGAACCTCCTTGAGGACCTGGCCCGCAATCGCTTCCTCGCGTCGCCCCAGAGTGAGACTGTTGAGGAAGTCGGCCGTATCGGCGATGGAGAGTTCACACACCTCGGCGATCGACTTCGGCCCGAAATCACCTGCCGCGATGGTGACCGACAGAATTTCCGGACGCAGCCTGGCTCCGTTGCAGGTAGGACACGGAACGTCGCGCATGTAGCCGTCGTAGCGTTCCTTCATCTGTTCGGATTCGGTCTGCTCGAGGCGGCGGTGCAGGAAGGGCATGACGCCCTCGAACTCGGCGTAGTACGACCGGGTGCGGCCGTACCGGTTCTTGTACTTCACGTGCACCTGGTGGTCGCTGCCCTCCAGGACAGCTCGCTTGACCTTCGCCGGCAGCTTGTTCCACGGAGCGTGCAGATCGAAGCCCATGGCGTCGGCGAGTCCGGACAGCAAGCGACCGAAGTACTCCGACGTCTGGCCCATCGACCAGGGCGCGATGGCACCGTCGGCCAGACTCAGATCACCGTCGGGCACCACCAGCTCGGGATCGACCTCCTTGCGCACGCCGAGCCCGACACAGTCGGGGCAGGCGCCGTAAGGCGAGTTGAACGAGAACGATCGCGGTTCGAGGTCGTCGATGGACAGCGGGTGGCCGTTGGGGCACGCGAGCTTCTCCGAGAAACGACGCTCCCGATCGGGGGCGTTCTCCTCACGGTCGACGAAGTCGAGAACCACGATGCCGTCCGCGAGCCGCAGTGCGGTCTCCACCGAGTCGGTGAGCCGCTGCTTCGAGCTGGACTTGACGGTGAGTCGGTCGACAACGACCTCGATGTCGTGTTTTTCCTGCTTCTTCAAGACCGGCGGGCTGCTGAGCTGGTGGACGACACCGTCGACGCGCACACGTGAGTAGCCCTGGGTGTTGAGCGAGTCGAACAGGTCGACGAACTCGCCCTTACGGGTTCGGACCACCGGCGCGAGGACCTGGAATTTGAGGCCCTCCTCCATGTCGAGAACCTGATCGACGATCTGCTGTGGGGTCTGCTTGGCGATCTGCTCGCCGCACACCGGGCAGTGCGCAGTGCCCGCCCTGGCGTAGAGCAACCGTAGGTAGTCGTAGACCTCGGTGATGGTGCCCACGGTGGAGCGTGGGTTGCGGTTGGTCGACTTCTGGTCGATCGAGACCGCGGGCGACAGGCCTTCGATGAAGTCGACGTCGGGCTTGTCCATCTGCCCGAGGAACTGCCGTGCGTATGCGGACAGCGACTCCACGTAGCGACGCTGGCCTTCGGCGAAGATCGTGTCGAAGGCGAGAGACGACTTGCCCGAACCGGACAAACCGGTGAACACGATCAGCGCGTCCCGGGGCAGGTCGATATCGACCCCCCTCAAGTTGTGCTCCCGTGCACCTCGCACTATCAGGCGATCCGCCACTGTGTTCCCTTCTTTTCTCACGAGCACGTCGAGCCGTGTTGCTGCTCGGCGCAGCATTGTCCGACGTCGAGTCGATGATGACGCGTGGTGCCGATGCACCGATCACACGCCGTGTAGCCGAGGACTCCACGTCGAAAACCTGTCGAGGTGAGGGACGAACCTCACCTCGTAGCAATGGTAGGTCCAGGTACCGACACACTTTTCCACGAGCGTGACCCCGGCGCTCCCGTCGTTGCTGCCGACGGTAGCGTCCTCGAAATGGACGAGCACCTCATGGTCATCGACGACAATTACACCGGCGTCGTTGCACAGGGTTCACCCCCGCAGCGGCGGACGATCCCCGGAGCCACGATCACCAAGATGTCGGTCGGCCCCATGGACAACAACACCTACCTGGTCGTCTGTTCCGCAACGGGCCATTCCCTGCTGATAGACGCCGCCAACGAGGCCGACCGCATCTCACTGCTTCTCGACGAGAACGCACCGACGCTGTCTCTGATCGTCACCACACATCAGCATGCCGACCACTGGCAGGCGCTGGCCGATATCGCCGGTGGCACCGACTCCCCCACCGCGGCCCACGAGCTGGACGCAGAACCGCTGCCGGTAGCTCCGGACCGTTTTCTTGCCGACCACGACACGGTGTCGGTGGGAGAGCTCACGTTCGATGTGGTGCATCTGACCGGTCACACTCCGGGCTCGATAGCGCTCGCGCTGACCGACGCCGAGGGCAAGACGACGCACCTCTTCACCGGTGATTCCCTGTTCCCCGGCGGCGTCGGCAAAACCAACGGCCCCGAGGACTTCACCCACCTGCTCGACGACGTGAGCGCCAAATTGTTCGACCGTTTCGCCGACGACACCGTCGTCTACCCCGGGCACGGCAAGGACACCACTCTCGGTGACGAGCGGCCGCACCTGGCGGAATGGCGCGAACGCGGCTGGTGACGCCGCACGTGCTTGAGACCGTGAAACACGGGGTATGAAGAGTGTGACAAAAGTGCACGCACCGGTGATTTCGATCTACTTTCGGTGCGAGTCCGCACGTACAACCGCCATGACACGAGAAACTACGCAGGAGGCTGTCAATGCTGGTCCGCCGTATCGCCCGTCCGCTGATGTCTACGATTTTCATCTCCGGGGGCGTCGATGCACTTCGTAATCCCGCCGGCAGGGCGAAGGCAGCCGCTCCGTTGATCGAGCAGAGCAAGGATGCTCTGCCCAACGAGGTCACCGCGAACGTGCCGACCGATCCCGAGACGTTGGTTCGGATCAACGGCGGAATCCAGGTCGCCGGCGGCATTCTGTTGGCCACCGGCAAGGCACCGCGTATCGCATCGCTCGCTCTGGCTGGAAGCCTCGTTCCGACGACGCTGGCCGGACACGCGTTCTGGAACGAAACCGACCCGGAGACCAAGGCTGCGCAACGCATCCACTTTTTCAAGAACCTCAGCCTCCTCGGCGGACTGCTGATCGCAGCCGTCGACACCGAGGGCAAGCCCTCCGTCGCGTGGCGCAGCAAGCGGGCGGCACGCCGCGCACAGGAATCTGTGGTCTCTGCGCTGCCCGGTCACACCACTCACGACACCGGGGAACGCGTCAAGGAAATTGCCTCGATCGCAGCGAGCCGCGGTGCCGATCTGGCCGACGCCGCACAGCCGAAGCTGGCCAAGCTCGCCGACGCCGCACAGCCGAAGCTGGCCAAGTTCGCCGACATCGCCGGCGAGAAGGGCTCGGAGCTGGCAGAGGTCGCGCAGCCCGCTCTGAACCGGTGGGCTCACATCGCCGCCGACAAGGGTTCGGAGCTGGCCGAAGAAGCCCAGAAGCGTGGCTCGAAGCTGGCCGAGCTTGCTGCCGACCGCGGAAGCGATCTGGCCGAAGAAGCGCAGAAGCGTGGCTCGAAGCTCGCCGACAAGGCCGCGCACCGCAGCTCGGATTGGGCCGAGCTCGCTCAGAAGCGGGGCTCGAAGTTGGTCGACGTCGCTGCCGACCGTCGCAGTGAACTGGCCGAGGTGGCACAGAAGCGCGGAGCGAAGCTCGCCGATCTCGCTGCCGAGAAGGGATCCGTTCTGGCCGAAGAGGCTCAGAAGCGCGGTGCCACGTGGGCCGACATCGCGTCGGATCGGGTAGACACGCTCGGCAAGCGCGCTCGTAAGCGGGCCGAGAAGCAGAACAAGGAACTCGAGAAGGCAACCGAGCAGGCTCGGGCCAAGCTCGAGAAGCGAGTTGCCAAGGCGCAGAAGAACTTGGACAAGAAGCTCCAGCAGTACGCGAAGTAGGTCTACCCACGACGCTCGGCGTCGTTCGCGCGCACGGCCCTGTCCCAGAACTCGCGGTTCTGCGGCAGGGCCGTTCTGCGGCGTAGACTGCTCTGGCTGATTTCGAGGCGATATCGTCGCCTCGGCCGAACTCCCGAGGAGAACCTTTGCCGGACGACGGCCACCCATCGAACGATCCCGGTGCACCCATCGAGGAAGACCTCGAACAGGCGCACCTGACGCGGTTGTACACGCAGCTCGATTCGCTGCGCGAGTATGCAGCAAACCGACTTCGCGCCGTGCTGCTCGAGACCGGCGGAACACCGCAGGCCCGAAGCGAGCGCGAATCCTTCAACCAGATGTACACCGAGGACATCGCCAAGTACGACGCAGCCGAGAACGGGCTCTGCTTCGGACGCATCGACCTCGACCCGGACACCCTCGATCCGAAAGTCGACGACCGCCCCGAGCGTTACATCGGCCGTGTCGGCATCCTCGACGACAAGAACGATTACGAGACACTACTGCTGGACTGGCGAGCCCCCATGGCCCGTCCGTTCTATCTGGCGACACCGGCAGCTCCCGAAAACGTGTTGCGCCGCAGGCATATTCGTACCCGCGGACGCAAGGTGACCGCCATCGCCGACGAATTCCTGGACCTCGAGTCCGCGCAGTCGTCGAACGATGCGGCTGTCGCGGGTGGCGTCGCCAGTGAGGGTGCGCTGCTGTCCGCTCTCGATGCAGCGCGAACCGGTCAGATGAACGACATCGTCGAGACGATCCAGAGCGAGCAGGACGCAATCATCCGCTCACAGCATCGCAGTGTGCTGGTGGTGCAGGGCGGACCGGGCACCGGCAAGACGGCCGTGGCACTGCACCGAGCTGCGTATCTGCTGTACACGTACCGTCAACAGCTCGGCAAGAGCGGTGTCCTGATCATCGGGCCCAACGCCACGTTCCTCGACTACATCGGCCAGGTGCTGCCGTCGCTGGGCGAAACCGGGGTATTGCTGTCGACGATCGGCGATCTGTACCCCGGAGTCCGTGCGCAGCGCGAGGATTGGGCTCTGGCCACCGAGGTCAAGGGCAGACTGTCGATGGTCGACGTACTGACGCAGGCGGTGCGTGATCGCCAGGAGGTGCCCGCACAGCCGCGCCGGCTGAAATTCGACACCTACGACATCACCCTCGATCGAAAGATAGTCACGCGTGCCCGCGGCCGCGCCCGGTCCTCCCGGCGACCACACAACTTGGCTCGGCCTCTGTTCGTGTCCTCGGTCATCGACCAGTTGGCCAATCAGCTGGCCGCGAAACTCGGCCAGAACGTGGTGGACGGATCGAGCTTGCTCAGCGCCGACGACATTGCGGACATGCGGGACGAGATGCGCGAGGACCACGACGTGATGGCTGCGATAGACGAGTTGTGGCCGGATCTGTCGCCCCAGCAGGTTCTTCGAGACCTGTTCGCATCGCCGGAGAAAATCGCATCGGCCGCACCTGCGCTCGACGAGTCGGAGCGCGAGTCGCTGCTGCGCCGCGGCCACGGCTTCTCGTCCGCGGATGCCCCGCTGCTCGACGAGCTCGCCGAGCTGCTCGGCGTCGACGATGCTGCCGAACGTGAACAGGCTCAGCGTCAATGGCGTGGCCAGATCGCCGATGCCCAGGGCGCACTGGACATCCTGACCGGGTCTGCTCCACAGGACCTCGAGGACGAACTGGACCCGGAGATTCTGATGGCGTACGACCTGATCGACGCCGATCAGCTTGCGCGACGCCAGAATTCGGGTCAGCGACTCACCACCGCGGAACGCGCAGCCGGCGACCGTACCTGGACCTACGGGCACGTGATCGTGGACGAGGCACAAGAGCTGTCGGCGATGGCGTGGCGAATGGTGATGCGGCGCATCCCCAATCGGTGGATGACACTGGTGGGTGACACCGCGCAGACCGGTGATCCGGCCGGAACCTCGTCCTGGGGATCGGTGCTCGAACCGTATGTGGCTCAACGCTGGAAGCTCACCGAACTGACGGTCAACTACCGAACGCCGTCGGAGATCATGACCGTGGCGCACGACGTGCTCGCGGCGATCGATCCGGAGCAGTCCGAACCGCGATCCATTCGCAGCACCGGCGTCGAGCCGTGGGCTCAACGCGTAGCCGCAGCAGATCTGGTGACGACGGTCGAGAAGCGAGTGGCCGACCACCCTCGTCCCGGCCTGAGCGCAGTGCTCGTTCCCTCCGAACTCGTCTCCCAACTGCAGCACCTGGCGTCGGATGTGGTGACCGTGTCGACGGTCAAGGACGCGAAAGGGCTCGAGTTCGACTCGGTGATCATCGTCGAGCCGAGCGCGATCGTTGCGGAGTCCGTCAAGGGTATGAACGACCTCTACGTGGCCCTGACCCGAGCAACCCAGCGACTCGGAGTCGTCCATGTGGATCCTCTGCCCCAGGAGCTCGGGGCCCTGCAGCCCTTCGACGCCGAGGTCTGACGAGAACAGTCCGACGAGAACAATCGGCCCGCCCCGTCATCGTCGACGGGGCGGGCCGATTGTCGTACTACGAGAAAATCAGCGGACGGTATGGACGATCAGGACGTCACAGGTCGACTTGCGGGCCGCGTCGGACGGAACCGAACCGAGCAACCGCCCGGTCAGCGAGTTCAGCCCACGGTTGCCGACGACGAGTAGATCGCCCTTGACCTCGTCCACGAGTGCCAGGAGGGACTCGACGGGCGCTCCGACGATCGGCTTCTCCTCGATGTTCTTCGCGCCGGCCTTGGTGGCGTGCTCTCGGGCGGTGCGCAGGATTTCGCGCGTCGGTGCCGAACCGGTGATCTGGTAGGCGTCCTCGCGGAGTGCGTCGGCGGCGGCAGAGGTGTCTTTCGGATCGGCCGGGTAGTAAGCACACGCGATCACCAGGGTGGCATCGGCATCTCCCGCCAGAGCCGCGGCCTTCTCCACTGCCCGCAGTGACGATTCGGAGCCATCGGTTCCGACGACGACGGTGCGGTAGGCGCTCATTCATTCCTCCATTTGTCGGTCACACACAGATGTGACACTTCTGGTCGAACTGGATTGGTGCAAGTCACAGGACCGAAAGACGTGGTCCGGGGACTGATGCGCTGACAGTAGCCGGAAGTCGACGATCGGCACGTGAACTTGGGGAACAACACGATCCGCGCCACTCACATACATTGGTTTGCATGCCGATCCCCCGCCCGCCGTTGTCGAGACGGGCCCTCGCTCTCGGTGCCGTCGCGATCTCGATCGTGATCGTGGCCGCCCTCGCATTCGCATTCCTCCCCCAGGGACGCGAAGCCGACACTGCTACGCGTGACGCGCGCATCACGCTACCGGACAGCCCCGGTTCGACGGAGACCGTCGACCTCGACACCCGGCTCTACATTCCCGAGTCCACCCCCGCTCCGGCTGTGTTGCTCGCGCACGGCTTCGGCGGCAGCAAGGACTCGGTCGACGGCGAAGCTCGTGATCTCGCCGCGCGCGGATACGTGGTTCTCGCCTACACCGCGCGCGGCTTCGGTGACAGCACGGGTTCCATCTCCATCAACGACCCCGATCGCGAGGTCGCCGATGCCCGCGGCCTGATCGACTGGCTGGCCGAACAGCCCGAAGTACAGCTCGACGCTCCTGGTGATCCCCACGTCGGCGTGGCAGGCGGGTCGTACGGCGGGGCACTGGCCCTCAGCGCAGGCGGAACAGACCCGCGTGTGGACTCGGTGGCCGCTGCCATCACCTGGAACGACCTGGGCCAGGCCCTGTTCCCCAACTTCGGCGTCACCTCGTCCGCAGGTCGAGAAGCGCTCGGAAACATCGATTCCCCGGCCGGTGCCGAATACGGCGGACCCGGCGTCCTCAAACGTGGATGGGCCGGGGTCTTCTTCGGAGCGGGGGCCTCCAGCGCTGCGCCCGGCAGTTCCACGGACGGTAACGGTGGTGGTAACGATGGCGGTGGCGCATCCGCATGCGGCAGATTCGCCCAGGAATTCTGCGACGCCTACGCACAATCCGCAGTGACCGGCATCCCCAGCCAGCCGCTGCTCGATCTGCTGACTGCCCACTCGCCCGTCGCGGTCGCGTCGAACATCACGGCTCCGACGCTTCTCCTACAGGGCACCCAGGACACTCTGTTCGGTCTCGACCAGGCCGACGCGACGGCTCGGCAGATCGCAGCCGCAGGCGGTGACGTGACCGTTCGGTGGTTCGACGGTGGGCACGATGCCGGTGGAACGAACGGTGCGTCGGATCGAGCCGTCGCGGACTTCTTCGACCGGACTCTGCGCGGCACCCCCGATCCCGCGACCTCCGAGAGCGCGCCGTTCGTGTATTCGACGCAGCGCGCAGCCGATGAGCGAGGAGGAGAACGCAATCGTCGGATGACGGCTCCCGACTACCCAGGCCTGACCCCGAACGCCGAACCCACACAGACGAATACGGTGACCTTCACCCCCGCCTCGGACGACGGGACGATCATTCGTCCGCCCGGCGCGTCACCGTCCGCCATCTCGACGGTCCCCGGTCTGGGTTCGGTGTTGTCGACACTCGGATCGACCGGAGCCGGTGCAGCGCTGACTGCGGACCTTCCGGGCCAATCCGCGATTTTCACCAGCGAGCCCGTCGACTCGTCACTGACCATCACCGGCGCGCCGAGAGTCGATCTCCGGGTGGCGTCCCTCGCCGGGCCCGGCCAGGCTGTGCTGTTCGCGAAACTGTACGACGTCGCCCCGAACGGCACACGGACCCTTCCCGGCGGCGCAGTGTCGGCCATCCGACTGCCCGACACCGGGAGCATCGATCCCGTCGACTTCACCGTCGCCCTCCCTGGAATCAGCTATACCGTCCAGCAAGGTCATCGTCTCGAACTGAGCGTCTCCACCACCGATCAGGCCTACGCCGTCCCGCTGGAGCCCGCACAATTCAGCGTGACCATGGCGAACACATCCGTCGCGTTACCGACGGTTCCCGCGGTGGCGAGCCCGAACAGCACGGTACCCGTCGCTCCACTGATCGGAATCGGCGTGGTCGTCCTGGTCGTCGGATGCATCGTCGTGGCGACGATCGTGCGAACCAGACGCCGCACGGTGGCCGAAGTCGACGAGGCTCTGGTCGACACTCCCCTGGTGATCACCGACCTGGCCAAGACGTACTCGAACGGGTTCCGTGCCGTGGACGGCGTCAGCTTCGAGGTGAAACAGGGGCAGGTACTCGGACTGCTCGGACCGAACGGTGCCGGAAAGACCACCACGTTGCGCATGCTGATGGGCCTGATCACCCCCACCGGCGGCGACATCCGAGTCTTCGGTCACAAGGTCACACCCGGTGCCCCGGTGTTGTCGCGGCTCGGCTCCTTCGTCGAGGGTTCCGGCTTCCTTCCGCATCTGACCGGCACCCAGAACCTGCGGCTGTACTGGGAGGCGACAGGGCGACCGATCGAAGACGCTCACCTCGACGAGGCACTCGAGATCGCAGACCTCGGCGCAGCGATCGAACGCAAGGTCAAGTCCTACAGCCAAGGCATGCGTCAGCGCCTCGCCATTGCACAGGCCATGCTGGGTCTACCCGATCTCATGGTGTTGGACGAACCGACCAACGGCCTCGACCCGCCACAGATCCGAACCATGCGTGACGTGCTGATCAACTACGCGAAGACGGGACGCACCGTGTTGGTCTCGAGCCACCTCCTCGCCGAAGTGGAACAGACGTGCACGCACGTCGTGGTCATGAACCGTGGCTCCGTGATCAGCTCGGGCACCGTCCGCGAGCTGACAGCGGCCGGAGGGCAGACCGAGATCAGGGTCGACGACGCCGACCGCGCCCAGTCGGTACTCGACGCCGCCGGCCATGACGGCGCGGTGATCGTCGACGACGGCACGGTGACCGTCGACCTGACCGACGCCGATTCCGCCGTCGTCATCAGAGAACTCGTTACGGCGGGGGTGTCGGTCCGCGGTTTCTCCCAGTCCACCCGACTCGAGGACGTGTTCCTCGACCTCGTTCATCGAGATACCCCAGGCACAGTCGTTCACGAGACCGACTCCAGCGAGGATCGCTCATGAGTACAACGCACGCAGACGGCCGCGCAGCGGGCTACAGCGGCGGCCGCACCCTGCCGTTTCGTACCGAACTGCGTCGACAGTTGGGCCGGCGACGCACTCAGCTCGCCATCGGTTTCCTTGCCCTGCTACCGGTGATCCTTGTCGTCGCCTTCACCGTGGGCAGCTCCAGCGCCGACTCCGACGCCGGCGGGCTCATCGAGCTCGGCACGCGAGGCGGCATGAACTTCACCGTCTTCGCACTGTTCATGTCCGTCGGATTTCTGCTCATCGTCGTGGTGGCGCTGTTCTTCGGCGACTCCGTTGCGAGCGAGGCCTCGTGGTCGAGCCTGCGCTACCTGCTCGCCATCCCGGTTCCTCGAAGCCGACTGTTGACCCAGAAGGCACTCGTCTCGGCCACGCTGTCCAGCGCCGCCATTCTGGTGCTGGTCGGAGTGTCCCTACTGATCGGGACGGTGATGTACGGTGCCGAATCATTGGTCACGCCGCTGGGTGAAGGACTGTCGTACGGCACTTCCCTGGTGCGACTACTGATTGCGGTCGCCTACATCGGCGTCAATCTGCTGTGGGTGGCAGGTCTGGCGATGTTGCTGTCGGTGCTCACCGACGCCCCTCTCGGGGCCGTCGGCGGCGCGGTGATGACGTCGATTCTGATGCAGATCCTCGATCAGATCACGGCATTGGGGTCGCTGCGCAACTATCTGCCCGGGCACTACGCGAACTCGTGGATCGACGCCTTCGGCACGAACATCGACTGGAACGACATGGTGGTCGGATCGTTCTCGGCCATCACCTACGCGGCGGTCTTCGGGCTGATCGCGTGGAGACGATTCGCCACCAAGGACATCACCAGCTGAGGCGGCCTACTTCTTTTTGATCGCTGGCCCGAAGACGCCCTCGGGAATGGTGCCCTGGCCGACGATCGACTCACGCCACGGCGTCGCGAGCGAAACCAGCCGAGCTGCACCGTCCTCGCCGAGGGCGGCCCACGGCGCGACGGCGAGGTCGTTGGTGATGTCCTCGACCAACGTGCGGAGATCTTTCCCGTCCTGAGTCAAAGCGCCGTCGGCCGTCACCAATTCACGATCGGCCAAGGACGCCACGGCTCCGTTCCACTGCTCGGTCGACCATCCACGACGCTTGCGCGCGAATTCCTTCTCGAAGCCGTACCCGGTGGCGGTGTGGGTGATCAGCGCGTCCAGGCCGTTCAACCCCGCCGTCTGCAGCGCGGCAATGTGGCCGTCGCCGCGGTATTCGCGGATCAGGGTGAGAGCGTGCCACAACACGAGGTGCGGCGCTTGCGGCCAGTCGAGTTCGGCGTAGGCGGCGTACAGCGGCCGACCGTCGTCTCCTGGGATTCCACGCGCAGCGATCGATGCGAGGTCGGCAGCTTCGGCCATATCCGGGGACGCCAACGTCTCGGAGCCCAACAGACGCTCGAATGCGGTGTCGAGTGTGGCGTAACGGATTGCCATGATCTCGTCGGGAGAGGCGATGGCCCAGGCTGCCGGAATCAGCGGGCTGATCAGATCGCGGTTGAAGTTGTAGAACGTGGCTGTCACGACACCTGCACCGACCGGCCCGAGAGGTGCTGCACGACCGGCGAAATAGCAGGCCCGTGGCGGTAACCCAGCAGCAACGAGAGCGTCCTGCGTTTCCGGCAGGAAGTAGGTCATCGAGTGGATCAGTTCGAGTGCACGAGAGGTGCGGCCGGCGGTGGTTGCGTCCATCACTGAACCGTAACCGAACCATTTCGGATCGTTCCGCAGGCTCGACTCGCACCACCCGCGCGACCTACTTGAGGCCGGCCGCGTCCATGCCCCGGAGCTCCTTCTTCAGGTCCTGGATCTCGTCGCGCAGTCGACCGGCCAGCTCGAACTTCAACTCGCGGGCAGCGTTCATCATCTGATCGGTCATGTTCTTGATCAGGTCCGCCAACTCGGCGCGCGGCATCGACGAGACATCCTGCCCCTCGTACACGCCGGAGCTGACCGACCTGCCTGCTTCGCCCTGCGCTCGCCGACCACGGCTGGCGTTCCGACCCGAGCCACCCACTTCGACGGCCGTGTCGGTGTCCTCTGCTTCCTGATACACCTGATCGAGGATGTCGGCGATCTTCTTGCGCAGCGGTTGCGGATCGACTCCCCGCTCCTTGTTGTAGGCGATCTGCTTCTCGCGCCGACGTTCGGTCTCCTCGATCGCGTACGTCATGGAGTCGGTCATCTTGTCGGCGTACATGTGCACTTCACCGGACACGTTTCGAGCGGCGCGGCCGATCGTCTGAATGAGGCTGGTGCCGCTGCGAAGGAATCCCTCCTTGTCCGCGTCGAGAATGGCGACCAATGACACCTCGGGAAGGTCGAGGCCCTCCCGGAGGAGGTTGATGCCAACCAGGACGTCGTACTCACCCAGCCGAAGCTGCCGCAGCAGCTCGACTCGGCGCAACGTATCGATGTCGGAGTGCAGGTACCGGACGCGGATGCCCAGCTCGAGCAGATAGTCGGTCAGGTCCTCCGACATCTTCTTGGTCAATGTGGTGACAAGAACTCGTTCGTCCTTCTCGGCACGCTCGCGAATTTGGTGCACGAGGTCGTCGATCTGTCCCTTGGTCGGTTTGATGACGACCTTCGGATCGACGAGGCCGGTAGGACGGATGACCTGCTCGACGAATTCGCCGCCGGTCTGCCCCAGTTCGTACTTGCCGGGAGTAGCGGACAGGTAGACGGTCTGGCCGATCCTCTGTGTGAACTCTTCCCACGTCAGCGGCCGGTTGTCCGTCGCAGACGGCAACCGGAACCCGAAATCGACCAGGTTCCGCTTGCGCGACATGTCGCCTTCGTACATCGCGCCGATCTGCGGGACGGTGACGTGGGATTCGTCGATGACGAGTAGGAAGTCCTCGGGGAAGTAGTCGATCAGGGTCGCGGGTGCGGTGCCGGCCCCGCGACCGTCTATGTGCCGCGAGTAGTTCTCGATGCCGGAGCAGAAGCCGACCTGCTTGATCATTTCCAGGTCGTATTGCGTGCGCATCCGAAGCCGCTGCGCCTCGAGCAGCTTTCCCTTGCCTTCGAGCTCCGCCAGGCGCGCCTCGAGCTCGGCCTCGATGTCCTTGACCGCCCGTTCCATGCGCTCCGGTCCGGCGACGTAATGGGTGGCCGGGAAGATGCGTACCGAATCGACTTGGCGAACGATGTCGCCCGTCAGCGGATGCAGGTAGTACAGCGCCTCGATCTCGTCACCGAAGAACTCGATGCGAATAGCGAGCTCCTCGTACGACGGAATGATCTCCACGGTATCGCCGCGGACTCGGAACGATCCGCGGGTGAACGCCATGTCGTTGCGGGTGTACTGCACGTCGACCAGAAGCCGGAGCAGCGCATCACGCTGGACCTCGACGTTGACCTCGAGCTCGATCGACCGATCGACGTACGACTGCGGGGTACCGAGACCGTAGATGCACGACACCGACGCCACCACGACCACGTCTCGACGAGAGAGCAGGGATGCCGTCGCGGAGTGCCGCAGACGCTCGACGTCGTCGTTGATGGACGAGTCCTTTTCGATGTACGTATCGGTCTGCGCGATGTACGCCTCGGGCTGGTAGTAGTCGTAGTACGACACGAAGTACTCGACTGCGTTGTTGGGCAACATGTCTCGTAGCTCGTTCGCCAACTGCGCTGCGAGAGTCTTGTTCGGTGCCATCACCAGGGTGGGGCGCTGCAGTTTCTCGATCAGCCAGGCGGTGGTGGCCGATTTACCGGTACCGGTGGCACCGAGAAGCACGACGTCCTTCTCGTCCGCCTTGATCCGACGTTCGAGTTCGGCGATGGCGGTCGGCTGATCACCGGCCGGAACGTGTTCGCTGACGACCTCGAACGCCGGTCCGGTGCGCTCGATCGCTCCCACCGGACGGTGTTCGGAGTGCGCGACAACGGGATGTTCGGATGCAAACGCCATTACACAAGCGTAGACGCGACCACCGACAAGTTCCGTCGGAGAGACCTCGGAGGTCTGTTCCCGGTAGCTTCTACAGGCATGGTCGCTCACACGTCAGCCGGTGCGCACACCGTCGTTCATGCCCCGAAACACGAAACGTTCGACCTGGTCGCGAAGACCAACGTCGACCCCAAAGGGTTCGTTCGCGTGGTCGACGAATACCGCGTCGAGCCGTGGGGGCTGTACATGGCCCGGCCATCCGACCATGCCCACTTCGACTACCTGGAGTCCTGGCTACTGCCTGCTCTCGGGCTCCGGGCCTCGGTGTTCCATTATCTGCCCGCGCACGCCAGAGACCAGGACTACTACGTCGACATCGGCGAGTACACGGCCGGGGCCAGCCGATGGACCTCGGTCGATCACTATCTCGACCTCAGTGTTCGCACCGGCCGCGACTACGACCTGCTGGACGTCGACGAGCTGTTCGACGCGCGCGTGGCGCAGCATCTGGACACCCCGACGGCCGAGCGGGCGCTGTCCCGATCGATCGCGGCCATCGAAGGACTGACGCGGCACGATTACGACCTGAACGCCTGGCTCGCGTCGATCGGCATGCCGACGGAATGGAACGGCAAACCGGCCTGAACCGCGCAGCTCTGCCTCAGGCAGTCCAGTTCGTCTCCTCCGCCCACTGCCACGCCCGCCGATACGCCACGTCGAACCACGGTGCCTTCGCGTTTACGTAGGCATCGATCGCCGGTTGATATTCGGCGATTCCGGCGGCGGCTTCTGACGCACGCCGCTTGATAGCGGCGTATTCCGTCGCGACAGCCGCGTCCGCCCGGAGCCAGTCGCGGAACAACAACGCGAACGTCTGGTTCGGCCAACCGTCGACTCGAACATGGACGTTGGCCGGTCGCCCGGGGTCTGCGTTGCCGTGAAAACGCTTGCCCCACACGGCCGGATCGGCCTCACCACCCACTCCGTACGCGGGCTTCGGATCGTCGAAGTCACTGGACTCGACGCCGGGGAACCCGGCGACGCGCAACTGTTCGCCGACCGAATCTGCGTCGGCCAGCGAGCGGACCGTGATCTGGATGTCGAGCACGTCCTTGGCGTCGAGTCCGGGTACCGCCGTCGATCCGACGTGGTCGATCCGAACAGCCTTGTCCCCACACGCGAGAGCAAGGCGCGCGATCATTCGCCGCGCCTGGGATTCCCAGGCCGGGTCTGCAGTCACGAGTTCCGGATGCGTCCGGGCGACAATGCCCTCTCTGAGGTTGCGCTCGAAGGGAATCACGCGCTCGTTCCACAAGTTTCGTACCTGATCGTCGACGCTGCCGGGCGCACCCGTGTTGTCTATCCACACATCTGCCGCAGCTCGGCGCGCATCGTCGGTCGCCTGCGCGGCGATGCGCGCGCGGGCATCGGCCTCGGGCATGTTTCGTTGGCCGGTCAGCCGACGTACTCGTTCCTCGGCGTCGACCCAGACGACGACGACCAGATGGAAGAACGGAGCCATCGAGCCTTCGACGAGAAGTGGAATATCTTGCACCACCACGGCATCCGCAGCCGCACCCTCGATGATCTCGGTAGTGCGCTGTCCGACCAATGGATGCACGATGGCATTGAGCTTCTTTCGCGACTCCTCGTCGCCGAAAGCCTTGGCGGCCAAGGCCGGCCGATCGAGTGACCCGTCGGGCGCCAGTATCTCGGTACCGAAGGCGTCCGTCAGTTGTTGCAGCCCAGGCGTTCCCGGCTCCACCACTTCGCGGGCAAGTACGTCCGAGTCGACGAGCACTCCCCCGAGTTCGGTCAGCACTTTCGCCACGGTCGATTTGCCGGCACCAATTCCGCCGGTCAGTCCCAGTCTCAGCATGCGTCCAGTCTGACACTCGAACACGCCGAAGCCCACCAGCCCCAAATGCACCGGTTTTGCGAGCCTGTCGGTTATCTTCGACGAGCGCGACCTCGATGTGCCGACCCACCGCCAGCGAAAAGGACACCCATGCAAAGCAATCAGATCCAACCGGGTCGGCACCGCCTCGGCATGGATGCAGGCGTTCACTGCATTCTCATTCCAGAAGTTGCCTCGGCGCTGGCCGACCACCGGCGTAACTGGTTCACCAACCTCCTGACCCCTGCCCGCCACAGCTTCGCCACGATGCGTAAGCGCACGGCGAGCGTCGGCCAGTGGAGTCCAGCCACCGCCGCGTAGTTCGCACTCCCCCTCAACCTTGGACCCGGTTCAGCAGAACCGGGTCCATTTCGTTCCTGTTGCACCTGCGTATTCGAACGAGAAAGCCCCGGTTCTCACAGGGAGAACCGGGGCCGAGGTCACACCCTCACGGGTGGACTACTTCTATCAGGCGTTGCCCGACAGCTTCTCGCGAAGTGCAGCGAGCTGCGCATCGCTGGCCAGCGATCCACCGGTCGAGGCGGGAGCCGACGCTGCGGGAGCATCGCCTTCTGCATCGGCGGGAGCCTGACCCGACTCGGAGGAGTAGTTGGTGTTGGCGGCTTCGGCAGCTTCGTCCTTGGCCGTCTTCTCCATCTGAGCGGTGTGCATCTTGTGGCGACGCTCGGCCTCGGCGTAGCGACCTTCCCACTCTTCACGCTGCTTCTCGTAACCTTCGAGCCATTCGTTGGTCTCGGAGTCGAAGCCCTCGGGGAAGATGTAGTTGCCACCCTCGTCGTACGAGTCGGCCATGCCGTACTTGGACGGATCGAACTCTTCTGCGTAGTCCTCGTTGGCCTGCTTGAGGCTCAACGAAATCCGGCGACGCTCGAGATCGATGTCGATGACCTTGACGAGTGCGTCGTCGCCGACACCCACGACCTGGTCCGGAACCTCCACGTGGCGCTCGGCCAACTCGGAGATGTGCACGAGGCCCTCGATGCCCTCTTCGACGCGCACGAACGCACCGAACGGAACGAGCTTGGTGACCTTGCCGGGCACGATCTGGCCGATCGCGTGGGTGCGAGCGAACTGGCGCCACGGATCTTCCTGCGTTGCCTTGAGCGACAGCGACACACGCTCGCGGTCCAGGTCGACGTCGAGAACCTCGACGGTGACCTCGGTGCCGACCTCGACAACCTCGGACGGGTGATCGATGTGCTTCCAGGACAGCTCGGAGACGTGCACCAGGCCGTCGACGCCACCCAGGTCCACGAAGGCACCGAAGTTGACGATGGAGGACACGACGCCCTTGCGGACCTGGCCCTTCTGCAGCTGGTGCAGGAACTCGCTGCGGACCTCGGACTGGGTCTGCTCGAGCCATGCGCGACGCGACAGGACCACGTTGTTGCGGTTCTTGTCGAGCTCGATGATCTTGGCCTCGATCTCCTTGCCGACGTACGGCTGGAGGTCGCGGACGCGACGCATCTCGACGAGCGAGGCGGGGAGGAAGCCACGGAGACCGATGTCGAGGATGAGTCCACCCTTGACGACCTCGATGACGGTGCCCTTGACGGCCTCGTCCTTCTCCTTGAGCTCCTCGATCGTGCCCCAAGCGCGCTCGTACTGAGCTCGCTTCTTGGACAGGATCAGACGGCCTTCCTTGTCCTCCTTGGTGAGGACGAGTGCTTCGATCTCATCTCCCACGGAGACGACCTCGTTGGGGTCGACATCGTGCTTGATGGAGAGCTCGCGGGAAGGGATGACGCCTTCGGTCTTGTAACCGATGTCGAGTAGAACCTCGTCACGATCGACCTTGACGATGGTGCCCTCGACGATGTCACCATCGTTGAAGTACTTGATCGTGGCGTCGATGGCGGCGAGAAAATCCTCTGCGGAGCCGATATCGTTGACGGCTACCTGCGGTGAGGTTGTGGTTGAGGGCATGTGTTGAGTTGCTCCGGACGGGTTGGGTATCGGTTGATGGATGTTCGGTCGGACTTGTGAAACGTGTGCAGCACGAGCATCTTCCGCGGATCCGTTGCCGGCTCCGCACGCGTCGACGCCGGGCGAACCCGACCTGGGCGCAGCATGAACACACTCGCGTTGAACAGGGTACGCGATGCCGCAGTACCAGCACAAACCCGGTTAGAGTCGGCGTGTGACCAATCCTTCCGCACCGCTGTCCACCCCCGGCCGCGGCCGAATCGATTCGGTCGCGAGCGACCGCGCGAGTCGAACCTGGTGGGATTCGGATGCCGACAACTATCACCGTACGCACGGCGCGTTTCTGGGCGCGTCGACCGAATCCGGAGAGTTCGTCTGGTGCCCGGAGGGACTGCACGAGGGCGACGCGCATCTGCTGGGTGACGTCGCGGGCAAGGACATTCTCGAGGTGGGCTGCGGGAGCGCACCCTGCGCCCGCTGGCTCGGGACTCAGGGGGCGCGCGCCATCGGCCTCGACATCTCGATGGGCATGTTGCAGCGCGGCGTCGACGCGATGACCGCGGGCGGGTCGACGGTTCCGCTGGTGCAGGCCAGTGCCGAGTCCCTACCGTTCGCCGACGAGGGGTTCGACATCGTGTGCTCGGCCTTCGGTGCGGTTCCGTTCGTCGCGGACTCCGCCAACGTGATGAAGGAAGTGGCGCGGGTACTGCGGCCGGGCGGCATCTGGGTGTTCGCGGTCAACCATCCGATGCGCTGGGTGTTCCCCGACGATCCCGGGGTGGGCGGCCTGACCGCGACGATTCCGTACTTCGATCGAACCCCGTACGTCGAGTACGACGCCGACGGGACCCCCAACTACGTCGAGCATCACCGCACGATCGGTGATCGCGTGCGCGAGCTGGTCGCCGCAGGTCTCGAGGTTCGCGACATCGTCGAACCGGATTGGCCGGAGTGGCTCGACCGCGAGTGGGGTCAGTGGAGCCCACTGCGCGGCCAGCTGTTTCCCGGCACCGCGATCTTCAGTAGTCGAAAACCGCGGTGAGTCCGTAGTCGATCAGCGCCGGTGCACCCTGGCTTCGACGGTCTCGGTGAAGGCGCTGGTCGACGCCTGACCGCCGAGGTCCGCTGTCGCGACCCCGGATTCGACGGTGTCGTCTACGGCGTGCCGAATCCGGCCGGCTGCGGCGGCGAGCCGTACGTCCCCGTGCCGATCGGCGAGCCACTCGAGCAGCATCGCGGCCGACAGGAACAGTGCCGTCGGGTTGGCGCGATTCCTGCCTGCGATATCCGGGGCGGATCCATGGGAGGCCTGCGCCATGGCCTGGGTACGCGAAGAGTTGATCGACGGTGCCGTGCCGAGTGACCCGGACAGCTCTCCGGTCAGGTCGGAGAGGATGTCCCCGAACATGTTCTCGGCCACGATGACGTCGTAGTCCTCACCGCGTCGAACCAGATGCGCCGCGAGGGCGTCCACGTGCTCTTCGGTGACGTCTACCTGCGGAAACTCCTCGCCGACGGACCGGCAGGCATCGCGAAACAACCCCGTCGTCAACGACAGCACGTTGGTCTTGTGCACGATCGTCACTTTCTTCCGCCGCCGGTCTGCGAGCGAGAAGGCCTCACGAGCGATGCGTTCGCACGCCGAACGGGTGAACACTCCCACCGCGAGCGCTACATCGGGCGTGGGCATGAACTCGCCACTGCCGACGAACATGTTGCGGTCGGCGTAGAAGCCCTCGGTGTTCTCCCGCACCACCACCAGGTCCATCTGCGGCGACATCGCGCGCACTCCAGGAAGTGCCTTGGCCGGACGGATGTTGGCGAACAGATCGAAATGCTTGCGAATTCGTCCGCCCGGAGTCAGCTGAGATCGGAACGGCTCAGGGTACGACGCGCTGTCGTGAGGCCCGAGAATCCACGCCTCGAGCCTGCCGAGCTCGTTCAACGTGTGCTCGGGCATCGGCGTTCCGTGCTCGTCGAGAGCACCCAACCCCAGCGGCAAGTGCTGCCAGTCGACGACGGGACCGTGCACTGCGGCCAGAGCTGCGTCCACCACCCGGATCGTCGCAGGGACGATCTCGTGACCGATACCGTCGCCGGTCATGGCCCCAATTCGTAAAGTCGGTGCATCTCGTCCGTCCGTCTGCGCCATCATGACTACATGGTGCAGTCCGCCGAACTCCTCCTCGACTCGGGGCTCGATACTGCGGTTCGCCGCGAGTGGGCGGCACTCTCCGATGCCGGCCTGCCGAGCCAGAACCGTCATCGGGGCGAGTCGAATCGCCCGCACATCACCGTCTCGGTGGCGTCGTCCATGCCCGCGTCCGTCGATTCCGGTACGGCCGTGCGTTTCGACCCGTTCGATGTTCGTCTCGGCGGCCTCGTCGTATTCGGTGGCCGGACCGCCACCCTGGCCCGTCTGGTCGTGCCGAGCGTCGAACTGCTCGACCTGCATGCTCGGATGCATGCCGCCGTAGGCCCGGGCTCGTTCGACAACGTCGCCATCGGGCATTGGACGCCGCACGTGACGCTGGCCCGGCGGTTGACACCCGACGAAGCCGGTGCCGCGACGCGCCTGCTGTGCCCGCACCTGGACGACCTGATCGGCTCTGCCGTTGCCTTGCGTCGGTGGGACGGCGACAACAAGTGCGAATGGCGCATCGGCTGACCGCCGGGCCTGTCAGAACCGGAAGTCTCCGAACTGGGTCACCTCCGCGTGTGTATCCGGCGTGCGGCCGACAGCGACCCACGCATCGAGGGCGAGAAACATCAACACAACCACCAGTACAATTGTCATGCCACCAGCGTCCTACCTGCGCCGACCCAACACGAGTGGCAGTAACGACATGTATCGTCGATTTTCTGCCATACTGCTGTCATGCTGAAGAAGGTGGTCGCAGTACTGCTGCCGTTGACCGAGCAGTTCGAGCTCGGCGTGGCCTGCGAGGTGTTCGGATTCGACCGCTCCGACGAGGGACTGCCCACCTACGACTTCTCGTTGATCGCCGGGGTCCCCGACACGATTCGCACCCGGGTGGGTTACACGATCGATGTGCCCCACGATCTCGACCGGCTCGACAGCGCCGATCTGATCATCGTTCCGGCCGGCGGCACCGAATCGGCCGACGACGGAAGCTACGTGTGCGGCAGTAAGTACAGCCCCTCGATCGAGCCACTACTCGACAAACTCCGTGCGGCGGTGGACCGAGGCGCGCTGGTCGCCAGCCTGTGCAACGGCGCGTTCGTACTCGGCGCGGCGGGCCTGCTCGACGGCAGGCGGTGTACGACCCATTGGCGACACTCGGCCTCCCTGGCCGCGAAATACCCGTTGGCCCAGGTCGATCCGAACGTTCTCTACGTGGACGACGGGAATGTACTGACCAGTGCGGGCACGGCGGCCGGTATCGACCTGTGCCTGCACATCGTCCGCAAATACCAAGGCAGTGTCGTGGCCAACGGAATCGCGCGCAGAATGGTCGTTCCGCCACACCGTGACGGCGGCCAGGCGCAGTTCGTCACCAGTCCACTACCGGCGATTCGAACCGAAACGTTGGCACCGTTGCTCGATTGGATGACCGAGAACCTCGATTCGGAACTCACGATCGGCCGACTGGCGGCGCGGGTGAACATGTCGGCTCGCACATTCGCCCGGAAGTTCGCCGCCGAGACCGGCACGACGCCCGCGCGGTGGCTCAACGACCAACGCGTACTGGCTGCGCAGCAGCTCCTCGAAAACTCCGACCTGCCCATGGATTCGATAGCCGAAGTCGTCGGTTTCGGCAATGCCGCAGCCCTGCGCCAGCATTTCGTCAGACTTCGCTGCACGACGCCCAACTCGTACCGCCGAACATTCCGGGCCGCGCCGCAACCCGTGTGACGGACCACGGAGAGGAGTGGGTCCGGGAAGATTCCGGAGAACCTCTGCGTTGAGACGAACAAGAAGCGCAATCAATCGAAAGGGTACGCGTGGCCACTCAGACTTTGACTCAGCAGAATTTCGACGAGATCGTCACCAGCAACGACGTGGTATTGGTCGACTTCTGGGCCTCTTGGTGCGGTCCGTGCCGCCAGTTCGCGCCGACGTTCGAGAAGTCTTCCGACGCGCACCCGGACATCGTGCACGCCAAGGTCGACACCGAAGCCGAACAGGGCTTGGCCGCTGCCGCGCAGATCCAGTCGATCCCGACGATCATGGCCTTCCGCGAGGGCATCCTGGTCTACGCCCAGCCCGGCGCATTGCCCGCTCCGGCGCTCGAAGACCTCGTCGGCCAGATCAAGGCACTCGACATGGACGTCGTCCGTCAGCAGATCGCCGAGCAGGCACCCGCAGCGGAGTAGTTCCCTCACAGCACAAAACGAAGGGCCGCTCACCGAATCCGGTGAGCGGCCCTTCGTCATGCATGAGCCGGCCCCGACTCAGTGAGCTGCGGCATCCCAACTGCGGCCGGTACCGACCGACACCTCGAGGGGCACCGACAATTCGATGGCCGATGACATCTTGTTGCGCACCAACGCCTCGACTTCCTCGCGCTCGGAGTCGACGACCTCGAGTACCAGTTCGTCGTGCACCTGCAACAGCATGCGCGACTTCAAGGTCGACTCCGCCAGAGACTTGTGCACGTCGATCATCGCTACCTTGATGATGTCTGCGGCAGTGCCCTGGATCGGAGCGTTGAGTGCCGCACGCTCGGCGACCTCGCGACGCTGACGATTGTCGCTGTTGAGATCTGGCAGGTAACGACGACGGCCGTACAGCGTCGAGGTGTAGCCCACCTTTCGGGCTTCCTCGACCGCGTTGCGCAGGTAGTCGCGCACGCCGCCGAAGCGAGCAAAGTACGCCTCCATCTGCTGCTTGGCTTCGTCGGTGGAGATCTTCAACTGCGCGGCGAGGCCGAACGCGCTGAGTCCGTAGGCGAGGCCGTACGACATGGCCTTGACTCGACGGCGTAGTTCCGGGGTGACCTCGTCGATCGGTACGCCGAACGCGCGCGAACCGACGAAGCTGTGCAGGTCCTCACCGGTGTTGAACGCTTCGATCAGCCCCTCGTCACCGGATACGTGCGCCATGATGCGCATCTCGATCTGGCTGTAATCGGCGGTGAGCAGAGTGTCGTAGCCGGCACCGACCACAAAGCCGTCGCGGATGTGGCGACCCGCCTCGTTCCGCACCGGGATGTTCTGCAGGTTCGGTTCCGTCGACGACAGTCGTCCGGTGGCCGCGACGGTCTGATTGAACGTGGTGTGAATGCGGCCGTCGTCGGCGACGGACTTGAGCAGGCCGTCCACCGTCACCTTCATTCGTGTGGCATCACGGTGGTCGAGCAGGAATTTGAGGAACGGATGCTCGGTCTTCTCGAACAGCCCCTGAAGTGCGTCGGCGTCGGTGGTGTACCCGGTCTTGGTTTTCTTGGTCTTGGGCATGTCGAGTTCCTCGAACAGCACCACCTGCAGCTGTTTGGGCGATCCGAGATTTATCTGCTTGTCGATCACGCCGTACGCAGAATTCGCGGCCTCGTCGACCTGCGCAGCAAAACCCGATTGCAGCGAGCGCAGGTGATCGCCGTCCACTGCGATGCCCGTGGCTTCGATATCGGCAAGCACTGTCAGCAGCGGCAGTTCCATCTCCGAGAGCAGAGTGGTCGACTCGATTGCTGCGAGTTCCGCGTCGAGAGCGTCGGCGAGATCGATGACCGCCCGCGCCTTGAGAATTTCGCCCTCGGCGAATGCCGCGTCAGCGGTGTCCTCGGCGTCGAGAAGTGACATCTGCCCCTCGCCCGCGTCTTCGACGCGTAGTTCGCGCTTGAGGTAGCGCAGCGACAAGTCGTCGAGGTTGAAAGACCGCTGACCGGGCCGGACGAGATACGCCGCGAGCGCGGTATCGGTCGTCAACCCACCGAGCGTCCATCCCCGACCACGAACCGCGTGCAGTGCCCACTTCGCCTCGTGTAGAGCTTTGGGTCGATCCGCATCGGCGAACCACGCGGCCAATGCGCGTTCGTCGGATTCGTCGAGAGCCGTCGTGGTGACGAAGGCGCCCTCGCCGTCTGCTGCCGCGATGGCCACCGATGTCGCATCGCTGTCGTACGGCCTGCGCGGTCCGAGGATGGATACCCCGCTACGCCGACCGTCGGACGCGTGCTCGTCCAGCCACGCCGCCAACTCCCCTGGCGCGACGATGCCGCCCCGAACGTCGAACCCTTCTTCTGCCTCGGGCTCGACCGAGGCGAGTGTCTCGAACAGTCGATCCCGCAGGATGCGAAACTCCAGATCGTCGAACAGGGCGTGGATCTTCTCGCGATCCCACGGGGCCAGCTCGAGTTGATCGGGCGTGAAGGGCAACGGCACGTCGCGCACCATCTCGGTGAGCTCGCGGTTGAGCACCACACTCGACAGGTTGGCCCGCAATGCGTCGCCCACCTTGCCCTTCACCTTGTCGACATTGTCGACGAGGGCGGTGAGCGACCCGTATTCGATGATCCACTTGGTCGCCGTCTTCTCCCCGACGCCGGGAATGCCGGGAAGGTTGTCGCTCGGATCTCCGCGCAGAGCTGCGAAGTCCGGGTACTGCGACGGCGTCAGACCGTATTTGGTGGCGACCTCGTCCGGGGTGAATCGCGTCAGGTCCGAGACACCCTTGCGGGGATAGAGCACCGTGACGTTGTCGGTGACCAGCTGCAGTGCGTCACGATCGCCGGTGACCACGAGGACGCGATAGCCCAGCGCCTCGGCTTGCGTGACCAGAGTGGCGATGATGTCGTCGGCTTCGAACCCTGCCTCGGCCATCACGGGAATGCCCATGGCACCGAGCACATCCTTGGTGATGTCCACCTGGCCCGCGAACTCGTCCGGCGTCTTGCTGCGGTTCGCCTTGTATTCGGGGAAGCGCTCGGCCCGGAACGTTTGCCGTGACACGTCGAAGGCGGCGGCGATGTGCGTCGGCTTCTCGTCCCGCAACAGGTTGATCAGCATCGAGGTGAACCCGTACACGGCATTGGTGGACTGACCGCTCGTGGTCTTGAAATTGTCCGCCGGCAACGCGAAGAAGGCACGGAAGGCCATCGAGTGACCGTCGATGAGGAGCAGCGTCGGACGCTCTTCGGCTGACTTCGCATCGGTCCGGGCTGCGGGTGCTGCACTTTTGTCGGTTACTGGGCTCACGGTTGACCAGTCTAGGTAGCGGGTCCGACATCACGTAGCCGGATGCGGGCACCGCGCCGCAATCGCCGCGGCACCGATCTCCCGCAGCGCGAAACACAACCGATACTTTCCGGAAATCTCAGTTGCCGATTTTGCGTCGTTTCAACGGATAGAGTCCGACAATTGCAGTAAATCCCCATCCCGTGACTCAACGACAACCGTCCGGAGGACGTGCGTGGCTCCAAATGTTCGATGGACCAGAAAGGTGCAACCACCGAGGTTGCGCGCAAGATCTGCAGTTCGCGTATTCCAGCGAACACTCCTACTCGCCATCCTGAGTTCCATTGCGGCGCTGCTGTTCAGTGCGCCTGCGTTGGCGCAGGAACCTACCCCCACTCCCCCGGCGGCGCCGGGAACCAGTGCCGAACAGGCACCGCCCGCAGACGCCGTCAGCGTCGCGGGATCGCTCAACAACGGTGGAGAACGCCTCGAAGGGGTCGATGTTGCGGCGCTCGACGCGTCGGGCAGCGAAGTGGCCCGCACCACCAGCGAGACCGGCGGACGCTGGACTCTCGAATTGTCGCCTGGCACATACACATTCCAGGTGGTCCAGGAAACGCTCCCCGACGGGGTGAGCGTGCAGGGCGAGGTCGAGCGCGACGTGCAGGCCGGTCGCTCGAACACCGTCATCTTCTCCTTCGGTGAGGCCAGGACCGCGACCAGCACCCCGTTCTACGAGAAGTTCGTGCGCACCACGGTCGACGGCTTCCGCTTCGGTCTGGTCATCGCGCTCGCGGCGGTCGGTCTGAGCTTGATCTTCGGAACGACGGGTTTGACCAACTTCGCACACGGCGAACTCGTGACGCTCGGAGCCGTCGCGGCGTGGTTCTTCAATGTGAGCCTCGGGATACAACTGATCCCGGCCACCGTGCTGGCCATCATTGTCGGAGTCGCGATCGGCTGGCTCAACAACGCCCTGATCTGGCGGCCGTTGCGTAAACGTCGAACCGGCCTGATCGCTCAGCTGGTGGTCACGATCGGACTCGCCATTGCGCTGCGCTACCTCATCCTGATCTTCTTCTCCGACCGCTCGGAGCCATTCGACGACTACCAGGCTCAGACCGAGAACGACTGGGGCCCACTGTCGATCACCAACGTCAACCTCGCCTGCATCGTCATCAGCGTCGTCGTCCTCATCGGCGTCGCACTGATGCTGCAGCGCACCAAGATCGGTAAAGCCATGCGTGCGGTGGCCGACAACCGTGATCTGGCTGCCTCGTCGGGTATCAACGTCGAGCGCGTCGTGACGTTCGTCTGGTGCCTCGGTGGCGGCCTGGCTGCCCTCGGCGGCGTGCTGTTCGGGCTCTCCGAACTCGGCGGCCGCGTGCAATGGGAGATGGGCTTCAAACTCCTACTGCTCATGTTCGCCGGAATCACGCTCGGAGGACTCGGCACGGCCTACGGCGCATTCCTCGGTTGCGTCATCGTGGGTCTGCTCGTGCAGTGGTCGACGTTGGTCATCAATCCCGACCTCAAATACATCGGAGGGTTGCTCGTCTTGATTCTCATCCTCGTCGTCCGTCCTCAGGGCATCCTCGGCTCGCGACAAAGGATCGGGTGACCTGCACATGGATATCATCGGCGCACTTCAGATCTCTCTTGCTCAGCTGGTCGGCCCGTCGGCCATCTTCTACGCACTGCTCGCCATCGGCCTGAACCTGCACTTCGGCTACGCCGGCCTGCTCAACTTCGGCCAGATCGGCTTCGCCCTGCTCGGCGGCTACGGCGTCGGCATCACCACGATCACCTATGAGCAGCCACTGTGGCTCGGCATTCTGGTCGGTCTCGCTGCGGCCGGCCTGCTGGCTCTGGTGCTCGGCATTCCGACCCTGCGATTGCGAGCGGATTATCTCGCCATCGTGACGATTGCCGCATCGGAAATCCTGCGACTGGTATTCCGCTCCACGGCAACCGATTCGGTGACCAAGTCCACCAACGGCATCACCGGATTCGCAGCTCCGTTCACCAACCTCAGCCCGTTCGAGGGTGGAAAGACGTACAGCTTCATCGGCGTTCGATTCCTGGGTAACGACCTGTGGGCCATGCTCGTCGGCTGGACGTTGGTACTGCTGCTGTGCGGGGTCGTCTACCTGCTGACACACAGCCCGTGGGGTCGCGTTCTCAAGGCGGTTCGTGAAGACGAGGACGCTGCCCGGTCGCTGGGTAAGAACGTGTTCGTCTACAAGATGCAGGCACTCGTTCTCGGCGGCGTGATCGGCGGTATGGGCGGGGTGTTCAACGCACTGCAGACGCAGTCGATCAACCCCGACTTCTATTCGACCGCGCAGACGTTCTTCGCGTTCGGCGCTCTCATTCTCGGCGGTGCCGCAACGGTGTTCGGCCCCGTGATCGGCGCAATGCTGTTCTGGTTCCTGCTGTCCATTCCCGACGCGATTCTGCGGCAACTGATCTCGGGCGACGATCCGGTGCTCAACCTCACCGGTGCCCAGGTCGGTGCCACCCGATTCGTACTCCTGGGAATTCTGATCGCCGTGCTGATGGTGTTCAGACCCCAGGGCATTCTCGGCAACAAGCGAGAGGTTCAACTCAATGCCTGACCCGAGCACCGGTGCCGCCGCAGATGCGACACCGAGCAAGAAAGCCAGCACACTCGAAGCACGTGCGGCCAAAGCACTGTCGAGCGATCAGCGTGTCAGTCTGTTCGCCGGCGTCGCCAACGAGCCCGGGGCAGCCAAGCCCGACGCGACATTGGTGGTCGACGGGGTCTCGCGTACCTTCGGCGGCCTCAAGGCCGTCGACGTGGCGCACCTCGAGATCCAGCGCGGATGCATCACCGGTCTGATCGGACCGAACGGCGCGGGTAAGACCACACTGTTCAACCTGCTCACCGGATTCGACCGACCCGACACCGGCACGTGGTCGATGGACGGTCAGGAACTCGGCCGGATGCACCCACATCAGGTGGCACGCAAAGGCGTCGTGCGCACCTTCCAGTTGACGAAGGCACTGTCGAAACTGACTGTGCTGGACAACGTTCGACTGGGCGCGACGGGCCAACGCGGCGAGCGCATGATCAACACGTTCATGCCGTGGACGTGGAAGGCACAGGAGCGTCAGATCACCGAACGCGCCTACGAACTGCTGGGGCGCTTCAAACTCGACGCCAAGGCCGACGATCTGGCCGGCTCGTTGTCCGGTGGCCAGCGCAAACTCCTGGAGATGGCGCGAGCGTTGATGACCGATCCGTCGGTCGTCATGCTCGACGAGCCGATGGCCGGGGTCAATCCCGCTCTGACGCAATCGCTTCTGGGCCACATCAAATCGCTGCGCGACGACGGCATGACAGTGGTGTTCGTCGAACACGACATGGATGTCATCCGCGACATCAGCGACTGGGTGGTGGTGATGGCTCAGGGCAGCATCATCGCCGAGTCCACCCCGGAAGAGCTCTCCAACAACGGTGCCGTCGTCGATGCCTATCTCGGTAGCCATCACGATCAAGCACTCGAATTCGACGCCGACGGCAATCCCGTCGGAGCCACCGCCGAACTGGCCGAGGCATTGAAGCAAGCCGAGGTGGAGGAACTGCAAGCAGGAGGCGATCTTTCGGAACCGGAGTTCGTCAGCCCCGCAGCCACCGACACTGCTGCGGGCGGCTCGCACCGAGCCAAGGAGGACAACTGATGAGCGAACAAACTCTGACGCCGGCCGAGTTCGCGGCTACGCCGGCCGAGCATGCGCGTCTGGCCGAAGGAGCGTTGCTGCGCGCCGACGGTCTGGTTGCCGGGTACATCCCCGGTGTGAACATCCTCAGTGAGTGCAACTTCTTTCTGAACGACGGTGAGATCGTCGGCATAATCGGACCCAACGGTGCAGGTAAGTCGACTCTGCTCAAGACGTTGTTCGGCCTCGTGGCGGTCCGCGAGGGCAGTGTGAAGCTGCGCGGTGACAACATCACCTCCGCCGAGGCGCACGTCCTGGTGACCAAGGGCGTCGGATACGTGCCCCAGACGCAGAACGTGTTCCCATCGCTCACGATCGAGGAAAACCTCGAGATGGGAATCTATCTGCGGCCCAAGAAGTTCGGTGAGCGGTTCGACTTCGTCAGCGAGTTGTTCCCACTGCTCGGCGAACGCAAGAAGGTCAAGGCAGGTGCACTGTCCGGCGGTGAGCGCCAGATGGTGGCGATGGGGCGGGCCCTGATGATGGAACCGTCGGTGCTGCTGCTCGACGAACCGTCGGCAGGCTTGTCGCCGATGTTCCAGGACGAGGTCTTCATCCGCTGCAAGAAGATCAACGCGGCGGGCGTCTCGATCATCATGGTCGAGCAGAATGCCCGCCGCTGCCTGCAGATCTGCGACCGCGGCTATGTTCTCGATCAAGGTCGCAACGCCTACACCGATACCGGGCCGGCGCTGATGAACGATCCCAAGGTGATCGAGCTCTACCTCGGCACTCTCGCGGGAAGCAAAGAAAAGAAGGCCTGACCCTCTCGACAAGAAGCCCCGACTCGACATAGTTCGAGTCGGGGCTTTCTCGTACCTGCGCCATAGGTACCCAACGTGGTGTATTCGAACGACTCCGGGCCCGAGTCCTGATGTCAGGACTCGGGCCCGGAGGCTGTGCAGCAGCTACAGATCACTCACCGACGACGATGTATCCGTCCGTCGTCAGCTTGTTGTCCGGTCCGAAGACCAGGTTGCCGTAGGAACCGGTGGCGGGCTCGCCTGCGTCACTGAAGTTCAGCGCGCCGGTGACTCCGTCGTAGTCGATATCGGTGCCGGCCTTGACGAGTGGGAGGCACTCGGCGAAGGTCGTGCACTTCGTGCCGTCCTTGGTGATGCTGTTGATGTTGGCAGCGATGTCGGTGCCTGCCGTCGACTTCGCCTGCTCGGCTGCCAGCGCCGAGATGACGACCGCGTCGTAGGACTCACCGGCGTAGTTGAAGTCGACCAATGCCGGATCCACGCCCTTGAGTCGGTCCTGGAACGCGGTGCCGACGTCGGTCAGCGGGGTGGTGCCGCGCATCTTGTCGAGCAGGCCGGCAGCGACCGACTCACCGAGTGCGTTGCCCATGTTGCCGTCGACGCCGTAGACCAACGTGCCGTCGGACGGTCCGATGCCGATCTCGTGCATACGGGTGATGATCTTCGCGGACTCCTCGAAGCCGATGATGGCGACGGCATCCGGGTTGAAGTTCTTCACGCCGTCGACCTCGGCGTTGAACGACTGTGCGTTCGGGTCGTAGATCGTGGTCTGGATCTGGTCTGCCGCGATGCCGGCCTCTTCGAGGTTGTCGGCGGTGTTCTTGGCCAGGCCCGTTCCGTAGGGGTCGTTGAGAGCCAGGATGGCCACGCGCTGCGCGCCGTCCTCGGCGATCAGCTGCGAGAGTGCCTGTGCCTGCAGCACATCGGTGGGCGCGGTACGGAAGTACTGGCCCTTGTCCGGGTAGCAGACGAACTGGTCGGAGGTGTTGGCAGGCGAGAACTGCACGACACCCGCGCTGGCGATCTTGTCGATGACCTTGAGCGACACCGAGGACGACGCCGCACCGACGATGACGTTCGAGCCGCCGGCGAGCAGACGGTCGACCGTGGTGTTGGCGGTGTCGGTGGTGGTGTCGCCCGAGTCACCGGGGATGAGCGTGACGGGCTGGTCGAGGACGCCGCCCGCACCGTTGACATCGTTGACGGCCAGCTGGACACCGGCGACCTCGGGTGGTCCGAGGAAGGCCAGGGTGCCGGTCTCGGGAAGGAGGGTTCCTACCACCAGCGGCGACGTGTCGGGAGTGGATCCGGCGGTGGCCTGCTCAGGAGTGCAGTCGGTGGAGACGGTCGTTTCCGCGGCCGACGTGCCGCCGCTGGCACTGGTGGAGTCGGTCGAGCCCGAGTCGTCGCTCGACGAACAGCCGAACAGTGCGAGCGAGGTGACGCTCAGCACTGCAGCCGTGCGGACATAGGTCCGAATTGCCATCTAGGTTCTCCTTGAAATTGCTCGTCGTTGAAGCTCACCTGAGTTACATGTGGCTCACGTGTGAACCAGACGCTAATGCTCGAAACCGGTTCGCAAGGCCTAGAACGACGCTCGTGACCTGACTGTGACCTAACAGGTCGAAGTTTTACGTGGCCGTAGCTTTCCGCGGGCCGATCAGCTCTCTGCCACAGGGTTGTTCGCCGGAGTACCGAGTGTTTCGATCACGACCTCGGCTACCGCCTTCATCGTCGTGCGTCGGTCCATCGCGGCACGCTGAATCCACTTGAACGCCTGCGGTTCCGTCAGCGATTGCGACTCCATCAGGACGCCCTTGGCCTTCTCGATCAACTTGCGGGTCTCGAGTCGATCTTGAAGATCGGCGATCTCCGATTCGAGCGCAGAGATCTCGCCGAACCGGCTCGCGGCCAACTCGACTGCAGGCATCAGATCGGCCTTGGTGAACGGTTTGACCAGATAAGCCATCGCACCCGCATCGCGCGCCTTCTCCACGAGCTCTCGCTGACTGAACGCTGTGAGAATCACCACCGGCGCGATCCGCTTCTCCGCGATCTCGGAGGCGGCGTCGATGCCGTCACGACGCGGCATCTTCACGTCCATGATCACCAGATCCGGTCGAAGTTCGACAGCCAGTTCCACAGCCTGCTGACCGTCCGCGGCCTCACCGACCACGTCGTACCCCTCTTCGCGGAGCATCTCCACCAGGTCGAGACGAATCAGGGATTCGTCTTCCGCGACCACCACCCGCAGCGCAGGCTTGCCAGTACCGTGCGTATCAGGAGCATTCATCTGTACCGGTCTCCTTCGACAGTCGTCGCCCCTCAGGGGCATCGAGCAACTGAAGGGTACCGGTGCACGGGGCCGAAAGCGCATCTTCTACACTCGTCAATCGTTGCTTGAAAGACGCCAGCCCTCGTATCCCAATTGGCAGAGGAAACGGATTCAAAACCCGTCCAGTGTGAGTTCGAGTCTCACCGAGGGCACCACAGCACTATCGACCGGCCGCGACAGCGGTCGGGTCCACTCCCGATCACGCCTACAGTGGGGTGATGTACATACCCAGCAGTCTTCGTTGCCATGACACCAGCGCGGGCAAATTGTGCGCGCAGAAGGTCGACCACCGTTTCGGAGATTCCGCGGACCAGTCCGCTCAGTGGGTCTACTACACCTGCAGCGCCGACTCCGCCCACGAAACCGGTTACGTCGACCGCCTGGTCACCGCCTGAATCATGTTCGTAGAGCGCGCCTTTGTCCACGCCGACGATGTGGGATCGGAGTGGCCCTTCACCGTTCCCGCTGTCGCCGACCTCGCGCGAGAGGGACTCGAGTTTCTCGCACCGGTCACAATTCTGGTGGGCGACAACGGTTCCGGTAAGTCGACGCTCGTAGAGGCAATCGCAGAGCGTTTCGGCATCGACGCCCGCGGGGGTCGGGCAGCGCAGAAGTCTCGTCGACTGGACGAGGTGACGAGCGTCCTCGGCGAGGTGCTCGAACTCGAGACCACGCCACGAGGCGCGCGCATGCTGCGGGGTCCGCGCGAGCAGAAGCGGGGATTCTTCCTGCGCGCCGAGACTGCATTCGAGATGGCCGAGAACCTCGGCGGCATGCCGGGCTTCTGGGACGAGAACACCGCCGAAATGAGCCACGGTGAGGGCTTTCTCACCATGTTCGGTGCGATGTTGGCCGAACCGGGCTTCTATGTGCTGGACGAACCGGAGTCGGCCCTGTCGTTCACCGCGTGCCTGAACCTGGTCGCGCTGATGTCCCACTTGGGCGAGGAGGGGGCGCAGCTCGTCTGTGCCACGCATTCACCGATCCTGGCTTCGACACCCGGTGCGGACATCGTCGAAGTGGGTGAACACGGTCTGCGCCGAAGCACCTGGGACGAACTCGAATTGGTCCAGCACTGGCGGCGATATCTCGACGATCCGAACGTGTATCTCCGTCATCTACTCGACTGAACCGGCACCAACGCCGCGTCCCGACGACGACGCACACTCCCCGGAGAGACTCCCATCGCCCGTTTGAACGCTTTGCCGAATGCTGCCTCCGACAAATAGCCACTGCGCCTGGCCAATTCGGCCAGCACCACGTCCTCGGACCGCAATGTGTCGTACGCGACCTGCATCCGCCACGTCGCCAGGTAACTCATCACCGAATCGCCGACCAATGCGGTGAATCGAGCCGAGAACGCCGAACGTGACATGTGTGCACTCGACGCCAGTGCCGCAACGGTCCACCGCTCGTCGGGATTTCGATGAATGCGAGCCAGCGCGCCTCCGATCCGCTCGTCCTGCAACGCTCCCAGCCAACCGGACTGCGCGCTCGGAGTGTCCACAATCCATGACCGCAACGCCTGAATCACCAGAACGTCGGAAAGCCTGGTGATCACTGCCTCTCCCCCGGGCTCGAGCGATCGTGCCTCGTCGGCCACCATGGCGAGGATGTTCTGCATACGTGCGCGCCGTGGTTCGCTGTCTGCGTCGATCATGATCACCGCCGGTAGCAGCCGAAGAAGCTGCTGCGCCGCAGGATGATCCATCCGGACGGCCCCGCAGACCAACACGGTGTCGGGTTCGCTCGCATCGCACTGGTCGATCACCGCGTACCGGTCGCTGACGTAATCGTGTGGCACCTCGTACACGCTGGTCGCGTCGCCGACAGACTCGATGTCGGCCGCCAATACGTGCCCACGCCCGTGGGGAACCAACGCGAAGTCGCCGGGAACGAGCTCACGCGTCGACTCCCCGGGGACCGACAGCACACACGACCCGTCGACCACGGTGTGGAACCACACAGCGTCGTCCATCGCGGGCAGGGCCAGCCCCCACGAGCCACTCATCTCGGAACGCACGTAGAAGGACCCGGTCATTCGGAGGAAATGCAAAGCCTCACCGAGCGGATCGGGTGACTTCCAGGGGTCGGCTCCACGCACCGGACAATTGTCCCCCACGGCCGGGACGATCGGACATGAATTCGAGCCCTGCGCGCATTGTCCATCCACCCGTGACGCGGAAAGGTCGGAAGCGCACGACGAATCCCCGGGAAGGAAAACCGATGATCGACAAGATCTCCTCGATCGCCACCCTGGTCGCAGCAGTCGGATGCGGCCTCGTCGCGGGCGTCATGCTCGCGTTCTCGGTCAGTGTTCTTCCTGGCCTGGCGTCGTTACCGGTGCCCGACGCGATCGCCGCGATGCAGAGATCGAACGCCGCGATCCTCAACCCACTGTTTCTGACGCTGTTCGTCGGTACGGCGTTGACCTGTTCTCTCGCAACCGTTCTCGCGATCACCACGGAGGGTGGGCGATCGACCTGGGTCGGCGCGGGAGCAGGGCTCTACGTGGTGGGCTGCTTCGTGGTCACGGTGGCGTTCAACGTCCCACTCAACGATGCATTGGCAGCGGTGGATCCGGCGAGTCCGTCGGGAGCCGACATGTGGCAGTCGTTCACGTCGAACTGGACGCGGTGGAACACCGTCCGGATCATCTCGTCGACGGCGGCGTGCGCCGTGCTGATCCTCGGTCAGGGCAGATCCGCGCTGGGCTGATCGGACTCACCGTCCTGGTGACGCCTGCGAATCTCGTCCTCGAAGCGGGCGATGAGATGATCGGTATCGGCAGTGGACACATCTCGCGCGCCTTCGTCCATCGCGGCGTCGCGTCCTCTGCGCAAGGCGGCGAGTTCGGCTTCGAGTTCGTTGTTGTCGAGTACGCGTGGATCCAACATCTCTCCATTGTGGTCCCACCCGAGTACCTGCGCGCGCTGTTTGCTGTAATCGCGACATGAACGTCGTGCACAGCTTCGAACCGATAGTCGACGAGCACGCTCACACGCTGATACTTGGTTCGATGCCCGGTGTCGCATCGCTTGCTGCTCAGCAGTATTACGCTCATCCCCGAAATGCGTTCTGGCCGATCATGGGCGCGCTGTTCGGTGCCGGTCCCGAACTACCGTACGAGGAACGAACAGAGCGACTGGCGCGCAGCGGGATTGCTGTGTGGGACGTACTGAAGCTGTGCACTCGGACCGGAAGCCTGGACTCGGCCATAGTCGAATCATCCATCGTGGTAAACGATGTCGCGAACCTCATCGCAGCTCATCCCGGCATCGACACCGTGCTGTTCAACGGAGCAAAAGCTGCCGACAGCTATCGCAGATACGTCGCGAACGCAGTGCAGCAGGACATCGAGTGCATCCGTCTGCCGTCCACCAGTCCAGCGCACGCCTCACTCACCCTCGAAGCCAAGACTCGACTGTGGTCGGCAGCGCTCAGGCGCGAACGCGTTTCGGGAAGTGGCGAATGAGGCCCTCCTGCACGACGGTTGCGAGCAACTGACCGTCCATCGAGAAGAATCGGCCGGTGGCGAGGCCCCGCGATCCGGCCGCGACCGGCGATTCGGTCGCATACAGAGCCCACTCGTCGAATCGGAACGGTCGGTGAAACCAGATTGAGTGGTTGACCGTCGCCGCCACGATGCGGTCGAGCCCCCAGGACAGTCCATGGGTGGTGATGATCGAATCGAGCACCGTGGTGTCCGACGCGTAGCCCATGGTCGCGGCGTGAAAGATCGACTCGTCCGGCAGATCGCCGTCCGCTTTCATCCACACTCGATTGTGGTTGAGCTTCTCACCGGTGCCGTGCATGATCCACGCCGGATCGTTCGCGTACCGCATGTCGATCGGTTTGAGTGCATCGACGAACATCTGCAGTCGGTCCTCGAACCCCACGAAGTGGTCGCCGAGAGGCGGCAGAGCATCGGGATACGGAACCTCGGGCACCTCGACGCTGTGCTCGAGGCCCTTACCGAAATCCTGGAAAGCAGCGAGCATGACGAACAGCTCGTTACCGTCCTGCAGCGCAGTGACCTGCCGGTTGGCGAACGCCCGGCCGTCGCGCTGACGACTCACCCGGTATTCGATGGGCTTCTTGACGTCACCACCGCGGATGAAGTGCGCATTGATCGCATGAACGTCCCGGGACGTTCCGGATACGGTCCGGCCGGCGGCGATGAGCGCCTGAGCGACGAGCTGCCCACCGAACGTCCGGCTCCCCACCTGCTCCGGATGCTGTCCGATGAACACATCCTCCTCGGTCTCCTCGAGGGCGAGGAGACCGAGAAGGGTTTCGAGATCGGTTCCGCGTACTGCTGTACTGCTCGGCGCGCTCTCGCTGACGCCGGTTCCCCCCGCTTCGACCACTTACCGGTCCTCTTCTCCGATTCGGTGCACATGGATCAAGTTGGTCGAGCCTACTGTGCCGGGAGGGGCACCGGCGACGATCACGACCTGATCGCCTCGGTTGTAACGACCGAGTTCGAGCAACGCCTTGTCGACCTCTTTGACCATCGCGTCCGTCGAGCCCACATCGGGAACCAGGAACGTCTCGGTGCCCCAGCTCAGGGACAGCTGACTGCGGACCTCGGAGATCGAGGTGAATGCGAGCAACGGCAGTTTGGTGTGGAGGCGAGCCAACCGTCGCACGGTGTCGCCCGACTGGGTGAAGGCCACGAGGGCCTTCGCGTCCAGACGCTCGCCGATATCGCGGGCGGCGTAGGAAATGACACCGCGCTTGGTGCGAGGAACGTGAGTCAGAGGAGGAACGCTGTCGCCTTCGGTTTCCACGGTCTCGACGATCCGAGCCATCGTCCGCACCGTCTCCATGACGTACTTGCCGACCGAGGTCTCGCCGGACAGCATGACCGCGTCGGTACCGTCGAGCACTGCGTTGGCAACGTCGGATGCCTCGGCGCGGGTGGGACGGGAGTTCTCGATCATCGATTCGAGCATCTGGGTCGCAACGATGACGGGCTTGGCGTTGGCGCGGGCGATCTGGATGGCGCGCTTCTGCACCAGGGGCACCTGCTCGAGTGGCAACTCGACACCGAGGTCACCGCGGGCGACCATGATCGCATCGAACGCGAGCACGATGGCTTCGAGGTTGTCGACGGCCTCGGGCTTCTCGAGCTTGGCAATGACCGGAACTCGGCGGCCGACGCGGTCCATGACTGCGTGGACGAGTTCGACATCGGCGGGAGAGCGCACGAAAGAGAGCGCGATGAAATCGCATCCGAGCGCGAGGGCGAACTCGAGGTCCGCAATGTCCTTCTCGCTCATGGCAGGAACGGAGACGTCCATGCCCGGGAGGGAGACGCCCTTGTTGTTACTGACCGGACCACCCTCGGTGACCCGACACAGCACGTCGTTGCCTTCGACGCCGGTGACGACGAGGCCGACCTTGCCGTCGTCGACGAGCAGGCGGTCGCCTTCCTTGGCGTCCTGAGCCAGCTCCTTGTACGTGGTCGACACACGATCGTGGGTGCCCTCGCACTCCTCGACGGTGATGCGGATGAGTTCACCGGCGGCCCAGGTGGTGGAGCCCTCGGCGAATCGGCCGAGTCGAATCTTCGGTCCCTGCAGGTCGGCCAGGATGCCCACGGCTTTGCCGGTGGCGTCCGATGCGGCGCGAACTCTCTCGTAGTTGGCCTGGTGATCGGGGTGATCGCCATGGCTGAAGTTCAGTCGTGCGACATCCATTCCACTCTCGACGAGTTCGCGGATGCGCTCTGTGGTTGCGGTTGCGGGTCCAAGGGTGCAGACAATCTTCGTACGTCGGCTCACGGTTGCGAGCGTAGCCGCTGGACGCCTTGTTCTCTATCGCAGAGGAACCCGGCCGAATACTACCGACGGGTAGCCTCGCCGGGCCGCTGCTGAAAGCACCTGTACCGGTACAGAGACGAGTGTCACACCACCGCCAGAGGCAGTGCCGTGGGGTGTACCGGGGACGGCAATTCCGAGTGTCCGGTGAGATAAGCGTCGACCCCGTTGGCAGCCGAACGCCCCTCGGCGATCGCCCACACGACCAACGACGCACCGCGGTGGGCATCCCCACAGACGAACACACCCGGGGCCGTCGTCTGCCAATCGGGACCACACGACAACGCGCCGCGCTTCGTCAGCGCCAGGCCGTAGTCGTCGAGCAGCGGTCCATGCTCGACACCCTCGAATCCGATGGCGAACAATGCCAGATCACAGGGCAATTCGACCTCTTCACCGATGGGCGTCACGATGCGTCGCCCGTCCGCGTCGCGCTGCACCTCGACCTCGGCGAGCACCATGGCGCGCACATGTCCGCGCTCGTCGCCGAGGAATCGCTGCACCGCGACCTGATGACGCACGACGCCACCCTCCGCATGAGCAGGCGACGTCCGGAGCACCAACGGCCACGACGGCCACGGCGAGAGGCCGTCGTCGCGGGCACCGGGAAGAGCAGGGTTGTAGTCGAGCTGAGTGACCGACGCGGCACCCTGACGGTGAGCCGTGCCCAGACAATCGGCCCCGGTGTCTCCGCCGCCGATGATCACCACATGCTTGCCCGCAGCGGATATCGACGTCGGCCCGTCGCCCTCGCATTCCTTGTTCGACGGCACCAGATGCTCCATCGCCAGGTGAATGCCGTCGAGTTCACGGCCGATCACCTCGGTGTTGTCGCGAGCCCGCAAAGCGCCGACGGCGAGCACGACCGCATCGAAGCTCTCGCGCAGTTGCTCGACCGTGAAGTCGATGCCGACCTCGCACTCCGTGACGAAATGCGTGCCCTCGGCCCGCATCTGCATCAGCCGCTGATCGAGCACCGACTTCTCCAACTTGAATTCGGGGATTCCGTATCGAAGCAATCCACCGAGCCGATCGTCGCGCTCGTACACGGTGACATCGTGCCCGGCCCTGGTGAGCTGTTGCGCCGCAGCCAGTCCCGCCGGACCCGAACCCACGACGGCCACTCGTTTACCGGTGGTGATCGTCGGCGGCTGGGGAACGACGCTGCCCTGTTCCCAGGCCAGGTCTGCGATGGTCTGCTCGACCCGCTTGATCGTCACACTTCCGCCGGTGGCGGCCTCGGAAATGGACAGCACACAAGCGGATTCACACGGGGCCGGACACACTCGGCCGGTGAACTCCGGGAAGTTGTTGGTGGCGTGCAACCGATCACTGGCCGCGTCCCACCGATCGCGGCGCACGAGATCGTTCCATTCCGGGATCAGGTTGCCCAACGGGCATCCGGCAGTTCCGGAGTGGCAGAACGGAATTCCGCAATCCATGCAGCGGCGCGCTTGTTCCGAGACCTCGGCTGCGCGTTCGCTGCTGGGCTGATCCGAGTACACCTCGTTCCAGTCCCTGACCCGTTCGTCGGTAGGACGCTTGGCGGCCTCACGCTTGACGACCTTCAGAAATCCCTGTGGATCAGCCACGTGCAGCCTCCATGATCGCAGCGTCGACGTCGCGCCCCTCGGCGCGCGCCATTCGTGTCGCCTCCAGCACTCGCTGGTAGTCGACGGGCATGACTTTGGTGAACAGAGCGGACCGGCGGGGCCAGTCGGCGAGCAGCGATGCCGCGACGGTGGAGCCGGTCCAGCGCTCGTGGTTCTCGACCGTCTCGCGCAGCCACACCAGATCGTCCGGATCGGGAACCTGCAACTCGACCATTGCCGTGTTCACGTCCGCGGGGTCGAGACCCAGAACGAAGGCGATACCGCCCGACATGCCGGCCGCCATGTTGCGTCCGGTCGGCCCGAGCACGACCACCCGTCCGCCCGTCATGTACTCGAAGGCGTGATCTCCCACGCCCTCGTTGACCGCAACGGCTCCGGAGTTGCGCACGGCGAACCGCTCCCCCGCCTTACCGCGCAGGTACACCTCCCCCGACGTGGCTCCGTAGAGAATCGTGTTTCCGGCAATGACGTTGTCCTCGGCAACGAACGGTGCGTCCTCGGCCGGTCGGACGACGATGCGTCCTCCCGACAGGCCCTTGCCCACGTAGTCGTTCGCGTCGCCGACGAGATCGATCGTGATTCCGGGCGGCAGGAATGCCCCGAGCGATTGCCCGGCAGAGCCGGTGAACGACACGCGAATCGTGTCGTCGGGTAACCCGGCCGCGCCGTAGCGTCGCGTGACCTCGGACCCCAGAAGTGTTCCGACCGTGCGGTTGACGTTGCGCACGGGCAGCTCCAGCGTCACCGGATGCGCGTCCTCCAATGCGCCCTCGGCCAGCTGGATCAGCGTGCGATCCAGCGCGAAATCGAGGCCGTGGTCCTGATCGCGTAGGCGTCGACGCTGCGTCATGGGCGCGCCGTGTCGATCCACCGGCATCGCGAAGATGGGTGCGAGGTCGAGTCCCTTGCTCTTCCAATGTGCGACGCCGGCAGCGGTCTCGAGCACGTCGGCATGGCCGACGGCCTCGTCGATGCTGCGGAACCCGAGCTGCGCGAGGTACTTTCGCACATCCTCGGCGACGAACCTGAAGAAGTCCTCGAGGAACTCGGGCTTGCCGGTGAATCGCTTGCGCAGTTCGGGGTTCTGAGTCGCGACACCCACTGGGCAGGTGTCGAGATGGCAGACCCGCATCATGATGCATCCCGCGACGATCAGAGGTGCCGTCGAGAACCCGAATTCCTCGGCACCGAGCAGCGCCGCGACGATCACATCACGGCCGGTGCGCATTCCGCCGTCGCACTGGACGGTGATGCGATCGCGAAGTCCGTTGAGCACCAACGTCTGTTGGGCGTCGGCCAGCCCGATTTCCCAGGGCGCACCGGCATGCTTGAGAGACGTCAACGGAGCCGCGCCCGTGCCACCGTCGTATCCCGAGATCAGTACGACGTCGGCGTGCGCCTTGCTCACTCCCGTCGCCACCGTGCCCACTCCTACCGAGCTGACGAGTTTGACGTGGACGCGCGCGTTCTCGTTGGCGTTCTTGAGATCGTGGATCAACTGCGCGAGATCCTCGATGGAATAGATGTCGTGGTGCGGAGGCGGGGAGATCAGGCCGACCCCGGGCGTCGAGTGCCGAGTCTTGGCCACCCACGGGTACACCTTGTAACCGGGCAGCTGCCCGCCCTCACCGGGTTTGGCACCCTGCGCCATCTTGATCTGAATGTCGGTGGCGTTGACCAGATAATCGCTGGTCACCCCGAACCGTCCACTCGCGACCTGCTTGACCGCACTGCGCCGGCTCGGATCGTAGAGGCGATCGACGTCCTCTCCGCCCTCACCGGAGTTGGAGCGCCCACCCAGATTGTTCATCGCAACGGCCATGGTCTCGTGCGCCTCGGCAGAGATGGATCCGTAGCTCATCGCGCCTGTGTTGAACCGAGTGACGATGGACTCGACCGGCTCCACCTCGTCGAGCGGAACAGGCGTGCGCACATGGTCTTTGAACTCGAACAGGCCCCGGAGTGCGCCCCCCTCACGGGCAAGCCGGTTCACTTCGTCGCTGTATTTCTGGAACACGTCGTAGCGACCGGTGCGTGTTGCGTGCTGCAACAGGAACACCGTCTCGGGAGTAAACAAGTGGAGTTCGCCCTCACGCCGGAACTGGTACTCGCCGCCGATCTCGAGGCGGCGGTGAACACGGTCGGTGGGATTCTCCGGGTATGCCTTCCGGTGACGGAGTTTGACCTCTTCGGCAAGGACGTCGAGACCGACTCCGCCGAGCTTGCTGACGGTGCCCTTGAAGTACTCGCGCACGACCTCGCGATCGAGACCGACCGCCTCGAAAACCTGTGCGCCGGTGTAGGACCCGACGGTCGAGATGCCCATCTTGGACATGACCTTGAGCACGCCCTTGCCGAGCCCGTACAGGTAGTTGCGCACCGCGACAGTGGGCTCGACCCCGGTGAGCTCGCCTTCGCCGACCAGGTCCTCGATCGACTCCATGGCCAGGTACGGGTTGACGGCCGCCGCGCCGAATCCGATCAGCAGGGCCAGGTGGTGCACTTCTCGTGCATCGCCGGACTCGACGACGAGGGCGACCTTGGTGCGTTCCTTGGTACGCACCAAATGGTGATGCACAGCAGAGGTGGCCAGCAGGGACGGAATCGGTGCCCGAGTGTGGTCCGAATCACGATCGGAGATGATCAGCGTGCGGTAGCCGGCAGCGATGGCTTCCGATGCCCGCGAGCGCAGCTCCTCGATGGCCTCGGCCAGACCTTCCCCACCACGCTCGACCTCGTACAGTGCGCGCAGCACGATCGCCGACAGACCGGGATGATCACCGTCGTCGTCGATGTGGATGATCTTGTTGAGTTCGTCGTTGTCGAGCACCGGCCACGGCAACACGATCTGCCTGCACGACGCGGCAGTGGGCTCGAGCAGATTCTGCTCCGGTCCCATCACTCGCGACAACGACGTCACGATCTCTTCTCGGATGGAGTCGAGTGGCGGGTTCGTGACCTGCGCGAACAGTTCGATGAAGTAGTCGTACAGCTGACGAGATCGCTGGGACATCACCGCGGACGGGGTGTCGGTCCCCATCGACCCCAGTGGCTCGCCCCCGGAGGCGGCCATCGGGGTGAGCACGACGCGGAGATCTTCCTCGGTGTAGCCGAAGGCGATCTGTCTGCGAATCACGGACTCGTGGTTGTACTGAATGTGGGCGCGCTCGGGCAGGCTCTTGATCTCCAGCAAGCCGGCGTGCAGCCACCCCTGGTACGGATGTTCCTGCGCCAGTTGCAGTTTGATCTCCTCGTCGGGAACGAGACGCCCGGCGACGGTGTCGACCAGAAACATCTTGCCCGGCTCGAGGCGACCCTTGGCGACGACCTGAGATTGCGGCACGTCCAGCACACCCGCCTCGCTCGCGAGGATCACCCGACCGTCGGCCGTCTGCCACCACCGACCGGGTCGCAGACCGTTGCGATCGAGGACGGCTCCGACGTAGCTACCGTCTGTGAACGTGACGCAGGCGGGACCGTCCCACGCTTCCATCATCGACGAGTGGAACTGATAGAACGCCCGTACCCGCGGATCCATCGTGCGATGGTTCTCCCACGGCTCCGGCACCATCATCATCACGACGTGGGGAACGCTCCGGCCGCCCAGGTGCAGCAATTCGAGGACCTCGTCGAGCGACACCGAATCGGATGCATCGGGATTACAGATGGGGAAAAGCCGCTCCAGATCGCCGGGGATGAGATCGCTGGACAGCATCGCTTCCCGAGCTCGCATCCGGTTCCTGTTGCCCTTGACCGTGTTGATCTCTCCGTTGTGCGCTACGTAGCGGTGCGGGTGCGCCAACGGCCACGACGGGAAGGTATTGGTGGAAAAACGACTGTGCACGATGGCAATTGCACTCGTACACAACGGGTTACGCAGCTCCGGGAAGAACAGGGGCAGCTGCATGGTGGTGAGCATGCCCTTGTAGACGATGGTGCGTGCGGACAGTGAAGGGAAGAACAGGCCCGAGCCTTCTGCCTCGATCTCCGGGGTGACGCGCTCCGACCGCTTACGCAGCCCGTACACCAATCGGTCGAGTTCGAGACCGGCCGGACGTGAACCGTCGACCTCGGGGGCCGCGACGAAGAGATAGCTCATGTACGGCATGCATCCGAGCGCCGTCAGTCCGACGTCGGCGCGATCCGGATCGACCTCGACCGGAACCCAACCCAGCACCTCGAGACCCTCGTCGGCTGCAATGGATTCGACACGCTGCACGGCCGACCCGCGCTCACGGATGCCCTGCGGCAGAAAGCAGACACCCGCCGCGAAGGTGTTCTCGCCGTCGCCGTTGGCGGACGGTAACTCGAACGACGACAACGAATCGAGAAGTTCGACGGGCAGCTGGATCAGAATGCCCGCGCCGTCACCACTGTTGGGCTCGGCACCGGCAGCACCACGATGTTCCAGATTCTCCAGTGCCAGAACACCGTCGGACACGATCGAGTGCGAACGGCGTCCGGCGATGTCCGCGATCATCGCGACGCCGCAGGAGTCCTTCTCCGCGCTCGGGTCGTACAGTCCTTGCTCGGCAGGCATCCGAGAAAACAACACCACGATCACCTCCACGTAGACCGGTGGGTGCTTCGGATGGCGCAGTGTCGACATGCTGCACTGTGAGCCTCGGCTACCCCGCCGGCTGGTCGCCCGAACCGACATCGAGTGCCGGATCGATCGAATTCGATGCCTATCGGGAATTCACCGGGACAGCTCTGGCCCGCGAAAGAATCCGAGATCGCTCTCGGATGGCGGAATCGTATCAGTTGCCGATCGCAACGATGCAATCGCGAACGGCACTGGGCTCAGTCGCGCAGGGGGCGCCCGTGTTCATCGCGCACGCTGCCCGTGAGCATCATGATCCCGTCGATCAGCGGCCAGATACCGCCGATGCCGCACGTGAGCCACGTGACCGCGATCTGCGCCACCGCAATTCCCGGTTGATTCAAATAGAAGCGTCCTGCCCCGAAAACACCCAGCAGGATGTTCAGCAGCCCGGCAGTGAGCTTCTGCTTGTCCGAGAACGGTTCACCGGTGACGGGATGCCGTCCGTAAGGAGCGCTCGGATCCACCCAACCGGGAGCACCGGCGTACTGGGGGCCTGGGTAGTGGGGTCCTCCGTACTGGGGTCCTCCGTACTGGGGACCTCCGTATTGGGGACCGCCCGGAAACGGGGGCGGCGGGTAACCCGCACCGGGCGGTGGACCGTCCGGTGCACCGGAGCTACGGTCGTCACCTCCGGACGCGCCGTACGGATCACTGCCCCAATTCGGCGGCCCGTAGCTGGGGTCGGGTGCGCCGTACACCGGACCCGGTGCCGCGTTCTTCTCGAACGAGATGGTGGGCTCCGAACCCGAGCCGTCTCCCGCCGATCCGCCCGGTGTCGATCCGTCCGATGACGATGTACCTGAATCACTCACAACGAACTCCCTCGACGACGCGCTACGGGTAGGTCGATCAGTCTCGCAGCTTGAGCCCGCGACTGTCGGGAACATTGCCGACGAGAATCAGCACGGCGTCCACGACATGCCACACGAACAGTCCGAACAACAGAATCAAGCCGAGACCGAACACCACGGTCAGCAGCACGCCGAAGAAGAACAGCAGCAACTGCGCGACGCCGATTCCGGTGCTACCGATGTAGAAACGACCCACGCCGAGCCAGCCGAGGAACAGCTGAAGTAGTCCACCGACGATCTTCGATTTGTCCGACAACGGTTCACCGGTGACCGGATCCCGCCCGTACGGCGCGTCGGGTCCGACACCGAAACCGGGCCCGGCCGAAAAGCCCTGTGCTTGGCCATAGGCCTGCTGGCCATACCCCTGCTGGCCGTACCCCTGCTGGCCGTACCCTTGCTGGCCGTAGCCCGACTGCTGGCCGTAGCCCGACTGCTGGCCGTAGCCCGAGTGCTGGCCGTACCCCTGCTGGCCATACCCCTGTTGGCCGTATCCCCCGGTCTGGCCGTACCCCTGTGGTGGACCGTAGGGCGACTGTTGGCCGTATCCCGGCTGACCGTATCCCTGGTACTCGGATCCCGGTGTCGGGTAACCGGCGGACGGCGGAAGGCCACCGATCGAATTGTCGATACTTCCGTCCGGGCTGGGGGCCGGATAGCTGGGAGTACTGGACCAGCCGGGCCCGTTGCCGATACCCGAATAGGTGTCCCAGCCCGGTCCGGTAGAACCGGCGGGACCGTGCGAGGGTGCAGACTCGGATGTCGCGGGCGGCTCGGAGAGCGACGCCTCGGCCGTTGCGTCGTAGTCGAACGGTGTACCGAAAGAGCCGGCCGACTTGTCGGTGCCGCCGCCCGAATCAGCAGGGTCGGGGTGTGCCCTCTTCTCGAAATCAACCACGGGTACTGCCTTCTTCCTCGGCTTTCTTCTCGGACGATGTCTCGCCCGTGCCTTCCTGCGGATCGCCGTCGGCGGACTCGTCACCCGTCTTGTCTTCGCTGTCGCGACCGTCGTCGTCGTTCGACTTCAATGCCGCTGGGTCTTCGCGACCCTTGGTGGCGAGAACGAAGTAGGCGACGGCCAGCACGAAGATGATTGCCGAAGTGAAAGTGTTCACGCGAATGCCGGCGATCTTCGTCGCGAAGTCGTCTCGCATGAGTTCCACCCAGAACCGACCGACGCAGTATCCGGCCACGTAGAGCGCGAACAATCGACCGTGGCCGATCGTGTACTTCCGATCGACGAGTACCAGGAGGACGACGACGAGGACGCTCCACAACAGTTCGTAGAGGAACGTCGGGTGGACGACCTTCTCGACCATTCCGGTGGAGACGCCGTTCAGAGGATCGAGCCGGCCGTTCGCATCGAGTCGCTCGTAGATCTCGAGACCCCACGGTTGCGTGGTTTCGCGACCGTAGAGCTCCTGGTTGAAGTAGTTGCCGATGCGGCCGATTGCCTGGGCCAGCAGGATCGGCGGGCCTACCGCGTCACCGAATGCCGGGAGTGGGATGCCGCGTCGACGACACGCGATCCACGCGCCGACTCCGCCGAGGAACACCGCGCCCCAGATTCCGAGACCGCCGTTCCACACGTAGAGCGCCTCGATCGGCCGACCGCCGGCACCGAAGTACGTCTTCCAGTCGGTGGCCACGTGGTACAGCCGGCCACCGAGAAGCCCGAAAGGTACGGCCCACACGGCGACGTCGAGGACCGTGCCCTTGGTTCCGCCGCGAGCGACCCACCGGCGATCTCCCCACACCACGGCCACCACGATGCCGATGATGATGAACAGGGCGTAGGCACGGAGCGCGAGCGGTCCGACGTGCCACACCCCCTGCGCGGGACTGGGAATGTAGGCCAGGAAGGCGGTCGAAGTCACGACGCTACGTTAGCGGAGCGGACACCCTCGGCGAGTTCGGTCGTCAGGTCACGAACCGCGTCGAGACCGTTGTCGACAGCGGTCACCAAAGCCGAGCCGACGATGACCGCATCGGCATACTTCGCGATCTCGGCAGCCTGTGCGCCCGACCGAACGCCGAGACCGACGCCGATCGGAATGTCGGAATGCTCGCGGATACGCGCCGCCAACGCCGGTGCCATCGAGGACACCGCGTCGCGGGCACCGGTCACGCCCATCGTCGAGGCGGCGTAGACGAAGCCGCTGCTGGCTTCGACGGTGCTGACGAGTCGCTCCTCCGTCGTCGACGGTGCGACGAGGAAGATTCGGTCGAGTCCGTACCGATCCGAGACCTCGATCCATTCCTGAGCCTCGTCGGGGATCAGGTCGGGAGTGATGATTCCGAGTCCACCCGCATCGGCGAGGCTCCGGGCGAAATTCTCGATGCCGTATTTGAGCACCAGATTCCAGTAGGTCATGACGACCGCTTTGCCACCCGCGGCTGCGACCTGCTCGGTGACGGCGAAGACGTCCTTGACCCGGGCTCCGGCTCGCAGCGCCACGTCTGCAGCAGCTTGGATCGTGGGGCCGTCCATCACCGGATCGGAGTACGGGATGCCGACCTCGACGATGTCGCACCCGGCATCGACCATGGTCTTGAAGACCTCGATCGACCGGGGCACGGTCGGAAAGCCGGCGGGCAGGTATCCGACGAGTGCAGCGCGCCCTTCGGCACGGCACTGGGCGAACGTCCCGGAGAGGCGAGAGTCGTTGTTGCTCATGGCTTGATACCTGCTTCGTCGTCCACGTTCGCTTCGCCGTCTCCGTCGATCAGGCCGAACCACTCGGCTGCGGTGTCGACGTCCTTGTCGCCGCGACCGGACAGGTTGACCAGGATGATGGCACCTTCACCCAGTTCCTTGCCGAGGGTGAGTGCGCCGGCGATGGCGTGCGACGATTCGATGGCCGGGATGATGCCCTCGGTGCGGCACAGCAGCTTGAAGGCGTTCATGGCCTCGGTGTCCGTCACGCCGCGGTACTCGGCGCGCCCGATGTCGTGTAGGTACGAATGCTCGGGTCCGACCCCGGGATAGTCCAATCCTGCTGAGATGGAGTGGGATTCGACGGTCTGACCGTCCTCGTTCTGCAACAGGTACGAGTAGGCACCGTGCAGGGCTCCGGGAGTACCACCGCTGATGGTCGCGGCGTGGCGACCGGTCTCGACTCCGTCGCCGGCAGCCTCGAAACCGACGAGACGGACATCGGCGTCGTCGATGAATGCGTGGAAGATGCCGATGGCGTTGGACCCGCCGCCGACGCAGGCCGCGATGGCATCGGGCAGGCGGCCGGTGGATGCGAGGACCTGCTGCCGCGCTTCGAGGCCGATGATGCGCTGGAAATCGCGGACCATCACCGGGAACGGATGCGGTCCTGCGACGGTTCCGAAGCAGTAATAAGTGTTGTCGGCGTGGGTGACCCAGTCTCGCAGCGCCTCGTTGATCGCGTCCTTGAGAGTGCGCGAACCGGACTTCACTGAAATGACTTCCGACCCGAGCAAACGCATCCGGGCGACATTGAGGGCCTGGCGCTCGGTGTCGACCTCACCCATGTAGACGACGCAGTCGAGACCCATGAGGGCACAGGCCGTGGCGGTCGCGACGCCGTGCTGACCGGCACCGGTCTCTGCGATGACACGAGTCTTGCCCATTCGCTTCGCGAGCAGAACTTGCCCGAGCACGTTGTTGATCTTGTGAGAACCGGTGTGATTCAGGTCTTCTCGCTTGAGCAGGATCCGAGCGCCACCGGCGTGCTCGGACAACCGGGTCGCCTCGAACACCGGAGACGGGCGACCGGTGTAATCGCGCTGCAGCCGATCCAGCTCACCGAGGAACTCGTTGTCGCTGCGCACTTTCTCGTACTCGGCGGTGACTTCCTCGATCACACCCATCAACGCCTCGGGCACGAACCTGCCCCCGTACACGCCGAAGTGACCGCCCACATCGGGCTCGTGCGCGCTGCGATCGGTGAGGCCGATGCTGCTCTGCGGCAGATCAGCGCCCTTGAAGCGGACTACCTGAGGGGCGTCCGCGGCGGAAGAAGTTTGGCTGGTGCTCACCGCTCCAGTGTGCCCCAACGGCGGACCGTCGCCGCGTTCGGGTGGGGTGCCGGTTCAGCGTGCGGGTTTCGGGCACGACGGGTGCGTGCCCGCCGTCACCAGGTCCGAGACCGCAGTGCGCGGATCGCCCGCGGTGACCAGACCTTCTCCGACCAACACTGCGTCGGCGCCGGCTCCGGCGTACGCGAGAAGGTCGGCGGTGCCCCGCACTCCCGACTCGGCAACGCGAATGATCTCACTGGGCAGACCGGGCGCGATACGGCCGAAACTGTCGCGATCGATCTCGAGGGTCTTGAGGTTGCGGGCGTTGATACCGATGACGCTGGCACCCGCCTCGAGTGCGCGATCGGCCTCGGCCTCGGTGTGGACCTCGACGAGTGCCGTCATGCCGAGTGACTCCGTGCGATCGAGAAGAGACGTGAGTGCGTCCTGCTCCAGGGCTGCGACGATCAGCAGGATGACGTCCGCGCCGTGTGCTCGGGCCTCGTGGATCTGGTACGGACCGACGATGAAATCCTTGCGCAGCACAGGAATCGAGACTGCGGCTCGCACCGCGTCGAGATCGGCGAGCGATCCCCGGAATCGACGCTCTTCGGTCAACACGCTGATGACGCGGGCGCCACCCTGCTCGTAGGCACGCGCGAGCACCGCAGGATCACCGATGTCGGCCAACGCGCCCTTGGACGGGCTCGCACGCTTGACCTCGGCAATGACGCCGATGCCGTCCTCGCGGAGGGCAGCCGCCGCGTCGAGAGGTGCCGGGGCCAGCTTCGCTGCTGCCTTCACCGCAGCGAAATCGATCACCGATTCGCGCGCGGCGACGTCGGCTCGTACACCGTCGAGAATCGAGTCGAGAACAGTCATGGTGCCCCAGTCCTTTCTGAGCGTCGACATTCGATGTGAGGAATCTCATCGAGGTCGGAACCTAGCGTAGAGGGCCGAATCAATCCGACGAACGCCGGGTACCGGACTCGTCGGTAGGGTCTTCACCGGCATCGAGCGCGTCCCACATCATGCGCTCGGTCAGGTCTTCACCCTCGTCCTGTGCACCCACGGCGGACGTGGTTCCAGCGGCCCGGCGAGCCACTTCGTCGCGCCGCACAGCCGGAGCTGCATACTTGGACGAGAGTACCTGTGGGCCAAAAGATTTCCGAATCGACAGGGCAGCCGCCGCGAACGCACACAGGGCCCCTGCGAGCGTGATCAGCGCGGGCAGTGTCGATGCCGTCGTCATCGTCACCTCGGCACGAGCCGGGAGCTCGGCGAGCGCAGCCGCCTCCGAGTCCGAAGCCCCCGCGGCGAGTAGCCGAACGGCCGGAATCGCCGCAGCGATCGCAACCACCGCGATGAGCAATGCCAGAACCCGAGATGCCCACCCGCGCACCGCGAACGAGGCCGCCACAGCAGCGACAAGCACCAAGGCGAGAGGAGTCGTCGCCGCGGCCCAGATACTGCCGACGAGATCGTCGGTCCGGCTCTCGCCGAGACCGTCGGAGGACGTCACGCTCACCCACGTCATTCTGGACGCACCCCACAGGCATGCGGCCGCAACCACGAGCAGCACGACAGGCAGAACGGCCGATCCGCGGCCGCCGGAGCGTTCGGTCATCGGCCACCGACCTCACGCAGCGTTTCGGCTGCTGCGACGGCACTCAGCACGGCCATGGCCTTGTTCCTCGCTTCGTCGTCCTCGTACTCCGCTACCGAGTCGGCCACGACTCCGGCACCGGCCTGCACGTACGCCGTGCCGTCCTTGATGAGCGCGGTGCGAATCGAGATTGCGGTATCGGCGTCCCCGGCGAAGTCGAGATAGCCGACGATGCCGCCGTAGATGCCACGCCGCGTCGGCTCGAGCTCGTCGATCAGTTCCATCGCCCGCACCTTGGGTGCACCCGACAGCGTGCCCGCGGGGAAGCACGCCTTGACTGCGTCCAGAGCCCGCTTTCCCTCGGCGAGACGTCCCGTCACCGTCGACACCAGGTGCATGACGTGGCTGTAGCGCTCGATATGGCGGTAGTCGCCCACGCGCACCGTCCCGGGAGCACACACTCGGCCGAGATCGTTGCGACCGAGATCGACGAGCATCAGATGCTCCGCGTTCTCCTTCTCGTCGGCCAGCAGATCCTTCTCGAGCAGCACGTCGTCCTCCTCGGAGGCACCGCGCCAGCGCGTACCGGCGATCGGGTGCGTGGTCGCGAGACCGTCCTTGACCGTCACGAGAGCTTCGGGGCTGGATCCGACGATCGAGAACGCCGTCTCGTCGTTCTCCCCCGGCACGTGCATCAGATACATGTACGGGCTGGGATTCGAGGCCCGCAGCATGCGATAGACGTCGAGAGGAGACGCCTCGGTGTCCATCTCGAAGCGCTGCGAGAGCACCACCTGAAACGCTTCACCGGCCTCGATCTCCTCGACCAGCCGCTCGACATCGGCACCGAATCCCTCCGATGTCCGCTGCCTGCGGAAACGGGGCGCGGACTTGGAGAAGACCGACACCGTCGACGCAGCAGGCTCGGACAGATCCGCGCACATCCGGTCCAGGCGACTCACCGCGTCGTCGTAGGCCCGGTCGACGTGCTCGTCGGTGCCGTTCCAGTTGACCGCGTTCGCGATCAGGGTGATCGATCCTTCGTGATGGTCCACGGCCGCCAGATCGGTGGCCAGCAACATGACCATCTCGGGGATGCCGAGGTCGTCCTGCGCATGTTCGGGCAGCTTCTCGATGCGCCGCACCGAGTCGTATCCGAGATATCCGACCATTCCGCCGGTCAACGGCGGCAGGCCCGGCACGCGCTCGGAATGGAGTAGCTCCAAGGTTCGAGCCAACACGTCGAGGGGGTCACCGCCGCTCGGGACACCTGCGGGCACGTTGCCGCGCCACGCCGCCTCGCCGTCGACCACCGTCAGCGCCGCAGGCGCACCCGCACCGATGAACGACCATCTCGACCACGACCGCCCGTTCTCCGCGGATTCGAGCAAGAACGTTCCGGGTCGGTCGGCGGCAAGCTTGCGGTACGCCGACAACGGAGTTTCGGAGTCGGCGAGCACCTTTCGCGTCACCGGCACCACTCGATGCTCGGCGGCGAGCTGGCGGAACACCTCCCGGGACGTGGTCGAGTCCGCGGCATCGGTGGGTTGGGCGTCGATGGGTGCGGCGTCCATGGATGCGGTCTCGGTGGGGCTCGTGTGGGGAGTCGTCTCGCCGTGCATGACCCCATCCTCCCAGGTTCGGCGGCGACACCCTCGCGCGCGGTAACCTGCCGACCATGAAACCAGGCGAGCTCGTTCCCGATTTTTCCCTGCCGGACCAGACCGGAAAGCTGCGAACGCTGACCGAATTGCTTACCGACGGTCCGATAGTGCTGTTCTTCTACCCGGCTGCATTCACCCCCGGATGCACCGCCGAAGCCTGCCATTTCCGCGATCTCGCAGGCGAATTCGCCGAGGTGGGTGCCACCCGGGTCGGCATCAGCGCCGACGCGGTCGCCAAGCAGGCCGAGTTCGCCGCCGCCAAATCGTTCGACTATCCGTTGCTCTCCGACGAGGACGGTGCCGTCGCGACCGCATTCGGGGTCAAGCGCGGCCTGCTCGCCAAGCTCTCCCCGGTCAAGCGCGCGACGTTCGTCATCGGTACCGACCGCAAGGTCCTCGAGAGTTTCTCCAGTGAGCTGCGATTCGAGGCCCACGCGGACAAGGCGCTGGAATACCTGCGCGCGCACCGCAGCTAGGCCGATTGTTCGACGCGATGCCTCGGGCCCGGGGATGCTCGAGGCATCATGTGCAGAACACAACTGTCTCGATCGAGAGGTACCCGCGATGGACACGTCGGCGACACCGAATGATGCGGTGGATCCCCGCTGGCTCACCGAGAGCCAGCAAGAGGCGTGGCGCGCGCTCGTCGCCCTGGTCACCCGACTGCCCGCAGCATTGGACGCCCAGCTGCAACGCGATTCGCAGTTGACCCACTTCGATTACTTCGTCCTCGCGGTCGTCAGCGAGAACCCACAGCGACGAATTCAACTGCGCGATCTCGCGGAGTACGCCAACGCGTCGCTTTCACGTCTGTCGCACGTGGTCACCAAGCTCGAGAAGGCGGGATGGGTTCGCCGCGAAAGTATCCCGGGGAGCCGCGGTTCCTATGCGGTGCTGACCGACGCCGGCATGGAGAAGGTCGTGGCATCGGCGCCAGGACACGTCGAAACAGTGCAGGCTCTGATATTCGACGGACTGTCCGACGCGGAGGTGGGTCGACTGTCGACTCTGAGCACGACGCTACTCACTCAGCTGGACAAGGGAATTGCCGCAGGAACCGGTCACGCCTGAGCCGCGGGCCCCAACAGCACGTCGGAGTCGAAGCAGGTGTGGGTGCCGGTGTGGCATGCCGCGCCGATCTGGTCGACGACCAACAGCACTGTGTCCCCGTCACAATCGAGCCGGACCTCGTGCACGTACTGCGTGTGCCCCGAGGTCTCGCCTTTGACCCAGTACTGCTGCCTGGACCTGGAGTAGTAGGTGCCCTTGCGCGTCGCGAGCGTGCGCGACAACGCTTCGTCGTCCATCCAGGCAACCATCAGTACCTGGCCGGTCGAGCGCTCCTGCACCACAGCACTGAACAGTCCGGCTTCGTTTCGCTTGAGCCGGGCGGACAGCGTCGGGTCGAGAGTCATCGAAAACCTCTTCGCTAGCGGACGACGATGCGCTCGGCGCGCATCGATTCTTTGACCTGGCCGATGGTGAGGTCCCCGAAGTGGAACACGCTTGCGGCGAGGACGGCGTCGGCTCCGGCGTGGACGGCGGGCGCGAAATGTTCGACGCGCCCTGCTCCTCCGCTGGCGATGACGGGAACGTGCACGGCGGACCGGACCGCCGCGATCATCGGCAGGTCGAATCCGGCCTTCGTGCCGTCGGCATCCATCGAATTGAGAAGGATCTCACCGACTCCCAGTTCGGCACCGCGTACTGCCCATTCGACGGCGTCGATACCGGTTCCACGCTTGCCGCCGTGGGTGGTGACTTCCCAGCCCGACGGGGTGTCCTGCTGTCCCTGCGGGACGGTGCGTGCATCCACCGACAGGACGATGCACTGGGACCCGAATCGCTCACTGAGCTCGCGCAGCAACTCCGGCCGAGCGATGGCTGCGGTGTTGACGCTGACCTTGTCGGCACCGGCCCGCAGCAGTAGGTCGACGTCGGCGACAGTGCGTACTCCCCCACCGACGGTCAGGGGAATGAACACCTGCTCGGCGGTGCGGCTGACGACGTCGAGCATGGTTCCTCGATCGGATGTGGACGCCGTGACGTCCAGGAACGTCAGTTCGTCGGCTCCCTGTGCGTCGTACGCTGCCGCGAGCTCGACGGGATCACCTGCGTCGCGGAGGTTTTCGAAGTTGACGCCCTTGACGACACGTCCGGCATCGACGTCGAGGCACGGGATCACTCTGACCGCAACGCTCATCGCACCGGTCCTTCCAGATAGTCGCCGGGTGCACCGAGTTCGGTGATCACCTTCAGCAGTTCGCCGTGTACTCCGGGGCCGGCCGCGAGCACCGACTTCGAATCGATGGTCCACGGTCGGCCTGCGAGATCGGTGACGATTCCGCCCGCAGCACGAACCAGCAGGGCCCCGGCAGCGTTGTCCCAGGCGCGGTATCCGAAGACCACCGCGCCGCCCAGTACGCCGCTGGCGGTGTACGCCAGATCGACTCCGGTGGCACCGTGCATGCGCAGCCGCGAGGAGTGCATCGACAACTCTTCGAGAATGCGAAACCGGAAGCGGCCGGGGATGGATCCACGGCTGGCAACGTTGAACGCACCGAACCCGATCATCGACTCGCGCAACGACTTCGGTTGCAGTGCGGGTAGCGGGGCCCCGTTCAGAAGCAACGGGCCGTCCGCCACGGCAGAGAATCGCTGATTCACCAGTGGTAGCCACGTGAGCCCGAGGACCGGCACCCCGTCATCGAGCAACGCCAACAACGTTCCGGCAGAGGGCAATCCGGACGAGTAGTTGAATGTGCCGTCGATCGGGTCGAGTACCCATACGAGACCGGAGTTCAGATCGGGACCGCCGAACTCTTCACCGTGAACGGCGATTCCGGTGGCGTCGTACAGTTCCGCGCCCAGACGACGCTCGAGTTCGAGATCCACCGCGGTGGCGAAGTCGTCGGGGCCCTTCTGCACGGCACTCGGTGCGCCGACGCCCGCGAGGAACCGATCATGGATGCCGTCGAGCAACCCACCGGCGATCTCGAGCAGACGACTCGGTTCCTCGGGAAGGGTCATTCGTCGTTACCGAGACACTGCCGAGAGGGCATCGGGCAGTGTGAAACGCCCGGCGTACAAGGCTTTTCCGACGATGGATCCCTCCACGCCACGGTCGACCAGTCCGGCGATCGCTTCGAGGTCGGCGATCGTCGACACGCCGCCGGACGCGATGACCGGCTTGTCGGTCCTGTCGCACACGTCGGCGAGAAGTTCGAGGTTCGGGCCGGTCAGGGTGCCGTCCTTGGTGACGTCGGTGACGACGTACCGCGAGCAGCCGTCGCGTTCGAGCCGCTCGAGTACCTCCCACAGGCCACCGCCGTCGCTGACCCAACCGCGGCCACGCAGACGAGGCGCGCCGTCCACCATCAGCACGTCGAGGCCGACCGCGACACGATCGCCGAATTCGCCGATCGCACGAGCGCACCACTCGGGGTCTTCCAGAGCCGCCGTACCCAGGTTGACGCGTGCGCATCCGGTTGCGAGGGCGGCACGCAGGGAATCGTCGTCGCGAATTCCGCCCGAGAGCTCGACCTTCACATCGAGCTCACCGACGACCGAGGCCAACAGTTCACGGTTGGACCCGCGCCCGAACGCGGCATCGAGATCCACCAGATGGACCCACTCGGCGCCGTCGTTCTGCCACGCCAGGGCGGCATCACGGGGCGAACCGTACTTCGTTTCGCTACCGGCTTCCCCTTGAACGAGACGGACAGCTTCGCCGCCTGCGACATCGACAGCAGGCAATAAGACCAGGCTCACGTGCGGTTATGCTACGGGCCGACTCGCGTCGAATTCAAAACGGGTCAGCACTGCCTGGATCCGCAGGCCGCCGGGACGGCCCGTCAGCTGTCGGGACCGAGTTCCTTGCGCGTCATGCGCGTGGACACGACCCCCATGGCCGTGATCGCCCCGACAACTCCGGCCAACGCGATGAGCAGAGCAACGCCGGCGGTGGGCTGCCACACAGCGATCGACACGGTCGCGAGGGCGAGTACCGCAACTGCCGCCCCGAGCGCTCGAAACGCCAACCGGCCGAGCGAGAACTCGCGTTCGCTCACACCGATCGAACCCAGTTCTCGAGCAACGCGGCACCGGCGTCGCCGGACTTCTCCGGGTGAAACTGTGTGGCCGAGAGCGCGCCGTTCTCCACGGCAGCGAGGAAGCGGCCACCGTGATCGGCCCACGTGAGCAACGGGGCGGCGATGGTCTCGCTCGGTTCGAGCTCCCACTGCTGCGCGGCGTAGGAATGGACGAAATAGAACCGTGTCTCGCGGTCGATGCCGTCGAACAGCACGCTGTTCTCCGGAGCCTCGACGGTGTTCCAACCCATGTGCGGAAGCACTTCGGCCTGCAGGCGTTCGACAGTGCCCGGCCATTCGCCGCACCCGTCCGCCTCGACGCCGAACTCGACACCGCGATCGAAGAGGATCTGCATGCCGACGCAAATTCCCAGTACCGGGCGGCCACCCGCGAGACGACGCCCGATGATGCGCTCACCTCGAACGGCCGTCAGACCCTCCATACAGGCGGCGAATGCACCGACCCCGGGAACCACCAGCGCTTCTGCATTCAGGGCTTCGTCGAAGTCGGAGGTCACCGTCACGTCGGCACCGACGCGGGCCAACGCCCTTTTCGCCGAGTGCAGATTGCCCGAGCCGTAGTCGAGCAACACCACAGAAGTCATGGAACGAGTCTATCGGGGACGTGGACGCGCGATCAGTGCCACCGCCGCGACAACGGCAACGGTGGCTGCACCTGCAGTGAACCCGGCGGTGTAGCCCACACTCGTCGCGATCACACCGAGGGCGAGCGCCCCTGCGCCGGTACCGGCATCGAAGCTGATGTTCCACACGGCGCTGGCGCTGCTGTACCGCGCGGGCCCTGCCGCGTCGAAGGCCATCACCAGACTGTCGTTCTGGCATGCGCCGTAACCGATTCCGAACAACACCGCGGCGACGAAGAACAGTGCGGCAGGCATGTCACCTGCGGCGGCAACGGCGAACAAACCGACGCCCAGGGCCGCGGAGATGAGCGCAGGCACCACCGACCGGCCGATTCCGATGCGATCGGCAACCGAGCCGGCGGCATATCGACCGACCAGCATCGCGGCACTGACCACGGCGAGGGCCACGCCGATCATCGCGGCTCGCTCGGATTCGGCGATCGGCAGCAGACTGGTGATGCCGCCGTACGACGCCGACACCGACGCAACGACGAGGCACGGCACCAGGAACCGCCGGGCGTCGAGGCGGACCCGGTCGACCCGAGCCGGTTGCGGTGCGGGCCGGGTCGGCGGCAACAGAGCCACCCCGATCAACCCCGCAGCGGGAACCAGAGCCCCCAGTACGAACACTGCCGTCGGACTGACGGCGAAGATCACCAGGCCCAGCGGCAACGTCACCATCTGCGACAACGCGACCGCGATCCCCTGTGCTCCCGTCGCGCGGCCGAGCAAGTGGGTCGGTGCCAACTCGGCGACGATGGCGGCCCCGGCGACCGTCAACATTCCGAAACCCGTGCCCCGCAGCGCCGATACGGCCAGTGCCGGTACAGCCTGCACCGACACGATGAACAGCAACGCGGGAACACCCAGAAGCAGGCAGCCGGCCGCAAGCACGGGCCGATGGCCGACGCGAACCAACATCGCGGGTACGAACAGTTGGGTGATGACCGTGGTGGCCATGAAGATCGCGGTGCTGGCTGCCGCCACCGCATCGGACGAACCCGATTGCGACACCGCCAGCGGAACCACCGGGAGCAACAGGCCCCAGCCGCCGAACGCGGCCGCACCCATGGCCATCGCGGCCGGGAGGCCACGAATCGAACTCAGACCACTCAACGCACGAGCACCGCTCGACCGATCACAGACTGCCCTTGGTGGAGAGAATTCCGGTGACCCGAGGGTCGTATTCGGTGGCCTGACGCAGCGCCCGAGCGACGGCCTTGAACTCCGCCTCGGTGATGTGGTGCTGGTCGCGGCCGTAGATGACGCGGACATGCAACGCGATCCGAGCGTTGGACGCCAAGGTCTCGAACACATGCTTGTTGATCACGGTGGAGTAAGGAACACCCGGGTAGCCGCCGATCACCGAGTGCACCATGTAGTCCGGCTCGCCGGTGTGCACGCAGTAGGGACGGCCGGACACGTCGACCGCCGCATGCACGAGTGTCTCGTCCATCGGAATGAACGAGTCGCCGAAGCGGGTGATGCCGGACTTGTCGCCGAGGGCTTGGCCCAACGCTTGCCCGAGCACGATCGCAGTGTCCTCGACCGTGTGATGCGCCTCGATCTCGATGTCGCCCTTGGCCCGCACAGTGAGATCGAAGCGGGCATGGGTGCCGAGGGCAGTGAGCATGTGGTCGTAGAACGGCACGCCGGTGGAGATGTCGACGATGCCGGTGCCGTCGAGGTTCAGCTCGACGGAGATGTCGGATTCCTTGGTGGTGCGCTCGATCTTGGCGATACGGGGAGCGGGTGTGGTCACTGCAGTGCCTCTGCTCTTTCGGTCGATGCGAGTTCCGAGCTGACGGTGAGGAATCGGTCGTTCTCGTGGGCGAGTCCGATGGTGACACGCAGATACCCGGGAATACCGACGTCGCGAATGAGGACGCCGTCGTCGAGATATCGCTGCCACGTCCGGGCGGCATCGGCGAATCGGCCGAAGAGCAGGAAGTTGGCGTCGGACGGGATCACGTCGTATCCCTGGTCGGCGAGTGTTTCGGCAACACGATCGCGTTCGGCCGACAGTTCGGCCACGCTCGCGAGGGTGTCGTCGGCATGCCGCAACGCGGCCCGAGCGGCGGCTTGTGTGACCACCGAGAGGTGATAGGGCAAGCGCACCAACAGCATTGCGTCGATCACGGCCGGGGCCGCAACGAGGTATCCCAGCCGTCCGCCGGCGAACGCGAACGCCTTGCTCATGGTCCGACTGACGACGATCTTGCTGGGGTAGCTCTCGATCAATCCGATTGCGCTTGCCGCCGAGGAGAATTCGGCGTACGCCTCGTCGACCACGACGATTCCCGGTGCGGCGTCGAGGATTCGACGTAGATCTGCCTCGTCGATACTGTGCCCGGTCGGATTGTTGGGGCTGGTCACGAACACGACGTCCGGCTTACGCTCCTCGATCGCCTGCACGGCGTAGTCGACGTCGAGAGAGAAATCCGCCCGACGCTGCGCCGGAATCCACTCGGTCTGAGTCCCCGACGAAATGATCGGGTGCATCGAGTACGACGGCACGAAACCCAGCGCGGTACGGTCCGGCCCACCGAAGGCCTGGAGGAGTTGCTGCAGAATCTCGTTGGAGCCGTTGGCCGCCCACACGTTGGCAGTGTCGACCGCAAAGCCGGTCTGCCCGGTGAGATACCGCGCCAGGTCGGCTCGCAAGTCGTCCGCGTCGCGATCCGGATACCGGTGCAACTGCGCCGCGGCGATACGCACCGATTCGGCGACGTCGTCGATCAGTGCCTGCGTCGGCGGGTGTGGATTCTCGTTGGTGTTCAACTGAACCGGCACGGTGAGCTGCGGCGCGCCGTACGGCGACTTGCCGATCAGCGCCTCGCGCAACGGCAGGTCGTCGAGCGAAATCGCTTGCCCCAGAGCATCACTCATGATGCACCACCGGTACGCAACCCCTCGAAACGCAGCCGAACGGCCTCACCGTGAGCCGGGAGATCTTCTGCGTTGGCCAGCGCGATGACGTGCGCAGCAACGTCTTTCAGCGCGGCCTCACTGTAGTCCACCACGTGGATCCCCCGCAGGAACGTTTGCACACTCAGGCCGGACGAATGCCGAGCGCACCCTGCCGTCGGCAGTACGTGATTCGACCCGGCGCAGTAATCACCCAAGCTGACCGGTGACCACGCCCCCACGAATACAGCGCCGGCGCTGCGCACGCGAGCGGCGACGTCGGACGCGTCCTTCGTCTGAATCTCCAGGTGTTCGGCCGCATAGGCGTTGACCACGGCCAGGCCCTGTGTGACGTCGTCGACCAGAACGATTCCGGACTGGCTACCGCTCAGCGCCGTGGTGACGCGTTCCGCGTGCCGGGTGGACGCCATCTGCGCATTGACAGCCTCGTCGACGGCATCGGCGAGTTCGAGGCTGTCGGTCACCAGCACACTGGCGGCCATCACGTCGTGCTCGGCTTGACTGATCAGGTCTGCTGCCACGTGGATCGGGTCTGCGGTGGCGTCGGCGAGAATCGCGATCTCGGTAGGGCCTGCCTCGGAGTCGATTCCGATGAGCGAACGACACAGTCGCTTGGCCGCCGTGACGTAGATGTTGCCCGGGCCGGTAATCAGATCGACCGGTGCCAGTTCTTCGCCGTCGGTGTCGACACCGCCGTACGTGAGCAGAGCGATGCCCTGACCGCCGCCGACGGCCCAGACCTCGTCGACTCCGAGGAGCTGCGCGGCCGCCAGGATCGTCGGGTGGGGTAATCCACCGAAGTTCTTCTGCGGCGGCGACGCCACCACCAGCGAACCGACGCCAGCGATCTGCGCAGGCACCACGTTCATCACGACCGACGACGGGTACACAGCGTTGCCACCGGGCACGTAGAGACCCACGCGATCGACCGGAATCCAGCGCTCGGTCACCGTGCCGCCGGGCACCACCTGGGTGGTGTGGTCGGTGCGGCGTTGATCCGAGTGCACCAGTCGGGTTCGCTCGATCGCGACCTCGAGGGCGGCCCGGACGGCCGGGTCCAGCTCGTCGAGAGCTCGAACCAATTCCTGCTGCGGAACCCGAACGCGGTCCGGTCGGACTCCGTCGAACTTCTCGCTGAACTCGAGGGCCGCGTCGGCCCCACGTTCCTTGACGGCGTCGACGACGGGCCGAACCTGGTGCAGCACCGAATCGACATCCACTCCGCCTCGGGGAAGAGCGCCGCGTAGTTCGGCAGTGGATGGAGTTCGTCCGCGTAGATCGACGCGGGCGAGCTCGATGCGGGCAGGCATAGTGGGCCCCTTCGTGGAGTCGGTTCGGTGCCGGGGTTCGGTCGAATCAGTGTTGTCCGAACCACCAGGATAGTTCCACCGAATTCGGCTCAGCCCCGCACGTCCCACAGATGGTGGATGGGATCGTGAATGTAGTAGGCCGCCAGAGTTTCGACGGTGAAGTGGGAACCGTCGCTGCGTCGCCCTCTGCGATCACGGTCTTCCGGCGGCACAGCCGAGAAGGCGTCGGCCAACGCATGTGCCGCTTCCCCGAGTTCCGACGCCACCGTCGCCGGATTCTGCGCGTTGTAGTTCTCGGCCACGGCCGTGGCGTCCTGGTCCCAGTTGTCGAACTCGGGATCGTCCTCGGTCAGCACCAGCGCCAACCGAGTGCGGAATATGCGGTGTGCATCCCGAACATGTGCGCTGTATTCGAGCGCCGACCATGTCGAATCGTCGGGACGCACTGCCGCGTCCTCGCGACGGAGCACTGCGATCCACCGATCCACGTCAGCGCGGATCAACGCGGGTACGGCGTCGTATTCGACGGAGCTCGAGTCGAACCCGCAGTCGGGGCAGGCACTGTCGAGGACCCACGTCCAGTTCTTGGTATCGGGTTCGATCGGCATGCGGGTCACTGTAGAGCAGGGCCCGTACCGCCACGGGCTGTCCGAGAGGTCAGGCGTAACGAGCAGCCAGATTGTGCAGTGTGCTCGTGATGCCCTGCGCATTCTTCTGCGGCATCTTGAACAACTCGAGCATTTTCGGAACCTTGGCGGTGCCGTAGACGAAGCTCTCGGTGACAGTGGTCAGGCCCGGCTGCTTCTCCTCGAATTCCCAGCGCCAGCTGTGGCCCATCGGGTGCTGCCACTCGATGATCTTGTGTCGATCCGCATCCACGAATTCGGTCACGGTGCTGGTGATCTTGTACGGCACGCCGTACTGCTTCATGCCGACGGAGAATTTCGCGCCGCTGCTCAGCCTCTCGGGTCCACGGACGGTGTCCTTGACTGTGCCGGATCCGTCCAGCTCGCCGTGCCGGGTGGGATCGGCCACGATGTCGAACAGTTCGGCTGCCGGTGCCCGAACCTCGGTCTGTCTCGTGACCTGCTGGGGACCGCTGTCGATGGTTCTGATGTCTGCCATCTGCAGCGTCTACCCCGCAATGACCGTATCGACACCCGGCCACCGCGCAGAATGCGAATTGACGGGCGTAGTTCAATGAACACATGTCCTGGTCAGTGTGGCTCGCCTTCCTCGGCGCGAGCATCGTCATCAGTCTGTCTCCCGGAGCCGGAGCCATCGCGTCGATGTCCACAGGTCTGCGCTACGGCCTGCGCCGCGGCTACTGGAACATCTTCGGGCTGCAGATCGGCCTGCTGGTCCAGATCGGCATCGTCGCAGTCGGACTCGGTGCTGTCCTGGCCAATTCGGCCCTGGCCTTCACCGCGATCAAGTGGTTCGGTGTCGCCTATCTGGTCTACCTCGGCATTCGCCAGTGGCGGTCGGCTCCGTCCGAAGTAGCGGACGCCCCCGCGGTGGCGGATCGAGGCACGACGATGCTCGCGCGAGGATTTCTCGTCAACGCGAGCAACCCGAAAGCCGTCGTGTTCATGGTCGCTGTGCTGCCCCAGTTTCTCGACCCAGCGCGGCCGCTGATCACCCAGTATCTCGCCATCGCGGCGACCATGGTCGTCGTCGACATGCTGGTGATGACCGGTTACACCTCTCTGGCATCGCGAGTCCTCCGCATGATGCGGTCCCACCGTCAGCAGAAGACCATGAACCGCACGTTCGCCGGCCTGTTCTTTGCCGCCGCAACATTTCTGGCCACGGTACGAAGGGTGACCCCATGAGGAAATACCGCGTGATCATGAAGAATGCGCTCGGCGGAGATCCGATTCCGTTGGGGCTGTTCGACACTCTGCTCGAAGCCAACACCTGGATTCAGGACGTGGGTAAGCGGGACGAGCACGAACTCGGCACGTACACAGTCGAAGTGGAGGTCGACGAGTGAGTACACGGTGTCCGTGTTCGAGCGGCGACACGTTCGATGCGTGTTGCGAGCCGTACCTGACGGGCCCCGTCGATGCACCGACGGCGGAGAAGCTGATGCGCTCGCGCTTCACCGCGTTTGCCGTCGGCGACGTCGCCTACCTGCGGACGTCCTGGCATCCCGACACCGCTCCGGCTGAGCTGGAGTTGGACCCCGACCAACGGTGGTATCGGCTCGACGTCCTCGCTGCCGACGCAGGCGGACTTTTCGACGAGACCGGCACCGTGCAGTTCGAGGCACGGTACAAGCATCCCGACGGTGCCGGCACGATGTCGGAGATCAGCCGTTTCGTCCGGGTCGACGGCCGGTGGCGCTACCTCGACGGAGTCGTCGCTCCCTAGAGGTTGCGTAGTTTCGTGGGCCGATTGCCCGCGGTGCGACGCGCTTCCTGCTTCTCCTTGATGCGCTCGGCATCCTTGCGAACCTGGATCTGAGTCCGACGCTCGCGTACCAGCCACTGCGGTGGGCTGGCGATCAGTTCCTCGATCTCCACACTGGTCAACGCTTCGGTGACTCCGCCGCGTGCCAATCCGGCGATGGACACGTCGAGCTTCTTCGCGATCACGTCGCGGGGGAAGGGTCCGTCGGTCTGCAAGTCGGTCAGCCACTGCGGCGGATCGCTGCGCAGGGCGTCCAGGTCGGATCTGCTGATCATCGAGTTCTGGAACTCTTCCGGCGCTGCGGGTAGATAGATGCCGAGCTTGTTCGCCGCGGTCAATGGCTTCATGGTCTGCTGTTTGTTCTCCGGGCTCACCGGACCAGCTTATCCGGCAATCGGCGGTCCCGACGCCACCGTCCCGCGCTTCGTGCACCGTCCCATAGGCTCGACTCCGTGAACATCGATGTGCAGACACTGCGCTGGTATGCGGCAGTGGCGCAACAACTGCATTTCGCCCGCGCTGCTCAGTCGCTCGGAATCTCCCGAATCCGCCTCAGCAAGACCGTGGTGGAACTCGAAGAGTTGCTCGGCGTCGACCTGTTCGTGCCGGGTGCGTCCCCCACCGAACTCACCGCCGACGGACGCGATCTGCTCGAACGCGCGTTGGTCGAGATCGCCGAGGACGATCGGCGTTCGGAGCGTGCACAGGCTGCTGCCGGGGAGCCGAGCAGTTTCACCATCGGATACGCCGAGGGCGTGACGCTGACCAAGTGGACGCGAATCTGGGCCGATCGGTTTCCCGATGTCGCCTTGTCCGTCGTGGCAACGACTCCGGACACGCAGGTGTCTCATCTGCGTGACAGAACAGTCGACGTCGGCTTCGTCAGGCCGCCGATCGATCGTGAAGGTCTGAACGCCATCGGGCTGTACCAGGAAATCCAGGTCGTGGTGGTGCCCAAAGACCATGCGGTCGCAGCATTCGACTCGGTCACCGCTCTCGACCTCGCCGACGAACACCTGCTCGCCGATCCGACCACGGTGCCCGAATGGGCTGCTGTTGCAACAGAACTGAGCACCGGCGATCGTCCCGCACTGCCACCGATGACCAGCACAGCGGAGACTTTCGAGTACGTGGCCGCCGGGCTGGGGGTGGCGATCGTCCCGCACTCGGTTGCGCGATTCAACGCTCGCAAAGATCTCGTGTACCGCCCGGTCACCGACGTCGAGCAGACACAGATCGCACTGGCCTGGGTGGCGGAGCGGGAAGACGACCGCATCGAAGAATTCATCGGCATCGTGCGTGGCCGGTCCACGCGAAGTTCACGCGGATCGTCGGACGACGCGCCCGTCAAGAAGAAGAAGGCGCAGCCCTCCAAACCGGCTCGACCGGTCGTCAAGACCAAAACGAACGCACGCCGCAGCGGGAAGAGACGCTAGCCGGGCTTCGCCCTCGAGCGCGTTGTGCGCCCCCGGAGGTACGCACAACACTCACGAGGGGCGCAGCCGCAGCCGATCGATGTCACGTCGATCACGCTTGGTCGGACGGCCCGTTCCGCGGTCACGTCGGGGAACCGACGCCAGAACCTCTTTCGGTGGCGGCGGCGGACTGCGATCGATCATGCACTCGGCTACCACCGACGCGCCGACGCGTTTGGTGATGGCACGTACGACGACGACGATCTTCTCCACGCCCTCCACGCGCAGCCGGATCTCGTCGTCCGGCCCGACCCGTTGGCCGGGCTTTGCGGGGGTGCCGTTGACGCGGACATGCCCACCGCGACAGGCTGCGGCAGCGGCAGACCGCGTCTTGAACAGTCGCACCGCCCAGATCCAGCTGTCCAGACGGGCACTCTGCAATTCCATCTTCGAACGTCTTTCTCGAATCGTGAGGCTCGGCTACATGTCCAGGCCGAGGTCGAGCACTGTCACCGAGTGTGTCAGACCGCCCACCGCCAGGAAGTCGACCCCCGTACGCGCGTAATCCCGAGCCACGTCGACGGTCAGTCCACCCGAGGATTCCAACTTGGTGTCCGGCGCGAACTTGTCGCGGCGCTGCACCGCCATCTGCGTCTGCCACAGCGCGAAGTTGTCCAGCAGAACGAGTTCGACGTTCTCGGCGAGCACCTCGTCGAGTTGTTCGAGACTGTCGACCTCTACCTCGCAGGCGATGTTCGGCGCAGCGGCCCGCACGGCTCGCAGGGCAGCGACGACGGAGCCGGCCGCCGCGACGTGGTTGTCCTTGATCAGCGCGGCGTCACCGAGACCCATCCGATGGTTGACCCCGCCGCCCGCCCGTACCGCGTACTTCTGTAGCGATCGCAGTCCGGGCAACGTCTTTCGACTGTCTCGAATGCGACACTCGGTCTCTGCGACCTCGGCGACCCAGCCGGCCGTGGCGGTTGCGATACCCGACAGGTGACAGACGATATTGAGCATGGTGCGCTCGGCGGTGAGCAATCCACGGGTGGGAGCTTCGACCGTCAGAACAGCCTGTCCGGGTTCGACATTCGATCCGTCGGCGGTCCTGTGGCGGATCGAGTACGCGCCCGAACCGATCACCTCGTCGAGAACCAGCAGTCCGACATCGAGGCCCGCGAGGGTGCCGAACTGTCGAGACACCACCGACGCCGTGGCCACGGCGTCCTCGGGAACCGTTGCCATGGTGGTGATATCCGGCCCGTACCGGAGATCCTCGTCGAGCGCGGTGCGGATGAGTGCGAGAACCTCGTCGCGGTCGACTCCCGGGTTCACTTCGTCGGCAGTACCGGTCATGTCAGCTTGCTCCCGTCATCACGTCATCGTTCACGATCGTCAGTCGTCCGTCGTCGTCGCGTTCGACATACAGGCTCCGTCGGTACTCGGGCATGCTGTCCGGGAAATCCCGTCGGGTGTGACACCCTCGGCTCTCTCGGCGGTGCGCCGCAGCCAGCACGATCACGTCTGCCGCTGCCGTCAGGGCGGCATCCTCGACCGCTACGCCGTCGACCGGCGGTTCCGACACCACGCCGTGTGCCAGCACGTCCTGTGCCGCCGCAAGACCGGACGCATCGCGGACGACACCGACGTCCGTGGTCATGGTTCGCTGCAGTACCGCGCGATCGATCCGCCGGTACACAGGCAGCGCGGTATCGGACACGGCGACCGTGGTTCCGACCCGCTCCGCGGCGACGAGCGCAGCGCGTTCGCCGACCACCAGACCCTCGAGCAGACTGTTCGACGCCAACCGGTTGGCACCGTGCAGCCCGGTGCGCGCCACCTCACCCGCAGCGAGCAATCCCGAGACGGACGTCCGTCCGAACGTGTCGGTCACGACTCCCCCGCACGAGTAGTGCGCGGCGGGTGCCACGGGGATGAGATCCGTTGCGGGATCGATTCCGGCGTCCAGGCACGATGCCGTCACGGTCGGGAAACGCTCACGCACGTGCTCCACGCGACGGGCGTCCAGCAACACGTGGTCGTCGCCGCTGCGGTACAGCAACTCGGCGATAGCACGCGAGACCACGTCGCGTGGTGCGAGGTCGCCCATGGGATGAACACCGTCCATGAATGCGCGGCCGGTGGCATCGACCAAGCGTGCACCCTCTCCGCGCACCGCTTCGCTGATCAACGGGCGACGGCCCGTCGACCCTGCGGCGAACAGCACGGTCGGGTGGAACTGAACGAACTCCAGATCCGCGATCCGTGCGCCCGCATCGAGGGCCAGTGCAATGCCGTCGGCCGTGGCACCGGCCGGGTTGGTACTGCACGAGAACAGTTGTCCCAGGCCGCCTGTCGCGAGCAACACCGTCGGAGTGCGAACGACGCCGACACCGCGAGGCCCGCGCACGAGGAGTCCGGCCACCGCGCCGTCGGTGGTCAGTACACGCAGCGCGGTGGTGTCGAATTCCACCGAAGGCACTGCGGAGTCCAGTGCGCGTTGTACCTCCGCTCCGGTGGCATCGCCGCCGGAATGGATGATTCGGCGCACACTGTGGCCACCCTCTCGGGTGCGGGAAACCGAACCGTCGGGCGCACGATCGAAATGTGCGCCGGCGACTTCGAGCGACGCGATCGCCGCGCGGCCGCCCGACACGATGGAACGCACCGCATCCTCGTCGCACAGGCCCGCGCCTGCTGCGCAGGTATCCGACACGTGCGCATCGATCGAGTCGCCGAGATCGGTGCCGACGACTGCGATTCCGCCCTGCGCATACTTGGTCGCGGTATCGACCGAACTGCCCTTGCTGACCGTCAGCACGCGCAGGCCGCGAGCGGCGGCCGTGCGAGCCGCGGTCAGTCCGGCGATTCCGCCGCCGACGACGACGAGGTCGGCCGCGGTTTCCCAGGCGACCGACGGGTTCACTCGCCGCCGCCGGGTGTGCCGATCTCGATCATGCGTTGCACCGACTTGCTGGCGATGTTCGCCGTTTCGAGGTCGACGTGGACCTCGTCGCGCCCTTCGACGAGGCAGCGCAACAGCGCGGCGGGCGTGATCATCTTCATGTATCCGCACGACGCGCGGTCGTTGACGGCCAAGAAGTCGACATCGGGTGCAGCCCTGCGGAGTTGATGCAGCATCCCGATCTCGGTGGCGACCAGAACCTGCTTGGATTCGGTGGCGCGGGCCGCGTCGAGCATGCCGCCGGTGGAGAGGATCTTGACCTTGTCGGCGGGCACGAATCCTTCGCCGGCGAGGTAGAGAGCCGAGGTGGCGCAACCGCATTCGGGATGCACGTAGAGCTCCGCATCGGGGTGGGTTCGAGACTTCTCGGCGAGCTCGTCGCCGTTGATGCCTGCGTGGACGTGGCATTCACCGGCCCAGATGTGCAGATTCTCGCGCCCGGTCACGCGCTTGACATGAGCCCCGAGGAACTGGTCGGGCAGGAAGAGGATGTCGCGGCTCGGATCGATCGATTGCACGACCTCGACGGCGTTGGACGAGGTGCAGCAGATGTCGGTGAGCGCCTTGATCTCGGCTGTCGTGTTGACGTAGGAGACGACGACGGCATCCGGGAAGTCTGCTTTCCACTCGCGCAACTGCTCGGCAGTGATCGAGTCGGCGAGCGAGCAACCCGCACGCTGGTCCGGGATCAGGATCGTCTTCTGCGGGCTGAGGATCTTGGCGGTCTCGGCCATGAAGTGCACGCCGCAGAACACGATGGTGTCCTCGGATACCTCGGCGGCCATGCGCGAAAGCGCGAGCGAATCACCGACGTGATCGGCAACGTCCTGAATCGCAGGCAGCTGGTAGTTGTGCGCCAGCAGGGTCGCACCTCGCAGATCGGCGAGCCGTCGCACTTCCGCGGCCCATTCAGCCGATGCGTCGACTCCCCCGTAACCACCGGCTCCATCGACGATGTCGCGGACTCCGGCGAATGCCGAGTCCAGGAAGTTCACCTGGGTAGCGCTGCTGGTCATGACGGTTCTCCTTCACCGATCATCCGGTCGTCGGTGACCGAATTTCCTCCGCGGGAGTTTTCGACTTATGATCGAAAACATGATTCATCGTAGCACCGTCCACGAAGTACTCATTGCGGTGTTCCAAGTTCGGGTCTTTTCCGACCCCGACACCCCTGAACTGGCGGTCCTGTTGTGGCAGCGTGCACTCGACCCCGAGGCGGGCACCTGGTCACTCCCCGGGGGCACCCTGCGCGACGACGAGAACCTTGCCACGTCCGCGCGGAGACAGCTCGCCGAGAAGGTCGACGTACGCAAGGTGGCACACCTCGAGCAGCTGTCCATCTTCAGCGAGCCGGACAGGGTGCCGGGAGATCGCCGAATCGCGTCGACGTTTCTGGGCCTCGTACCGATCGCGGCCGAGCCGACCCTGCCCGCGGATACGACCTGGTACCCGGTGTCGGAGCTGCCCGCCATGTCGTTCGATCACGGAACGGTCGTCGAGCACGCACGGCATCGACTGGTCGCCAAACTGTCGTACACCAACATCGGATTTGCCCTCGCTCCCGCAGAATTCGCGATTTCGACGCTTCGCGAAATCTACGGCGCAGCCCTCGGCTATCAGGTCGACGCCACCAATCTGCAACGGGTACTGAGCCGCCGCGGCGTCATCGAACCCACCGGACGGCGTGCACCGTCGGGTCGAGCGGGTGGACGGCCTCCAGCATTGTTCCGGTTCGCCGACAACAGCATTCGCGTCACCGACGAGTTCGCGGCATTGCGGCCACCACAGGCATGAACGAGATCCGCCGTCAGTCGGGCACCCGCGAGTCGAACGACGGCGGCGGCGGAGCGACGTCGAATTCGATCTCGTCGAGCTCGGGATCGGAATCGGGGGGCTGCAGATCGTCGTTGGGATTCATCGCCGCGAGCAGCAGTATCACCAACGACGCCGTCAGCGCCTGCACGATCAGTGCCGTTGGCGTGTCGATACTCGGTGCAACCCGGACGATCGATCCGACGGCCGGCTCGTCCGCCCTCGGGAATCGCAGCGCCGCAACGCCGTTGCCCACCAGCACTGCTGCGATCGAGCCGACGAACGACCCGACGAACACGGCCACGAACAGCCGTGGACCCCGCTGGGAAATCCACAGCCACCACCCGATCGGCACGAGAATGCCGAGAGCGAACGAGACGAGGACGAACAGGGCGAGAGCGTCGAATCGATGCAGACTCTCCCCGGTCAGTGTTGCTCCTCTGTCCTGCGCGACGACGAGCAACTGCTGGCTCGGTGCCAGGAATCCCCACAGCAGACCGCCGACGGCGGACAGCGCGATCGTCACACCGCCGACCAGAGCCACAAAGCGAAGCGTTCGACGCCGCTCCGGAGTCTCGACGGCAGACGAGGTCGTCACCTAACGCCTACCCGTCGCGGCGGAATCGATCAGGCCGTGCCGCGAGCACACCGACGTCCATCCGTCGGGCACGATCTGCACCACCATCCTGCGACCGCACCGGTCGCAGTACCTCGGCGGCTCCAGCCCGAGACCGACGGCAACCGAGAACGACGGTGCCCCCGCATCCGTACCGACCTCGACAGGCCGACCGGTGTGCGGGTCGTACCGGCTCTCGCTCGTCATTCGACCCACCTTAATACGCGCATCAGATCGTCGAGTTCAACGCTTTGATCGGCATCTGCAGTTCCCCGAGAAGATCGAGATCCTCCTCGGCGGGACGACCGAGCGTCGTCAAGTAGTTTCCGACGATGATCGCGTTGATGCCGCCCAGAATTCCCTGCTGAGCTCCGAGATCACCGAGAGTGATCTCGCGGCCGCCCGCGAATCGAAGAATCGTCCGCGGCAGGGCCAGCCGGAAGGCGGCAACGGCTCGCAACGCATCCGATGCAGGCAGCACGTCCAGATCTCCGAACGGCGTTCCGGGACGTGGGTTCAAGAAATTCAGGGGAACCTCGTCGGGTTCGAGAGCGCCGAGATCGGCTGCGAACTCAGCTCGCTGCTCCAGCGTCTCGCCCATACCGAGGATGCCTCCGCAACAGACCTCCATGCCGGCCTCGCGGACCATCCGCAGTGTGTTCCAGCGTTCCTCCCAGGTATGGGTGGTGACCACGTTCGGAAAGTAGGACCGCGAGGTCTCGAGGTTGTGGTTGTAGCGGTGCACACCCATTGCGGCGAGTTGGTCGACCTGATCCTGGTCGAGCATGCCCAGCGAACAAGCGATGTCGATGTCGACCTCGCCGCGAATGGCCTCGATTCCCGCGGCGACCTGCGCGAGCAGTCGAGCGTCCGGACCCCGCACTGCGGCCACGATGCAGAACTCCGTGGCTCCGGTCTTCGCGGTCTGTTTCGCCGCCTCGACCAACGACGGAATATCGAGCCAGGCCGCCCGCACCGGAGAGGCGAACAGGCCCGACTGCGAGCAGAAGTGGCAGTCCTCGGGGCAGCCTCCGGTCTTGAGGCTGACGATCCCCTCGACCTCCACTTCCGGTCCGCACCATCGCATCCGAACCTCGTGCGCCAGTTGCATCGTCTCTTCGAGACGATCCTCTCCGAGCTCGAGTACCTCGAGCACCTGGGATCGATCGAGCGCAATGCCGTTGTCGAGCACCTGCAGGCGCGCCGTACGCAATATGTCCATACCGGTCCCCTCGTCGTCGAACGGTCTCGGAATTGAACACCGTTCAAGTTGAACGGCGTTCACGTTAGGCACCGCACTCGGCTACTGTCAAAGCGAAACACCGCGTCGAACGGCAGGGGTAGGAAGTGCAGCTACGCAGGCAGGACGTCCTGGACGGTGCAATAGCCATTCTCGACGAGTACGGCCTCGCGGATCTGACCATGCGCCGACTGGCGACCTCACTGCACGTCCAACCCGGAGCGCTGTACTGGCACTTCCCCAACAAGCAGACGCTGCTGGGGGCGATCGCAGATCACATACTGTCCGGTGCCGACGCACCGTCGACGGAAGAACTGTGGGACGCGCAGATCTCGCAGATCGCACATCGACTTCGCGACGCGCTGCTCTCCCGGCGCGACGGAGCCGAACTGGTCGCCTCGACCTACGCCTCGCGGCTCACCACCAACCGCATCCGTGAACGCATCGCCGCGGTCTGCATTCGTGCCGGGTTGCCCAGAGTCGACGCCGAACTGACCGCCGATACGTTGCTGTACTACGTGCTCGGCCATACCGTGGACGAACAGGCTCGGCTCCAGATGGACTCGGCCGGGGCGCTGACCGCCGACGCGTCCCCGATGTTCGAGCGCCCCGATCCCACCAGCAAATTCGACTTCGGTCTCCGACTCTTTCTGGACGGCATACGCCACGCCGCGTCCGAACCACGCTCCGTCAGCATTCGGTGAACACGATTCGGTCGCGTCCGTTGTCCAGAGTCATCGTGTCGTCTTCTCTGGACCATTTCGGCTTCGAGGACAGAAACTCCGACAGCCACCGATCCTGCTCCATGAGCTCGGCCGGGCACCCCATCCGCGTGGCACCCAGGGAATCGACGGTGAGCGTCCCCAGCGAAGTGTCGACGGTGCCGAACAACCTGTTGCATCCGGCTTCGGCCGAGATGCGGTCGTCGGCGAACTCGAGCCGGATCGTCGTACCCGAGACCGGGGTGTAGGAACCGTCGGCATCGACGGAGGTGTAATTCTTGTCTGCCGGGAATTCCCCGTACGAATCGGTGCAGCCCGAGGCCAACACGCTCACGCCACAGGCGAGAGCGAGCAGTGCCCGGCGCGCGTCAGCCACCGAAGATCGGCCCCAGACCGGCCGCACCGGCATTTCCGCGGGAGGCAAACGGGTTGTCGTGCACCATGTACGTCCACGTCGACGTCGGTCGGCGCATACCGGCATTGTCGAGATCGATTCCGTCGGAGGTGATCTCGGCCGACTCGAATGTCGCGTGGGACAGATCCATGGCCTTGGCGGAGACAGTCTTGAAGGCCTCGACCGCAATTCGGTGGTACTCGTCGAGTGGATTCTCGCGACCCAGCGCACGGAGGTGGATGCTCTCGCGCACGTCGGCCAGGTGCGCTAGGTAGTCCGACCACGCGCGGTCGAGGTGGTGAAGAACGATTCGGCGGGCGACCACCACGAGGGTCTCCTCCGACACGTTCTCGCGAAGTTCCTTCGATCGCGTCGGCGACTGCTCCTCGAGCAGAGCCAACGCCTCTCCGGTGTCCAGCAACGCTGCCCTACGACGGTCCAGAATCTCCCGATGCTGCGCCGTCAGTCGGTTGTAGCGCCAGGTACGCGAGTGTATTTCGAGCATCTGTCCTTCGGCGATGCGCTGGGCATGATCGACTCGATCGGCTGCGGCGGCAGAGGTGAACAGGCCGCTGTCGTCGATGCCTTTCGGTGCGTCCTTGTCACCGATGTTGTTCTTGACGACGTCGTCCTCCCAACTGCCGAAGAACACCGAACGGCCCGGGTCGCCCTGCCTGCCCGCACGTCCTCGCAATTGATTGTCGAGCCGCTCGGTGGTGTGGCGGCCGGTGCCGACGACGAACAGCCCACCCAACTCGGCGATGCGGTCGCGGTCGGTCCCCTCCGGTCCCCCGAGCTTGATGTCGGTTCCGCGCCCGGCGATCTGCGTCGAGACGGTGACCGCGCCGTGCACTCCGGCGGCAGCGATCACCGCGGCCTCCTCGGCGTCGTTCTTGGCGTTGAGTACGACGGCGTCCACACCGGATTCCGCGAGGATCGCCGCCAGCGTCTCCGACTCCGCGACATCGTGCGTGCCGACGAGTATCGGTTGCCCGGTCTCGTGAATTTCCTTGACCTGCTGCGCAATTGCGGCATTCTTGTGCTCGACCGTGTCGTACACCCGGTCGACCTCGTCGACCCGCACCGTCGGCACGTTCGGCTCGATGACCGAGACGCCGAGCCCGTAGAACGTACGCAGCTGCTCCCCCGCCGCCATTGCCGTGCCGGTCATTCCACTTACGGTGGCATACCGGTTGATCAGCGCCTGCACCGTGATCGTGTCGAGAATTTCACCGGTCTCGGTGGGCTCGAGCCCCTCCTTGATCTCTACGGCCGCCTGTAACCCGTCCGGCCAACGCTGCAAGTCCGCCACTCGGCCACGGGAAGCGTTGATCAGCTGAACACGTCCCTCACGCACGATGTAGTCGACATCGCGTTGCACCAGCACCTGAGCGTGCAGCGCGACATTGACCGCAACGAGGGTCGATCCGACGTGCTGCTCGGAGTAGAGATCGATTCCGCCGAGTTCCTTCTCGAGCCGAAGCGCGCCCTCGTCCGTGAGGAACACATTGCGTCCTTCGGCATCGGTGTCGAAGTCGATCCCCTTGTCCAACAGGCGGACTGCGTCCATCACCGTCGAGGTCGACACGTCACCCGATACCGAGCCGGCCAACACCAACGGCACCAACGCTTCGTCGACCAACACCGAGTCGGCCTCGTCGATCAGTGCGACATCCGGGACGGGCGACACCAGATCGGCACGATCGTCGACCAAATGGTCACGGAGTACATCGAATCCGACCTCGTTGACCGACGCGTACGTGATATCGCACGCGTAGGAATCACGACGTTCCTGCGCGGAGGACGACTCGGCGATGGAACCGACGGTGATACCCAGAGCCTCGAACAGCGGAGCCATCCACCGCGCATCACGTTGTGCGAGAAAGTCGTTGACCGAGATGACGTGAACCCTGCGACCGGACAGAACGTATCCCACCGCAGCCACGGCCCCGGACAACGTCTTTCCTTCGCCGGTCGCCATTTCCACCACGTCACCGGCGAGCAGTCGCTCGGCTCCCAGAAGTTGTACGTCGAACGGTCGCATGCCGAGCGTGCGGTCGCTCGCCTCACGCGTCAACGCCAGGTACCGCGGAACGTCGAGTTTCGACGCGCTCGGGGCCCGCAACGCAGCGGCCTCGGTGACCAATTCGGCGTCAGACAAGCCCGAAGCCCAGCTCGCATGGTCTCCGGCCTGCTCGACGCGCCGACGCGACGCGCTCTGCGCCTTCTGCGCAGAGCGGCCGAGTACACGCCAGAATCGGTCGGAGCCCACAGCCATCTGTCATCCCTACTCGAGAAAGTACGTAATCTTCTTTCCCACAGTACCGAGTGCCGATTGCCCACTACCCCGCGTCGAGCGGCGTTGTCACTGCGATGTCGAGCGGCACAGCCACTGCGATTCTGCGCGAGCGGTAGTAGGACTGGCCCCGGGCGAAGAAGTCTCGGGTCTGCTGCGGGTCGGAGATGGCGGCGCATCCCCCAGCCGTCACGGCCAACGCGGTGATCGCCACTCCGAATATCGAGATCCGAACAGAGCATGGACAAACCGAGGGGTACGTATTAACGTCTTCCACTAATCAACTAGTGAAAGGCTTCTGGTGATCGCCTACCGTATCGATCGTCAGTCCGGCATTCCCACCTATGTCCAACTGATACTGCAGACCAAACAGGCCCTACGACTGGGAACACTCGCCGTCGGTGACCGACTGCCGACAGCAAAAGAAGTGGTCACGGCGCTGGCCATCAATCCCAACACCGTCCTCAAGGCGTACCGAGAACTCGAACGCGACGGGCTGGTCCAACCACGAACCGGTTCCGGGACGTTCGTCGTCGCCTCGCTCGCAAAACCTGGCATGGCCGAACGATCGGCGCTCGAGACCGAACTCGACCGCTGGATCCGACACTGCACGGCCGCAGGACTGGACCGACCCGACCTCGAAGCCATCGTCACCGCCGCACTCGACAAGCAATTCGACCGAACCGAAAGAGACGAAACATGACCGACGCGGTGCTCACCATGGACGAGGTGGCCAAATCGTTTCGCAGGAAGACCGTCCTCGACGGATGCTCGTTCGCAGTCGAAAGAGGAAGCGTCACAGCGCTGGTCGGCTCCAACGGTGCCGGAAAGTCGACGCTGCTGTCGCTGGCCGTCGGCCTGCTGACACCGGACGGCGGAACCATTCGGGTTCTGGGCGAAAGCGTGACCCAACGCGGAATCTCGCCCGGCCTGTCCTATCTGGCGCAGCACAAGCCCCTCTACCCACACTTCACCGTCGCCGAACTGTTGCGATTCGGCCGAAACACGAACTCGCACTGGGACGATGCGTACGCGAAGGAAATCGTCGACGCCGCCGGAATCGCCACCTCCGCTCGGGTCGAGTCCCTCTCCCCCGGCCACCGCACGCGGATTGCCCTCGCACTGGCACTCGGGCGTCGACCCGAAGTACTGCTGCTCGACGAGCCGCTTGCCGATCTCGATCCGGTCGCTCGCAGGGCGGTGGCACGCACCCTGATGCGCGATGCAGCCGAGAACGGTACGACGATCGTGCTGTCCTCACACGTGCTGTCCGAGCTCGTCGACGTCGCCGACCGGCTGTTGCTACTACGCGGTGGGCGAATGCGACTCGACGGGGACCTCGACGCCGTCACCGCCGACCACTACCTTCTCGTCGGCAGCTCCGACGCCGACCCGACGGTCGAGGACGGCACCATCGTGTCCGAGGTGTTCGGTTCCGGGGCAACAACATTCGTCGTACAGGGCAAACAACCGACAACGACACCACCGGGGTGGACAGTCGAGAACGCCACCCTCGACGACGTCGTACTCGCCCACCTCGGAACGGAGACCACCTGATGATCTGGGTGACTTGGAGACAATTTCGCGCGACCATCCTGTTCGGGGCGTTGACGCCACTGCTGTTGGCTGCGATCACGATTGCCGTCACGGTGATCGGCGGCGGTGTGATTCCGTCTCCGTATCTGCAGGGTTGTCGATCCTTCGGTTCGTCCGACTGCACCGTCGGGACCGTGCAGACTATAGCGATACTCACGACGATCGTCTTGCCCGTCGTCCTGGGGGCATTCGTCGGGGTGACCGTCTTCTCCCGCGATCTCGAACGTCGCACCCACGTACTCGGTTTGACTCAATCCGTGAGCAGACGCCGCTGGTACAGCGTGCGCATTCTGGTCGTGTTCACACCGATCGTCGGGGCGATGACGGTGCTCGGATGCGTGCTGTTCGCAGCCAAGTACAACACTGCACCCGATTCCTTCGCGATGTCCTTCGCGGGGTCGAGCGCATCGCGGTTGGACTTTCCCATCTTCGGGGCCACGGGATTCGTCGCAGGCGCGTACACGGCCGTCGGATTGATGGTCGGTTCGGCATGCGCACTTGCGATGCGGAACACGATCGCTGCGATGATCACCACCGTCATCGTGTCGACTGCATTCCTGGCACTGCTGCCGACGCAGTTACGCGAGCACTATGCGACTCCCCAGACAGACCGAGTATCGGTGGAGCAGAAGGTCGACGACATGTACGGCGGCACTCCGGACTACTACAGACCAGGCGACTCGATCAGTTTGTTCCCACGTTGGGAATTCTCTGCCGACTACGTCGACAGCAACGGCAGTCCGGTGCCCGTCGACTTGATGGACTGCAATTGGACCCAGAACTACAGGGATCTGAGCGAATTCGAGACGGTCGCCGAGTACGAGGAGTATTCCGACCGCAAGAGCGTGGAACGTCGCAACATCGAGATCCAGTGCATTCGGGATCAGGGTGCCGAGGCCTACGAGACGCGCTATCACGAGGACAGATCGTTCTGGCGGTTCCAGGCGATCGAGTCGGCGTTGTCGTTGGTGGTTGCCGGGCTTCTCGGGGGCGTATCACTCCTGCTGCTGCGCAGGCTGCGTCCCTAGGGCAGGTCTGCCGCAGCTACCTCTGCGCTGGAATTCCGAGCGGTTTCCGATTCCTGATCACTGTGGCCACGAGGGCGGGGAGGCCGAGGACCAGAACCATGATTCCGACTACGAGTGCAGCAGTGGACCACGGCCTGGACACCCCCAGCTGATCGGCCAGGGTGACCGCGCCGACGATGCCGAGGATCCAGGCGAGAAATTCGATTCGGCGAACGCGTCGAGATGTCGGATCCGAGGTTGCCCACCACGCACCGACGGACGAACACGCGAGGGCGCACACGAGCAACCAGTACTCCGCCATCTCGGCCTCCTCGAAGTCGATGGTGTGATCAGGGTAGTTCGCGCGCCGCCCGTCCGTTCACAATTGTGCGACCAGCAGTGGCAGACCCACCGCGGCCGTTGTGCGCCATCGGTGGTCGGCCATGTCGGATACCTCGGTCTCGACCGGGTTGATCTCGACCACCGTTGCGCCCGCACTGCGTGCGACGGCGGGCAGTCCGGCGAACGGGTACACCACGCCCGACGTACCGACCACGAGCACCAGATCTGCAGCGCGCACAGCATTCTCGGCTGCTTCCCACGCCTGTTCGGGCAGCGATTCGCCGAACCACACGGCCCCGGGACGGATGAGTCCGCCGCACCGGGGACAGTCCGGCGGCGGAACACGCTGATCTGCGTCGATCAGAATGCCGTCGTCCAGAATGTCGGTGTCGTCGAGTTCCGCGCGCACTCCACACTCGCTGCAGTACGGCTCGAAGAGGCTTCCGTGTACGTGTGCGAGCACTGTGGATCCGGCTCGTTCGTGCAGATCGTCGACGTTCTGCGTGGCGATGTCCACCTGCGCATGCTGCTGCCATTGCGCGACGGCGCGGTGGCCGGCGTTGGGTTCGGAACGACGAACCAATGCTGCACGCCACCGGTACCAACCCCACACGAGGTCGCTGTCGGCGAGCCAGCCCTCGGGACTGGCGAGGTCCTTCGGATCGAAGTCCTGCCACAGACCGGTCCGGTCGTCGCGAAACGTTGCAATTCCGGATTCGGCCGACATGCCGGCCCCGGTCAGAACGACGATGCGCGATGCCGCTCGTGCGGCGTCCACGATGGGTTGTGGAACGGCGTCGACCGTCTGCTCGTGCGAATGGGTCACACAGCTATTGTGCCAACCGGTGTTCGCTCACGCGCTACCGTGTGGGCATGAGCATCGACACCGATACCCGCACGCGGCGACGCTGGCCCCTGTGGACCGCAGCGGTCACCGCTGTGGTCGTGGTGGTGGCCGTCGGTGTTCTGTGGCTCGCCCCGAGTCGCTATCTACCGTGGGACACCGAATCGTTCCCCGAGGTGAACAGCGCCGAGTTGACCGTCGACCAGGCACGTGTGGTGGACCTGCTGCGAGTCGAGCACGAGAAGCAGCGTCCGGGAACCTTCTATGCAGAGGGCGTGGACGAGGCCTGGTGCGCCGACTTCGTCAGCTGGATCATGAAGGAAGCGGGCATGCCGTTGTCGAATCCCAACTCGGGTTCGTGGCGCATTCCCGGCGTCTACACGCTGCAGGAGTACTACCAGCAACAGGGACGGTTCGAGACCGTCGGCAACTACACGCCGTCGGTGGGTGATGTGGTGTTGTACGACAACAGCAGTTGGGTCGGCCAACACACCAACGTCATCGTGGCTGTCGACGGCAGCGAGGCCGTCACCGTGGGCGGGAACGAAGCCGGCAAGATCAGGATTCACACTCTGAATTACGAATCCGACTCGGGTGTAGTCGGATTCGGCCGATTGGCATCCTGAGAGCCGTCATTGCGACGGGGTGCTGGAACGGTCGCCGAGTGATCGCGCCCCTCCGTCTCTCTTCGCTCTGTACAGCAACAGGTCTGCTCGGTCGAAACAGTCGTAGAGCGATTCCCCCGGACGCAATGTCGTGTAACCGGCGGAAAATGTCTGCTCGTCCGGGACGACGGCTGCGAGTTCGGTCAGCACGGTTGCCATCGTCGTCGACCCGGTATCGGGCATCGCGATGGCGAATTCCTCCCCGCCCCATCTGGCGACATACGCTCGCCCTGCAAGCAACTGCATTGCAGCAGTGGAGAACTGGACCAACAGGCGATCGCCGCGGCCGTGTCCGTATTTGTCGTTGAACGACTTGAAGCGATCGAAATCGATCATCGCCATGGCCAGCGACACGTCGAATCCGCGCGGAGTCGTCAACTGAGACAACCGATCTCGCCAACCGCGCCGATTGAGCAGCCCGGTCAAGGGATCGGTCAGCGCAGCCTCCCGTAGGTCGTCCTCCAACCGCCGCCGGTCGGTGACGTCGTGGACCACCGCCATGGTCCATCGTCGGCCGTCCGGGCCGGGGACCTCGCTGGCCGACACCCAACCCCACCGCACTGTGCCGTCGGGATGCAGGTATCGCTTCTCGACGTGTACGGATTCACCACGGGCCTCGGCGTCGTCCATCATCTGTTCCATCGCCGCGTGTTGGTCCAGGTCGTCGGGGTGGGTGAATTCACGGGAGGATCGGCCCCACAGTAGATCCCTGGGGCACCCCACGATTGCCGCATACGCCTCGTTCGCGAGTAACAGCAGCCCGTGTTCGTCGGCGAGTGCCATTCCGACCGTGCTGGCCTCGAACATCTCCCGATACCAGCGATCGGCGTCGACCATGATTGTCCGGTTCACTTCCTCGAACGGTGCGAGCCACATCGATTCACACGACACACCGACGATACGCCGTCGTGGGGACCCGAACAGTATCCGGCGATCGGTCTTGACCTTGACGCTACGTCAACGTTCACACTGGACGCATGAGAATCGGATCCCTCGCCGATGCCGCCGGAACGACCCCGCGGACGGTGCGCCACTACCACCGACTCGGCTTGCTCTCCGAGCCTCGGCGGCTGTCCAACGGCTACCGCGAGTACACGATCGACGACGTCGTTCGGCTGATGCGAATCCGATGGTTGGCCGAGTGCGGAATGCCGCTGGGCGCGATAGCGGCAGTGCTCGACGGAAAAGCGACGGACGAGCCCGACGTGGTCGGGGACCTGCGAGCCTTGCTGGCCGGCATCGAGACCGAGCAGACGGCATTGGCACACAAGCACAGTCGCTTGTCGGCGTTGCTCGACGACGCTGTCGAACGGCGTGCTCTGACCGCGCTCCCACGAGATGTTGCCGCGACGTTCGGGTCCTTGCTCGATGCAGCGGACGAACGGGACCGGCCCGCGCTGATCCGCGAACGCGATCTACTCGAAGTGATGGCAATTTCGGGCCGCGTCCCGGCGGCATTCTTCGAGACGATGTCCGCCGCGCTCGGCGATCACGACCTACGTCGGAAATACCTGGTGTTGCTACGACGCTTCGGTGCCCTCGAGGGCCGAAGCGTCGCCGAATCCGAGCACGACATCGACGCGTTGGCCGACGAGTTGGTGTCCGTACTCGATGTCGAGTCCTTCGCTCAGGCGCCCGAGTCCGCTGCGCTCGGTAGCGACTCGACCGGGTTGCTCGACATCGAGGACATCGTTCCCGACGCGGCCCAACGCGCCGTCGTCCTCCGCACCACAACTCGTCTGCTCGACGGTGCGCATCCGGCAGGAACCTCACAGTGACCCCGGATCGGGGTGCCCAGGTCGGCAGATGGCACGCACTGCTGTTGTGGGCACGCGGCCGCCACGCTCCGATCGGGGCCGACTCTGCCGAGTTCACCGCGGTGCGCGGAACGGGTTCGATGCCGTTGATGTTCGGTGTGGCCTCGGTCGTCGAGATCGTCGTCGTGCATCTCCTGGTTCCGTGGTTGTGGCTCGATATCGTGCTCGGTGCGCTCTCGGTCGTATCGATCGTTCTGCTGGTGTCGGCTTTAGCCGTCGGCCGGGTGCACCCCCATGTCCTCACGCCCGAAGCACTCGTCCTGCGCACCTCCGGCGAGGTCGTCACCACGGTGGAGAGATCGACGATCGTCTCGGCCCGACTCCATCGCCGGTTCGGCGTGGTGGCTCCCACTGTCCGCGACGACCGAGCCGTGTTACCGAACCAGGACGGCACGAACGTCGACATCACGTTGTCGACCCGCACCACAGTCGTCGTACCCGCACCCCTACGTCGGTGGCGGGTCGAGGGCACCGCGACGTCCATCGGCCTGTACGTGGACGATCCCGTGGCCCTGGTCGCCGCGTTGTCCTCGGTTCCGGCCGACGGTGGCATGTGAACCCGAACTGCTGCGGGACCGGTGAGACCACGCTGTGAGAAACCGGCGACGAGCTGGGACCGGCACCGCAGTACGGACTCCGAGGAGTGCGTCACCGCGCGTACACGTATTGTTTGCTCAGAACGTCTTCTTGTTTGCGACGAACCTCGTAGTCTGCCGAGCAGCTTCCGAGACGAACACCACCGACCGTGACCGCCCGACCAGTGGTCGATCGACAGCCGGAGCCATTCCCCTTTCATGCAGGTACACCCGAGCGGCACCGATCACGAATCGGCAACCGATTCCGCGGCCCCGAGTTCGGTGTCGGCTCCCGTCGTGCCGCGACCACCACAGCGCCAGGATCTGAACGGCCTGCGTGGTGTCGCCATCGCTCTGGTGGTCGTGTTCCACATCTGGATGGGCCGGGTGTCGGGCGGAGTGGATGTCTTCCTCACGCTGTCCGGCTTCTTCTTCACTGCGTCGTTGCTTCGATCGGCCGAGGCCGGTGCGAGCCTGAACCCGATCACCCGCATCGTTCGCGTGCTCCGCAGACTCGGACCGCCTCTGGCGCTCACCCTGTTGGCGGTAGCGGCCGCGTCGGTGTTCCTGCTACCGAGGACCCGCTGGGCCGACGTGGGCGACCAACTCGTCTCCGGCGTCTTCTTCTTCGTGAACTGGCAGTTGGCGACGACAGCCAACGACTACCTGGCGGCCGACCCTTCGGTGAGCCCGGTCCAGCACCTGTGGTCCGTCGCGGTGCAATTCCAGTTCTATCTGCTCGCGATTGCCGTCGTGTTCGGTCTGGCGTGGATTCTGCGGACGATGCGACCGGAAGGACCGCGAAGTCTGCGACCACAGACCTTCGCCGTGATCTTCGCCGTCATCGCGGTGTTGTCGTTCGTGTATGCAGCGGACGGTGCTCGACGCCATCAAGCGTGGAACTACTACGACACGGGCGCGCGACTCTGGGAGATCATGCTCGGTGCGGCGGTCGCGGCCACGTTCGCGGCATTTGCCGGCAGAAACACCGGGGCCGATGCCCGCGTGAGTCGGGTGGGATCGACCGCCCGGGGCGCGCTCGCCGCCGGTGCGATGTTCGTCATCGTCGTCTGTGGATTCGTGGTGGACGGCGTGACCGCGTTCCCCGGTCCCTTGGCGCTGATTCCGGTACTGGCCACTGTGGCGCTGATCGTCGCAGGCTCCAACACCGTGGTCGCCGCGACGTTGTCCAACCGGTTCTTCGCCTGGGTCGGCTCGATCGCGTTTCCGTTGTACCTGTGGCACTGGCCGCTGTTGATCTTCTACCTGTCGACCACCGGCAGGTCCCACGCGGACATACCCGGCGGACTCGGCATCGTCGGTGCATCGGTCGCACTCGCGTGGCTCACCGTCCGCTTCGTGGAGCGTCCTACGCAGGCCACCACATTCACTCCCGGCCGCATTGCGGTCACGGCCGTCGCCCTCGTTGCTGCCGTGGCGGTGACAGCCGGTTCGGTCGGCTGGAACGCCTACATCGAACGATCGATCTCGGCCGTGCAGGCCGACGAATCGGTCGACGAAGCCACGCACCCGGGGGCGCTGGAACTGACCGACGGCATTCGCGTCGAACCGGCCGAGATGACGCCTCCCCTGTACTCCGCTCCCGAGGATCTTCCCGTCACCACCCTCGAGGGCTGCATCGCGGATTTCGAGACTCGCGACGCGCTGTCCTGTACCTACGGCGACGTCGATGCGGCCCGAACGATCGTGCTGGCGGGGAGCTCACACGCCGAGCACTGGGTGACCGCTCTCGACACTCTGGGGCGGCGGCACGGCTTCAAGGTGGTCACGTTCGTGAAGATGGGGTGCCCGCTCAGCCTGGACACGATGCCGATGCTCGGGCAGAACGAGTACCCGGATTGTCTGGACTGGACCCGGACCGTGCTCGACGACGTCGCATCGATGCAACCGGAATACGTGTTCACCACGGCCACCCGACCCCGCGACGACTTCCCCGGCGACTTCACCCCGCCCTGGTACGTCTCGGTCTGGCAGCAGTTGATCGCCGACGGTGTCGGCGTCCTCGGCATCAGGGACACCCCGTGGCTCGCGTATCGAGCCATCGACTGCCTGGCCGACGGCGGCTCGGCCACCTCGTGCGGCATCCCGCGAGACGAGGCGCTCGACTCGGTCAACCCCGCTCTGGCGTCCTCGTTCCAGCTGAGCGGATTCTCCGCCCTCGACCTCTCGGACGCGGTGTGCGACGACACCGTCTGTCGCGTCGAGCAGGGGAACGTACTGATCTATCGCGACGAGCATCATCTGACCGCCACCTACGTGCGAACCCTGACCACCGAGCTCGGCCGGCAGCTCGGATCTGCGACCGGCTGGTGGGCCGGACCGTGAGCGGAACGGCTCGCGCTCGGTAAGCCCGGTCCCACCGGTCACAGTAGGGTTGATCCATGCTGCACGACGCCTCCGACGACACGCCCGCCATCGCCGTATGGCCGGGATCCCCTTATCCACTGGGAGCGACCTACGACGGAGCAGGAACCAACTTCGCCTTGTTCTCCGAGGTCGCCGAGGCCGTGGACCTGTGCCTGATCGCCGAGGACGGTACCGAAACTCGTATTCGTTTCGAGGAGTCCGACGGCTACGTGTGGCACGCGTACCTGCCCACGGTGGTGCCGGGACAACGCTACGGCTACCGCGTCCACGGGCCGTGGGATCCGGCTGCCGGACATCGTTGTGATCCCAGCAAGTTGCTGGTCGATCCTTACGGAAAAGCATTCGAGGGGTCGTTCGACGGAGACCGATCGCTCTTCTCCTACAACATCGACATCCCGGCCGCCGAACCCGAGCCCGTGGAGTCCCCGGACTCCGCAGCCGCGGATCCACTCGACGCCGAGGTCCGGTTCGAGGACGCGACCGACCTCGCCGATCCGGACGGCGAAATCGTGGACGAGTCCCCGATCGCCCACGACGACGAGCCGAACAACGATTTCCCTCAGCACGATTCGCTGGGACACACGATGACCACCGTGGTGATCAACCCCTTCTTCGACTGGCAGGCCGACCGCGCACCGAAGAGGCCGTATCACGAAACGGTGATCTACGAGGCCCACGTCAAGGGCATGACGATCACCCATCCGGACATCCCCGAGGCCGAGCGCGGCACCTATGCCGGTCTGGCACATCCGGTGATCATCGAGCATCTGCAGCACCTGGGCGTCACCGCGATCGAGCTGATGCCGGTGCACCAGTTCATGCAGGACCAGGTACTCCTGGACAAGGGACTGCGAAACTACTGGGGCTACAACACCTTCGGATTCCTCGCGCCTCATGCGGAGTATTCCTCGCATCAGTCGCCCGGTGCCGCGGTGACCGAATTCAAGGCGATGGTCCGTTCGTTCCACGCCGCCGGCATCGAGGTGATCCTCGACGTGGTCTACAACCACACCGCCGAGGGAAACCACATGGGCCCCACCATCAGCTTCCGCGGCATCGACAACGCGGCCTACTACCGACTGGTCGACGGCGATCTCGAGCACTACATGGACTACACCGGGACGGGCAACAGTCTCAATGCTCGACACCCGCACACGCTGCAGCTCATCATGGACTCGCTGCGCTACTGGGTCACCGAGATGCACGTCGACGGATTCAGGTTCGACCTCGCATCCACCCTGGCCCGTGAACTGCACGACGTGGATCGGCTGAGCGCGTTCTTCGATCTGGTGCAACAGGACCCGGTCGTCAGCCAGGTCAAGCTGATCGCCGAGCCGTGGGATGTCGGCGAGGGCGGATACCAGGTGGGTAACTTCCCCGGTCTGTGGACCGAGTGGAACGGCAAGTACCGTGACACCGTTCGCGACTACTGGCGCGGTGAGCCCGCGACGCTGGGCGAGTTCGCGTCGCGCCTGACCGGATCGTCGGATCTCTACGAGGCGACGGGCCGTCGCCCCGGTGCCAGCATCAACTTCGTCATCGCGCACGACGGCTTCACCCTCAACGACCTGGTCTCGTACAACGACAAGCACAACGAGGCCAACGGCGAGGACAACAACGACGGCGAGAGCCACAACCGGTCGTGGAACTGCGGCGTCGAGGGTCCGACCGACGATCCCGAGATCCTCGATCTGCGGGCCCGCCAGATTCGCAACATCATGGCCACGCTGCTGCTCAGCCAAGGCACGCCGATGATCGCGCACGGCGACGAACTCGGCCGAACTCAGCAGGGCAACAACAACGTCTACTGCCAGGATTCGGAACTGGCGTGGATGGATTGGTCCCTGGCCGAGACCAACGCCGACCTGATCGAGTTCACCCGCAACGCAATTGCGCTGCGCAACGAGCACCCGGTGTTTCGCCGTCGCCGATTCTTCGAGGGCAGGCCCATCCGATCGGGCGAACAGGCACGTGACATCGCCTGGCTCACCCCCGCAGGCGAGGAGATGACTCCCGAGGACTGGGACAGCGGTTTCGGCAAATCGCTCACCGTGTTCCTCAACGGTGAGGGCATTCCCGAGCCGAATCAGCGCGGGGAGCGGGTGGTCGACGACTCGTTCCTGTTGTGCTTCAACGCACATCACGAGACGATCGAATTCGTCACTCCGGACGGAAACTACGCCAAGGAATGGACGGTCGCCCTCGATACGGCAGCGCGCACGGGAGCGGGTGAGAAATCGATCGAAGCGGGTACACCGGTGGAGGTCACCGCTCGATCCCTACTCGTTCTACGAAAGACTGCCTGACTCATGCCGCTGCCCACCAGCACATACCGGTTACAACTGCGGGGCGATGCCTTCACCCTGGCCGACGCCTCGGACGTGGTCGACTACCTGCACGACCTCGGAGTGAGCCATCTCTATCTCTCGCCGATACTGACCGCGACCGACGGTTCGACGCACGGGTACGACGTCACCGACACCTCGACCGTCTCCGCCGCCCTCGGCGGGCGAGATGCATTGACTCGCTTGCGCTCTCGGGCTGCCGAGGTGGGCATGGGGATCATCGTCGACATCGTTCCCAACCACGTCGGGGTGGAGGATCCACGACAGAACGCGTGGTGGTGGGACGTTCTGCGGCGCGGTCGTGACTCGGAGTTCGCCACCTACTTCGACATCGACTTCGCAGCCGACAACGGAGTGGACGGCAAGATCGCCATCCCCGTGCTCGGCAGCGCGAGCGATGTCGCCGAGCTCACCGTCGACCGCTCCGAGGACGAGCCTCTGCTGGCGTTCTACGAGCACCGCTTCCCCATCGCCGACGGTACCGACGGCGACGACGCCCAGGCCGTGCACGACCGTCAGGCCTACCGCCTCGTCAGTTGGTCCGCCGGGTTGATCGGTTACCGCCGCTTCTTCTCGGTGAACGGCCTGGCCGGTGTCCGGCAGGAAGACCTCGACGTCTTCACCGACTCGCATCGCCAGGTGGCGAGCTGGATCGAGGACGGGCTGATCGACGGGTTACGCGTCGATCACCCCGACGGCTTGGCCGATCCTGCCGGATATCTGACCGAACTACGCGGGCTGCTCGGTCCCGACCGCTGGCTGGTGATCGAGAAGATCTTGGCCGACGGCGAACCGTTGGACGAGTCGCTGCCCGTCGACGGCACGACAGGGTACGACGCGTTGGCGGCCGTGGGCGGGATATTCGTCGACGCGGAAGGGGCACCGGCACTGACCGCACTGTCCCAGGTGCGCTCCGGCATCGCCTACGACGACGAGACGTTGCACGAGACAGAACTCGATCTCAAGACCGCTGTCGCGCGCGGCGACCTGTCCCCCGAGGTGCGACGCCTCGCCCGCGCCGTGGTTCGTGAATCGGGTACCTCCATCGAGCTCGAATCGGTGATCGACGCCATCGTTGCCGTTGTTGCCGCAGTTCCGGTGTACCGCACCGACTACGCGCCGCTGGCCGGTGTGCTTCCGGGTGTCGTCGCCGCCATCGGTGAAGAGCAGCCGGAACTGGCCGGCGGTCTCGACGCTCTGACAACCGCCCTGATCGCCGGTACCGAATCCCCCGTGCGTTTCGATCAGGTGTGCGGTGCCGTCACGGCCAAGGGCGTCGAGGACTGCCTGTTCTACCGCGCCAACCGGTTGATCTCGCTGCAGGAGGTGGGCGGCGATCCCGCTCGGTTCGGTTGCAGCCCAGCGTACTTCCATCTGAAGAACGCCGACCGCGCGAAGCGCTGGCCCGCCGCGATGACGACACTGTCCACACACGACACCAAACGCGGTGAGGACGTGCGGGCGCGTATCGGCGTGCTCTCGCAGACGCCGGAGCTGTGGGCCCGGTCGATCGCCGATTGGGAGGAGCTGGCCCCGAGCCCCGACGGCACCACGGGGATGTTCTTGTGGCAGAACGTCTTCGGTGTCTGGCCGGTCGACGGGGTGATCACCTCGACCCTGCGGGAACGGCTACACGCCTACGCCGAGAAGGCCATTCGCGAGGCCGCTCTCCGTACCACGTGGACCGATCCGGACGAGGAGTTCGAGACTGCCGTTCACAACTGGCTCGACGCAATTCTCGACGGTCAGGTGGCACGTTCGATGACTATGCTCGTCGAAAAGCTCTCGCCCCATGGACACTCCGATGCACTCGGGCAGAAGTTGCTCACACTCGTCGGTCCCGGAATCCCGGATGTGTATCAGGGCACCGAGCTGTGGGAGGACTCGCTCGTCGACCCCGACAACCGCAGACCCGTCGACTACTCGGTACGCCGGTCCGTTCTGGCCGGACTGAACGGATCCGCGCCGTCGGTCGATACCGGTGCTGCGAAGCTGGCCGTGGTTCGTTCCGCGCTGACGGTACGACGCGAACGGCCTGCGAGCTTCGTCGGCGGTAGTTACACGCCGATCGTCGCGGACGGGACCGCGGCCGCGCATGTCGTCGGATTTGCCCGAGGTCCGTTGCCCGGCAACTCCGATGTGGTTGCGCTGGCCACGAGGCTGTCCCTCGGTGTGGCCGAGACAGGGTGGGGCGAGACGACCGTGACGCTGCCCGACGGTCGGTGGCGCGACCGCATCACCGACGTCGAACACAGCGGGACCGTTGCGGTCGCCGAGCTGTTCGCCTCCCTGCCGGTTGCACTTCTGGTGCGCGACAACGAAGGAGAGTCAGCACGATGACATCCTCGACCACGACATCTTCGGCCACGACATCTTCGGCCACGACCCGTGAATTCGCAGTATGGGCACCGACCCCAGAACGAGTACGGCTGCAACTGGACGACTCGGTCCACGACATGGAGCAATCCTCGGACGGCTGGTGGCGAGCAGAGGTGAGTGCCGCCGCGGACAGTCGCTACGGATTCCTCCTCGACGACGCCGAGAAGGCGCTGCCGGATCCACGCTCGCCTCGGCAACCCGACGGTGTGCACGAAATGTCCCAGGTGTTCGAGGTCGATCCGTCGTTGTGGACCGATTCCGCATGGACCGGTCGTCAACTCCCCGGATCGTCGATCTACGAACTCCACATCGGCACCTTCACTCGCGAGGGAACGTTCGACGCGGCGATCGACAAGCTCGATCACCTCGTCGACCTCGGCGTGTCTTTCGTCGAGATCATGCCGGTCAACGGATTCAACGGCGTGCACAACTGGGGCTACGACGGCGTCCTCTGGTACACCGTGCACGAGGCCTACGGTGGCCCGGAAGGGTTGCAGCGCTTGGTCGATGCATGCCACGGCCGCGGGATCGGTGTCGTTCTCGACGTCGTCTACAACCATCTCGGCCCGTCCGGCAACTACCTGGAACGCTTCGGTCCCTACATGACCGAAGGGGCCAACAGCTGGGGCCAGGCGATCAACTATGCCGATGCAAACTCGGGCGAGGTGCGGCGCTACGCCCTGGACAACGCGTTGCGCTGGTTCTCCGAGTTCCACATCGACGCGTTGCGTCTCGACGCGGTGCACGCCATCGTCGACCACACCGCTGTGCATCTCCTCGAGCAACTCTCGATCGAAACGCGCACCCTGTCAGCGCATCTCGGCCGTCCACTGACCCTGATCGCCGAGAGCGACCTCAACGATCCGTCGCTGATCACGGCGCGGTCGGGTGGCGGCTACGGACTCGACGCACAGTGGGACGACGACATTCACCACGCGATCCATGCTGCGGTCTCCGGCGAACGGCAGGGCTACTACGGCGACTTCGGGTCCTTGCAGGGCCTGGCGAACACGGTGCGGCAGGGCTTCTTTCATGCCGGAACGTACTCCAGCTTCCGCGGCCGAATCCACGGGCGACCATTGGACACCCGCCGCATTCCCGCCAGCTCTCTGGTGGCCTACACGACCACCCATGATCAGGTCGGTAACCGTGCGATCGGGGATCGCCCCGGCTTCTACCTCTCCCCCGGACAGCTTGCGATCAAGGCAGCTCTGGTACTCACCTCGCCCTACACTCCGATGCTGTTCATGGGCGAGGAATGGGGAGCATCGACTCCGTTCCAGTTCTTCACCTCCCACCCCGAACCCGAGCTCGGCAAGGCCACGGCGGAAGGACGCAAAGCCGAGTTCGCCGCACACGGGTGGGACAAGAGCGACATCCCCGACCCACAGGATCCCGAGACGTTCACACGATCGAAATTGAATTGGTCGGAACTGGGCGACGGCGACCATGCCCGACTGTTGGCCGTCTATCGAGACCTACTGGCCCTGCGCCGCGAGCGGACCGAACTGACCGACCCGTGGCTCGATCACGTGAAGGTCGAGTACGACGAGGACGCCCAGTGGATCGCGATTCGCCGCGGCCGCGTCAGCGTGGTGTGCAATCTGTCCGAGTCCGCGGTGACGGTGCCGGTCGGCGGCTCCACACTGCTCGAGTGGGAGCCGACGACCTCGAACGACACCGGGTCTGCCACCACGGTTCCCGGTCACTCCTTCGCGGTGCTCGAATCCTGACGAACCCGTAGGTTCACCAGCACGAACACGGCGGTGACCGCAAGGACCACCGCGGTGGCGACGGCCGCAACGTGCATGCCCGAGACGAACGCGGCATGCGCGGAGTCCAGGAGGACCGTCGCCACCGAGTCCGGCAGCTCACGGGCCACCGCGTCGGCGCCGCCGAGCGTTTCGGCTGCTCTGGCACCGAGCTCGGGTGTGAGCTGCGAGGTGTCGATCCCGCGTCGGAAGATGGCCATGACGACCGTGCCGAGGATCGCCACTCCCAGCGCGATGCCCAGCTCGTACGCGGTTTCCGACACCGCGGACGCAGCCCCGGCTCGCTCGGGTTCGACGGCACTGACCACGAGGTCGGACGTCAGAGTGAGCGCGAAGCCGACGCCTGCACCCACCAGGACGAATCCGGCGATGAACAACGCCGGGCTGGTGTCGGTACCGAGACCGACCAGGATGCCCGCGCCCGCAGCGGCAGCAATCATGCCTGCGCCGAGGACCGTGCCTGCGGTGAAGTACCGAACCAGAACCGCAGCGAGCAATGAGGTCACGATGCTGGCGGCCGTGCCCGGCAGCAACAGCAGTCCGGCTTCGAGCGGGCTGTTGCCCAGGACGAGCTGCAGGTACTGCGAACCGAAGAACAGCACGCCGGCGAGTGCGAACACGGACAGGAAGTTCGTCGCCACACCCGTCGAGAAGGCACGGTTGGCGAACAGCCGGATGTCGATCATCGGGGCGTCCAGAATTCGCTGCCGCCGCACGAACACCACACCGGCGATCACGCCGACGACGGCGGAGACCACGTAGGCCGGGTGAAGGCCGTGCGCTGCGATCTCCTTGACCGCGAACACGATCGGAACGATAGCGAGCATCGACAACGCCGAGCTGGGGAGGTCGAAACGGCCCGGGTTCGGATCCTTGGACTCGGGAATGACCAACGGCCCCAGCGCGATCAGCGCAATCATGACGGGAATGTTGATGAGAAACACCGAGCCCCACCAGAAGTGCTCGAGCAACCAGCCGCCCACGAGCGGACCGGCGGCCGCGCCGCCGCCCGCCATCGCGCCCCAGACGCCGATAGCGGTCACCCGTTGGCGCGGATCGAGGAAGATCGTGCGAATCAAGCCGAGAGTGGCGGGCATCAAGGTCGCGCCGGAGATACCCTGCAGAACTCGCGCCGCGATGAGCATCTCCGGGCTGGTCGAGACAGCCGCAACGAGAGAGGCGATTCCGAAGCCCGCGGCTCCGATCAGCAGTAGGCGACGCCGACCGATCCGGTCACCGAGCGTGCCCATCGTGATGAGCAAGCCGGCCAGTACGAACGAGTACACGTCGATGATCCACAGCAGCTGATTGCTCGACGGTGCCAGATCGGCGCTGATGAACGGCAGGGCGAGGTCGAGCACGGTCCCGTCGACCGCGATGAGAAGGACGGCAAACGCGAGCACCACCAACCCGAACCAGTCGCGCGCGGTGGCTCTGGAGGCCGATCCGCCGTCGATCTCGTGCACCGCACCGGTCCGCACGTCGCTCACCGTGACTCCATTTCGCCCGCCCGGTCCGCGACCGGGCACATCTTCGATACCAACCGTCCAGCCGGTACAGCTCCGTAGACTACCTCGAACCGTCCAGCCGGTAAAGTGAGTTCCATGTCATCTGACACACGCGACCGAATTCTGGACTCGCTCGAGACATTGCTTCTCGAACAAGGAATGACCAAAGTGACCCTGGACAGCGTCGCTGCCGCCGCCGGGGTATCGAAGGGCGGCTTGCTGTACCACTTCAAGACCAAGGACGCGCTGGTCGCTGCCATGGTCCGACGACTCGCCGTTCAGGCCGATCAGCAGAGAGCCGACGCCGGCGCAGGTGGCACCTCCGTAGCGGAGTGGTATCTGCAACCACCCGATTGCATTTCGGAGAAGGAAATCGCGCTCTACCGCTCCACGCTGGCGGCACTGCGCAGCGTCGACGGCAACTCCGGTGAGGTGCAGGACGCCGTCACGGACATGATGCAGCAGTGGGACGAGGGCTTACGTACCGAGATCGACGATCCGGTGCAGGCCGAGATCATCCGACTCGTCGGCGACGGGATATACCTCGGAGCCGTCCTCGACCTGCCCGCCGTCGACCCGGAACTGCACAAGCAGGTGGTCGACCGCCTGCTGGGTCGGTGACTCAGGTCAAGTAGCGGTAGACGGGCGAACCCGGCTCCAGCTGCTCCACCTGAAGGTGCGAGGACCGCATACGTTCGAGGAGGGCCGAAAGGCCGTGCGCCGCACCGAGTTGGATGCCGACGAGCGCGGCACCGGTCTCCCGGTTGTTTCGCTTGACGTACTCGAACAGGGTGATGTCGTCCTCGGGCCCGAGTACCTCGTCGAGAAACCGACGCAGTGCGCCGGGCTCCTGCGGAAAGTCCACGAGGAAGTAGTGCTTGAGGCCGAGGTGGACGAGCGATCGTTCGAGAATCTCGCCGTACCGTGAGACGTCGTTGTTTCCCCCGGACACCAGGCACACGACGGTGCTTCCCGGTGCGATGTCGAGATGCTCGAGCGCGGCGACCGCCAACGCGCCTGCGGGCTCGGCGATGACCCCTTCGTTCTGGTACAGCTCGAGCATTGCGGTACAGACCGCGCCCTCGTCGATCTGGGTGATCAGGAACGCACCGGGGCCGGAGCTTTCGAACACCGGCGCGGTGATCAGGGGCAACGATGCATGGGACACCACCGTCGCGCCCAACGACTGCAGCGCCGAGTACGGAACATCGCCGATACGCCGGACCGCCGCCCCGTCGACGAACGGATCGATATCCGACAGCGTCACCGGCCCACCGGCAATCAACGCAGCGGTCATCGACGCAGCACCGGATGGTTCGACGCCGACCAACGATGTCTGCGGAGCGCGCTCACGCAGATAACTGGAGATACCCGCGATGCAGCCGCCCCCGCCGACGGGCATTACCACCACATCGGGTGCGCCGCCGAGCTGATCGACGATTTCCTTGGCGATCGTCCCTTGGCCCGCCACCGTTCGTGGATCGTCGAACGGCGGGACCATGGTGGCACCGGTACGGGCCACGTCCGCGGCAGCCGCGGCAGCTGCGGCGTCGAACGTGTCGCCGATGACGATGAGCTCCACGAAGTCGCCTCCGTGGACCCTGATTCGGTCACGCTTCTGCTTGGGGGTGTTGGCCGGCACGTAGATCCGACCTCGCACCTGCATGGACCGACAGGCGAATGCCACCCCCTGCGCGTGGTTACCGGCACTCGCCGTGACCACACCGACGCTGCGCTCGGCCTCGGTCAGCTGATCCATCAGGTTGTAGGCACCGCGGATCTTGTACGAGCGGACGATCTGCAGGTCTTCGCGTTTGAGGTAGACCGTCGCTCCGGTCTCTGCCGACAGGCGCTCGCACAACTGCAGGGGTGTCGCGGCGACCACCGAGGAAATTCGCATCGCAGCTGCATCGATGTCGGCCGCGGTGACGGCTACCGACGAGGGGTGCTGGGAGGCGAGCTCAGGTGATGAAGACACCAGCACATGCTGCCACCAGCGTGGAACGGTCACCCACTCGGGACCGTTCCACGGGCAGGCCGATCGTGCTCAGGCGCGAGCGAGGACGAACACCGGGATCTCCCGGTCTGTCTTCTTCTGGTAATCCGCGTAATCGGGGTAGACCGCGACCGAACGCTCCCACCACACGGCCTTCTCGTCGCCGGTTACCTCCCGAGCGACGTAATCATGCTTTTCGGGTCCGTCCTGCAACTCCACCAGCGGCTCGGCTTTGACGTTGAAGTACCAGACGGGATGCTTCGGCGCACCGCCGAGGGAGGCCACGATGGCGTACTCCCCATCGTGTTCCACCCGCATCAACGGCGACTTGCGCAGCTTCCCGCTCTTGTTTCCCTTGGTGGTCAGCAGCACGACCGGCATCCCGTTCATCGTCGTGCCTTCGGTTCCGCCGGAGTTCTCGTACAGCTCGGCCTGCTTTCGGGCCCAGTCGGATGAACTCGGTTCGTATTCTCCTGTCAATGGCATGGTTTCAGTCAACACCCACGGCCGCCGGGACGCCACCGAATCTCGGTCGTCGCAGGTCGGGACCGTGAGTTCGGTGGACCGAATCTTTGCGTGGGTATAGTCTGAACTTCACCCGCCGGACACCCGAATCATCGAACCGGACGGGCGTACCCGAGGAGGACGCGATGACCTACACGAGCAACCAGGTGAGCCGTCGAACTGTCCCCGCCCTGCGCACGGTCGATGTCGCCGGAGTCGATTGGCCTCTGTACAAGCTCGAGGCCGTGGCCGTCGGGCTCGTCGTGTTCGTCGCCACGCTCGCCCTGGTCGGATCGCTGCAGGCAGCCGTTCTGGGCGGCGCGGCAGTCGCAGTCGCCGCGTGGTGGACTCTGCGGTTGACCGAGGTCCACCCCGCCCGGACCGGCTCACCCCGTCAGGCAGCCGGGCCCCAGTAGCGCCTTCAGGTCTCCCATCAACGCCGACGTCGGCGTCACCCGCAGACTGTCGTCGAGCTTCATCGTGGTGATCTTGTCGCCACTGACCAAACGTAGATGGACGTCCGAGGTCCCTGGGTGGCTGATCAACACCCGCTTGAGTGCGCCGACCTTGTCTGCCGTGCACAGTCGCGTCGGCAAACTCACCGCAAGCGGCTTGTCGATACCGATCGCCGAAAGATCCGGCACCGCAAGATCGTTCGCAATCAACGACACCCGGTCGTCACGCACCGACACGCGACCCTTGACGAGCACCACCGAGTCCTCGGTCACGTCGGCACCGAACACCGAGTAGGCCTGCGGGAAGAACAGCACCTCGATGCCGCCGGCAAGGTCCTCGAGCTGAGCCGACGCCCACGTCAGACCGTTCTTGTTGATCCGCCGGTTCACCGAGGCCAGAATTCCGCCGACGGTGACCTGAGTGCCGTCCTTGATGTCACCTTCGAGGATCGTCGGGATGTTGCAGTCGGACTTCGCGGCCAACATGTGCTCGACGCCCAGGAGTGGGTGGCCGGAGACGTAGAGACCGAGCATCTCGCGCTCGAGGGCCAGACGGTGCTTGGACTCCCACTCCTCGTCCGGCACGCGGACGTTGAACACCGAGGAAATGGACTCGTCGGCGTCCTCACCGCCGAACAGATCGAACTGTCCGATCGCCTCGGCCTTCTTGGTGCCCATCACCGCATCGATCGCGTCGGCATGGATCAACATCAGACCCTTGCGCGGATGATCGAGAGAGTCGAAAGCGCCTGCCTTGATGAGAGATTCGGTGACCTTCTTGCTGCACGCGATCGCGTCGATCTTGCCCAGGTAGTCCGAGAAGTCCGTGTATTTGGACTTCTCCGACCGCGCTCTGATGATCGATGCGACCACGTTAGTGCCGACGTTGCGCACCGCGCCGAGACCGAATCGGATGTCCTTGCCCACCGATGCGAAGTTGAGCTCGGATTCGTTGACGTCCGGTGGCAGCACCGTGATGCCGAGCTTGCGGCAGTCGGCCAGGTAGATCGCGGCCTTGTCCTTGTCGTCACCGACACTGGTGAGCAGGCCGGCCATGTACTCGGCCGGGTAGTTGGCCTTGAGGTACGCCGTCCAGTACGAGACCAGGCCGTAGCCGGCCGAGTGCGACTTGTTGAACGCGTAGCCGGCGAACGGGAGCACGGTGTCCCACAGCGCCTTGATCGCGGCCTCGGAGAAGCCGTTGTCCAACATGCCCTGCCGGAACCCGGCGTACGCCTTCTCGAGCTCGGAGAGCTTCTTCTTTCCCATGGCACGACGCAGCAGGTCGGCCTGGCCCAGGGTGTACCCGGCGACCTTCTGCGCGAGCTGCATGATCTGCTCCTGGTAGACCACCAGGCCGTACGTCTCGCCGAGAATCACCTTGAGCGGCTCTTCGAGCTCGGGGTGAATCGGCTTGACCTCCTGCCGCCCGTTCTTGCGGTCGGCGTAGTCGTTGTGCGAGTTCATGCCCATCGGACCCGGGCGGTACAGCGCCAGCACGGCGACGATGTCCTCGAAACCGGTGGGCTGCATGCGGCGCAGCAGGTCTCGCATCGCGCTGCCGTCGAGCTGGAAAACACCGAGAGTGTCTCCGCGAGAAAGCAATTCGAAGGTCGCGGGATCGTCGAGCGGCAACGCGTCGAGATCGATGTCGATGCCGCGATTGGCCTTGATGTTGTCGATCGCGTCGCCGATGACCGTGAGGTTTCGCAGACCGAGGAAGTCCATCTTCAGCAGGCCGATGGCCTCGCACGACGGATAGTCCCAGCCGGTGATGATCGCGCCGTCCTGGGCGCGCTTCCACACCGGGATGGCGTCGGTGAGCGGCTCCGAAGACATGATGACCGCGCAGGCGTGTACGCCCGCGTTGCGGATCAGGCCTTCGAGGCCCTTGGCCGTCTTGTAGATCGTGGCCACGTCGGGGTTGGAGTCGATGAGCGCTCGGACCTCGACGGCCTCCTTGTAGCGCTCGTGCGACGGATCGGTGATGCCGGCCACCGAGATGTCCTTGGCCATGATGGGCGGCGGCAAAGCCTTGGTGATCTGATCGGCGATGCCGAAACCGGGCTGGCCGAACTGCACACGTGCGGAGTCCTTGATGGCAGCCTTGGTCTTGATGGTGCCGAAGGTGATGACCTGCGCAACCCGGTCGCTACCCCACTTCTCCGTGGCGTAGCGCACCATCTCACCGCGACGACGATCGTCGAAGTCGATATCGATATCGGGCATCGACACACGCTCGGGGTTGAGGAATCGCTCGAAGAGCAGCCCGTGCGGGAGCGGATCGATGTTGGTGATGCCCATGGCGTAGGCAACCAGGGATCCGGCGGCGGAACCACGGCCCGGTCCGACGCGGATGCCGACCGCTTTCGCGTGGTTGATCAGGTCGCCGACCACGAGGAAGTAGGCCGGGAAGCCCATCTCCAGAATCACCTTGATCTCGTACTCCGCACGCGCGAGGTAATCCTCGGCCGGGCCGTCGGGGAACCGACGTTCGAGTCCGGTCATGACCTCGTGCCGCAGCCACGTTCCCTGCGTGTATCCCTCGGGAACCGGGAAGATGGGCATCCGGTCGCGGTGCGCCCACACCTCGTCGTAGGGCTGGACTCGCTCGGCGATGAGGAGCGTGCTGTCGCAGGCACCGGGTACCTCGTCGTCCCAGAGGGCACGCATCTCGGCAGCGGACTTGAGGTAGTAGCCGTCGCCGTCGAACTTGAAGCGCGTGGGATCGCTGAGCGTCTTACCGGTCTGGATGCACAGCAGAGCCTCGTGGTTCTCGGCGGCGTCCTTCGTGACGTAATGGCAGTCGTTGGTGGCCAACGGCGGAATGGACAGCTTCCTGCCGATGTCGAGCAGGCCTTCGCGGACTCGTCGCTCGATGGACAGACCGTGGTCCATCAACTCGAGGAAGAAGTTGTCCGGTCCCCAGATCTCCTGCCACTTGGCCGCGGCCTCGAGTGCTTCGCGGTCCTGGCCCAGACGTAGGCGCGTCTGAACCTCACCGGACGGGCATCCGGTGGTGGCGATGATGCCCTCGGCGTGCTGAGCGATGATCTCCTCGTCCATGCGGGCCCACTTGCCGAGCTGACCCTCGATGGACGCCAGCGAAGACAGCTTGAACAGATTGCGCACGCCGGTCGCGTTCTCCGCCACCATCGTCATGTGCGTGTACGCACCGCTACCGGAGACGTCGTCGGACTTCTGGCTTCGGTCGCCCCACAGCACGCGCTTCTTGTTGAACCGGGATTCGGGAGCGATGTAGGCCTCGATGCCGATGATCGGCTTGATGCCGGCCTTCTTGGCCTCGTTGTAGAACTCGCTGGCTCCGTACATGTTGCCGTGGTCGGTCATGCCGACCGCCGTCATCTCCAACCGCGCCGCCTCCGCGAACATGGCCCCGATCTTGGCGGCACCGTCGAGCATCGAATATTCGGTGTGGTTGTGCAGATGAACGAACGAATCGGCCACGAAGGTTCTCTCCTGAAGGTCGTGCGTTTTCGAAAATACGAGCCGCGAATGCACCCACTCTAGGCGGTGGAACCGACAGATTTTTCAGGCCGACGGTGTGTCCTGGGAGGACGTGACGGGTGTGACGAACGAGACTGAAGTTGCCTCATTCGGCGGGAACCGGCCCGTCGTCCGGCAGCGGCCCGACGACGTCGATGTGCTCCGGAAGCAACGGCTCGACGGCGAACTTCCCGGACACCGCGTCGGGCGGAAGTGCCTCCACCGCCCGCACCCCGTCGCGGCCTGCCACCTCGCTCAACTCGGCCGCGGTGCCCCGCACGACCACCGTCACCACGCATGCGCATCCGCTCAGCAACCGGCGCTGCGACACAGCGTCTATCTGAGCCTGCCGGTCCTCCACGCCGAACGATTCCTGGATCTGGCCGGCAGCGCGCGCGGTCGCATTCAGTATCGACCGTTCACTGCCGGGAACACCGACCGTGAGGATCGGAGTTTGCACGCGATCGAGCGGTACTCGAAAGAGCACCATCGAGATGCGCACGCCGTTCGCGGCGGCGTAGGCCTGTTCGGCGGTGAGTTCGCGATCGAACGACACCGATCCCCAGCGAGGTTCGGCATCGTTGCCGAGCAGACTCGCCTCGGCGCGAGCCAGGTAGTCGGTCACCTGCTCGCCGCTCTCCGGGCCGAGCCGGTCGGTGCCCACGCGCAGCTGCCGTTGCGGGTTCAGATGGCCGACGACGGCCAGGCCACCGACCACCAGAGCGATCGTGACGACGACACCGACCACACCCGAGACTCCGCGCATCACGCCTTCCGGAGCACCTCGAGAGCGTGTTCGAGGTCTGCCGGGTACTTGCTCTCGATCTCGACCCAGCGGCCGTCGGACGGGTGCGCGAAGCCGAGCGAACGCGCGTGCAGCCACTGACGTTCCAGGCCCAACCGTTCGGCCAACCGCGGGTCGGCCCCGTAGGTCAGGTCGCCGCAACACGGGTGCCGCAGCGCCGAGAAGTGCACGCGGATCTGGTGCGTGCGACCGGTTTCCAGGTGGACGTCCAGCAGGCTCGCGGCCTGGAAGGCCTCGACCGTGTCGTAGTGGGTGACGCTGGGCTTGCCGTCCGCGCGGACGGCGAACTTCCAGTCGTTGCTGCCGTGCCGTCCGATCGGAGCATCGATGGTTCCACTGCTCGGATCCGGATGTCCCTGCACCAGGGCGTGATAACGCTTGTCGATCGTACGAGCCTTGAACGCCCGCTTGAGCACGGTGTATGCCCGTTCGGACGTCGCGACCACCATCACCCCGGACGTTCCCACATCGAGTCGGTGCACGATGCCCTGACGCTCGTGCGCGCCGGACGTGGAGATTCGGAAACCGGCGGCCGCGAGGCCGCCGATGACGGTCGGCCCGGTCCAGCCCACACTGGCGTGCGCGGCGACGCCCACGGGCTTGTCCACGGCCACGACGTCGTCGTCGGCGTAGAGAATCTCCATCCCTTCCACCGGCTCGGCCTCGATCGTCAGCTCACGTGCAGGTTCGGGCAGAGTCACTTCGAGCCACGACCCACCCGAGAGGCGATCGGACTTCCCGACGGCACTGTGATCGACCAGCACCGAGCCCTCTTCGGCCAAGGCTGCGGCGACCGTGCGCGAGAGCCCGAGAAGTCGCGCCAGGCCGGCGTCGACGCGCATGCCGTCCAAACCGTCGGGCACCGGCATGGAACGCGATTCCCTCACGAGTCGGCCTTCTGCGGGGCATCGGACGTGGACTTCGTCACCCGTTCGCCGTTGGGCTCGAAACCGAACAGGCTGAGCGCGACGAGCAGGATGGCCCCGCACACGATGGACGAGTCGGCGACATTGAACACCGGCCACCATCCCACCGATACGAAATCGACCACGTGACCCTGGAACGGGCCCGGTGCGCGGAAGAACCGGTCGATCAGGTTCCCCAGAGCGCCGCCGAGAACCAGCCCCAGACCCAGCGCCCACCACGGCGAACGCAGCGTTCGACCGATCTTCACGACCCCGATCACCACGGCCACGGCGACCAGCGTCAACAACCACGTCATTCCGGTGGCCATGGAGAACGCCGCTCCGGGATTGCGCACCAGCCGCAGTGTCACGACGTCGCCGATGATCTCGATCGGGTTTCCAGGCTTCACGTAGTGCACCACCACGATCTTCGTGATCAGGTCGAACAGCAGAATCACTGCCGCGATCGCCACCAGGAGTCGGGTACGCAGAGGTGCGGCGGGCCGAACCGCAGCACTATCGGCACCGGACACCTGCTCGTCTGCAGCCTCGTGGGGGTCGGGGGTTGCACTGGTCTCGGTGGTCGGATCGTCGGGTCGGTCGTCACTCACCCGTCCATCATGGCGCATCGACAACCGTCGGTCCGCATCCGAGCCGCGTGGTAGCGGTCTGCGCACCCGGTGTCATCAGTAGCCTGGTGCCCGTGAAGTCGACCGATCGCACCCGCACCGTCCGCTCCGGCTTCGTGGCCGCCTCCTGCGCAGTGGCTCTACTGGCCGGATGCTCGAGCGGTGATTCGGATCCCGCACCCGAACAGACCCCGTCTTCGAACGAGGTCACGATCGCGGTGACGCCCACGACCACCACCGTCGTCGATCCCGGTAGCGAGCCACGGCGCGCGCTCACCTTCGACAGCTCCGACACGGACGCGCAGAACCAGAGCGTCGACCTCACCACCACCTCGACCGTGCAACAACAGATCAATGCTGCTGCGCCGCAAGACTTCTCCAGTCCGGAACTGACCGTGCCACTGACTGCCTCGGCGTCCGACACCGTCCCGGACGAGGACGCGTCGAGCGGGGCCACCACCTCCGTCGAGCTGACCATCGGAGCCGCGACGTCACCGGACGCGGGACTGACCGACGCACTCTCCGCATCCGAGGGATCGACTGCGCGATTGGCCAGGACCGATTCCGGAGCGATCACCGCCCTACACATCACGCCGGCCGACGATGCCCTCGATACCGCCCGCGCCGCGATCGAACGCTCCTTGAACGCGGCCGTGTACCGATCCATCGACTTTCCCGACGCGGAAGTGGGGGTCGGCGCGGTCTGGACCGTCGATCAGCAAGTGCTCAGTGGCATCACACTGAACCAGCGCACCACGGTCACCTTGCGTGCACTCGACGGCGACCGCGCGACCCTCGACGTGGCCATCACCCAGACGCCCGAATCGTCGGTGTGGAATCTGCCCGACAATGCGGGCACTCTCAACATCGCGTCGTACACCTTCACGGGCGCGGGAACACTCGACGTCGATCTCTCCCGACCACTTCCGGTCGGAGGTTCGATCACCGCGGGCGGCGAGCAGATGTACACCGACCCCGACAGCACCACGGTGCTTCGACAAACCGTCGGCGATTCGATCACCTGGACCGCCCGATGACGCGCGCTGCCACCCGGGTACTGGCGACGTTGTCGATTCTCGGGATCGCTGCCACCGGATGCAGCACGGACGAGCCTGCCGAAACGGCCACGCCTGCCCTCACCACCGTCGCGGCTCCCGACCCGCTGCGCGGTCCGCCCATCACCGATCCGGCCGCGCTGACTGCCGCGATGCTGGGACTCGCAGACCTGCCGGACGGCTTCTCCTCGATTCCCGATCCGGTTCGTGATCTGGGATTGGATCCGGCACCGGAGTACGACTCGCCTGATCGCTCGAGCACCGACCCGGCCGAGTGCGCCGCCGTCCTCGCGCCGGTATCGCAACAGCAGGCAGGAGCCGCGTCGAGCGCGGTGGTCCGCTTCTCCGGTCCGAATTTCTCGTCGATCGACGAGGACGCGGCGAGCTATCCCGTGCCGGGAGCCGCCGAGGCTTTCGCGAACATTCAGCGAGCGTGGGCCGAGTGCTCGACGTTCACCGGAACCGACGCGGACGGTATCGGCGTCGACTACTCGGTGGCGGGGCGTGACCAAGCGACCGTCGGCGACGCGTCCGCATCAATTCGACTGACCACCACGAGCGAGGGCTTCACGCTGGTCTCCGACGTCGTGGTGGCGGTGGTCGACTCGACCGTGGTGCAGATCGTCGTCTCCGACCAGAGCGGACTGGAACCGGAGACCGTCACCGCCGTCGCGGGGTCTGCAGCGGATCGCATTCGATCGGCCGTGCCCAGCGCCTGACCGCCGTCCCTACACAAGACGAACTGCCGGTGACGCCCTCTCGAAAAAGGGTGTCACCGGCAGTTCGCGGTTGGTCAGAGACGATCGGCAGGACTCAGGGTGCGGGGCACGCCGGGCTGGTCAGCTGCGCGAGAGACACGATGCCGCAGGCGTTCTCCTTGGAGAGCTTCCACACACCGTCCTCGGGGACGAACTTGAACGTGCCGGGGTTGGCCTGGCCGTTGAGAGTGATGGTGATACCGGCGTTGAGCTCACCGGTGCCCAGATCGTCGATGCTGGTGATCTCGATCTGTGCGTTGTTGGCCACAGCAGCGGCGGCAACCTGGTTGATCAGACCCGGATCCTCGGACGCACCCTGGATCAGAGCAGCCTTCTCCTCGACCGGAACGTTGGGATCGAGTCCGCGGTTGAGCTCGGTGTTGAGCTGCTCGACGGTGGGCACCGGCGGGTAGTCCCCGCCCGCGGGTGCAGCACTCGCGGTGGTGGTGGCAACCGTCGTGGTCGTGGCCGTCGTGCCGCCCTCTTCCGAGCTGCAGGCAGACATGGTCAGTGCACCGGCGATGGCGATACCGGCAACCATGGCCCGTCGGGTGTTGCGAAGCTTCAAGTGCTTGTCCTTTTCACTCTGAGTCACGTATCGATCGTTCTGTGACTCGTCGGTCGTCTGTATGGGGGTCGTCTCGGACCGAGTCCACTATGTCAGCTCGACTCGCCCGAGTCACAACGCGAAGGGCATACCTGTGAAACCTCACAGAGTTTCCTCAGCCGCGCCACAACTCACGCCAAGCTGTCCAGAACATCGGCCACGACCAGGTCGGTGTCCGATTCTGCAAAGGTGCGGGCCGTTCCCGGGCCGGTGGTCCGCGTCTCGAAACGGACCGTCACCACCGAGTGTCCCGCGCCCTGCACCCACCCGTGACCGTACCGAACATGCCGAACGTCCATACCCGGTTGCCACCGCGGACCGTCCTCGACCACGGCGAGATTCGCGGCCTCCTCAGTCGCGGGTAACGGCTCGTCCGGGACCGGAGCAACCGGTTCGTACTCGAGTTCGGGGAACAACGATCCTTGCCGAACCGCGGACAGACCGGCGAGTCCTACACCGACGAGCCGGATCGGTCCGACATCCAGCGGATCGACCGCCAACCGCTGAGCAGTGGCCACGATCGTCTGCTTGTCCACCGTCGCGTAGGGCAATGTCGCCGATCTGGTGATGATGCTCATGTCGGACTTACGCAACTTGAGCACGACCGTGCGGGCCCCCCGGCCGTCCTTCAGCAACCGGCGATGAGTCGACTCGACGATGGACTCGATCGCCGGGCGTAGTTGAGCGAGAGTCGTCAGGTCGTTCGCGAACGTCGTCTCGGCACTGACCTGCTTGGCCTCGGCCCGCTCGGCCACCACCCGGTTGTCTATGCCGCGCGCCAGCTGATGCAGGCTCGGGCCCATGGTCGCACCGAGAATCGACGCCACTTCCGACTCGGGCGTAGCCACGAACTTGCCGATGGTGTCGATCCCCAACCGGTGCAACCGTTCTCCGGCAACAGGGCCGATCCCCCACAACTTGCGCACCGGCAGATCGGCCATCAACTCGGCCTGGATGCCGGGCGCTACCACCGTGATTCCATCGGGTTTGGCCAGACCCGACGCGATCTTGGCGATCTGTTTCCCGGACCCGGCACCGATGGAGGCGACGAGCCCGGTCTCTGCCAGTACCAGCGCCCGCAGATCGGCACAGAAGCGCTCGACCTCGGCCACCGTCGCGCCCGCCAGCTCGAGCGGCTCGCCGAAGGCCTCGTCGATCGAGAGCTGTTCCAGCACGGGCATGCGCACCCGAAGTGCCTCGAAGGCACGTCTGCTCAGCTCCGAGTACAGCGGGAACCGCGGCGGCAGGACCACTGCGCTCGCACCGACGAGTCGACGGGCCTGGTGCATCGGCATCGCCGAACGAGCCCCGAACGCCCGGGCCTGATAGCTGCACCCGGCCACCACGCCTCTGCCGCCTGCACCGCCGACCAGCACCGGCCGACCCCGCAGCGTCGGCCGCGTCAGCTGCTCGGCGGACGCAAAGAACGCGTCCATGTCCAGATGCAACACCCAACGCCGGCTCCGCAGAGTCCGATCGACACTGTCGGGCATGGTCAACGACGGCCGTCGGGCGGCTCGAACGGGGCGTCGGCACCGAAGCCGAGCACACGTGCGGCCCGCTCCGGTCCGGGATCGGACCACCGTGCGGAGTACTGCTCGGTCGTGGTCAGCGACCGTGTGTGTGCACGATCGATGTACAGCGTGCCGGCGAGGTGATCGCTCTCGTGGGCCACGATCCGTGCGGGCCAGCCACGCACCACCTCGTCGATCTCGCGGCCGGTCTCGTCCTTACACACAAGCCGGACTTCCGCGGCGCGGGTCACGACGGCCTGATACCCCAGCACACTGAGGCAGCCCTCGTAGAACGAGGCCGTGCGTCGCCCTACCGGGGTGTACCGAGGATTGATCAACGCTCGGAACGACAACGGGGTGCGCTCCCGGACCCGGGCGACGTCCACCGCGACATCGAAGAGATCCTCGATCACCGCGATCTGCAACGGAATTCCGATCTGCGGTGCAGCAAGGCCGACACCGGGCGCATCGTGCATCGTCGCACGCATCACCTCGATCAACTCCGTCAACACATCACGCCCGAGCTGACCGGTGTAGCGCAGCGCCGGGGCACGCAGCACCGGATGTCCGGCGGCGACGATGGGAACGACGCCGCCGCGAGCCTCGGAGAGACGCTCGTGGACGGCATCGACCACCTCCTCCTCGGTCACGACGACCCGGTGCCCCTCGCTCATATGCCCTCGGTCACGACGACTTCGTGATCGCTGCCCGAACTCCCTCACCGAGATCGCTGCCGTCGTCGCCGACCGAGCCGTCGACCAGCGACAACGCGAGTACCTCGCGCGCGATCAGATCCCGATGAGCGTCCAGCCACGCCCGTCGATGTTCGGGTACCTCGATGACGATGTCGATACGGTCGGACACATCGAGTCCGTGGCTACGACGCGCATCCTGCAACTCACGAATGCGGTCCTTGGCCCAACCCTCGGCCTCCAGCTCTTCGGTGACCGCCGAATCGAGCACCACGAGTCCCGCGTTCCCGGGCAGCGGTGCCGTCGATTCCGGCTCCGCGGCAACGAGTCTGCGGGTGTACTCCTCGGGCAGCAACGCGATGCCTGCGGCGCTCACGACACCGTCGGCATCCTCCGACCAGTCACCGGCCTTGACTGCCTTGATGACCTTCTGGACATCCTTGCCGATTCGCGGCCCGGCAGCGCGTGCGTTCACGACGAGCTCGAATTTGCCGTGCACGGCGACGTCTTCGGTCAGATCCACCTTCTTGACGTTGACCTCGTCGGCGATGATGTCGAGGAACGGACGCAGCCGCTCGGCGTCGGCGGCCGCGACGGTCACCTCGGGCAGCGGCAGCCGCACGCGCAGATTCTGTGCCTTACGCAGACCGAGCACCGTGGAGCACACGGTACGAACCTCGTCCATGCTGTCGACCAGCTCCGGGTCGGACGGCAACTCGTCGGCGGTCGGCCAATCCGTCAGGTGCACCGATCGGCCACCGGTCAACCCGCGCCAGACCACCTCACTGATCAACGGCAACAACGGAGCGGCGATGCGGGTGAGCACTTCGAGCACCGTGTGCAGGGTGTCGATCGCGTCGGCGTCCTCGCCCCAGAAGCGTGAACGCGACCGTCGCACATACCAATTGGTCAGTGCGTCACAGAACGTACGCAGTTCGTCGCACGCCCCGGCGATGTCGTTCCCTTCGAGCGCGTCGGTGATCGCATCCCGCGTGGCGGACAGTTTGGCCAGCACGTATCGATCGAGCACATGCGGAGAATCGGTCCGCCACTGCCCCGGCGTCGACGCGTAGAGCTGCAAAAAGCTCCACGCGTTCCAGATCGGCAACAGCGCCTGCCGTACCCCCTCGCGGATGCCCTGCTCGGTGACGATCAGGTTGCCACCGCGCAGGATCGGCGACGACATCAGGAACCACCGCATGGCATCCGAGCCGTCGCGGTCGAAGACCTCCTTGACGTCCGGGTAGTTCCCTTTCGACTTACTCATCTTCAGACCGTCGTCACCGAGCACGATGCCATGGGCAGCAACGGTTTTGAAGGCTGGCCGGTCGAACAGTGCAGTCGCGAGCACGTGCAGGGTGTAGAACCAGCCGCGCGTCTGACCGTTGTATTCGACGATGAAATCGCCCGGGTTGTGCGTCTGGAACCATTCCTCGTTCTCGAACGGGAAGTGCACCTGCGCATACGGCATCGAGCCGGACTCGAACCAGCAGTCCAGCACCTCGGGAACGCGACGCATCGTGGACTTACCGGTCGGGTCGTCCGGGTTGGGACGCGTCAAGTCGTCGATGTACGGCCGATGCAGATCGGTGGGACGCACACCGAAGTCACGCTCGAGTTCGTCCAGGCTGCCGTACACGTCGAGACGAGGGTAGGCGGGGTCGTCGGACGTCCACGCCGGGATCGGGCTGCCCCAGTATCGGTTTCGGCTGATGTTCCAGTCGCGGGCACCTTCGAGCCACTTGCCGAACTGACCGTCCTTGATGTGCTCGGGCACCCAGGTGATCTCCTGGTTGAGCTCGACCATCCGATCACGGAACTTGGTGACCGCGACGAACCACGACGGAACCGCCATGTAGATCAACGGCTGACCACTACGCCAACTGTGCGGGTACGAGTGCTCGATGGTCTCGTGCCGCAGCAAGCGGCCCGAGGCCTTGAGATCCTTGATGATCACCGGATTGGCGTCGAACACCATCAGGCCCTCGTAGGGCGGCACCAACGACGTGAATTTGCCGCCCGCATCGAGCGGTTGCACGACCTCGATACCGTTCGCGGTGGCGACGTCCATGTCCTCCTCACCGAATGCCGGTGCGAGATGGACGATTCCGGTGCCGGAGTCGGTGGTGACGTAATCGGCCTCCAGAACGCGATGCGCATTCTCGTGGCCTAGGAAGAAGTCGTAGGGCGGTGCGTAGGCGAGGCCGACCAACTCCGCGCCGGTGTGCTCCGAGAGCACCTCCGGCTCCTCCCCCAGTTCCTTCGCATAGTGCGCGAGTCGGGCAGAGGCGAGCACGTAACGCTCACCGTCGGCACCGCGGACCTGAACGTAGTGCACCTCCGGATGCACCGCGATCGCGAGGTTCGACGGCAGAGTCCACGGAGTGGTGGTCCAGATCAGTGCGTTCGCGCCGTCCAGGGGTGTGCCCGGTGCCGTCAGGGGCATGGTGACGGTGACCGCGGGATCCTGACGCATCTTGTAGGCGTCGTCGAGCCGGGTCTCCTGGTTGGACAGCGGCGTCTGCTCGTACCAGCTGTACGGCAGCACTCGGTAGCCCTGGTAGATCAGGCCCTTGTCGTGGAGCGTCTTGAACGCCCACATGACGGACTCCATGAAGTCGACGTCGAGGGTCTTGTAGTCGTTGTCGAAGTCGACCCACCGCGCCTGCCGAGTGACGTAATCCCGCCACTCGTCGGTGTACTGCAACACCGATTGCTTGCAGTAGGCGTTGAACTTCGCCAAGCCCATCTCGTCGATCTCGGACTTGTCCTTGATGCCGAGTTGCTTCTCCGCTTCCAATTCGGCGGGAAGGCCGTGGCAGTCCCACCCGAAACGACGCTCGACCTTCTTGCCGCGCATGGTCTGGAACCGGGGCACGAGATCCTTGACGTACCCGGTGAGCAGATGGCCGTAGTGCGGCAAGCCGTTGGCGAACGGAGGTCCGTCGTAGAAAACGAATTCCTCGGCATCGGCGCGGTTGTCGATGCTGGCGCGGAACGTGCCGTCCTCGGCCCATTCGTGCAGCACGATGCGCTCGAGATCGGGAAACGGAACGCTTCCCGATCGACCTTCGGCCAGATCCACCAGCGGGTACGACGCGTTCTCGGGGCGTGCGCTCGAATCTGTCATATCTGTCTCCTCCGTGCCGGACGCGTACAGGACGCGACATCGATTGGCACGGGGACGACATTCGGCGATGGGGACGCCGAGTACCGCGGTACCACCCCGCTTGCTCGGACCGATGGAACCCGTCGGACCGAGCCTCTCCACACGAGCTGTAACGGGCTCACCCGTTCGGTTCTACTGAACAGCCCATTTCGGTCGTTGCAGACCGAATCGTCACTGTCGTTCTTCCGAAGGCTCCCCGGTGATGGCCGGATCGACGCCTGATTGTTCTCTCGTCTGACAACCGTCGAACTGATGCACTACCGCATGATGTACTACCGCGTAGATGCTACCTGTCGATCTCGGGCGGTGGCCGTCGCCCGAGCAGGGCCCCGACCAGGAGCAGCACCGCCCCGACTATGCAGATCACGATGCAGGCCCAGGCCCAGACGACCGATCCGGTCATCAGGGCCAACACCAGGAACCCGAACCCGACAGCCGCCGCGCCGAGAGTCAGAATCAGCACAGGATTCCTCGCTCACCACTCGACGCTACAACCGAGCCCGACGCTGCCCCGAGAGGCAGCGTCGGAAAACGATCGCGTCAGTTGTTGCCCTTGGCGTACGACTGGCTGTAGCCGGACGTCTGATTGTCCTGGTTGAAGTTGTCCTGGCCGTTGTCCACCGGCAGCGCCGAGGAACGGTTCTCGAGCTCTTCGAGCTGCGATTCGAGGTACGACTTGAGGCGCACCCGGTATTCGCGCTCGAACGTCTTGAGCTGCTCGATGCGACCTTCCAGCACCGACCGCTGCTGGTTGATCGTCGCCATGATCTCGGTGTGCTTGCGCTCGGCGTCGGCCTGCAATGCGTCGGCCTTCTCCTTGGCCTGGCGAAGCTGGGTTTCGGAGCGAGTCTGTGCATCGGTGAGCAGCGATTCGGACTTCTGCCGCGCTTCGGACATCATCGACTCCGAGCGAGCGCGGGCATCCGACACCAGCCGTTCGGCGTTGGTGCGCGCATTGCCGAGCAGCTGCTCGGACTCGGTCTTCGCATCGCCGGTGAGGCGATCCGCCATCTCCTGCGCGAGACCGAGAATCTTCGCGGCCTGCATGTTGGAGTCGCCACTCTGCTGCGGTGCTGCGGCCACGGGAGCGACCGGCGCGGGCTGCTGAACCACTGGTGGCGGCTTGGGGGGATCGACCGGCCGCTGCGGCTCGGCTTTCGGTGCGGCGACCGGAGCCGACTGTGGGCTCTGGCGCGCAGAGTTCTTGGCGTCCGCAAGCTCCTGGTCGAGCTCACCGACGCGCTGGCGCAGGTCGGCGTTCTCTTCGATCAGTCGGGACAACTCTTGCTCGACGAGGTCGAGAAATGCGTCGACCTCGTCTTCGTTGTAACCGCGCTTACCGATGGGCGGCTTGCTGAACGCAACGTTGTGCACATCAGCTGGAGTCAGCGGCATGGAAGGATCCCTTCACGCGTCTTGGGGCGGTAGAGCAAGCATTCAGTTATATGCCATTCCGCGCGAGTGCAGAACAATCAAACTGTAACTGGCGTCCATTCTGTCACACGGGACACGCAGCTTGCGCTGGGTCCCGAGTTCTAACATTCCATCTTCGGCCTCAGGCCGCGAGGCTGCTGGTCACATTCCACAGAATGAACACGACGAACAGCAAGACCATGATCGACAGGTCCAGTCGCACACCACCGAGGTTGAGCGGCGGAATTATCCTGCGCAGGAACTTCACGGGCGGGTCGGTGACCGTGAAGATCGCCTCCAGAAGGATGACGACCAGCCCGGTCGGTTGCCAATCTCTCGCGAAAGTCCTGATGAACTCGACGATGATTCGACCGATGAGAAGGAGCCAAAAAAGAAACAATACGATGTTGATCACCGTGAACACGATCACGGCTATACTCTGCCTGACTTCGCCGGGCTGAGCAAAGTGCGCTGGTCACAGCTCCGACTTGCCGCCCCAAGGGGAGAAACGATCACTGCTGGCTGTAGAAGCCGGTTTCCGCAATTCGCCTGCGCTCCTGCGGGGATACATCGACATCGGCCGGCGAAAGCAGGAACACCTTCGTGGCCACCTTGTCGAAAGATCCACGGAGCGCGAAGGCCAATCCGGCAGCGAAGTCGACGAGTCGCTTGGCGTCGGCGTTGCTCATTTCGACGAGATCCATGATGACCGGAGTGCCGTCACGGAAACGCTCACCGATGGTGCGCGCCTCGCTGTAGTCCCTCGGGCGCAGGGTGGTGATCTTCGAGAGTGGGCCGCCGTCGTCGACGATCGGGCTGCGTCGCGTCTCGGCCCGCACGTCCATGCGGGTGTCCATCGCCAGCGCGCCACGAGTGGCAGCGCCTCGGGTCGACGGTCCTGCTGTGCCGCGTGCGCGTCCACCGATCGGAGCGAGCGTCGCAGCGGGGCGAGGGGCCTCGTAATCGTCGTAGTCGTCGTCGGCCTGCGCGTGCCGCGAGCCACCGAACGACGGCTTGACGAAGTCACGATCGTCGATGTCGTCGTAACCGTCACGGCCACCACGGGGACTGCGGCGGGTGTCCGGATCGTCGAGGTAGTCGTCCTCGTAGTCCGCGAGCGGAACCATGCCGAAGTACGCCTTGAACTTGTGCAGGGTGCTCATCGTTCTGCCTTCCGTGGCCGTGTCTACTGTCCATCTCCAGGTTCGCAAGTGTCTGTTGTGACTGATGTGATCCGTGGACTGTTATTGGGAGGCTATCGGCCGCGCACCGAGTATTGCGGTACCGACACGCACGCACGTCGATCCGTGTCGCACAGCAGCTTCCAGGTCCCCCGTCATGCCGGCCGACAACTCGCGGGCATCGGGATGATCACGCAGAAGTCGCTGATGCAGCACCTGGAGATCACCGAACGCAGCGTCCGCGTCGGCGTCCAACGGAGGTACGGCCATCAGTCCCGCCAGACGCAAGCCGGGTGCGGTCGACACCGCGTCGGCCAACTCGTACAGGTCCCCGCGTTCGACGCCGCCGCGGTGGACATCGCCGTCGAGACTGACCTGAACGAGGACGTCGAGCGGCGTCGTCCGAGCGCCGTCGTCGAGTGCTGTCTCGGTGGCCTTGGACAGCGCGATGACCAATCGAGCGCTGTCCACCGAGTGAATGGAGTGGGCCCACGCAGCGATGGACTTCGCCTTGTTTCGCTGGAGATGCCCGATCATGTGCCATCGCGGCGGATCACCGCGGAAGTCCTCGGCGGTCTCGGCCACCTTGGGCGACGCATCCTGCTCTCTGGACTCGCCGAACTCACGGCAGCCCAGCTCGTACAGGATCCGAACGTCGGACGCGGGGAAGAACTTCGTCACCGGCAGCAGAGTCACGGTCGAGTCTTCTCGACCTGCGTCCGCACATGCTCGCGCCAGTCGTTCGCGTACCGACGCCAACGCGGCGGCGATCTCGGCAGCTCGGTCGGTGGGCTCGCTCACGACATCCTCTCCTGGCCGGAGTCGGGAACCTCGTCTGCGGATGCGGAATCCATCCACACGACGCTCGCGATACGGCCGGTCGAACCTTCCCGGCGATGGCTGAACAGGGTGCGATCCTCGATGGTGCACCGGGGATCCTGAGCCACTCCGTGCAGTCCTGCGGCAATCAGCTGCGCGCGCACACCTGCCGGGATATCGAGACCGGGAGTCTTCCGAACCGTCGTCGTCGCGCTCCCGGGAAGATGCTTGTCGACGTCGGCACGCATGTGTGCGGGTACCTCGTACTGACGCCCACTGGCCGCCGGGCCGAGGAAGGCCCCGATCCTCTCCGGGACCGCGCCCAGCTCGACCATCGACGCAAGTACCCGAGGAATGATGCCGATGCGGGCACCGACGCGGCCGGCGTGTACCGCGGCGATCACGCCCGCCTCTTCGTCGGACAGCAACACCGGAACACAGTCGGCCGTCAACACCACGAGCGCGAGATCGCGCTGCGTCGTTACCAACGCATCGGTCATGGGAACGGGCTCGGACACCGGCCCGTCCACCACCGTGACGGTGCGGCCGTGGACCTGTTCCATGAACACCATGCGTTCGATGCCCATACCCAACCGGTCACCGAGGCGCCGACGGTTGGCCTCGACAGCAGCCGGGTCGTCGCCTACGTGGTCACCGAGATTGAAGGTGTCGAACGGCGGGGCCGACACGCCGCCTGCTCGCGTCGTCGACACCCGCCTGACCCGAAAGGAGTCACTCACCGCCGCATGAAGGACGGTACGTCGACCTCGTCTTCGCCGTCGTCCTCGGCGACGGGAACGCGGCGTCCGGATCCGACCGACTCGCGGCCCTGACCACCGGAATCCCGGCCGTGACCGGCTGCGGACTCGCGACTGGACGATTCGCGGTTCGACGAGCTGGACGAGTTCAGCGGGGGCAGGCTCGATCCGCTGGGTGCGCCGACCGGGTCGCGGAACACAGCGCCTTCGGAGCTGTCGTTGGAGCGTGAGGAGACCTCCCCCGAGCGCGCCGATCCGATCGGGCCACGGGTGGATGCCGCTGCCTCGACCGGACGACGCGTGGGCGTTCCTCCGTCGAACCCGGCGGCGATGACGGTGACACGAACCTCGTCACCGAGAGAGTCGTCGATGACGGTTCCGAAGATGATGTTGGCGTCGATGTGCGCAGCTTCCTGGACCAGCGAGGCGGCCTCGTTGATCTCGAACAGGCCGAGATCCGAGCCACCCGCGATGGAGAGCAGCACTCCGCGGGCACCTTCCATGGACGCTTCCAGCAGCGGCGAGTTGATCGCGGATTCCGCGGCCTTGATCGCGCGGCCTTCACCGCGGGAGGAACCGATGCCCATCAGCGCACTGCCTGCGCCGGACATGACGCCCTTGACGTCGGCGAAGTCGACGTTGATCAGCCCGGGGGTGGTGATCAGATCGGTGATGCCCTGAACGCCGTTGAGCAGGACCTCGTCGGCACTGCGGAACGCATCCATGAGGCTGACGGCCGCGTCGCCGAGCTGAAGCAGACGGTCGTTGGGGATGACGATGAGCGTGTCGCAGGATTCACGCAGCTGCTGGATACCGGTGTCGGCCTGGCCACCACGGCGCTTGCCCTCGAAAGAGAACGGGCGCGTCACGACGCCGACGGTCAGCGCGCCGAGCTTGCGCGCGATGTTGGCGACGACGGGAGCGCCACCGGTACCGGTTCCGCCGCCCTCACCTGCGGTGACGAAGACCATGTCGGCACCCTTGAGGACCTCTTCGATCTCGTCCTTGTGGTCGTCCGCTGCGCGGCGACCCACCTCGGGGTCGGCACCGGCACCGAGTCCGCGAGTCAGCTCACGGCCGACGTCGAGCTTGACGTCGGCGTCACTCATCAGCAAGGCCTGAGCGTCGGTGTTGACGGCGATGAACTCGACTCCCTTGAGTCCCTGTTCGATCATCCGGTTGACCGCGTTCACGCCGCCGCCGCCGATGCCGACGACCTTGATTACGGCGAGGTAGTTGTGCGGGGGCGTCATGGGCTCTCGCCTTCCGTGGATTGTTGCTCGAAAAATGTGGAAAACCCTCAACCTAAACCACAGGCTTAGAGTTATGTCAAGTACTCGACTGTTCGGAACGCTATTCACCGACGGCCACGATCGCCATTAGGCGCGCCGATGCCGCGCCGAAAATATGAGCCTTTAGGGCCCGTCGCTACTTCGTGGTCGGAAGATCGGGACTGGACACGTCGAAAATCTGACCCGGTTGCGACAGCAGCGCGATCGCCACCGCCCCCTTGCGCTCGGAGTTGTCCTTGTTCCCCCACACGACGGTACGCCCGTCCAACAGCAGGATCGAGATGTCGGACAACGTGCTCGCGCGCACTTCGCCGACCTGACCTCGAATCAGCGGCGGCAGCGAATCGAGCACAGCCAGTGCATCTTTCGTCACCGGATCGCCGAAGACAGGATTGTCGGTCACCAGTCGGACCACCCCGGGCGGAGGCGGTGCGACGGCGAAGTCCACGCCGGTTGCATCGAGCAAGTGAGCGCCGTCGGGGGAATCGACGAACGCCACCGGGACACGTTCTTCGACGGTCACCTGCACGGTGGACGGGTATTTCCGTTGCACCCGAACCGATGCCAGCTCCGGTATCGATGCAACACGCTGGGCCGCGGCCGCGGCGTCGACCCGCACCAGCGGCAGGCCGGTCGGCACCTCGAGTCGGTCGAGGATCTCCTGTTCGGACACCGACGAGGCTCCCACGACCGAAATCGTCCGAACCGACAGCAGCGGCGTGAAGTAGACCAGTACTGCCGATCCGACGATCACTGCGACAACCGCCACTACGGCAAGGACTGCGCGACGGCGTGACCGTTTCACGCGAGCGCGCTCTTCTTCCCTGGCCTGCGCGCGAGCTTGCCTGTCTGTGACCGACGACGTCGAATCACCCTGCCCGGCAACGGGTTCCGATCTGGAAGCGCGGTCTCGATCGGACCGACGAGTCACGTCGACGGCCGATCCTTCGGTACCGCGCGGCCGGTCGTGGCACCGAAATCGGTTTTGGAACGTAGGGCGTCGAGAATGGGCCCGCCGAGCATGGTCACGTCGCCCGCACCCATCGTGATCACCACGTCGCCGGGACGGCTGAGATTGGCCACCTGCTTGGCGACCAACGACAGATCCGGTTGGTAGTTCACCGGTTTGGTCACCGACGCTGCGACCAAGGCCCCGGTCACACCGGGCAGGGGTTCCTCGCGAGCGCCGTAGACGTCGAGCACCACGATCTCGTCGGCCAACGACAGTGCGGTACCGAACTCCTCGGCGAACGTCGCAGTGCGCGAGTACAGATGCGGTTGGAACACCACCACGACCCGCCCCCGCTCGCCACCCTCGAGTGCTTGACCCGCGACCAACGCCTGCGCAGCGGTCAGCACGGCCCGCACCTCGGTGGGGTGATGGGCGTAGTCGTCGAACACTCGGACTCCGTGCTCACGTCCGGTGAACTGGAACCGCCGGTGCACTCCCCCGAATCCGGTCAGCCCGGCCAGCAACTCGTCGACCCCCGCACCCACCTGGCGGGCAGCCACGAACGCCGCCAGGGCGTTGAGGGCGGTATGTCGTCCCGGTACTCCCAGCCGAACCGTGCGGGCAGAGTCCTCACCGGCGATCTGCAACTGCGCGACGCCGCCGATGTCCTCGGGCTCCCAGGCCAACAGACGAACGGCCATCTCCACCGGTCCGGCGTCGACGTCGGACGACCCGTAGCCGAGCACCGTCACTCCGGGGAGATTCTTCTCGACCACGCGGCGGGCCAGAGCTGCCGAACCCGGATCGTCCATGCATGCCACCAGCACACCGCCCGGGTGAAGCAGCGCGGCGAAATCGTCGAACACCTTCACGTAGGCCTCGGTCGTACCGAAGAAATCGAGATGATCGGCCTCGATGTTCGTCACGATGATCACGTTCGCCGAGTACTGCAACAGCGAACCGTCACTCTCGTCCGCCTCGGCGACGAAGACGCCGCCACTGCCGTGATGCGCGTTGGTGCCGGCCTCGTTGAGCTCACCGCCGACCGCGAACGACGGGTCGAACCCACAGTGCTGCAGCGCGACGACCAACATCGATGTGGTCGACGTCTTCCCGTGCGTGCCCGACACCAGCAGGGTGCGGTACCCCTCCATCAACGACGCGAGGACGGCGGGCCGCAACACCACCGGAATCCCGCGATCGCGAGCCTCGACGAGTTCGGGGTTGGTCTTGGGTATGGCCGCGTGGGTCGTCACGACCACGGTGGGGCCGCCGTCGATCATGTCCAGCGCGCTTGCATCGTGCCCGATTCGCACCAGCGCACCGCGGGCTCGCAGCGCCAACACCCCGCGCGATTCCTTGGCATCCGATCCGGACACCTGACCACCGCGCGCCAGCAGAATGCGTGCGATCCCGGACATCCCGGCACCGCCGATTCCCACCATGTGCACCCGTTCGAGCTCTGCCGGCAACTCCGACATCGCCGCACCCTCAGTTGTCACGCGGACGTCTCCCTCGTTCTGTGGCATTCTCGCCGCCGCCCGGTTCAGCGCCGCGCCGCGTGCGCGGTATCGAGCACGATCTGCGCAACGGCAGCCGCAGCACCCTTGTGACCGGCTCCTGCCGCAGCACGGGACATCGCGGCGATGCGCTCGGTGTCGGCCACCAAAGCGACGACCGTGTCGGTCACGTACTGCGCGCTCAGCGTCGCGTCGGCTACCAGGATGCCACCTCCGGCGTCGACGACGGGACGGGCATTGAGCTCCTGCTCACCGTTGCCGTGCGGTAGAGGCACGTACACGGCAGGAAGCCCGGTCGCGGAGACTTCGGCGACCGTCATGGCACCGGACCGGCAGATCGCGAGATCGGCCGCCGCGTAGGCCAGGTCCATCCGGTCGATGTAGGGCACTGCGACGTACGGAGCATCCGGATTGCTCTGCTCCACGTCCAGTGTGTTCTTGGGACCGTGTGCGTGCAGAACCGAGATGCCGGCGGCGGCAAGGGCGGCCGAGGCACCGGACACTGCGTCGTTGAGTGAACGCGCGCCCTGTGAACCGCCGAACACCAGCAGCACCGGCCCGTGTTCGGGCAGACCGAAATGAGCGCGAGCCTGCGACCGCATCGCTGCGCGATCGAGACCGGTGATGGTGGGCCGCACCGGAATTCCGATCACTTCTGCATCCTCGGACCCCGGTGCAGAGATACCAGATCCGGCGACGGCGGCAAGGACTCGTTCGGCGCTGCGTGCACCGACCTTGTTCGCGATGCCGGCGCGGGCATTGGCCTCGTGAATGATCACCGGAATACGGCCGCCGCGACCGAGAAGTCGACCGCGGGCAGCGAGATACGCAGGAAGCGCGACGTAACCGCCGAAGCCGACCAGTACATCGGCCTCGACCGCAGCGAAGATCTCCCGGGTTCGACGCACCGACCGTGCGACCCGAACCGGTAACTTCACCAGGTCGAGAGTGGGCTTGCGAGGCAGCGGCACGGGCGGTATCAGTTCCAGCGCGTAGCCGCGGGCGGGTACCAGTGTCGTTTCGAGCCCCCGGCTGCTGCCGAGGGCGGTGACGGTGACGGTGGGGTCGAGCTCGCGCAGGGCGTCGGCCACGGCGAGCGCGGGCTCGATGTGTCCGGCGGTTCCGCCTCCGGCCACCACCACGGATATCGGCCTCGATGTCTGCTTCACCGTCGATATCCTCGCTCACCCGAGCGGACCGGCGGACGACCGGGTTGCGGTTCCGGACGCGGCCGATACGGCGACCGTGGTCCGGCGGCGTACCCGCTGCCGGTGTCTCGGCGTTGGGGCTCGGCACGGCGGGCGTGGCCACGGGGTGCGTTCCTGGCCGACCCGTTGGGGCCGGCAGTGTCCACCCGTGAACTCGACACCCGGGTACGTCCGGGCTCGGGTGACCGTGCCCCGCGGCCGTCCTTGTTCTTGCGGGACTCGAGACGTGTGCGATCCTGCGCCGCCAACGTGGGACGGGTGGATTTGGAGCGTGCCATCGCGGCCCGCTTCGGTGAGAAGACAGCAGGCAGCGGCAATCTCAGAGCTCGGGCGATACGACCCTCTTGCCCGGCGTGCAGCGCGGCGATGGCTTCCGGTTCGTGTCGGGCCGCACTGGCGATGATCCCGAACATCAACAGCGTGATGGCCGTGGACGTACCGCCGTAGGACACCAGCGGCAGCTGCAGACCGGTCACCGGCAGCAGCCCGACCACATAACCGATGTTGATCATGGCCTGACCGAACACCCAGCACGTTGCGCCTGCAGTCAACAGACGCAGGAACGGATCGACCGACCGCATCGCGATGCGTAGGCCGGTGTAGACGAAGAGACCGAACAATCCGATGACGGCAAGGCAGCCGATCATGCCGAGCTCCTCGCCGATGATCGCGAAGATGAAGTCGTTGTGCGCGTTGGGGAGGTAGCTCCATTTCGCGCGACTCTGTCCCAATCCGCGACCGAAGAGTCCGCCGTCGGCCAAGGAGTACTTGGCCTGGGTGGACTGATACGACAGACCCTGGGTGTCCTCCCCCGGGTTGAGCCAAGCCTTGACGCGGTTCGAGCGGTAGCCGGCGGTGAACGCGAGCACGGTCGCCAGAGCCAAACCGGTCACCAGGACTGCTCCGAACAGCCGGGCGTTGAGGCCGGCGAACCACAGCAGTGCGACGAGAATGATGCCCAGGGCGATCGCGGTACTGAGGTTGGGCTGGAGCACGACGAGCAGACACATGAGCAGGCCCGCAGGCAGCAACGGCACCAGCAGCGACTTGATGTTGCCGTGCTCGCTGCGACGGGAGGCCAGCAGGTGCGCTCCCCACAGAACCAACGCGACCTTCGCCAGCTCGGACGGCTGGAACGAGACGACACCGAAGTCGAACCAACGCCGTGCGCCCTGACGCTCGGCACCGATACCGGGGATCAACACCAGCATCAACATCGTGATCGAGACCAGGAAGAGCGGGAACGACAATTTGCGCAGGTATCGCACCGGCAGTCGAAGCGCCGCATAGAACGCGACCACACCCAGTGCGACACCGATCAGCTGTTGCGTGAACAGCGCGTAGCCGGACTCGTCGGCTGCGAACGATTCGGCCGACGACGCGGACAGCACCATCACCAGTCCGAGCACGGTGAGCAGCACCGCGATCGTGACGATGAGGTGGAACGACGCCAGCGGCCGACCGAACCACAGTCCGATTCGGGTGCGCGGCGTGGTGGTGCGACGAGGTGGACGCGCCGGTCGAGCTGCGGTGGTCACGATCGCGGCGATCCGAGGGCGGCGATGTCGAGGCGCTCGACGGACTCGGCGAAGCTTCGGCCGCGGTGACCGTAATCGACGAACATGTCCAACGACGCAGCCGCGGGGGCCAGCAGGACGGTATCGCCGGAGGCGGCAAACCCCGCAGCGTGGTCGACGGCCGCTCGCATCACCGCATCTGCATCTTCAGCCTCATGAGTCACACCAGCATCGTCTCCCGAAGGGAGCCTGACGACCGGAACATCGGGGGCGTGTCGCGCCAAAGCCTCTGCGATCTGCATCCCATCGCGGCCCAACACCACCGCAGCCACGAGCCGATCGGCGATCTCGACGACCAGATCGTCGATCACCGCACCCTTCAACAACCCGCCCGCGATCCACACGACCCGATCGTGCGCGAGGATCGACGAGCGCGCGGCATGCGGATTCGTCGCCTTGGAATCGTCGACGAACGTCACCCCACCGAGTTCACGCACCACTGCGGCCCGATGCGGTCCCACCCGGTACGTCCGCAATCCGTTTCGGACGGCCTCGGCGTCGACACCGATCGATCGCGCCAACGCAGCCGCGGCCAACGCGTCGAGCACACCGGACGGGCCACTCGGTTCCACCTCGTCGGCCCGGAGCAACTCGACGTCGTCCCCGAACGCACGATCGACGAGCATTCCCGCCCGCACTCCCAACTCGCCCGCGGCGGGTTCGTCCAGGCGGAAACCGACGACCGTCTCAGCAGGTGCCCCCGCCCGCAGACCGGCCGCCACCGCGTCGTCGAGTCCCACGACAGCGACGTCCCCGCTCAACGCGCGCGCCTTGGCCTGGACGTACCCGTCCATGCCCCCGTGCCAGTCCAGGTGATCCTCGGCGATGTTGAGCACCACCCCCGCCGCGGGACGAACCGACGGCGCCCAGAACAGCTGGAAGGACGACAGCTCGACCGCGAGCACGCGGGGATGTGGGGTACCGCGCAATGCGTCGGCGATGGGGAGGCCGATGTTTCCGCAGGCGACGGAGTCGATTCCGGCAGTGTCGAGGATCGACGCGAGCATCGAGGTGGTGGTCGTCTTACCGTTCGTACCGGTGACCACCAGCCAACGAGCGCGCGGGCCGTACACCTCGGCGCGGTCGAGATGCCAGGAGAACTCCACGTCGCCCCACACCGGGACGTCGTGGTCGGCGGCCGCAGCCAGCACCGGGGAGTCCGGCCGGAATCCGGGGCTGGTGACGACGAGCGCAAAGGCCGCGATCGCGTCCGGATCGGCGAGCAGATCGTCCTGAACCACCATGGCAGCACCGAGCGCCGACGCCTCGTCGAGCGCAGCTCGGTTCGAGTCGGTGACGGTCACGAGTGCGCCGAGGTCCAGCAGTGGGCGTACGACGGCCAGCCCGGAGATGCGCGCACCGGTGACCAGCACCGAACTACCGCGCAACCAGGACAGATCGGTTGAGGCGTCGGTCATCGCCTAGCCGCCCACAGCCGCGAGGTATTCGCTGTAGAACAGTGCCAAGCCGACGGCCGAGGCGATCGCGGCGAGCAACCAGAACCTGATGATGACCGTGGTCTCGGCCCAACCGGCCAACTCGAAGTGGTGATGGAACGGGGCCATTCGGAACACGCGTCGCCGACTCGACCGGAACACTGCGACCTGGATGACGACCGACGCTGCTTCGGCGACGAACAACGCGCCGATGACCACCATGATCAGTTCGGTCTTGGTGACCACGGACAGTCCTGCGATCAGGCCGCCCAGAGCGAGGGATCCGGTATCGCCCATGAAGATCTTGGCGGGCGCGGCGTTCCACCACAGGAAACCGATGCAGGCACCGGCCGCCGATGCGCACACCAGGGCCAGGTCGAGAGGGTCGCGTACGTCGTAGCAACCCGGCGCAGGACCGGCCGGTCCTGCACACGCCTGCCGGTACTGCCAGAAGGTGATGACGGTGTACGCCCCGAGGACCAATGTCATGGACCCGGCCGCCAGCCCGTCGAGGCCGTCGGTGAGATTGACCGAGTTGGACCACGCGATCACCAGCAGACAGACAAAAAACACGAAGACAGCAGCCGACATCGACCACGTTGCGATGTCGCGCACATACGACAGTTGAGTGCTGCCCGGAGTCAATCCGTCGTCGCTGCGAAATTGCAGGACCAGGATGGCGAACAGCACCGCCGCGGTGATCTGGCCGACGTACTTGCCGGTGGCGTTCAGACCGAGGTTCCGCTGCTTACGAATCTTGATGAAGTCGTCGAGAAAGCCGACGAGGCCGAGCACGGTGGTCAGGCCGAGTACGAGTAGAGCCGAGGCCGACGGCCCCTCGGCGTCGTATCCGATGCCGATCAGGTGCGAGCCCCAGTAGCCGGCCCAGATCCCGACCAGGATCGCCACGCCGCCCATGGTGGGAGTACCGCGCTTGGACTGATGGCTCGCCGGGCCCTCGACCCGGATCTCCTGGCCGAAGCCCTGTTTCGAGAAGGTCTTGATGAGCACGGGAGTCAGCAGAATTGCGACTGCAAGTGCGATCCCTCCGGCGAACAGGATCTGTCTCACTGCTCGCCCTCCGACGGTTCGGCCAACAGGGCGTCGGCCGACGGTTCGGCCAACAAGGCCTCGGCAACGGTCCACATCGCGCCCGACTGCGAGGCCTTGACCAGAACGATGTCGCCGGCGCTAACCTCGTCCTCGAGCACGGCGATGGCGGTCTCGCGGTCGGGTACGAGCATCGATTCCTCGCCCCAGGACCCTTCCATGACGGCGCCCTGATGCAGCGCACGCGTGGGCCGACCCGAATCGACGATGATCAACCGATCGACGTCCAGGCGGACGGCGAGCCGACCGATCGCATCGTGCTCCACCACCGATTCGCCGCCGAGCTCGCCCATCTCCCCCAGCACCGCCCAACTGCGCCGCTTCGGCCCGTCGTCTCGCCGCGACATCGACACCAGCGCCTTGAGGGCGGCCCGCATCGAATCGGGATTCGCGTTGTACGAGTCGTTGATGACGGTGACGCCGTCCGCGCGGGTGCGTACATCCATCCGGCGGATCGAGGTGGGTACCGCGGTCGAGAGCGCTTCGGCAACCTGGGCCACGCCGGCCCCGCACTCGAGCGCGACGGCCGCGGCAGCCAGGGCGTTGCCCACCTGATGTTCACCGTGCACCGCCAGGGTGATGTGCGCTGTGCCTGCCGCACACACGAGGGTGAACGACGCTCGCGCATCGGTGTCGACCACGACGTCGACGGCCCGGACGTCGGCGTCCGCGTTGAGTCCGACGGTGACGACGGCCGCCTTCGTGCGTGTCGCCATCTCGGCGACCAGACGATCGTCGATGTTGAGGATCGCCACGCCGCCGTCCGCAGCAGCGGGCAGTGCCTCGACCAGTTCACCCTTGGCCAGCGCAATCGCGGCACGTGAACCGAACTCGCCCAGGTGCGCGGTTCCGACGTTGAGGACCACCCCGATCCGCGGCGGCGCAAGCCTGGCGAGTTCGGCGATGTGGCCGATTCCCCGGGCGGACAGCTCGAGAGCGAGGAAGTCGGTATCGGCGTCGGCCCGCAGAGCAGTCCATGGATGCCCGAGTTCGTTGTTGAACGATCCGGGTGGGGCCACCACGGATCCGAGCGGACGCAGCACCGCCGAGATGAGATCCTTCGTCGACGTCTTGCCCGACGACCCCGTCACGCCCACCACGGTCAGGTCGTGGCGCGCGGTCAGTTCGAGCACCGATTCCCGGGCCAACGCACCGAGCGCGGTCAGCACCGCAGCGCCGGCCCCCTCCGGATCGTGTTCGAGTGCCATCGCACGGCTCGAGTGCGGCGCCGGCCGAACGACGACAGCCGGGACGCCCACCGGACGCGCCGCGAGAACGACAGCAGCGCCGGCGGCCACGGCGTCGGCCGCGTGCTCGTGGCCGTCCACCTTGGCACCGGGCAGGGCGAGAAAGACACTGCCGGGTGTGACCTTGCGTGAGTCGAACTCCACCGGCCCGGCGACCAGCACCGTCGGGTCCGCTACGTCGTGCAGTTCGCCGCCGACGATCTCGGCGATGCGAGCGATCGAGAGCGGTATCACCGTGCGCCTGCGCTCGTGGTGACCAGTCGTGCGTCGATGGCCGATGCGAGTACCACTCGGTCGTCGAACGGATACTTCACCCCCGCCACCTCCTGGCCCGTCTCGTGTCCTTTACCTGCGATCAACACAACGTCCCCCTCACGTGCCCACGCCACGGCTTGTTCTATCGCCGCTGCGCGGCCTTCGACATTTCGTACTTCGCCACGAGCGTCGTCGGGCACCGACAGTGCACCGTCTTCGACGGCATGCCGTATGGCTGCCGGATCCTCACTGCGCGGATTGTCGTCGGTCACCACGAGCAGATCGGCACCGCGCGCTCCGGCCGCACCCATCAGAGGGCGCTTGGCGGTGTCTCGATCCCCGCCGGCACCCAACACGACGGCGATACGTCCACGGGACGACTCTCGCAGAGTCGCCAGCACCGCTTCGACCGCAGCGGGCTTGTGGGCGTAGTCGACCACCGCGAGGAAGTCCTGGCCACGATCGATTCGTTGCACTCGACCGGGCACGTCGACGGTCGCGATTCCGGGCGCCGCCGTCGCGGCATCCACGCCTGCCGCTTCGCAGGTCGCGAGCGCGAGCACGGCGTTGGCGACGTTGTAGCGACCCGGCAGACGTACCGACACCGGCAACGACGTTCCGTTCGGATCGGCAACGGTGAACGACTGCGTTCCGTCGTCGTGCTTGGCCCACTCGGAGACGGTCCACTGCGAGTCGGCACCGGTGGACACCGTGACGACCGTGGATCCTGCCGACCGGGCGATATCGGCCATCCGCACTCCCCAGGCATCGTCGACGCACACGACCGCTGTGTCTGCCCGTACCGGCGAATCGACCCCGAACAGCCGGCTCTTGGCCAGAAAGTAGTCCTCGAGCGAGTCGTGGAAGTCGAGATGATCCTGGGACAGGTTGGTGAACGCGCCGACCGCGAAGTCGGTGCCGTCGACTCGGCCGAGGGACAACGCATGGGAGGACACTTCCATCACCACGGTGTCGACTCCGGCCTCGACCATGACGGCGAAGAGCGCATGCAACTGCGGAGCCTCGGGGGTGGTGAGAGCGCTCGGTACGTGCCGGCCCACTACGCGGGTCTCGATCGTGCCGATCAGTCCGCAACGGCGGCCGGCGGTTGTCAGGCCGGCCTCCACGAGGTACGCGGTCGTCGTCTTGCCCGACGTGCCGGTGATTCCGACGACCGTCATCTTCGACGACGGATTGCCGTAGACGAGGGCGGACACGGTTCCGAGCACCTGGCGTGGTCGGTCGTGCACGAGGACAGGAACCTGGCGATCGGCGGTGGCGAGCACGCGGCGGACGATGTCGGCACCGGATGGGTCGGTGAAGACCGCCGCTGCACCCCGCTCGATCGCGTCGGCGGTGAACTCGGCTCCGTGCCGAGCGGATCCGGGTAGCGCGGCGAAGAGATCGCCGGGACGAACGGACTGCGCTCGCAGATCGATTCCGGTGACCTGCACTCCGTCGAGGTGTCCCCACTCGATCGTTGCACCGACAGCGGACGCCACGTCGGATACGTCGGTGTGCGGCGGATTCGCCGGCCGAGACCCCGGAGCGGGTTGTGAATCCGATGACACAGTCACTCCTGCTCCCTTCCTCTGTACTGCCACCGCACACTGCGTCAGCTCGAACACGCTGCGGTGGCTGATCGACGAACACGCCTCGAGCCGATGTGTCAGATTACCGGCGACCGTGATCGGCATGCTGCCGCCCCGATTCCCGGACCGACAGATTCGAGCCTCAGTCGGCCTGAAGAACCAACTTGGGGCCCGGGTCTGCGGACATCGGAACACTGTCGCGCTGCAACAGCCAGCTGGCGATGTTGTGGAACAGCGGTGCGGCCGACTGCCCTCCCGAGCCGTCGGCACTGCGGGACGGCGCGTCCAGCATGATCCCGATCACGTAGCGAGGATCGTCGGCCGGAGCGATACCCGCGAACGTGATCCAGTACTTCGAGTTCGAGTAGCACTTGCACTCGGGATCGACCTGCTGGGCCGTGCCGGTCTTACCACTGATCTGGTAGCCCTCGACACCAGCGGCGACTCCGGTACCGCGCTGATTTCCGTTGTCGTCCTGGGTGACCGACCGGAACATGTTGCGGACCGTCTTGGCCGTATCGGGACTGACCACGTACACCCCGTCGGGTCGCGGTGTCTCGGTTCGTTCGCCGTTGGCGTCCACCGTTGCCGCGACGATCCGAGGCGGGATGCGCACACCGTCGTTGGCGATCGCCTGGTACATCCCGGTCATCTGCAGGAGCGTCATCGACAGACCCTGCCCGATCGGCAGGTTGGCGAAGGTACCGCCCGACCACTGATCGCGGCTGGGCACGCTGCCTGCGCTCTCATTGGGGAGGCCGACGTCGCTGCGCTGGCCCAGGCCGAACTTGTTCAGCATGTCGGCATACCGATCCTCGCCGACACGTTGGGCCAGCATCAGAGTCCCCACGTTGGAGGACTTACCGAACACTCCGGTGGAGGTGTACGGCGCAACTCCGTGTTCCCAGGCGTCCCGGACCGAGACACCGGACATGAAGATGTTGCCCGGTACCTGCAGCACCTCGTCGGGTGTGGTGAGCCCGTACTCGATAGCGGCTGCAGCAGTGATGATCTTGTTGACCGAACCGGGCTCGAACGGCGTCGTGACGGGCAGATTGCCCATCTCCTTGGTCCGTTCGTTGTTTCCGACGCCGATTCCGGGGTTGAACGTGTTGTCGTTCGACATGGCCAGCACTTCGCCGGTGTGCGAATCCTGAACGTAGGCAGACGCATTCTTGGCCCCGGACAGATCTTTCGCCAGCTGCACCTGCTGCTGTACGTAGTACTGCAGGTCCGCGTCGATGGTCAGTTCCACGTTCGAGCCGTTGACCGCGGGCTGCTTGTCGCGCCAGCTGCCGGGAATGACGGCCCCGTCGGAACCGCGATCGTAGGTCTGCGATCCGTCGGTACCGGCGAGCGTGGCGTCGAGCGAATCCTCGAGCCCGAGCAGGCCGTGTCCGTCCCACCCGGTGGCCCCGACGATGTTCGCGGCGAGCGAGCCACCCGGGTACTCGCGGATGTCCTGACGTTCGAGCCCGACCTGCTTGAATTCCTTGCTGATGTTCGACGCCACGGTGGCGTCCACACCCCGTGCCAGATAGGTGAATTCGTCGTTGCTCTTCAGTTTCGCGAGCAGATCCTTCTTGCTGACGACGTCACCGAGATCGCTGTGGATCCGCTCGGCGATGTCGTCGAGGTACTTGTCGGTTTCCGGTTTCGTCGGATCCTTGGCGCGTGCCTCGTCGAGTTCTCTACGAACCCGGACCGGCTGGAACGTCAGCGCTTTCGCTTCCATGGTGAAAGCGATCGGGTTTCCGTTGCGATCGAGGATCGAGCCGCGCATCGCCGGATCGACGAGGGTGGTGGTGCGCTGCGAGGCGGACTCGGCCGACAGTGTCGGCGCATCGAATCCTTGAATCCAGAGCAACTGTGCCGCGACGACCGCCAAAGCCACGTACATCAGGATGCGGCCCGTGCCGTGCCGAAAACGAAATGTGGACGAGTCCAACCGCTTTCGTCCCGGCCGCGCTCGATCTGCGGGCCGGGGACGTGACGCAGGCGACGGCCTGGTCACTGCTCGTCACCGGAGGATTCGCCGGGGGCGGGAGCCGAGGGGGTGCTCATGGGAACCAATTGTTCAGCAAGCGCGGCAGTTCCGGCACCATTGGGCGCACTCGGCGTGGCGGCACGGGTGTCACCTGTGCCCGTCGGCCTGGTGGGCTGCGACGCACTCCTCGGAGTCTGCGACTGCGCCGACTGTTGTGCGGGATTCTGTGTCGACGCACTCGGAACCGAGCCCTCCCCCGAGCCGGTGGCGGGAGGCGGATCGAGGGGTGCAACCGGCGCACCGTCGGCGGGAGCGGGCGTGCCGACGACCTGCACACCGCCCTCGGGGGCTACGACGAGGCGGGCGGGGTTCTTGGCGGGGACCATTCCGATCGCGGCGGCTTTGCGCGCGAGCTCGGGCGCAGATTCCGCGAGCTCGACGTCACGCTGCAAGGAGGCACGCTGTTGTGCGAGCTCGGCGTTGACGGCCTTGGCGGCACTGAGGTCGTAGGAGTCCCCCGCCGAGCGCGTCGTCAACAACAACGTCAAGCCGAGCCCGAGGGCAAGCAGACCGATGACCAAGGCTACGAACGGGATTCGAGCCGCAATGGCGCTGCCGTTGAGCGTCGGGCGAAGTGAGGCCGCCGAACCGCGAGCAGAATCCGACGTATGTATCGAGGCACGCTGCTGCCTGCGCTCGTAGGCGCGCAATGCGGCTCCGGACCGACCACCGCGGCCGGCCCGCTCGGGTCGAGTAGCCGGAACCCGATTGCGTTGTGTTCCAACAGTTGTGCCTGGAACCGTCATTCCGCTCTCCTTGCAATCCGTTCGGCGGCGCGCAACCTCACCGGGGCCGAGCGTGGGTTGACTTCGATTTCCTCGTCCGAGGCGCGTTCCGCACCTCTGGTCAACAGCCGAAATTCCGGACCCATCCCGGGAAGTTCGACCGGCAACCCCTCGGGACTTCGAGACTTGATCCGAGGGGCCAACTCCTGCTTGACAACTCGATCTTCGAGCGACTGATACGACATGAAGACGACGCGGCCGCCGACGGCCAAGGCGTCGAGTCCGGCCGGCACCGCGGCTTTGAGCGAATCGAGCTCCCCGTTGACCTCGATACGCAGCGCCTGGAAAGTTCGCTTTGCCGGATGCCCACCGGTGCGGCGAGTCGCGGCCGGTATTGCGGCATACAGCAATTCGACCAACGGGCCGCTCGTCGTGAACGGCGTGTGCTCACGTCGCCGCAGAATTGCGGACGCGATCTTGCCTGCGAACCGCTCTTCTCCGTAGGTGCTGAGCACGCGAGCGATATCGCCGTGCGAGTACGTATTGAGCACGTCGGCTGCCGTGATGCCCTGCGTCGGATTCATCCGCATGTCCAGCGGTGCATCGACGGAATACGCGAAGCCGCGGTCCGACTCGTCCAGCTGCATCGACGACACTCCGAGGTCGAACAGGATGGCGTGAACGGAATAGGTCGCGGGAAGTCCGGCCTCGTCTAGGGCGGCGGCAATGCCCTCGTATGTGGTGTGCACCAGAGTCGTTCGATCCGAGAACGGGGCCAGTCTGGCACCCGCCTTGTCGAGCGCGTCAGGATCGCGATCGAGTCCGATGAGGTGCAGACCGGGATACTTCCGTAGAAAGTGTTCGGCGTGACCGCCGAGTCCGAGCGTGGCGTCGATCATGACCCGAGTCGTGTCGGGGTCGTCCGCCGATTCCACTGCGGGCCCGAGAAGCTCGTCGGCACGCTCGAGTCGAACGGGGACGTGGATCGGGCCGCCGGAGCGACGGTGAGTGCGGTCGGCGGACGCGTCGTTCTCGTCCGGCCCGGCTCCCTCCGTCATGGTCCCTCCCGGTTGCGTATACGTACTTCTCGCCCGGGTCCGGGCCCTGCGGGTCGTCCATTGCGGCCGGTACGAATGCTTCGAGGTCCCTGTCCGATAGGGAACCTGGCGTTGGGGAAGAACGTCAGGGTCCTGATCTGCGAAACCTGGCGTTGGGGAAGAACGTCAGGGTTCTGATCGGGCAGAGGCCTCGCTGCACTCGCAGCCGGCCTCGGTGGTCTACAAGATCCCTCCGAGGGATTCGTCGAACGCGTCGGAGAAATCCTGCTCGTTCTCGGCGGAGTAGCGGGCCCAGGCTTCGTCGTTCCAGATCTCGATGAAGTCCATCGATCCGATCACCACGCAGTTGCGTTCGAGTCCCGCATACCGACGGTGCTCGGGACTGATGGTGATACGGCCCTGTCCGTCCGGCCGCTGTTCGTCGGTTCCCGAAAAGAACTGGCGCACATAGGCACGGGCTTTGGGGTTGGCACGAGAGGCCGCCGTCAACTTTCGAGAACGCTCTGCGAAGTCTGCCGCGGTGTAGACAGCAAGGCTGAAATCCTGCCCCTTGCTCACCATGACACCTCCCGCAAGCGCGTCCCGAAACTTGGCCGGCAACGTGAGTCGACCCTTGTCGTCGAGCTTCGGCGTGTAGGTACCGAGAAACACTCGCCACCTCCAGCCTCGACTCTCCGCTGCGGACCACTTTACCCCACTCTCCCCCACTTCGAACCATTCACAGCCCGAAAACTTTGTGGACAACCACATATCCGCAGCTCAGACGCAAGAAGATTGCCCGTTCAGGTTGCCGCGTTCGACGTCGGCCCTGATCTGGCCGACGCAATCCCCCGGGGCGCGCGGCGTCGCGAGCAGGCACTTTGTGCGACAACCCGCCTGACAAGCGCAGCTGGACCCTGAAAGTGGGGACTGGGTGGGGTGAAGTGGGGACAATGGCGGCTGTGGGGGGAAGTGGGGAGTTCGCCCCGGAACCACCACCCGGGAACCACCACCCCGGAACCACCGCACGGGAACGATCGCCCCGCGTCGTCGCTGGGGCGCACTTGATCGAGCACGCCGCGCGACAGGGGCTACGGAATGCTCGCCGTATCGAAGAGCCGTGGAACGACAGCAGCACCTCACCCGAGGGTGAGGTGCTGCTGTCGAATCGGTGAAGTTGTGGTGGGTGACCGTCAGGCCCAGGGAGATCCGGACGGCGGAGTCATATCACTCCTGATCGAACCGCTTACGAAAACGGTCTTCCATTCGAGAGGTGAAGCTGCCGCCCTTGCGGCCACCACTCGATTTCGGCTGAGCACTACGACCTTGCGTGCCGGCTCGGTCGCTTGCGCTACCTTCTTCGCCGGTCGCGGCAGCTCCCTTCTTGGAGCCGCCGAACAAGAACAGTGCCCCGGCACCGAACATGAAGAGAAAGCCGATGAGGCTGACGACGAGAAAACCCAGACTGTTCGTCGACAGTGCTACACCGGCGACGAGCAACACGAGTCCCACGACGAACAACGCGGCAGCCTGAAAACGCCTCTTGCTCGACGCCGCGCGAACGCGACCGCCCCTCACATGGGACGCGAATTTGGGATCCTCGGCGTAGAGAGCGCTCTCGATTTGATCGAGCATGCGCTGCTCGTGCTCGGAGAGTGGCACGGTACCTCCCCCTGCACAGATAATGAGAGTCGTTTCGGTTCAGAAGCGACGGGAAGCTGACCTTGGCGGCTACCTACTGACGATGATACGAGCTGAATCGACCGCTTACCACCTACTCGCACTATGTGTTCCTGAGAAACGACCAAGTTTTCGAGACGGACGTCTCGGAAACACTTGTCGAACACCGTGTGACGTGGCCGTTCACGTCCGTTCGAACTCGAGGAATCGACGCGGCGGGCTATGCGGACAGCGGTGCCGCCATCGGATCGACGGGCTGGAACCTCGACTGACCGCCCAACCGGTCCTCGACCGCGTTCAGAAAACGACTGACGTGTCGATAGAAGTCGTCGGCGTCGACGTCTCCGACAGCGGACGAGGCACCCGCCTCGACTGCCGCGCGGGTTGCGGAGAAGGACGAGAAGTACTCGGACCAGATCGCCAGATCCGGCGCAGCCTTCGCCATCAGAACCCAGGCGTTGCGTGAACGTGGCCGCGAGCCGATCGAATTGGGCAGCGATGCCAGGACTGCGGCAGCACCCTTGAGTGCGGCGATGTAGCTTCCGAGGAAGCGGTCCCCCGCATCGCGCTCACCGATGGATTCGGACAGCAACGCATCGGCTCGACCGAGCAGGACCTGCGCCTGACGCGACACCGGCGACCGCACGCCGACATCGAATGTCTTCGTCATCGTCATACTCGAACACCTCCAGTTCGAATCTCCGGGCGCGCTACCGACACGCCTGGAACCGTGATGAAGCCTTACAGTCGAACTCCGGGAGAATCCGCCTCGTTCGTCGAGGTGATCCACCGGCGCGCTCGGCCCCGATCATCGAACACCCGTTCGACACATTCAATATAGCTGTGCCCACCGACAAGTTGCCGAAGAAAGGGTGAGAACCGTCGTCACCGATGCGCAGACAACCCCCTACGTGGTCGATCTGACGCCCCAGGAATTCCGTCGGCGCTTGTTCGAAGCTCTGGCGATCTACGTCGAGGCCATGGGATATCCCCGCGGAACCGAGCACAGCCGCGCACCGATGTGGACGGAGCATCTGCACCGGCCGGGCTGGCGAGCGGTGGGAGCCATGGTGCCCAATCCCGACAAGACGCAGCCGGACACGCTGGTCGCCGTTGCGTACGGGTATCACGGCGCGCACCATCAGTGGTGGCATCAGCAGGTCCGCGACGGATTGCGCCGCGCCGGACACTCGACACAGCACGTCGACGCCACCCTCGGCGACTACTTCGAACTGACCGAATTGCACGTACTACCGAGCGCGCAAGGACACGGACTCGGCGGGCGTCTCTGTCGCAGGCTGCTCGACGGTGTTCGAGCGCACTCTGTGATGTTGTCCACACCCGAGGTCGCGCAGGAGGACAACCGCGCCTGGCGGTTGTATCGACGGCTCGGCTTCGAGGACGTACTGCGGCACTTCACGTTCGCCGGCGACCGGCGCCCCTTCGCGGTGCTGGGCCGCCGGTTGCCGCTCGACGGGCCCGTAGCCTGAAGGTGTGATCGATGCTGTGGTGGTGGGCTCCGGCCACAATGCCCTGACTTCTGCCTGCTACCTGACCGATGCCGGAATGTCGGTGGAGATCGTCGAACGCGACACCGTCGCGGGCGGTGCGGTGTCGACGGTGGAGCGCTTCCCCGGCCATCGAGTCGACCGCGGCTCGTCCGCGCACATCATGATCAGGCACACCGGGATCGTCGAAGAGCTCGGACTCGAGGAGTTCGGGCTGCGCTACATCGACTGCGATCCGTGGGCATTCGCCCCGGGCGACGTCGACACCGCCGAACGCGCCATCGTCTTCCATCGCAGCCTCGATCGAACGTGCGAGTCCATCGCTGCCGCCTGCGGGCCCGTCGATGCGCGCGCCTACCGTTCCTTCGTCTCGGTGTGGGGTCCGCGCAGCGAACGCACCATGCGCGCATTCGGTGGGCCGCCCACCGGGTCCAAACTGCTCCGATCCTTCTGGGGACTCGGTGCGCCCGACGGCGGCAGCGCGCTCTCGCGCGAGTTTCTTGCCACCGGCGATTCCCTGCTGGACGAAATGTTCACGAGCGAGCGACTCAAGGCTGCGCTGGCATGGTTCGGAGCGCAGTCCGGCCCGCCGATGTCCGAGCCCGGCACCGCCCCGATGGTCGGGTTCGCGGCTCTGATGCACACGCTCCCACCGGGCCGCGCCGTCGGCGGTAGCGGCGCACTGACCGAGGCGATGATCGCCCGGCTGCACCGGGACGGGGCAGCGCTGACGCTCGGCGATGCCGCCGTATCGCTGACGCGTCGCGCGCACGGCTGGACGACGAGGACCGCGTCGGGACGGGAGATCGACAGCACGATCGTCGTGGCCGGGTGTCACATCCTGACCACGCTCGACCTGCTGGCGGAGGGCGGACACGACGCGGCGCAGCTGGCCCGGTGGCGCTCCACCATTCGGGTGGGTCCGGGGATCGGTACCGCGGTTCGGTTGGCCACCGACGCGCTGCCGCAGTACCCGAGCGCCGACTGCATCGAGGACGGTACCCACGGTCTCGCGCTGCTCGTCCGCGACCGCGCGCAATTGCGGTTGGCTCACGGGCACGCTCTCGCCGGGGAGCTGCCGCCGAAACCCGCTGTTCTCGGCATGTCGTTCAGCGCCCTCGATCCGACGATCGCGCCGCCGGGTCAGCATCAGATCTCCCTGTGGTCGCAGTGGCATCCGCACACTCTCGCCGATGGCCGCCGGTGGCGCTCGAACGTACCGGGGCAACGTTCTTTGGCCGAGGTCGAGGGTGATCGAATCGTCGCCGAGCTCGATCGCTACGCCCCTGGATTCGCCGCGTCGGTCCTCGATCGGTACGTACAGTCGCCGCCGGACATCGAGCAGGAACTCGGACTGATCGGAGGCAACATCATGCACCTGGACATGTCACTGGACCAGATGATGATGTGGCGTCCTCATCCCCAACTGGCCGGCCACCGCGTTCCCGGAGCAGACGGTCTCTATCTCACCGGCGCGTCGACTCACCCGGGAGGCGGCGTCACAGCGGCCAGCGGCCGTTCGGCGGCGAGAATCGCACTCGCGGACGCACGCGCGGGGCGTCGTCGCGCATTCTTCAGCAGGAGACGAGCATGAAGATTGCCCCGACGGTCTTCGCGATCGGTGCCGTCGCCGCCCAGATCTGCTATCCGCTCGTATCGGGTTCGACGCGGGACGCGGTGACCATCGCGGTGGTCGCGCTACTCGCGCTGGCGTCGATCGCGCACGCCGTGCTGTACCGCGGAAAGCTGTGGGCGGCGGCTCTCGTGATCCTGACTGCAGGAACGGGATTCGTGTCCGAGCTCGTCGGCACGGCCACCGGGTTTCCCTTCGGCGAGTACTTCTACGCGCAGAATCGACTCGGCCCCAGCCTGTTCGAGGTCCCCGTGGTGGTTCCACTCGCCTGGACGGCGGGGTTCTATCCGATCTGGTGCGCGGTCACGTTCATCGTCGGCCATCTCGGTGCGACACGGCTCCGAGCGTCTGCATTCCGAATCGCCGCAGTCGCCGTCGGGATGGTGGGCTGGGACCTGTATCTCGATCCTCAGATGGTCACCGACGGCCAGTGGACCTGGACGTCCGGTGCCGTCGGACTGCCGGGTGTGTCGTCAATCCCGTTGACCAACTACGCGGGTTGGCTGTTGGTGGCGACATTGATGGCCGCAGTCATGGAAGCGGTGAACCGCGTGGTGGCCCCGCGCGCGTCCGACGACGTCGTTCCCCTCGGGCTGTTCCTGTGGACGTGGCTGGGTTCGGCGCTCGCGCACGCGGTGTTCCTCGACGGCCCCGAACTACGATTCTCGGCCGTCTACGGATTCGTCGTCATGGGTAGTGTCGGAATCCCGTTGCTGTGGATCGCACGTCGTCGCGGATCTCTACGTAGCCGACACGCACCGATGGCAACCCCTGCCGACTGACACCGACGCGACGCCCTGGCACGATGTCGCTGTGCAGTCGACATCACGAACATCCGCTCGTACCCGCCGACGCCGAGTTCTCTCGGTGCTCGCCCTGACGCTGCTGGTCGCGCCGATGCTGGCCGGCTGCTTGCGGGTCCAGGTCACGATGGGTGTGTCGGCCAACGACCGGGTGGCGGGTCAGATCGTCGCGGCGACGGTCCCCACCTCCGACACCGACACCGGCCCCGAACTCGTGGTGCCCTCCTCGATCGAGGACAAGGTCCGCGTCGAGCCGTACAACCAGGACGGGTACGTCGGGTCGCAGGCCATCTTCGACGACCTCTCGTTCGGTGATGTTCAGACACTCGGTTCGATCTTCCAGAACGCGGCCGGATCGTTTCAGCTGACCCTGCAGCGTTCGGGCGACACCGTGACGCTCGCCGGTAACGCCGACCTGTCGTCGGTACCGGTCCAGGGGTCCGACGTGCAGTTCACTATTGCATTTCCCGCCCGTATCGGGACCACCAACGGCACTCGCGAGAGCGACAACTCGATCTCGTGGAAGCTGCCGGCAGGCGAAGTCACCTCGGTGCGTGCCGAGGTCAACTACCCGGACCCCAACACTCGTAGCTTCGCCGGCTGGGCGGGCATCGTGGGCGGCGTGACCGTCGGAGTGGCCGCTATCGTCGGTGCCATGGCCTGGGTGTCGCGGAACCCACCGTTGGGCAACCGTCGTAAGCGCGCTGCCGAGACGGGCGAGTCGAACGACCGAACGTCGGTGTGATCGCCCCCATCTCGTCCCGCACGACAGATCTCGCCGAATGACGGTCCTGACCCGGGCGACTCGGGCGACTGCCGTTCTCGCCTCCACCTCCGCTGCCGTCGCGGTGTTCAATGCGCTGTTCGTGCCGGGTTTGCGTCGACCGAGCCGTGACGTCACCGAACGGGTCGCAGTGTGCATCCCCGCGCGCAACGAAGTCGACACGCTGCCTGCGTTGATCGGCGATCTCACGCGTCAACGATTCTGCACCGACCTGCAGGTCGTCGTCCTCGACGACGATTCGACCGACGGAACGGCAGCCGCTGCCGTCACCGCGGCGAACGGCGATCCGCGATTCCGCGTCGTGACCTCCCACGCGTCGCCGCCGCCCGGATGGACGGGTAAAGCCGCCGCGTGCGCCGAACTGGCCGACTCGGTCGACGTGGATACGACGATCGTCATGTTCGTCGACGCGGATGTCCGGCTCGAACCCGAGGCCCTCGCCGCCGCGGCGAGGAGGTTGCGCCGCCGCGGCGACGCTCTGATGTGCCCCTGGCCCGAGCAGGTGGCGGGTGGTCTCGCCGAACGCCTCGTTCAACCGCTGCTCGCGTGGTCGTGGATGTCGACGCTGCCCGTGCCGGTCGGCAATGCGACGCTGCTGCCGTCGATGGCCGTCGCCTGTGGGCAGTTCATGGCGTTCGATGCCGCCGCGTATCGCGTCGTCGGCGGCCACAGCTGCGTCGCGTCGAGTGCCACCGAGGATCTGGACATCGCGCGTGTCCTGCGTCGACGCGGGTTCTCGACGTCGGTTGCCTCCGGTGCCGGGTTCGTACGGTGCCGGATGTACCGCTCGGCCGCCGATGTTCGGGCGGGTTACAGCCGGTGGCTGTGGAACGAGTTCGGTGGGCCCGTCGGTTCGGCCACGGCTGCCCTTGCGCTGAGTACGGTCTACCTGTTGCCGCCGGTCGCGGCAGTCTTCGGTTCCGGTTCGACGCGGCGACTGGGTGTCGTCGGTTACCTCGCCGGGACCATCTCGCGCGTGGCATCTCGTCGGCGCGAGTCGGGACCCCGATTCGGCGCTCGCGACGTCGTCGACGCCGCGGTGCACCCGCTGTCGATTCTCGCCTTCGTGGGGCTCGTTGCGGAATCCCACGTGCGACGACGCCGCGGCGCGCTGAGTTGGAAGTCGCGTCCGATGCCGACGTCGTAACGCCGATCGCAAGTCAGACGCGCGCGGCTGCCAGCCCCAGGTTGCTCAGGACCTCACGTGTCGCGCGCGCGAAATTCAACGTGATGAAGTGCAGCCCGGGCGCACCTTCCGCGATGAGCCGCTCGCCGATGTTCGTGGCGAGCTCGATACCCACCTCTCGAACCGCGGCCTTGTCTTCCTCGGCTCCGGATCCTGCTGCGCGAGTGAACTTCTCGTCCAGATGCGACGGCAATGTCGTGCCCGAGAGCTCGAGCATCCGGCGCACCGAACGCAGCGAGGTGATGGGCATGATCTCGGGGATGATCGGCTTGGCACCCTGCTCGGGGTCGTATGCGCTGACGCGATCACGCAGCCGCAGGTAGTCGTCCACGTCGAAGAACATCTGCGTGATCGAATACTCCGCTCCCGCACGCAGCTTCCCGACGAGGCACCTGGTGTCCTGCTCGAGATCGTCGGCGCGGTGATGGCCTTCCGGGAACGACGCCACTCCGACGTGAAAGTCGCCCAGTTCGCGGACCATGCGCACCAGCTCTTCCGCGTACTCGACTCCCTCGGGATGCTTCTCCCACTCGCCGAGTGGATCGCCCGGGGGGTCACCGCGAAGAACGAGGATGTTGGTGATGCCGCGGTCGGCGTACGACCCGACCATCGAGCGCAACTCGGCGACACTGTGCGACACGGCAGTGAGATGCGCCACTGGCAGCAGAGTCGTCTCCTCGGCGATCTGACCGGTGACGCGCACCGTTCGATCGCGGGTGGAACCACCTGCGCCGTACGTCATCGACACGAACGCGGGCTGGAGTTGCTCGAACTCTCGCACTGCTCGCCACAACCTGGCCTCGGCAGCCTCGTCGCGCGGGGGCGAGAACTCCACCGAGAACGGGATCCTCGCTTCGGGTTCGGTCCGCAATCGGTCGACGATCGACGGCGTCCTCGTCACGAATCCTCGGCTCGACCGCCCCCTGACGGAATCTTCGCTCACCCGAAGATCATAGGTTGCGCTGCGCCGCCGGCCCGCTGGGCATCCCCCGACGGCGTAGTTCGCTGCTCGTCGGTGCCGGGTTCGGGTGCCTATTACTGTGGGACTGTAACGCGTCTTTCCCACGAAGACCTTGGAGGATCGTCCTGTCCGGAGACCTGTCCGCGCCCACCAACTCTGTGTCCGTGAATGCGACGTCACTACGGGATTCCGTCGATGCGAAGCTCGCGGAGTTCTTCGCCTCGCGTCGTGCGGTCGTCGACAGCGTCGGCGGTGGCTACCCGGCCGCAGTGGCCGACCTCGAGGCGTTCGTACTACGCGGCGGCAAGCGCATGCGCCCGGCCTTCGCGTGGACCGCGTGGCTCGGCGCGGGCGGTGAGCCCACCGGGGACCGCGCCGACGCAGTACTGCGTGCGTGCTCGGCACTCGAGTTGATCCAGGCCTGCGCATTGATCCACGACGACATCATCGACTCGTCCCGCACCCGCCGAGGCTTTCCGACCGTGCATGTCGGCTTCGCTCAGCGACATCGCGATGCGGGGTGGTCGGGCTCGGCAGATCACTTCGGTGTCTCCGCTGCCGTTCTCGTCGGCGACCTGGCGCTGTGCTGGGCCGACGACATGCTGCGCGAGTCGGGTATCGACACGGACGCGGCGCGGCGGGCGCAGCCCGTGTGGTCCGCGATGCGTACCGAGGTGCTCGGCGGTCAACTCCTCGACATCGAGGCCGAAGCCGGGACCGACGAGAGCGTCGCGGCAGCCATGCGCGTCAACCGGTACAAGACCGCCGCCTACACAGTCGAACGCCCGCTGCACCTCGGGGCCGTTCTTGCCGGGGCCGGCGAACCGCTGACTGCGGCGTACCGCAGCTTCGGTGCCGACATCGGCATTGCCTTCCAGCTGCGCGACGACCTGCTCGGCGTGTTCGGCGACCCGGAGATCACCGGCAAACCGTCGGGTGACGACATCACCGAGGGCAAGCGCACGGTGCTCATCGCCGTCGCCTTGCAGCAAGCGGATGCGAGCCGTCCCGATCACGCGGCGAGGATTCGAGCCAGTCTCGGTACCGAGCTCAGCGAGAGCGAGGTCGCCGACATCCGATCGATACTCACCGAACTGGGCGCCGTCGACGCCGTCGAACGGCAGATCGACGAACTGGGCACCCGGGCCGTTGCCGCGCTGGACGACAGTTCCATCGATCCGATCGCCGCCGAACACCTTCGTGCCATGGCCACCGCCGCCATCCAACGGCAGTACTGAAAGAGAGCGTCATGTCTACGATCCGAACCGTTCCCGGCCGCACCGACTCGGTCGTCGTCGTGGGAGCTGGATTGGCCGGCCTGGCCGCGGGGCTCCACCTGCTGGGCGCAGGCAAGAAGGTCACGATCGTCGAGCGCGACGACACCGTGGGCGGCCGGGTGGGGGTGTATCCGGTGACCGACTCCGACGGAACGCATCTCTACGACATCGACAACGGTGCGAGCGTACTCACGATGCCGAACCTGGTGCTCGAAGCGTTGGCCGCCGTGGGTGCCGACTTCGAGTCCACGACGCCGCCGATTCGGCTGACGTCCCTGTCGCCGTCGTACCACACGCGGTACGCCGACGGCACGTCCATCGACGTCTACTCGGACCCGGAGGCAATGGCCGCCGAGGTCGAGCGGACCTGCGGTACGGCCGAGGCGCAGGGCTACCGCGATCTTCGGCGCTGGCTCGCCGACATCTTCGACGCCGAATTCGACCGCTTCATCGACTCGAACTTCGATTCGCCGCTGGACCTCGTGGGATCCAAGGCCGCGATCACCGATACCGCAACGCTGACGAAGCTGGGCGGCTTCGGTCGCCTCGGGCCACGGGTCGATCGTTTCCTGAAGGACACCCGTCTGCGCCGAGTGTTCACGTTCCAGGCCCTCTACGCCGGCATGGCACCGCAGAAGGCGCTGGCCGTCTACGGTGCGATCGCACACATGGACACCTCCCTCGGGGTGTTCTTCCCCGAGGGAGGCATGGCGGCTATCGGCCGGGCCATGGCCGACGCGTTCGTGACGGCGGGCGGCACGCTCGAACTGGGCACCGACATCGTCGACATCACCGTCGACCGCGGCCGTGCCGATGCCGTCCTCACTGCCGATGGACGTCGAATCGCTTGCGACGCATTGATTCTCACCGCCGACTTGCCCGTCGTCGATCGCCTGCTCGATCGCGCCGCGGTGTCGAAGAAAGGCAGGCGCAACGGGTACGGCGTCGTGTCGCCGTCCGCCGTCGTGGCCCACGGAACGGTTCCGGTCGAACTCACGGCGTCGTGGCCTGCGCGGGCGCACCACACCATCGACTTCGGCGACGAATGGGCCGAGACCTTCCGCCGGATCACCGCCCGCTCCGGCAAAGGATCTCTGATGGCCGATCCGTCACTGCTGATCACGCGGCCGTCGGTGAGCGATTCGGGCCTCGAGGTCGTGCGCGACGGGGTCCGCAGCGAGCCGGTCTCGATCCTTGCCCCGTGCCCCAACCTCGACAGCGCTCCCCTCGCCTGGGCCGAACTGGCTCAGCCGTACCTCCGAGAGATTCTGGCGACGCTGGAGGGCCGCGGATACACCGGACTCGCCGACGCTTTCGTGCTCGATCACATCGACACACCGCAGACGTGGGCGGACAAAGGCATGTTGTCGGGCTCGCCGTTCTCGTCCGCGCACGTCTTCCGGCAGACCGGGCCGTTTCGGAGAAAGAACATGGTCGCCGGCCTCGACAACGTGGTTCTCGCCGGCTCCGGAACCACTCCGGGTGTGGGCGTGCCGACCGTCTTGGTCTCAGGCAAACTGGCGGCAGAACGGGTGACAGGGCCGCAAGGGCGGTAGGTTCGTCCGACCGACTGCGTCGACCAACTAAGCTGAGCGCGATCGTTTGCCGGTCGCGATCTTTGCTGCGACCATGATCCTTCGGCCGACAGCGAGAACGCGTCGGCGCGGAGCCACATCTCGACACACACGACTCGCAGCAGCAGAGGAGGAGCAGGCGGCAATGTCTTCGGTTTCGTCGCACTCCACCTCCGAAGGGCGCTCGTCGGACGGGTCTGCACCCATGCCTGCGCGGCATCCGTCGAGACTGACGACCACCGGAAACTTCCTGCGAAGCCCCGAGGGCAAAGCAGCGATCCTCGGGGTTCTCGGTGCGGTCTGCATCATGTTCGGTGGATTCGGCGCGGGCAGCGTGCGCCGTCGTGACCCTCTGCTCGAAGAGATGCATCTGTCGTGGCTGCGATTCGGCCACGGCTTCGTGATGTCGACCGTCATCGTCTGGGCCGGTGTGTTGTTGATGATCACCGCCTGGGTCAGGCTCGGCCGAGCCACGCTGCACGGCCGCACCACGGTGGGCGAGCTCCGGTGGATCGTGCCCGCATGGACGGCACCGCTGCTGCTGTCGGTGCCGATGTTCAGCCGCGACGCTTACTCGTACCTCGCTCAAGGTGCGTTGCTACGGGACGGCTTCGACCCGTATGCCGTTGGGCCCGTGGCCAATCCGGGAATCCTGCTCGACAACGTCAGCAACGTGTGGACCACGACCACTGCCCCGTACGGGCCACTGTTCCTACTCCTCGGTCGCGGCATCACGAGCCTGACCGGTGACAATGTGATCGCCGGAACCATGCTGCTTCGCCTGACCATGCTCCCCGGGCTCGCTCTGATGATGTGGGCCGTCCCGCGACTGGCCACCCATCTGGGCGGGCGCGCCACGACGGCGGTGTGGCTCGCCGTGCTCAATCCCCTGGTGCTGATCCACCTCATCGGCGGAGTGCACAACGAGTTGCTCATGGTCGGCCTGATGACCGCGGGCATCGTGCTCGCGCTCGAGCGTCGCCACGTGGCCGGCATCGCGCTGGTGGCGATCGCTGTGGCCATCAAGGCAACTGCCGGTCTCGCTCTGCCGTTCCTGGTGTGGATCTGGATGCTGCACCTCCGCGACAAGGCGCGCGAAGAAGGCCGCACACCGCCTGCACCGATTCTGGCGTTCACGAAGACCGCGGGCATCGGAGCGTCCGTTTTCGTCGCGGTGTTCGCCGTCGCGTCCGTGATCGCCGGAGTCGGCATCGGCTGGCTCACGGCGTTGTCCGGCTCGGCGAAGATCATCAACTGGCTGTCGCTGCCGACGATCCTCGCGCATCTGGTGACCGTCAGCACCTCGTGGTTCCTCGATCTGCGTCTCGGACCGGTTCTCGACGTCACCCGGTTGCTGTGCGCGATCGCCTTGGTGGTCATCCTGGCCGGGGCGTGGTGGTTGGGCCGCCGATCCGAGCGGGACGCTGTCAAGGGCATCCTGATCGCTCTTGTCGCCACTGTCGTTCTCTCCCCCGCCGCGCTGCCCTGGTACTACTCGTGGCCGTTGGCGATCGCGGCCGGCTTTGCGTTGTCCCGCCGAACTCTGATGGTTCTCACCGGCCTGTCGACCTGGCTGATGCTGGTGTTCCAACCCGACGGATCCATCGGCCTGTACACGTTCGTGCACGTGGCCCTCGCAGTTTTCGCTGGTGTCGTTGCCGCGCTGGCGCTGACCCGAGTCGACCCGTTGCGTTTGCGATCGGACCGCTCCCGGGAACACCGTGCCGTACCCAACGCCCCCAAGACCGCGCCCGTCTCCACCGAAGACGACGCCACACCGTGAGGTCCCGCGCCATGAGTGCCCGCGTATCGAGAGAACTGACCGACATCGATCCTGCTCTGCACGAGGCGTATCGCATCTGCCGCGAACTGAACGCCCAGCACGGCAAGACCTATTTTCTGGCAACCAGACTGTTGCCCGTCGACAAGCGCGCAGCCGTGCACGCTCTGTACGGTTTCGCTCGGATGGTCGACGACATCGTCGACCTCGAGGGCACCGACATCGCGGTCGGTTCGGACGAACTGAACGCCCGCAGAATCGTCGAACTCGACATCATCGAATCCCGGGTGCGCGACGCCTTGGCCGGAAAACCGCTGTCCGACAGCACATCCGATCAGGTGTTGAGCGCATTGTGCGACACGGTCGCTCGGTACGAGATTCCCCACGATTACTTTTTCGCGTTCATGCATTCGATGCGCATGGACATCCCGGGCAGCGCGATGTTCGTCTCGCGGTACCGAACGATGGAGCAGTTGAACGAGTACATGTACGGATCGGCCGCAGTCATCGGACTGCAGATGTTGCCGATTCTCGGAACGGTGGTTCCGCGAGCCGAGGCGGAGCCGTCGGCTGCGGCGTTGGGCGAGGCGTTTCAGCTGACCAACTTCATCCGCGACATGGGTGAGGACCTCGACCGCGACCGCATCTATCTCCCGACCGACGAACTGGCGGCCTTCGGGGTCGACGAGGATCTGTTGCGGTGGTGCCGGACCACCGGCTCGGTCGATGCCAGAGTCACCCGCGCCCTCGCCCACTCGATCGCCGTCACCCGGTCGATCTACCGGACGTCGGACGCCGGGATCGACATGTTGGATCCGCGAGTGCGTCCGTCCATGCGAACGGCGTCCATTCTGTACGGCCGCATTCTCGACGAGGTCGAGGCGCAGGGCTACCGGGTGCTCTCCCAGCGTGCGACCGTGCCGCAGTGGACTCGCGCACGCGTCGCGCTGCCGCAGTTCGCCGTCACCGGCTGGAAGCGCGCCACGGTCCGCTGACGACCGCTGTTCCAGCTGCTAGAAGGCCATTGCCTGAGCGCGTCTGATCACTTCGCGCATCAGGTCACCGTGCAACGCTGCGACCGGGGTGCCGGGCAGACTGTCGTCCTCGGCGAACAACCACCGCAGAATTTCTTCGTCCTCGTAGCCGCCGTCGTGCAGCACCGCCAGCAGGCCGGGCAGACCCTTGACGATTTCGCCCTTGGTCGTGTCGAAGAACTGCTCGGGCACGCCGGGGACGCGGGAACGCTTGAGAGCCAACAGCTGACGATCCCGCACGAGCTGCTCGACGCGCGTCTTGGGGACGTCCAGGATCTTGGCGACGTCGGCGAACTGCAGCAGAGAAACCGACGGATCGAGCACGTCGTCGGCGTAGGGAATGGCACTCACGCGGGTAACGTTAACGGGTCCGGCGTCCAGACTTCAAAAGTGACGCGGCCCGCCACGGAGACCGAAGACACGAACCACGATCGTCGGTGAGCTCCCACGGCGCCGATACCATCGTCGTCAGGCGTCCGGATTTCGAGCGGACACATCGAGGACGACGAGGGGAGGTTCGGTGATACCGGGTTCGATGCTCGATCGTCGATATCGAATAGACGCACCGATCGCACGGGGCGGAATGTCGACGGTCTACCGCGGACTCGACACCAGGCTCGACCGACCTGTCGCGGTGAAGATCATGGATCCGAAGTTCGCCGAGGACCCGCAGTTCGTTCAGCGATTCGAGTTCGAGGCACGCGCGGTGGCCAGGCTGAGCCACCCCGGTCTGGTGGCCGTGTACGACCACGGGCGGGACGGCGATCACGCATTCCTGGTCATGGAGCTCGTCGAGGGCGGAACGTTGCGCGAGCTGCTGCGGGAGCGCGGGCCCATGCCTCCGCACGCCGCAGTCGCCGTGGTTCGCCCTGTGCTCGAAGCTCTCGCCGTCGCACACCGCGCCGGTCTGGTGCACCGAGACATCAAACCGGAGAACATCCTGATCAGCGACGACGGAGACGTCAAGATCGCCGACTTCGGGCTGGTCCGAGCCGTCGCCGCATCCACCGTCACCTCGAGCAGTGTGATTCTGGGCACGGCCGCGTATCTGTCCCCCGAACAGGTCACCACCGGCTCCGCATCCGCGAGCAGCGACGTCTACGGCGTCGGAGTCGTACTGTTCGAGCTGCTCACCGGACGCACCCCGTTCACCGGCGACACATCCCTGTCCATCGCCTACCAGCGCATCGACAACGACGTTCCGCTCCCGTCGACCCTCATCGCAGGCGTGCCACCACAGTTCGACGACGTGGTTCAACACGCCACCGTCCGCGACCCGGAACACCGATACCGCAACGCCGACGACATGGCCCGCGCGCTGCGCACTGCCGCGTCGGCGCTGGCGCTTCCCGCGTACCGGGTGCCCGCTCCCCAGCGTTCGGCACAGCACCTGAGCTCGGCGGCTGCGGGCGCACCGACGACAGTCGCCGGCGATCGACAGCCGCCCACCCGCACCCAGGTGGTGCAGAGCGCTCCCCCGGTACCGCCGCCCGACGGCGTGCACCACACCCGAGTGGTCACGTCACCGACATCCCGCGAAATCGAGTACGAACCGCAACCGGACGACCCGCAGCCGGCGGCACCCCTGGGCCGGCGACACTACGAATTTCCCGATTTCGCCGCCGATCGCCAACGGTCCCGGCGGGCCATCGTCGTCTGGTTGGTGGTCGTTGCACTGCTGGCAGTGTTGGTCGGTTTCGGCGGCTGGTGGATGGGCTCGGGCCGATACACCGCAGTTCCGATGGTCGACGGTCTCGACACCACCGGTGCCACGAGCGCGATCGAAGCGTCGGGCTTGGAAGCGACGGTTCGGGGAACGTACTCCGACACCGTCTCGACCGATCTGCTCATCGGCACCGACCCCGTCGGTGGTTCCCGAATCGCCAAGGGCGACACCGTGTTCCTGCTCGTCTCACTGGGCAGCCCGACCGTCCCCTCCATCGACTCCGACGCCTCCGTCGAAGACATGCAGCAGCAATTGCGCGATAGAACCTTCACCCCGGTCGACGGCGGCGAGGCATTCAGCACCACCGCACCGATCGGCGGCGTCGCTGCGCTCGATCCCCCGCCGGGAACGGTGTTGAACACCGGTGCCGCAGTCACCGTGCTGCGCAGCAAAGGTGCACCGCCGGTGCAGGTTCCCGACGTCCGCGGACAGAGCGTCGATCAGGCACGGACGACTCTCGAATCGGTCGGCATCACCGTCGACGAGATCCGCGAAACGTTCGACGAGGACACCGACGGCGGAAAAGCGATCGGCACGAATCCGAAGGCCGGCCAGACCGTCAAGTCCGGTACCACCGCCGTCCTCGACGTGTCGACCGCGGTCACCGTGCCGTCGCTGCTCGGACGTTCGGTGGGATCCGCACGCACGACTCTGGATTCGCTGGGACTGACGATCGATGTTCGTCAGGTGGTCGACACGGACGGCTCGTTGGTCATCTCCCAGAGCCCCGGAGCCGGTTCACGGGTGGAACCGGACTCCGAGGTCATGGTCGTCTCCCTGCCCTGAACCTGCCAGGGCGGTGCCGGCGATCAGCCGCGGAGCATCTCGGCGACGAGGAATGCCAGCTCGATGCTCTGCTGAGTGTTCAGTCTCGGGTCGCAGGCAGTTTCGTAGCGCCCGGCGAGGTCGAGATCGGAGATGTCCTGGGCTCCGCCGAGGCATTCGGTGACGTCGTCACCGGTCAGTTCGACGTGGATTCCGCCCGGATGGGTGCCGAGGCCGTTGTGCACCTCGAAGAAGCCCTGCACCTCGTCGACGATGCGGTCGAAATGCCGTGTCTTGTATCCGGTGGACGCCTCGTGCGTGTTGCCGTGCATCGGGTCGCACTGCCAGATCACCTGGTGTCCGGTGGCCTGCACCTTCTCGATGATGGCGGGCAAGATGTCGCGAACCTTGCCGTTGCCCATGCGCGAAATCAGCGTCAGGCGGCCCGGCTTGTTGGTCGGGTCGAGGCGCTCGACGTATTCGACGGCCATCTCGGGGGTCGTGGTGGGTCCGATCTTGAGCCCGATCGGGTTCGAGATCAGTTCGGCGAGCGCGATGTGCGCGCCGTCGAGCTGGCGAGTGCGGTCGCCGATCCACAGGAAGTGAGCCGACAGATCGTAGAGCTTGGGGTGATCGTCGGTGTTGTCGAGCCGCAGCATCGCGCGCTCGTAGTCGAGTACGAGTGCTTCGTGGCTCGCGAAGATCTGGGCGGTGTGCAGATTGGGGTCGGAGACACCACAGGCATCCATGAACCGCAGGCCGCGGTCGATCTCCCCGGCCAGCGCCTCGTAGCGGGCTCCGGCGGGTGACTGCGCGACGAATTCACGGTTCCAGTCGTGCACCTTGTGCAGGTCGGCCATCCCGGCTCCGGTCAGTGCCCGAACCAGGTTCATGGCCGCACTCGCGTTGGCGTAAGCGCGCACCAGTCGTGACGGATCGTGGCCGCGCACGCTCTCGTCGGCCACCAGCGAGTTGATCATGTCGCCGCGGTAGGACTGCAGGCCGAGCGCATCGATGTTCGACGAGCGAGGCTTGGCGTACTGGCCGGCGATGCGCGCGACCTTGACCACCGGCATGCTCGCCCCGTACGTGAGTACGACGGCCATCTGCAGCAGCGTGCGAATGTTGCCCTTGATGTGCGGTTCGGTGTTGTCGACGAACGTCTCGGCGCAGTCGCCACCCTGAAGCAGGAACGCCTCGCCGCGGGCGACGGCAGCGAGCTTGTCCGACAGCGCCTCGACCTCACCTGCGACGGTGATCGGCGGAACGCTCTCGAGCACCTTGCGCATCTCGCCGGCCTGCTCGGGATCCCACTGCGGCTGCTGCGCAGCCGGCTTGGCCAACGCGTCGTCCAATCGAGTGCGCAGTGTCGGAGACAGCGGCGGCAGGTCGGGCAAGCGATCGATGGGTACGTCGACAGTCCAGTTCACCGCTACAGGATATTCGTACCGCCGTCACCGCAGGACAACGGGTGTTCAACCGCGGTACGAGTACTCCTCGATCGCCTGGAACTTGGCCAGATTGTGGCGCGCGTCGGCCAGGGCATCGTGGGCGTCGTCGGGCACAGAGGGAAGCTCGGGACTGCCGCGATCCTCCCAGTGCTGACGGAGCTCACGGGTGAATCGAGGCAGGGAACGCGGCAACTCGGTCATCGATCCCCACAGCTGGCAGAGCGCCACGTGGTCGTACGCCGCCACCCATGCCCACAATTCGACCTCGGCACCGTAGTACGGAACGAGAAATTCGAGCAGTTCGTCGCGAATTCGGGATCGGCTCATCCACAACGGCGACGAGTACGGTGGCAGCTTGGGTAAGACGTTGCGCCGGACCCACCGGCCCGCCCGCTCGGGGTCGAACTCGGAGGACACCGCATAGAACTCGCGACCGTCCTCCGACACCACACCGATCGAGACCAACTCGATTGTGCGACCATCCTCGATGAACTCTGTGTCGTAGAAGTAGCGCACGCGGCTCACCCTAGCGCGTGCCCCGGCACGTCCCCCACACACCGCAGAACCGAGCCGAACAAGCCCTGAAAGGGAACGTTGTGACTTCGTCCGACACCAACCGTCCGGTCGCCGAAGCGTCGGAGCCTGCCGGCCCGACGCGACGCCGGTGGCCGCTTTGGGCGGTGGCGTCGAGCAGGGTCGTCGTTGTCGTCGCCGCGGCGGTCGGTGTGCTCTTCCATCTCAACGGGTTTCCCGGGCTGCGAACGTTGGGTGAGCATTACCGACTGGATCTCGATGTCTACCGGCTCGGCGGTGAGGTGTTCGCTCGGGGCGGGGATCTGTACGGCCAGCTTCCTCCCATCGCGACCGGTACCACGTTGCCGTTCACGTATCCCCCGATTGCTGCCGCTCTGTTCAGCCCGCTCTCGAAGGTCTCGCTGTACGCCGCGTCGATGACGGTGACGTCGTTGTCCATGCTCGCGTTGCTGGCGACCGTTGTGCTCACGCTGATCTCGTTGGGGGTTCGCCCTCGCACGCTCGTGTGGTGGGGTGCTGGCGCGGTGTTCGCGGTGTCCGTCCTCGTACTGGAGCCGGTCACGTCCACGTTGAACTACGGGCAGATCAACATCGTTCTGATGATGTTCGTCGCGCTCGACTGCTTGCCGAAGAAGACTCCGTGGCCTCGAGGTGTGCTGATCGGTCTGGTCGCGGCCGTCAAACTCACTCCCGCAGTTTTCGTCTTGTTCTTCTTGCTGCGCAAAGACTTTCGTGCTGCGGTGGTATCGGCACTGAGCTTCGCGGTGTTCACAGCGTTCGGGTTTGCGCTCACGTGGTCGGACTCGGTGAAATACTGGACCGAGACGATCATCGATTCCGATCGGATCGGCGGCCCGGCGTACCCGGCGAATCAGTCCATCACAGGTGTACTGGCCCGCCTCGGAATGGACGAGCTCCCCCGTTCGATTCTGTGGATCGCGCTGTCGGTAGGAGTACTGCTCGTTGCGGGAATCGCGATGCGCAAAGCGTTCGCCGCCGGTGAGATCGCCCTGGCGCTGACCGTGAACGCGATGTTCGGCCTGTTGGTCTCGCCGGTCTCCTGGTCACACCACTGGGTGTGGGCAGTACCGTTCGCGTTGGTGCTGGCCGCCGTCGGATACCGCCGTCGAAGCGCACTGCTACTCGCTCTGGTTGCCGTCGGACTGGCGATCATGGTGTACGCACCGCACTGGAAACTCGGTGAAGGTCGATGGAGTGGACTCGACTGGCCGCTGGTCGATCAGTTCGCCGCGTCCGCCTACGTGTGGTGGGCTCTGGTCTCTGTGGTCGCCGTCGCGGCCGTGAAACTCTCGCCTCGGGTCACCCCGAAGGAAAGCGACACCGCGGTTCACTGACCGCCGTCGTCAACTGGCCTTCGAGTCGGGGATACGGCGCGCGGACGGAGCCGAATCTTCGGGTGTCGCAACCTTCTTCAGCGAGGCCGCGTACACGTCGACGTATTCCTGGCCCGAGAGCAGCATCAGGTCGTACATCACCTCGTCGGTGACGGCGCGCTCGACGAATCGGTTGCCTGCCATTCCCTCGAACCGGGAGAAGTCGATGGGCTTGCCGACGCGAATGGTGACCTTTGCCGGACGCCACACGCGCGAACCGATCGGGTTCATCTTCTCGGTGCCGATCATGGCGACCGGCACCACCTGAACGCCGGTCTGCAATGCCAGGCGCGCCATTCCGGTCTTGCCCTTGTAGAGCCGGCCGTCCGGCGACCGGGTGCCTTCGGGGTAGATACCGAGCACCTTGCCGGCTTCGATCACGCGGGCCCCGGCGTTCAGTGCGTCCTGTGCCGCGTCGGCTCCGGTGCGGTCGATGGGCACCTGACCCACCGCGGTGAAGAACCACTTCTGGAACGCACCCTTGAGACCCGAGCCGGTGAAGTACTCACTCTTGGCGAGGAAGGTGATGCGCCGCGGGGTCTTGAGCGGAAGATAGAACGAATCGAGAACCGCTTTGTGGTTGCTGGCCAGGATCACCGGGCCGTGCGTCGGAATGTTCTCCGCACCCTCGATCGTGGGCCGACCCAGGGCAATGAGCAGGGGCCCCACGATGATGTATTTGAACAGCCAGTACCACATTGACGTGCTCCCTGATCATGGTCGGCAATCGTTGGTGTGCCGGCTCGCGCGGGGCGAACCGACTGCGGCCGTGCGTTCTCGAACCGTGCCGCGTAGTGAACTGTACCCAGGGTTTATGACACCAGCCACATCGACGAGGAGTCGTCGTGCGACATCACACGGCGTCGGTCCGGACCGTCATCGTGCGGTGGTGACGAACTGTGCTCGCGCGAGCTCGGCCGCACCGATCATCCCCGCGGCCTCGCCCAGTTCGGTGCTGCGAATCCGTGCCAGCGGGCGATGCCCCGCGCCGGTGACGAGCTCGGCGTACTTGTCCGTGGCACGAGCGAGGAATTGGCTCGACGAAGTGGCCACACCGCCGGCCAACACGATCAGGTCGGGGTCGTACACATCGCTGACCATCGAGAGTCCGACGCCGAGCCAGTGTGCGAAATCCTCCATGGTGCGTCGGCCGATCGAGTCGCCGTCGTGCGCGGCGCTCGCGATCCGACGCCCGGTCAACGAGCCGGGATCGAGGAAGACCTCGCGCGCCAACCTCGTCGAGGACGACGGGTCTGCGGCCAACAACTCCACCGCCGTATCCACCAGTGCAGTACCGCTGCAATACCGTTCCCAGCACCCGCGTTTGCCGCAGGGACACGCGCGTCCGTCGGGCACCACCTGAATGTGACCGAGTTCGGGTGCCACCCCGTGGCTCCCTCGATAGATTCGGCCGTCGATCAGCAGCGCCGCACCGATTCCCGTTCCGATCGCCACCATCACCACGTTGCGGCCACCCGATGCCGCTCCGAAACGGTATTCCGCCCATGCGGCGGAGTTGGCGTCGTGTTCGAGCAGGACCGGTAGTCCGATGCGTTCGCTCATCTCGGTTGCGACCGGCGTGTCGACCCACGGCAGGTGCGGAGCGAACCGGACCGTCGTGCGGTCGGAATCGATGAAACCCGCCACCGCCAGACCGACGGCAGCGATGTCGTGCCTGCCGGCCAGCTCCTGCACGGCGCGGTCGAGACCACGCTCGAGTGCACGAGCAGTGTGGGGCGTGGGTGCTGCGGTCGAGTCGAGCACCTGACCGTCCGCGTCGACAACCGAGGCGCGCAGGCTCGTGCCGCCCACGTCGATCCCGACCGTCAATCGCTGATGATGACGCTTCATTCGTTCATGCCTTCCTCGGCCGTCCCCCCACGGCGATGGTCACTCCTTGACCCGAACGGTAATCGGTACGAACGCCGGTCGACGAACGGACGGCGCAGAGGTGTCCTCCGACACGTCCGCGTCGGCGTCGACCCGGTCGGCAGCGGACGCGGTCGACTCGGTACCTGGCTCGCTGCTACCACCAGCGGCGTGTTCGGTGCCCGGCGCGGTGTGGTCGATCAACAACTGGCGTAGCAGTGCGACGACGACGGCCCCTTCCGAGGCAACGAGTTCGACGAGATCGTGCCGTTCACCGCGCACCAACGCCGCGAGCGCACACACCGGGCACCAGCTGCAGCCCTGCTGATCGCGGTCCTGCTGTGTCTCGGCAACTCGGCGCAGGATGGGCTCGAGACGTGTCAGGACGGTGTCGGCCAACGCCAGCAGGTCCGCGCCCAACTCCGAATGCCCGGCCGTCACAGCGTCTCTCCGCTCACAGCTCTTACGGTCATGGCTCGGCCGCTCACAGCGGCCACACATCGGGGTCGGGTCGGAAACGCACCACCAGGAACGGGCCGTCGAGTTCCGCAGAATCGGCAATACACCGACGCAACACCGACGCCAACGTGACGCGTCGCCGCCTACCGTCGGCACTCACTATCAAGTCGTCCTCCACTCGCCCCAGACCCAAGGTGGTCGAATCGACTACCGGCAGAAGCATTCTCATCGCGTACACGGATTCGAGTCCGCTCCCCGACTCGAGTTCGACCGACGGTCGACCGGCCGGGCTCGACGCACGTCGTTCGAGGGAGTGCGGTGCCAGGTGCTCGGCCACATCCTGCAAGGGGCCCAACCCTACCGGTTCCACTTCACAGTGCTCCACCTCCACGATCGGAACCGCGCCGACGCGTCCTCGGAGTTCGGCCACGGCGTCGAGCTGCGCGGCCCGCCATCGCTCGAACCAGAACACCGCAGGATGAGCTCCGACCAGACCGATCGACGAAGAATTGAGAGCCGGGAGCATCCGGTTCACCAGCAGTCGGTCGACGCGAACGCCGAACAGAGCCGCTGCGGAGAGCGTGCGTTCGGCGTCGACGATGGACAGGTGCTCGGGGGTCAGGACCACGGTTGCCCCGGTCCGGTCGGGATCGGTGATCAGCGCCCGGACCGATTCGATCTGTCCGAGGATCCGCTCGATCATGGCCACCACGAGCGTGAGCCGCACGTCGGTTCCGGTGCCGGCGACCATGCGATCGTGGCGCGGCCACACGCGCTCGAAATAGGACGAGACGGTGTCGGGCAGCTGCAGGGTTCGCAGCGCATCCCCCGATGCCGGAAGATCGACTATCACTGTGTCCCAACGACCTTCGTCGACGAGCCGGGACACCTCGTGCAATCCCAACAGCTCCTCGATACCCGGGAACCCCATCAGCTCCTCCGGCTCGATCGCGCCGAAACTCACGCCGTGTTCGTGGCCTGCCGAAGCCACCGACAGCATCGAACCCAGACCGCGGTACCGCTCTTCGAGCAGCCGCGAGGTATCGATCTCGACGACGTCCAGGTTCGGAGCAACCGCTCCGATGCCCGAGTCCTGGTCGGTGTCACCTTGTGCGCCGAGGGCGTCGCGGAGCGAGTGCGCCTGGTCGAGGGAGGCAATCAGCACCTCCCGGCCCGAGGCCGCGAGCGCAAGACCCGACGCAGACGCCAGGGTGGTCTTCCCCGCGCCACCTTTGCCGATGAACAGCGATACCGTGGTGCGGAGTTCGGGGCGAGCGTCGGTCAGCCTTCGACCCGCTTCTTCAATTCCTTGAGCGCAGTGTCGGTGATGACCTTCTCTGCTTTGCGCTTGAACAGGCCGATCATCGGAATGTTCAGATCGACAGTGAGCTCGTATGTCACGTCGGTGCCGTTGCCGGTCTCACGCAGCGAGTACGACCCGTTCTGAGATTTCTGCATTTCGCCCGAGACGAGATTCCACGACACCGAATTGCCGTCCGCGGCCCAGTCGTACTCGAGTTCGTACGTGTCTTTCACCATTCCGGCGTCGAGCACGAACTTGACCCGCTTTCCCCGTCCGTCCGCACCGACTTCGAGGACCTCGACGGACTTCGCGGCGGACACCCACGTGGGATACGCGTCGAAATCGGCGATGACGTCCATGACCCGACTCGGTGGGGCTTCGACGACGATCGACCTCTGGGTTTTCTCCGCCATGACTACTGGTCCGCTTCCTCTCGGGTACTTCGATCCGCTTCGTTCGCTGCCTGCTGTGTAACCCGCGGCAGGCCTATCTCACACGATCGAACCGCCAACGCACAACGCGAACCGGCCGACCGTACCGCGCGGTTCATTCGGGAGCTGAACTCGACGCTACGTGGTGGGGTGCCTCGCCCGCTGACCTCCCGGCCTCGAGCTCCCGCTTCAGCTCGAAGGTCATGGCGCGGCCGGCCACCCGACGCGCATGCTGCTCGGTGGCCGACTCACTTGGTGAGGCCGGCTCGGCGTGCAGGAAGTAGTGGACGATGACGCCGTCGAGTACGGGCTCGAGCCACAGCTCCATCGTTCCGACGACGCCGCCGCGGACCGACCACCGAATGCCCTTCTCGCCGCGATCCTCGGTCACGGTCAGCGACAGGTCCGGCCACCACCGCCGCCACCGCTCCGGCGAGACGAACGCCTGCGCCACCGCCGCACCGGGCGCTGCCACGAATGTCTGATCCGCAACTTGAATACTGCTCATCGTCAGAGCTTCACATATCGGGTCCGAGACCAGGACCGCCGAGGCACATTCGGGACCGCGCGCCCCAGGTCTAGAGTATCTGTGAAGCCGAGCTATCGACTTTCTCCAACCCGTTCGATCCGGAGGTAATCCCGTGCGCGAGTTCACTGTTTCCGCCGAGTACGACATCGCGGACACCGACTCGGCTGTCGACAGCGTCTTCGCCCGCGCTCGGACGTCGCCGGATGCCGTGGTGTTCCGTCGGCTCGACGACGGCCGATGGACCGATGTCGGTGCCGCAGAATTCGAGCGACTGGTCGTCGACGTGGCCAGGGGCCTCGTCGCGGCAGGTATCGAGCAGGGCGATCGCGTCGCGCTCATGTCGTCCACGCGATTCGAGTGGTCGGTCATCGACTACGCGATCTGGGCCGCGGGCGGAGTGACCGTGCCGATCTACGAGACGTCGTCGGCGGGCCAGGTCGAGTGGATTCTCGAAGACGCCGAGCCGGTTCTGTTGGTCCTCGAGAACGACGCGCACGTACGGGAGACAGAAGCCGTCGTAGCTGCTGCGCCGTCGGTACGTCGAACGTTCGTGATCGACAACGCTTCCGGCACGGGCGCAGTGCAGGCTCTGATCGACAACGGCGCGGACGTCTCCGAAGACGTTGTGCACGAACGAGTCTCGACACTTCGCTCGTCCGATCCGGCCACGTTGATCTACACCTCGGGCACTACCGGCCGCCCCAAAGGTGTGCAATTGACGCATGCGAACCTCCTTGCGGAATCTCGCGGCATTCGCCAGACGTCGTTGAAAGCTCTTCTGACACAGGGCCGCAGTACGTTGATGTTCCTTCCGATGGCGCACGTCCTCGCTCGCGCGGTGAGTATCGCGTCGTTCGATGCCGGAGTCACCCTCGGCCACACCAACGACATTCCCAACCTGGTCGCGACCTTCGGGACATTTCGACCGGACTTCATTCTGTCCGTGCCGCGCGTGTTCGAGAAGGTCTTCAACACTGCGAAGCAGAAGGCACACAGCGACGGCAAGGGCAAGATCTTCGATCTCGCGACCGAGTGCGCAGTGGCGTGGAGCCAGGCGCAGGATTCCGGTGGCCCGTCGATCGTGTTGCGCGCCAAGCATTTCGTGTTCGACAAGCTGGTCTACTCGAAGCTGCGGACCGCTCTCGGTGGCAAGTGCGAACTCGCCATCTCGGGCGGCGCACCACTGGGCGCGAGACTCGGCCACTTCTACCGCGGCATCGGCGTGACCATCTACGAGGGCTACGGCCTGACCGAAACCACTGCGGCGTTCGCGGTGAACACCATCGGATTTCAACGTGTGGGCAGCGTCGGACGCCCGCTACCCGGGAACACCGTCCGCATCGCCGGCGACGGTGAGATCCAACTACGCGGACACGTTGTGTTCGACGGGTATTGGCGAAACGAGAAGGCGACCGCGGAATCCCTCGACGACGGGTGGTTCCGCACCGGCGATCTCGGATCCGTCGACGAGGAGGGATACATCACGATCTCCGGCCGCAAGAAGGAACTGATCGTCACCGCCGGCGGCAAGAACGTCTCCCCCGCGGGCCTCGAAGATCACCTTCGTGCCGGAGCACTGATCAGTCAGGCCGTGGTGGTCGGTGACCAGAAGCCCTTCATCGGTGCCCTCATCACCCTCGATCCGGATGCGTTCGACAAGTGGAAGTCCGCACACGGCAAGGACTCCGACGCCACCGCAGCGGATCTGCAGGCCGACCCCGATCTCGTCGCCGAGATCGACGCCGCCGTCGCCGACGCCAACAAGTCGGTCTCGCACGCGGAATCCATCAAGAAGTACCGCCTGCTCCCCCACGACTTCTCGGAGGAGAGCGGCGAATTGACGCCGACGATGAAGCTCAAGCGCAATGTCATCACCAAGGCGTACGCCGACGAGATCGAGGCGATCTACGCGAGGTGACACGCGTGGCGTGAGCCGTGGTGCGAGCGGACCGCCCGGTCAGATCAGCGACCGCAGTTTTTCCGTCAGCACGTCCCAGCGCCATTCCGCGTCGACCCATGCCCGACCGGCGTTGCCCATCTGCGTCGCCAGTGTTCGATCGGACAGGATCGTCACGATCGCGTCGGCGATGGACGACACCGAAGTCCCGTCGACGACGAGCCCGGTCTTGTTGTGCTGCACAGCTTCCGGAGCGCCCCCGGACATTCCGGCAACCACCGGAACGCCACAGGCCGACGCCTCGAGGTAGACGATTCCGAGCCCCTCGACGTCGAGGCCCGCGCCTCGGGTGCGGCTCGGCATCGCGAACACGTCGGCAATCGTGTGATGGGCAGCCAGTTCCGCCGACGGTACTGTCCCGGTGAACACCACGTGGTGCTCCATCCCGGTGGAGCGAACCAGTTCGCGCAACGTGTTCTCGTACGGACCGCCGCCGACGATCACCAGAACCGCCCCGTCCACCGCGCGCCGGATCTCCGGTAGCGCCCGGATCAGAAAGTCCTGGCCCTTGCGCGGCACCAGTCGCGACAGACACAGAACCGTCGGTCGGTCACCGAGGCCGTACCGAGCACGTAACTCCGTCCTCGCGGCATCGTCGGGCACGAAGCGCTCGGTGTCGACCCCCGGCGGCAGATGCTCGAGTGCCGCCGACGCCCCGAACGCCGAGCTGAATCGGCTCCGCGTGTACTTGCTCACGTAGGTCACCACATCGGTGTTCTCCCCGATGGTGCGCAGCGTCGCGCGACCACCGGGAACCATCGACCACCCCACCTCGTGGCCGTGCGTGCTCGCCACGATGCGATCCGCCCCGGCTTTGCGCAGGTGTGACGACATCACCGCCAACGGGGCCGCGGCACCGAACCACACCGAGTCGCACCCTCGGGTTTTCACGATGCGTGCTGCGCGGCGAGCCACCAACGGAGTAGGCAGCATCAACGTGGTCGGATGCCTGATGACCTCGAAGGGTTGTTTCGCATCGAACTTCACGTGCGAATCACCACGCCACCGCGGCGCGTAGACCACGAGCTCGTCGGCGGGCAACTGCGAGGCGAAGCTGTGCAAGTAGGACTGGATTCCGCCCGGCCGGGGCGGAAAGTCGTTCGTCACCAGAAGAGTCCGACGCATGACGACAACCGTAGCGCTCCCGATCGGACAGCTCGTGTCGACGACGCGCACGTCCGGGTCAGCGTGACCGAGCGGCCACCCAGTTGCCCCACTCCGCGACGAACCGGGTTCGGCTCGGACTCAGGACCGAGGTGATCGCTGCGTCGACGACTCCGTCCGACCCGGGTCCGGACGCCAGCGCCTCGTAGAACCTGCGCAACGTGGACTCGCCGTACCGGTCGGCCACGAACGCGAAGACCGACCAGGCGGACTCGTAGGCCACGTTGGAGCGGGTGCCGCCTGCACCGAAATCCTCGTCTTTCGGCAACACGGTCGGCGGGCCACCGGCAGCCACGATCGATGCCAGAGTAGGTGCCAGCTGCCGGAAGTCGGCACCGGAACTGCGATACCCGGAGTAGTCGGCGAAACCCTCCGCCACCCACAATGCGGTGCCTTCCGCCGTCTTCGCCCGCGCCGCCACATGCGTCAACTCGTGCCGAAGCACCGAACGAAGAGTGAACGGAGACAGCCGCGACGCGGCATCGGGACCGAACACCACCCGCTGACCCGTCGGACGCGACCCGCCGGCCACGGCGTCGGACACGGTCACTGCGGCCACGTCCGTCGAGGGCGAGGACCCCGTCGATTCGTCGAACTCCTCGGCCGTCGAACTGACGAACACCAGTCCGTCCCGGGCCCAGTCGGCTCCCCAGAAGTCGGTGACCGCAGCGGTCGCCGCGGGCAGCTCGGCGGCCACATCTGCCACGAACTGCTCACGGTCGGGATGTCCCAACACCACCGACGTGCCGGATGCAGTGGCGACCGAGCGCACCGTCACGGGCCCGAAATCCCACGGACCGCGCCAGGTGTGGCGACGGTAGGTCGGCAAGTCGGCGTCGTCGACCAGTCGCCACTGGCCGTCGCGTTGGGCGACCACCAGCGAAACCGGCCGGCGGGTCGGCGAGGCATCCGGGCCCTGCACGGCATACCGCAGGTACACCGGTGGAGCCCACACATCGGTGGCATCCAGCTGCTCGGCAATCGACGACGGCACGGGGGTCTCGGGTTCGTCACCGATCTCGTAGTCGAAGCCCGAGAAAGGAACCGTCGGAACGACAGTCGCCCGGCGAACCTGCGCATCCACGAACGTCGGATCCGCGAGGGGGTCGAGCAACCCACGCAGCGCCGATTCGTCGCCGGAACGGAGGGCAGCCGCCCAGCGCTCGAGCAGCTCGGTCACTTCGGCGCGGCGCTGCTCGTCGTAGGTCGGCGGATTCTGGGAGGCCGACGGATCGGACGAAGTCGATGCGCTCGATGTCGCCGCTCCCGATGCAGGACCGTCGTGACGATGAACCAACAGCAGCGTCGACGCCACTGCCAGAACAACCAGGACTGCCGCCCATCGCGCCCGCCCCGACGCGGTGAGAGCGTGGACAACGGACGGCCGTTCCGTACCGCTCATTCAGGCGTCAGTCGTCGTTCGCGGCACAGTCAGTATCGACGGGCCCCGTAGAACGGGAACGACGCCATCGACTGGACCTTCACCGGTACCCCGAAGGTGGAGGCATGCAGAACGTTGCCGTTACCGGCGTAGATACCGACGTGTGATGCGTCCGGGTAGAACAGAACGACGTCTCCCGGCTGCAGATCCTTCTGATCGACGGGAGTTCCGCCGGCAGCCTGAGCCTGACTCGACCGCGGCAACGTCTTTCCGACCTGCTTGTAGGCCCAGACGACCAACCCGGAGCAGTCGAAACCGTCGGGGCCGGTCGCTCCCCAGACGTACGGCTTGCCGATCTGTGTGAGACCGGCTTGCAACGCGCTGGAACCGGAGCCCGGCGTCAAGTTCTTCAGAATCGTGGAGGGGTCGAAACCTTCGGGAAGCGCCGATCCCGCGAGGGCCAGCTGCTCGGACGAGGAAAGCGCGCTGTACGCGGCCATGACTTCGGCGATCTGGCCCTGGAGTTCACTCTGCTTCGCCTGCAGATCGTCGCTGACCGCTTTGGCCTGCTCGGCGGCGACTCTGGCCTGTTCTGCGGCGGTCGCGGCGGCCTGCTCTGCCGCGGATGCATCCGCGCTGGCCTGCTGGAACCGAGCTACCTGGCCGGCTGTCTCGGCGGAGATGACATCGAGGGCCGACATTTGGTCGAGCAACTGTTGCGGGGAGTCGCTGACCATGACCGCGAACAACCGGTTGGTGCGAGCGCCCTGGTAGTTGACATTGGCCACCTTGTCCATGGCGGGTTTGAGCTGCGCCAGCTGCGACTGGGCGGCGTCGAGGGCCGCCCGACTGGCATCGACGGCGGTCTGCGCATCGAGCTGCTCGCGAGCCCGAGCGTCGAGATCGATCTGCGCGTTGTGCAGCGACTCGTTGGTCTGTTCCGACTCCCGGGACAGCTCCGCCAGCTTCGCCTGCGCGTCGGAAGCCGAGCCGAACCCCGGATCGGCGCTCGCCGTCGTGATCGGCACCACCATGATGCACGCGGCCGCAACGGCTGTGGTCACCGAGCTACCTACTAGTCGTAGAACTCGGGTGGTTCTCGATATCGCCACGGAAAGCGACTCTCCGTCCTGACATATGCCATTCCAGCTGGAGTGGCGGTTGGAAAAAGTGACCGGAACCGAACAATACCCATGCTCAGCTGGGCGCGGACGTGAACACGGTCCGAAATCGACGCAGTCTGCACGTGACAGATCACAAACCAAACGTCGGAGAGGTCTCGATCAGATTACGAACTGGACGCTCTGCTGTCCACCGTACCGGCGTGTCGCCCGGAAACCGTCCCTGGAAACGACAACAGGGCCGAACCGTCGAAACGGATCGACCCTGTCGGTCGGTACACAACTCCGGTCGGAGCGCTCGGCTCAGTAGCGTCGGGCACCGTCGAACGGCATGGAGTCCACGGGAGCAACCTTGACCGGCACGCCGGACGTGGATGCGTGCACGACGTTGCCGTCGCCGATGTACATACCCGAGTGCGAGCCGCCGTAGAACGAGACGACGTCGCCGGGCATCAGGCTGTCACGCGAGACCGGGGTGCCCGCGGCTGCCTGGTCGTAGCTCGTACGGGGCAGGCTGACGCCGGCCTGCTTGTAGGCCCACTGGATCAGGCCCGAGCAGTCGAACGAATCCGGACCCGATGCGCCGTACACGTACGGAGCGCCGATCTTGGACTCCGCCGCCTGGACGGCCTTGGCAGCCGGGGTGACCTGCGGGGCAAGGGGCGCACCCGGAGCGGGCATGCCCGGAATGTTGAGGGGAGGGAGACCCGGGATGTCAGGAATCTCGAAGGTTCCGACGCCGGGGATGGTGACTGGGGCCGCCATTGCCGGTGCAGCGGGGAGAATCACCACGCCTGCCGTGAGCGCTCCGGCTACGAGAGCTCGCCGCAATGTTCGGTTGGAAAGTTGTGACGCCACGAAAGATGGTGCTCCGTTTCTTCCACTCGTCCGCCGACCGAGTTAGCTGACGGGTTCGGGCTGGGAAGAGCAGCCCTACCCACCGGCCACCATCGGTGACTCGGCGGGATTCACCCCAGTAAATATCGGGTTCCCGGTACGAACACTCTCGCGAGTGATCGATTAGGCGGTGACTTGCGACGCCACTCCGGTTTGGACTGGCAAGACTCCGCAAGGTCTCAGGAAGGTTACGAAATGGCATACCCCTGTGTCGACCCCAACGCGCCGAACGGACCGAATTGGGCCGTGTTCTCGCTACCCGGCGCGTTGATCGCCCGGTGTGTCACGAGTCGATAACAGGGGAACATCCGCGGTGCCGTCGTCGTTCACGACGAGCTTGAGCGCGGGCACCATACCGACGTCGGCGAGCACTCCCATGGCACCGAGTTCTTCCTGCTCGAGGGTGATACGAGACGGTGAACCGACCCATTGCCCATCCGATCTCGCGGGCATCCCGGGAGCCCCCAGAAGCACCGTCACAACGCAGTCGGCGCAGGCGATGTCACGAACCAGGCAGTCACTGCAGTCGATGATCATTGTGATCCTTGTCTCTTTGTCGCGTCGGACGGTGTAATCGGCCGATCGAACGAAAGGTAGCGCCAGCCACCGACAGGTTCCGCGACTCGACAATCGGCACCGACCGACACGATGCCCTCCGACGCCGTGTTCGGCGTTCTTGTCGGAGGTCGGCCCTAACGTCGTCGCAGTGAGCCTGCCGATCCAGCTGACGTTCGACGAACTCGACACCCCGCTTCACGCCACCACGTTCGTCGTCGTCGACCTCGAAACCACTGGTGGCAGCGCTGACACGGAGGCGATCACCGAAATCGGGGCAGTCAAGGTCAGAGGCGGCGAGATCATCGGCGAATTCGCTACCCTCGTCGACCCGGGCAGATCGATCCCGCCCTACATCGTCGAGTTGACCGGCATCACGACGGCGATGCTGATCGGGGCTCCCCGCATCGAACGCGTTCTCCCCGGCTTTCTCGAGTTCGCTCGCGGATCGGTACTGGTGGCACACAACGCCGGGTTCGACACGGGATTTCTCAAAGCTGCAGCAAGTCGACTCGACATCGCCTGGCCCCGCTTCCAGGTGCTCTGCACGGTCAAACTCGCCCGGCGAGTGCTCACGCGCGACGAGGCACCCTCGGTGAAACTGTCCGCCCTGTCGACGTTGTTCAGATCCAGCACTCGGCCGACTCACCGAGCATTGGACGACGCGCGTGCCACGGTGGACGTGTTGCACGGCCTGATCGAACGAGTGGGCAACCAGGGCGTACACAGTTACGCGGAACTGGTCGACTACCTCCCTGCGGTGTCGGCGGGGCAACGAGCCAAACGCGGCCTGGCCGCACACCTGCCCGATACACCCGGCGTCTACCTCTTCCGAGGACCGTCGGACGAGGTCCTGTACGTAGGCACCTCGAACAACCTCAAGCGTCGGGTGCGCAACTACTTCACCGGTTCCGAGACACGTGGGCGAATGAAGGAGATGGTCTCGCTCGCTACTCGCGTGGACCACGTCGAATGTGCGCACGCACTCGAGGCAGGAGTCCGCGAATTACGGCTGCTCTCGGCTCACGTCCCGCCTTACAACCGCCGATCGAAGTTTCCCCGCAAAGGGTGGTGGGTCACCCTCACCGACGAAGCGTTTCCGCGTCTGTCGATCGTGCGCACTCCCGCACCCAACAGCCTCGGACCGTTCGCTGTTCGGGCGGACGCGGCGGAGGCCTCCGCCCTCGCCGCAGAATTCTGTCGACTTCGTACATGCACCCGCCGGTTGGGCCGCGCAGTTCGACACGGTGACGAGTGCACCGCGACGGACGTCGGTGGCTGCCCAGCGGCGTTCTCCGGGCCCCTGACGGCCGAGGAGTACTCGGGTGCCCCGGCGAAATTTCTGGCGTTCGTGTGTGGACACGACGACGAGCTGCTGTTCGCGATGCGACGCCGCGTCGCCGAACTCGCGGACCGTGAACTGTTCGAGACAGCCGCGCGTCTCCGCGATCGAATCGCGGTGACGGTGAACGTGCTCCGCAGGATGCACCGGGCGGCCGCCGTTGCGGCCATCGCCGAGCTCGTGGCGGCCAGGCGGACGGCCGACGGTGGCTGGGAGCTGATGGTGGTGCGCTTCGGCCGCTTGGCCGGGGCGGCCGTCGCGCCGCGAGGAGTGCACCCGATGCCCGTCGTCGATGCGATCACGGCGTCGGCCGAGACGGTGATGCCCGATGCGACGCCACTTCGCGGTGCGCCTCCGGAAGAGGTGGGCCTGATCGCGTCGTGGCTCCACACGGACGGAGTGCGCATCGTTCGCACCACCGGGGGCTACTGCAGCCCTGCTCGGTCTGCGGGTTCGTGGGAGGAGTGGTGTCGAACGGCCCGAGAAGCAACGCGGCAGGAGTGGAGCCCGCGGAACGACCGATGAGGCAGGAGTGGAGCCCGCGGAACGACCGATGAGGCAGGAGTGGAGCCCGCGGAACGACAGATGAGGCGAGAGTGGAGCCAGCGGAACGACCGATGAGGCAGGAGTGGAGCCCGCGGAACGACCGATGAAGCGAGAGTGGAGTCGGCCGAGCAACTAGTGTTGTCTCGGTTGGGTCGAGCTCGCGTCGTGTGTGGGCCCGGAGATGCGTGAGGAGCACAGATGATCAATGCCATCGTCTTGATCGACGCCGAGGCCGATCTGATTCCGGAGACGGCGCAGGCCGTTGCCGATGTGGACGGTGTGTCGGAGGTGTATTCGTGCGCCGGCGACGTCGATCTGATTGCCATCGTCAAGGTGCGTGATCATGCGTCGATAGCCGAGGTCATCACCAAGCACATCAATCGTGTTCGTGGTGTTCGCAGTACGACGACTCACATTGCGTTTCAGTCGTATTCGAGTGCCGACGTCGATGCAGGATTCTCGATCGGCGAGTAGTTCGGTGTGATTCAGTCGGCCAGCGCGGTGGTGCAGCGTGCCCAGTCGGCAAGCAGGCGGGCCGCGGAACCGTTGTCGACAACCGTTGCCGCAGTTGCCAATCCGGCTTCGATTTGCTCGTGCAGGTTTCCCGAGACTCCTCGATGCGCGGCCATGGCCGCGGCGGCGTTGAGTAGCACGGCGTCACGGACGGGTCCGTGTTCGCCTGCGAACACGCGATGTGCCACTGCTGCATTGAACTTCGCGTCCCCGCCTCGGAGGGCCTCGATGGGCGCCCGAGCGATTCCGTAATCGGCCGGGTCGATCGAGTCGACGGTGACGGTCCCGTCGGATACCACGTGCACGGTGGTCGTGGTGGACAGGGTGATTTCGTCGAGCCCGTCGTCGCCACGGACGACGAGAGCCGAACTACCGCGTCGAGCGAACACGCCGGCGACGACGGGCACCAGATTCTCGAATGCGCAGCCGATCAGTCCGGCGCGTGGGCGGCCCGGGTTGGTCAAAGGGCCCAGCACATTGAAGATCGTCGGAATGCCGATCTCCTTGCGCGCCGGACCGGAGAACCGAAGTGCGGGGTGGTGGATCGGCGCGAAGCAGAACCCGATCCCAACCTGCTCGACGCTCGACGCCACCCCGGCGGGCCCCAGGGTGACCCGCACGCCCAGCGCCTCGAGCACATCGGTCGTACCACTCTTGGACGACGCTGCACGGTTACCGTGTTTGACGACGCGTACTCCGCTGGCAGCGACGACGATCGCGGCCATCGTGGAGATGTTCACCGTGTCCGCACCATCGCCGCCGGTTCCGACGACGTCCACCGCGTCACGGTCGGTCTCGACCAGAAATGCGTGCGAGAGCATGGAGTCGGCGAGACCTTCCAGTTCCGCGGGAGTGGGGCCTTTCATCTTCAGTGCCACCCCGAAGGCAGCGATCTGAGCGGCTGTGGCGTTGTCGGACATGATCTCGTCCATCACCCAGCCGGTATCGGCGCTCGACAGGTCGGCGTGCGTGGTCAACGCTCCGAGGATTCGACGCCACGTTCGCGGCTGCTCGTCACTGGTCCCTGCGGTCATGGTGGATGTGCCGTGCCCTTCTGCTGTCGATGCGCGCGGTGCGGTGGAAGCTTAGTCAGACGTGTCGGCGGGTGAGGCGGGCTGCAGCGCATCCCACCCCAGTACCGCTCCCCCACGCCGTTGCGCGAGACCCGCCATGCGAGACCTCTCCTGCGAACAGTGCAACGCGTCGAGCACCTGTACCCGCTGCAGGACCAGAGCGACACCGTCATCGACTTGCGGCCGATACCCGGTGTCGTCCGGTAGTTCGACCTGCGGACCGACCTCGTACGCATCCTGCGCCGCGACGGCTGCCGCATCGTCGACTTCGTGCGCGGGCAGCACGAGGTGATGCCGCAACAGCACCTCGGAGGACTCGATCCACGTGGGTTCTGTGTTCGCCGCCTCGTCGAGAACGGCGGAGCACGCCCGCGCGTCGTCGAAGCAGCTCGCCACTACCACCAGATCCTCGCGCGTGGGGTCCAGACGTTCCGCGGTCGACCGCGAGAACAACCGCCGAAACCACCCACCTGCACTGCTCTTTGCCATGAGGCCAGCCTTGCACGACTGGACCCTACCGGCCCGTACAGGCCCTTCCACCAGCGCGGGAACAAGGGCGCGCTCGGAATCGTTCCTCCGCGACGCGCCAAGACCGGACCCGGATATGCCTTCCGTACTACGACGGGTCATACTTCTTTCTGTGACGAGCGCTGTAGGGACTCAAGGATCGGCAATCACCCAACGCGTGCACTCGCTGAACCGTCCCAATATGGTCAGCGTCGGCACGATCGTGTGGCTGTCGAGTGAACTCATGTTCTTCGCCGGGCTGTTTGCGATGTACTTCGTCGCACGCGCGCAGGCGAATGGAAACTGGCCGCCGGAGCCGACCGAGCTGAACCTCGGGCTGGCTGTTCCGGTGACGGCCGTGCTGATCGCTTCTTCGTTCACCTGCCAGCTGGGCGTGTTCGCTGCCGAGCGTGGCGACGTGTTCGGGCTTCGTCGGTGGTACATCGTCACCCTGGCCATGGGCGCGTTCTTCGTCGCCGGTCAGGGCTACGAGTACTACCACCTGGTCCACGAGGGCACGACGCTCTCGAGCAGCGTGTACGGCTCGGTCTTCTACATCACGACCGGCTTCCACGGTTTGCACGTGATCGGCGGACTCATCGCCTTCGTCTTCCTGATCACCAGAACCCTGGTCAGCAAGTTCACGCCCGCGCAGGCCACCGCCGCCATCGTCGTTTCGTATTACTGGCACTTCGTCGACATCGTATGGATTGCCCTCTTCGCGACGATCTACTTCATCCGCTAGTGACAGTCAGCAAGCCACAGATATCGAGCGAACGGATTCAGCCCCCGACGTTCGGCCCGTCCCGACACGACAAGGGATAGAAGATGAGTACATCTCCCCCAGCAGCAACCGACGACACTTCGGCCTCGAAGGCGCGACGCAAGCGTAAGACGCGTCGACGCGTCACCGGTGCACTCGTTCTGATGATGGGCCTTCTGAGCGCGGGTTTCCTCGCGTCGGCCCTGACGCCTACACCCCAGGTTGCAACAGCCGATACCGATTCGGCGGCGCTGATCCGCGAAGGCAAGCAGCTCTACGACACGTCGTGCGTGACGTGCCACGGTGCCAATTTGCAGGGTGTTCAGGATCGCGGACCGAGTCTCATCGGTGTCGGTGAAGCTGCCGTCTACTTCCAGGTGTCGAGTGGCCGTATGCCGGCTGTTCGCAACGAGGCACAGGCACTGCGCAAGCCGCCGAAGTTCGACGACAAGCAGATCGACGCGCTCGGTGCTTACATCCAGGCCAACGGCGGCGGCCCGACGGTCATTCTCGACGAGAACGGTGAGGTGGCGCAGGAGTCGCTTCGCGGCGACGACATCGCCCGAGGCAGCGAGCTGTTCCGCTTGAACTGCGCGTCCTGCCACAACTTCACCGGCCAGGGCGGCGCACTGTCGTCGGGCAAGTTCGCGCCGGACCTCGGGCCTGCCAACGAGCAGGAGATCTACACCGCGATGGTCACCGGTCCGCAGAACATGCCCAAGTTCTCCGACCGTCAGCTGACGATCGAGGAGAAGTCGGACATCATCGCCTACGTCAAGTCGGCCCAGGAAACCAAGGCTGCAGGCGGCTGGGGTCTCGGTGGCTTCGGTCCCGGTACCGAGATGATCGCCCTGTGGGTTGTCGGAATCGCCGCTGTCGTCGGCGCAACATTGTGGATCGGAGCTAGATCATGAGCGACGGCGATTCCGGCCGTAAGGACGCCGACAACACCGACGGCACCAATGCCGAGGGTGTGAACCCCGACAAGAAGTACACCGACGAGGAGTTGGCAGCGCTCAGCCGGGACGAGTTGGTCGAACTCGGCACCAATCTCGACGGTGTGGATGTCGCATTCCGTCGTAATCGCTGGGCTGTGGAAGGTACTCGCGCCGAGAAGCGCGCAGAGCGCAGCGTGGCGATCTGGTTTGCCATCGCCGGCCTGTCGGCAGTCGCGTTCATCGGCGTCTACCTCTTCTGGCCTTGGCAGTACGCGGGCATCGGTGACGACAACTACAACCTGTACTCGCTGTACACGCCTCTGATCGGCGGAACGATGGGTCTTGCGATCCTCGCCGTCGGCGTCGGTGCCGTGCAGTTCACCAAGAAGTTCATCCCCGAAGAGGTCTCCATCCAGGACCGCCACGACGGAAGCTCGTCGGAAACGGACCGCAAGACGCTGGTCGCCGAGCTGGGCGATTCGCTCGACACCTCGACCATCGGACGACGCAAGGTCATCAAGCGTTCGCTTCTGTTCGGCGGCGGCGCTCTCGGCGTCATGGCACTGCTCCCCCTCGGCGGCCTCATCAAGAATCCGTGGGCCAAGGGCGAAGATTCTCCGTTGTGGGTATCCGGCTGGACGCCTCGCTACGATGGAGAGACGATTTACCTCCGACGAGACACCGGGCGACCGGAAGATGTTGTTCTCGTACGGCCCGAGGACTTGGACGCTGGTGCCATGGAAACTGTCTTCCCGTTCCGCGAGGCGGACCGCGAGAGCGAGCACGACCTGCTCATGTCACTCCGCGGTATCCGTAACGCAGTCATGCTCATCCGTTTGCGTCCCGACGACGCAAGCACGGTCATCAAGCGCAAGGGCCAGGAGAGCTACAACTACGGCGATTACTACGCCTACTCCAAGATCTGCACGCACCTGGGTTGCCCGACATCGTTGTTCGAGCAGCAGACCAACCGCATTCTCTGCCCTTGCCATCAGTCGCAGTTCAACGCGCTCGAGTACGGCAAGCCGATCTTCGGACCGGCTGCGCGCGCGCTGCCTCAGCTTCCCATCACAGTCAACGAGGAGGGTTACCTAGTGGCACAGCACGACTTCCACGAAGCACTGGGTCCCGCCTTCTGGGAACGTCGACCGGAGCGTGATTCATGAGTCCTTCACTGCAAACCCTCGCCGCCAAGCAGGCGGACGACGTAGACAGTCGTTACCACTTGGCACCAGGTTTGCGCCGCCAGATCAACAAGGTGTTCCCCACCCACTGGTCGTTCCTGCTCGGTGAGATCGCGCTGTACAGCTTCGTGATCCTGCTGATCTCCGGCGTCTTCCTCACCCTGTTCTTCGATCCTTCGCTCAGCGAAGTCGTCTACCAGGGCGCGTACACCCCGCTGAACGGCGTGACCATGTCGCGTGCCTACGCGACAGCACTCGACATCTCGTTCGAGGTGCGCGGCGGCCTGTTCATGCGCCAGATCCACCACTGGGCAGCACTGATGTTCGCCGCGTCGATCATCGTGCACATGATGCGCATCTTCTTCACCGGTGCGTTCCGTCGTCCCCGTGAGGCCAACTGGGTCATCGGCTGCCTGCTGCTGATCCTGGCGATGTTCGAGGGCTTCTTCGGATACTCGCTCCCCGACGATCTGCTCTCGGGCACCGGCCTCCGCGCCGCGTTCTCCGGAATCACGATGAGCATCCCGATCGTCGGCACCTGGATGCACTGGTTGATCTTCGATGGGGACTTCCCCGGCACGATCATCATTCCTCGCCTGTACGTGGCGCACGTGCTGCTGCTACCGGCCATCATCCTGGCGCTGATCGCAGCTCACCTGGCTTTGGTCTGGTACCAGAAGCACACGCAGTTCCCCGGACCCGGTCGTACGGAAACCAACGTCGTCGGCGTTCGTATCCTCCCGGTCTTCGCCGTCAAGTCGGGCGCGTTCTTCGCCGTGACGTTCGGCGTGATCGCCGCCATGGGCGGACTGCTGCAGATCAACCCGATCTGGGCGCTCGGACCGTACAACCCGTCTCAGGTCTCCGCAGGTTCGCAGCCCGACTTCTACATGATGTGGACCGACGGCCTGGCGCGTCTGTGGCCGGCATGGGACATCTACATCGCTGGTCGCTACACGATTCCTGCAGTCTTCTGGGTGGCCGTGATCATGGGCCTCGTCTTCACCGTGATGATTGCCTACCCATGGATCGAGAAGCGTCTCACCGGAGACAACGCACACCACAACCTGCTGCAGCGTCCCCGCGACGTGCCGGTCCGTACTGCAATCGGCGCAATGTCCATCGCCTTCTACGTCGTTCTGACGCTCTCGTGCGTCAACGACCTGATCGCGTACAAGTTCGACATCTCGCTCAATGCGATGACGTGGATCGGTCGAATCGGAGTGCTCATTGCTCCGCCGATCGCATACTTCGTCGCGTACCGGTTCTGCATCGGCCTACAGCGCAGCGACCGGGCAGTTCTCGAGCACGGCATCGAAACCGGAATCATCAAGCGACTCCCGCACGGCCAGTACGTGGAAATCCACCAGCCGCTCGGACCGGTCGACGATCACGGTCACCCGATCCCGCTCGATTACCAGGGTGCAGCGGTCCCCAAGAAGATGAACAAACTCGGTTCTGCCGGTAAGCCCGGCTCGGGTTCACTGTTCACCCCGGACCCCGTTGCGCAGAGCAAGGCCCTCGAGGATGCACTCCACAAGGGCGAGCACGAGCAGTTGGCAATGCTTCGCAACTACCAGGCGGGCATTCTGGGCACTGGCCACTCGAACGGCAACGGTCACGCCAACGGCAACGGCCATACGAACGGCAACGGTCACGCCAACGGCAACGGTCATTCCAATGGCCACGCCAACGGCAACGGCCATGCCAACGGACACGAAGACACCTCGATTTCTTCGGGTCGTCAGGACAGCGATCGCGATCACTGAGTCCTGACAACGCATTCCGCTGAAGGGCGGCACCGGCAACGGTGCCGCCCTTCTTCGTGTGGTGGCGGTGCTACCCGCTCGACATATGTCCGGAGACGATCCGGCTGGATCTCCATCGGTCCGCGGGAGTCCTGTGAACGGAGGCCGCAACTCTCACAGGCTCCACTCCCCTCCCCCGCCCGAGGACTGCCGATTCAGAGCGCGGTAATGCTCGAGTCGGAGTCGGCACTCACCTGCCGGTAGTCTGCAGACCCATCGGTGACGAGCATCGGCCCGGTCGGTCTCGACCGGTATTAGTATCGGTGTATGGTCCGTATCCCACTCAGTCCCGGTGAACTCGCGCGTGGTGCTCGCTTGGGCACAGCTTTGCGCCGTTTCCGGGGCAGCCGGACCATGACCGAGGTTTCCGACGCCGCAGGCATTTCCGTCGAAACACTCAGAAAAATCGAGACCGGGCGTATCGCAACCCCGGCATTCTTTACCGTCGCCGCACTGTGCACTGCGTTGGAGATCTCGCTCGATGCACTGCTCGAATCCACGACGGATGTGTCGTCGACCCTGCGGGAGGCAGACGCGTCCTGACTGGTTCGGATCCGCGCCGTGGTCTTCCGGGACGTTCATGCGTTCCAGTCCATGACGAAGGACCGGCCCTTGGGGTGTGGCCGGTCCCTCAGCGACCCGCAGTAGGTAGGCGTGGTGCTTCTCAGTCGATCGGCGAGACCCTGACGAGGTTGCCGTCGGGGTCCGCGATCACGAAAGTGCGGCCGAAGACGGCGTCGTGTGGCTTCTGCACTAGGGCAACTCCTTTCGCGACCCAATCGGTGAATATGTCGTCGACTGCCTCCGAGGGGCCGGGCACCATGAGTCCGATCTCGCTCATGCGGGGTGTGCTCGGTACAGAGTGCTCGGCGTAGCCCGTCCACAACGCGAGCAGTACACCGGGGGCAACGTCGAAAGCAACCTAGTGGGGACTCGTGAAGGTCGGTTCGATCTCGAACAGGTCGATGTAGAAGGCGGTGGCGGCCTGGGTCTACCGGACGCCGATCAAGAACAGGTTCGGTGCAGGCATAGAGGGTTCCTAATCGAAGTACTCACACCAGCCGCAGCTCGCGAACGCATCGGTCAGCTCGCCACAGTTCTGGCCGAAAAGCACTCGACCCCCCCGCCGGCTGACCCGGTCGGAATGCCCCTGCACTCGAGCGATGTCCCCGGTGTGCACGTCCCAGCACAGAAAAGGGCCCCGATCGCTCTCGTGAACGATCGGGGCCCTTTCCGGGTGTCTACAGGTCAGTGGCGTTCGGCACCGATGTGGTACTCGAAGACCAATCCAGCGGCCGAGGCGATGACGCACACGACGCCCAGAGCGATCAACCAGGGCTGGAAGAAGGCAAAGCCCAGAGCGGTGATCGACGCCGCCACGGCCAGCACGAACGGCCAGAAGCTGCCGGGGCTGAAGAAGCCCAGGTCGCCTGCGCCGTCACTTACCTCGGCGTCGTCGAAGTCTTCGGGCCGAGTGTCGAGCCGTCGAGCTACGAATCGGAAGTACGTTCCGACGATCAGCGTCAGGCCGACCGACAGGAAGATCGCCGTGACGCCTGCCCACTCGACGCCGGTTCGGCTCAATCCTGTGAACAGCGCATACACGATGCCGACCAGGAGGAAGAAGACCGTGAGGATCTCGAAGATCTTCGCTTCGATTTTCATATCAGCATGCTTCCTTGGTCAGTTGCCTTCGGCGACGGTGGCGGTACGGACGGTGCGATCGGTCTCGAACGGCGAGGTGCTGGTCGCGAGCGGGCTCTCACCGATGGCTTCGAGCGCCTGCGCGTTGGTCAGCGCTTCGCCACCCTCGGACAACGGCTTGCGCAGCTCGATGTACTGCTCGAACTTGTCCGGGGACACGGCGCGAACCTCGAAGTTCATCATCGAGTGGAACGTGCCGCACATTTCCGTGCATCGACCGACGAACGAACCCTCGCGCTCGATTTCGCTGATCTGGAACACGTTGTCGGAATGGTTCTCCTCGGGGTTGGGGAGAACGTCACGCTTGAACAAGAACTCCGGAACCCAGAAGCCGTGGATGACGTCCGAGGATGCCAGCACGAATTCGATGCGCTTTCCGGTGGGAAGGACGAGCACCGGAATCTCGGCGCTGGAACCGACCGTTTCGATCTTGTTGTAGTGCAGGTAGGACAGATCCTGGGGAATGGCACCGTGGATCGCACCGGGTACGAACTCGCCGTCCTCGCTACCCTCGGCACCTTCGCCGGGAGTTGCGGCGGCTTCTGCGGCGGCCTGCTCCTCTTCGTCGGTGCCCTCGTACTTGGCAGCACCGTCCTTGAGGTCGATGGTCCGGTATCCGAACTTCCAGTTCCACTGGTATGCGGTCACGTCGACCTGGACGTCGGGATCTGCCTGCTTCTCGTCGACGTAGTTCTGAACCACGACGGTGAAGTAGAAGAGCACGGCGATGATCACGAACGGAACCGCCGTGTAGAACAGCTCGAGCGGAACGTTGTACGCGGTCTGACGCGGGAACTCCGGGGAGCTCTTCTTCTTACGGTGGAAGAGCACCACCCAGAAGATCAAGACCCACACGACGATGCCCATGACCAGGGCGGCGATGACCGACCAGGTCCACAGGTCGCCGATGCGTCGTCCCTGCGGAGTGACGCCCGAGGCGAAACCGAAATTGAGTACGTTGTCACTGCTGATGGAACAGCCCGACAGCATCAACGCGGCTACACCGAGAAATGCTGTCAGCCCCGCTCGCCGAAGGATCCGACTATGCGCCACGTTCACGCCTTCCTGATTGCCCACCACTGAAGAATAAGGGCTTCCACATGGAGATGCCCGAGTACTACGCAGCGTAGACCAAAGCTGACGCGGAGCCACCCTTGGGTCGTTACCTAGGTTCGAGCGTGTCTGCGGCATACTCGGTTGCTGATCGACCGTCCCGCTGACGACACGCGGAGATCCGGCCCCCGGCATTGTCCCCAACTGCGAGAAGAGGTAGCAGACGCTGTGTGTGGACTGCTCGGAGTACTGACATCTCACGGAACGACCGCCGCCGGCGTCGAGCTGGTGAGCTCGGCGACTCACTGCATGCGCCATCGAGGCCCGGACGAGCCCGGTGGCACCTGGCACGACGACGACGTCGTGTACGGCTTCAATCGACTCTCGTTCATCGACATCGAACACTCGCATCAGCCGATGCGGTGGGGACCTCCGGGTTCACCCGACCGGTACGCGTTGGTGTTCAACGGCGAGATCTACAACTACCTCGAGTTGCGTGCTGAGCTCGCGCGCGATCACGGTGCAGAATTCGCCACCGAAGGTGACAGCGAATCGATCGTTGCGGCATTCCACTACTGGGGCGCTGCCGCCGTGCAACGTCTGCGAGGAATGTTCGCCTTCGCCATCTGGGACACCGAGACGCGCGAGATGTTCATCGCGCGCGATCCCTTCGGCATCAAGCCGCTGTTCTACGCCACGGGCCCGGGTGGAACCGCGTTCGGCAGTGAGAAGAAGAGCGTTCTCGAACTGATGGAGCTGCTGGGCGTCGAGCTCGATCTCGACCCGCGGGCCATCGAGCACTACACCGTGCTTCAGTACGTCCCGGAACCGGAGACGCTGCACGCGGGGATCAGGCGGCTCGAGTCGGGTTGCTACGCCACCCTCTCCCCCGGTACGCCGCCGAAGATCACCCGATACTTCACACCGACGTTCCCGGTGAAGCCTTTCGCTCCCGGCAGCGAGAAGGCTCGCTACCAGGAGATTGCCGAGGCGCTCGAAGATTCGGTCGCCAAGCACATGCGAGCCGACGTGACCGTCGGTTCCTTCCTCTCGGGCGGCATCGATTCCACGGCCATCGCGGCACTGGCGATTCGACACAATCCGAACTTGATCACCTTCACGACCGGCTTCGAGCGCGAGGGTTACTCCGAGGTCGACGTTGCAGCGGAGTCGGCAGCCGCGATAGGTGCTCGGCACATCGTGAAAGTGGTCGGACCTGAAGAGTTCGCGGCGTCCATTCCCGAGATCGTCTGGTACCTGGACGACCCGGTGGCCGATCCGGCGCTCGTACCGCTCTACTTCGTCGCCAAAGAAGCTCGCAAACACGTCAAGGTCGTGCTGTCCGGAGAGGGTGCGGACGAACTGTTCGGCGGCTACACCATCTACCGCGAGCCGCTGTCGTTGAAGCCGTTCGAGTCTCTACCCGCATTTCTACGCCGCGCAGCCGGATCGTTGAGCGAGCGCATTCCCGAAGGCACGCGCGGCAAGAGCTTGCTGCACCGAGGATCGATGACCCTCGAGGAGCGCTACTACGGCAACGCACGCAGCTTCAACGACGCGCAGTTGCGATCGGTGCTGCGTGAGTTCCGTTCGGAGTGGACGCATCAGGACGTCACCGCGCCCATCTACGCGCAGTCGCAGGGGTGGGATCCCGTGGCTCGTATGCAGCATCTGGATCTGTTCACCTGGCTTCGCGGCGACATTCTGGTCAAGGCCGACAAGATCACCATGGCGAACTCGCTCGAGCTGCGCGTCCCGTTCCTCGATTCCGAGGTCTATCGCGTGGCGGAGAAGTTGCCGTTGGACCAGAAGATCACCAAGAGCACTACCAAATACGCGCTGCGCCAGGCGCTGGAAGGCATCGTTCCCGGTCATGTGCTGCACCGCGCCAAGCTCGGTTTTCCGGTGCCACTGCGCCACTGGCTGCGCGGTACCGAACTCTTCGACTGGGCTCACCAGCAGATCGCCGAGTCACAGACCGATCACCTTCTGAACAAGGCAGCCATCGTCGCCATGCTCGACGACCATCGGGCAGGCAAATCGGATCACAGCCGTCGCCTGTGGACGCTGCTCATCTTCATGGTGTGGCACGGGATCTTCGTGGAGAAGCGCATCGTGCCGCAGATCGCCGAGCCGGAGTACCCGGTCAACATCTGACTGGTACACCCGTCTCCCCGGGATCAATGTGGATTTCAGTTGCTCAGATTGCAACAAAGCCGCATTGATCCCGCTGAGGGGAGCCGATCTCAGGCGGGCAGCAACGCGCCGATCTCCTCGCCGGCTTCGGCACCGTACGCCGCGCTCAAGCGCTTGATCGCGTCGTCGCGGTTGAGACTCCATTCCTGCGTTCCGGTGGTCTCGAGGACCAGCACGGCTACCAGAGAACCGAGTTGAGCAGCTCGTTCGATGCTCGCTCCGGCGAGGTGGCCGGTGAGGAACCCGGCACGGAACCCGTCGCCCACTCCGGTGGGATCGACCTTGCTCGTCTCGGGCACGACACCGATGTGGGTATGCTTCCCGCCCTTTTCGACGATGTCCACGCCCCGCTTGCCCAGCGTGGTGACCCGCAGGTCCACCTTGTCCGCGATATCGGCGTCGGACATCCCGGTCTTCTGCTTGAGCAGTGCCCATTCGTATTCGTTGGTGAACAGGTAGGCCGCCCCGTCGATCAGGTCGGTGGCCTGTGCGGCGTCGAGTCGCGCGAGTTGCTGGGACGGGTCGGCGGCAAAGGGAACACCTGCCGCGCGGCACTGGTCTGTGTGGGCGGTCATCGCCTCCGGATCGTTGGCCCCGATCAGGACGAGATCGAGCTTGTGCTGCGCGGCCAGCGCGTCGATGGAAATGTCGCGGGCTTCGCTCATGGCACCGGGATAGAACGACGCGATCTGCGCCATGTCCTCGTCGGTGGTGCAGACGAAGCGTGCTGTGTGCGCGGTGGCGGACACGCTGACGCCACTGCAATCGACTCCGTGCTCTTCGAGCCAGGTCCGATACTCGGCGAAGTCCGGCCCCACGGCTCCGACGAGGAGCGGAGAGCCGCCGAGGACCCCGAGTGCGTAGGCGATGTTTCCGCCCACTCCCCCTTTACGGATGACCAGGTCGTCCACCAGGAAGCTCAGCGAAATGTTCGCGAGCTGATCGGCGACGATCTGCTCGGCGAACCGACCGGGGAATCGCATCAGATGGTCGGTTGCAATCGAGCCGGATACCGCGAGAGTCACGAAGAAGGGCCTTTCGGAGTGAAGTTCTGGATGACCGACGAGCAGACACGACTGTGACCGATACACGAATACGTGTATCGGTCACAGTCGAGAGCGAGTCAGCTCAGTTGAACGAGTCGCCGCACGCGCACGATCCGGTCGCGTTCGGGTTGTCGATCGTGAAGCCCTGCTTCTCGATCGTGTCCACGAAGTCGATGGATGCACCCTCCACGTAGGGAGCGCTCATCCGGTCGACTGCGAGGGTGACGCCGCCGAAGTCGACCGCGAGGTCGCCGTCGAGGCTTCGATCGTCGAAGAAAAGCTGATAGCGCAGTCCTGCACACCCACCGGGCTGTACAGCAATGCGCAGCGCGAGGTCGTCGCGGCCCTCTTGATCCAGCAACGCCTTGGCCTTGGCCGAAGCGGTCTCCGTCATGGTGACCTTGTGCGCCGTGGTTTCGGTCGTTGTGGTCTCATTCGAAACGGTCATGGGCTCTCCCTATCAGTCGTACCAAACCCGTGAACAAACTCAACCGTACTCCGGGTTGCTCTATTCCTTGCGCGCGCCGCCCCTGTTCGAGGGCCCGGCAACAGCACTGCTCGCCACGTGCGCGGCCAGCTTCTCGAGCTGATTGGCCGCATCGGTCATGGCCACCTCCACAGACCCGGCGAACTCGCTGATCGAGTGAGCGGCCGAGATACCGGCCGACGCCAAGTCGTCCTTGCTCAACGTCACCTGGCCGGCGAGCACCACGGTCTCGATTCCGGTGGCACCGCCTGCAGCGGCGATCCTGGTCACCAACTTGCCTCGCAGCGACTGCGAATCGAACTTTCCCTCCCCGGTCAACACCAGGTCGACGGAGTCCAGGAGTTCCCGCTGACCGGTTCGTTCCGCCACGACGGCAGCACCCGGCACCTGCCTGCCACCGAGCGCGAACAGGGCCGCCCCCATCCCGCCCGCGGCACCCGCACCGGGACGGTCTGCCACGTCGTGGCCCGCAGCCGACAGAACGGCAGCCCAGTCGGCGTTCAGTTCTTCGAGTCGCTCGACCGTCTCGGTGTCGGCACCCTTCTGCGGCCCGAACACCCGAGCAGCACCGGAATCGCCGAGCAGGGGGTTCTCCACGTCCGACGCGACGACGAGGTCGATTCCCGAGAAGCGTTCGATTGCCGACCCCAGCCCGCCGAGTGCGCGGATCATCGCTCGTCCACCGTCGGTGCAACTGCTTCCGCCGAGTCCGACCACGATCGACGTGGCACCACTGTTCAACGCCTCGCTCAGCAGCTGTCCGACGCCGTAGCTGTTCGCCTTCAGCGCCGACTGCGGAGTCAGTGGACCGTCGACGAGGTGCAGCCCGCAGGCCTGAGCAGATTCGATGTACGCCACCGTGCCGTCGAGCAGCCAGCGGGCCTTTACCGGCGTCCCGAGCGGTCCGTCCACGTCGGCGACGTGGACTGTGCCGATGCGCGAGGCCAGTACCTCGACGAACCCCGGTCCACCGTCGGATTGGGGTGCCAGTTCCAGCTCGTCACCGCTCCGCACACCCGCCCATCCTCTGGCAATGGCGGCGGCTGCATCTGCGGCAGTCAGGGTGTCCCCGAAGGAGTCCGGCGCAATCATCACTCGCATTCTCGGAAGTGTAGGACCGCAGTGCCCGAACAGCATCCGGTGCTGCGCCGCTGACCTGGCCGGTGTTCGAGTGCCTCCGCTCATCCCATACTCTGGTTGCGTGAAGCTGCTACGCCGTGGAAACTCTGACAATTCGGACGGACAGGACTCGAACGAGCCCGAGTCGACTGTGTCCGCCGGCGAGGCGACCTCGCCGGTGTCTCTCGGCAAAGGCCGACCGACCCCCAAGCGCCGTGACGCCGAGGCCCGCCGCCGCGGGCCGGTCGCTCCGGCTCCCCTGACGAGCAAAGAGGCTCGAGAGCGCCGCAAGGCGAACAAGGGCAGCAAGGAAGACCGTAAGGCTGCCTCGAACGAACGGCGTGCAGCAGCTGCAGAGCGTCGGGCGCGCATGCTTGCGGGCGACGACAAGTATCTGCTGCCTCGCGACAAGGGCCCGGTGCGTGCCTACGTTCGCGACATCGTCGATGCGCGGCGCAATCTTGTCGGCTTGTTCATGCCGCTCGCTCTCATTCTCATCTTTGCGCTGTTCCTGCAGCCGCAGGTACAGCAGTACGTCACTCTCGGCATGTTCGTGATGATGCTGTTCATGGTCGGTGAGGGCATCTACCTCGGCAAGATGATCAACAACCGCATTCGCGTCCGGTTCCCCGACACTCCCGACGGCGGCTTCAAGATCGGCTGGTACGCCTTCGTACGGGCGTCGCAGATTCGGAAGATGCGTGCCCCCAAGCCGCGAGTGAGCGCCGGCGAGGCCGTCTGACGTCGGTGGCCGTGCCGTCTCGAACGCTCGTCCTCGGCGGAGCCAGATCCGGTAAGTCCGCGCACGCAGAATCGTTGGTCACGACCCGCCCGGTCCGTTACGTCGCGACCGGACAGCGCGATGCGTCCGACGAAGACTGGCAGCAGCGCATCGAACTCCATCGTGCGTCGCGTCCGCCCGAGTGGACCACGGTCGAAACCGTCACCGGGCTGGCGGCGGTGGTGGCTCAGCGCTGGGGCGGCACCACGATGGTCGACGATCTGGGCACCTGGCTGACGGGAATGCTCGACGACGCAGCGGCCTGGGACCTGCCTCGCGGGACGATTGCTCCGGCCGTGGACGACTTGGTCGCGGCGGTCTCGGACTGCAGGTCGACTCTCGTCATCGTCAGCCCCGAGGTCGGCATGTCCGTGGTTCCCGAGTCGCGTTCGGGTCGACTGTTCCGTGACGAGCTCGGTGTCCTCAATGCGCGTCTCGCGCACGTGTGTGACAGGGTTCTGCTGGTCGTCGCGGGCCTCGCGCTGACCCTCAAAGAACCACCGGCGGATTCCCTGACCGCGAAAGGCCCAGTGTGACAACTCCTGTGGACGAGAATCCGGCACCATCACCGTTTCGACCGGTGCCCTCGCCGTCCGATTCCGCGCGGTACGAAGCTGCCGAGCGGCAAGGTCGGTTGACCAAGCCGGCCGGTAGCCTCGGCCGTCTCGAGACGCTCGGCGAGTGGATCGCCGCCTGCCAAGATGTCAGTCCGCCGAAGTCCTTCGAGCGCGTCCGTGTCGTCGTCTTCGCCGGCGACCACGGCGTCGCCGCTCATGGAGTGTCCGCCTACCCGCCCGAGGTCACGGCGCAGATGGTCGAGAACATTCGCGCGGGCGGTGCTGCGGTCAACGTCCTCGCGACCATCGCCGGGGCCACTGTTCGGGTGGTCGACATCGCTGTCGACGCCGACACCGATCCATCGGTGTCCGCCTTCAAGATTCGGCGCTCGAGTGGTTCCATCGACCGCGAGGACGCACTGAGCGAGGACGAGGTGCGCGCCGCCGTCGCCGCCGGCGCTGCCATCGCGGACGAGGAGGTCGACGCCGGTGCCGACCTTCTCGTCGCAGGCGACATGGGCATCGGAAACACCACGCCCGCAACCGTATTGATCGCCACCCTCACCGATACCGAACCGGTCGCTGCCGTCGGCCGCGGCACCGGAATCGACGACGCCGGGTGGATCAGGAAGACCGCTGCGATCCGGGACGCGATGCGGCGGGCTCGGCCGGTCGCCAAGAATCCCACCGACCTGCTGCGGGTGGCCGGTGGTGCCGACATCGCTGCCCTCGCCGGCTTCCTCGCGCAGGCGGCGCATCGGCGTACCCCGGTGATCCTGGACGGTCTCGTCGTCACAGCAGCAGCACTGGTGGCGGAGGACGGTGCGGCCGGTGCCAGCGCCTGGTGGGTCGCCGGGCATCGTTCGGCCGAGCCCGCCCATTCACTTGCCTTGCGGCACTTGCGACTCGAGCCGTTGGTGGAGCTGTCGATGCGACTCGGTGAAGGCTCCGGCGCGTTGACGGCCTTGCCGCTCGTTCGTGCGGGAGTCGACACGTTGAATTCGATGGCAACGTTCGCCGACGCCGGCGTCAGCACCGGCGACCCCGAAGTCCGCTGACCGTGAGGCTGCGGGCCGAGGGTCTGGTGCTCGCGTTCTCGTGGTTGACGGTGCTGCCCGTGCGTGGCCCGTCGCAGGTCGACAGGATCCGCGCCGGTCGCGCGATAGCGCACGCTCCCCTGGTCGGTCTCGTCCTCGGGTGCGTGTGTTCGGCACTGCTGTGGGCGACGACGGTTGCCGGGCTGTCGGCAATCCTGTGCGGCCTCATCGCCGTTGCCGCCGCCGCGCTGCTGACGCGCGGGATGCATATCGACGGGTTGGCCGACACCGCCGACGGGCTCGGCTGTTACGGCCCGCCCGAACGTGCGCGGGAGGTCATGAAGTCCGGTAGTGCCGGACCGTTCGGGGTGGCGGCCATCGCTTTGACGTCGGCGATTCAGGCCGCGAGTCTGGGTCAACTCGCGCAGGAGCGACTGTGGTGGGCTGTCGTCGTGGTCGCGGTGACTGCCCGGGTGGCGGCAGTCCTGGTCTGCCGCAAGGGAATCGACGCATCGACGTCGGGCGGCTTCGGCGCCCTCGTGGCCGGAACGCAGTCCAACGCCGTCCTGACGCTGTGGGTGATTGCGGCAGCAGCTGCGTCGGTCTTCGCGCAACCCGATCGACCCTGGCAAGGGCCGCTGGTCGTCGTCGCGGTCCTGACACTGTCGGTGTTTGCCGTTCGACACTGCGTCCGACGCTTCGGTGGCCTCTCGGGCGATGTTCTCGGTGCCGCAATCGAGACCACTACGGCGTCGGCCGCGGTGGGCCTGTTGATCGGCAGCTGATCAGCGGAGCTTGGTCATCCAGCCGTGGGTATCGGCGAAGGTGCCGCGCTGGATGCCGGTGAGGGTGTCTCGCAGTGCGAGCGTGATCTCACCGGGTTCTCCGCCTGCGATCTCGAAAGAACCGTCGGTGGATTTGACGCTGCCCACCGGGGTGATGACAGCTGCTGTGCCGCAAGCGAACACCTCGGTGATCTCGCCCGCTTCGGCACCCTTGCGCCACTCGTCGGTGGAGATCCGTCGTTCTTCGACGGGGATGCCGGAGTCCGTAGCCAAGGCCAACAGCGAGTCGCGCGTGATTCCGGGAAGCAGCGATCCGGACAGCGAGGGCGTCACCAACCGGGCGTCGGAACCCGAGCCGAAGACGAAGAACAGGTTCATGCCGCCCATCTCTTCGACGTAGCGGCGCTCGGTGGCGTCGAGCCAGACCACCTGATCGCAGCCCTCGTCGCTGGCCTGCGCCTGCGCGAGGAGGGAGGCGGCGTAGTTGCCTGCGAACTTCGCGGCACCGGTGCCACCCGGTGCTGCCCGGACGTATTCGGTGGACAACCACACGCTCACCGGTTTGACGCCACGTGGGAAGTACGCGCCTGCGGGTGAGGCGATCAGCATGTAGCGATACGCGTCGGCGGGGCGCACACCCAGACCGGCTTCGGTGGAGAACATGTAGGGCCGCAGATACAGCGCGTCCTCGCCGCCCGCCGCCGGGACCCACTCGTGATCGAGCTCGAGCAGCTTCTCGATAGAGCCGATGAACAACTCGTCCGGCATCTCGGGCATGGCAAGCCGCTTCGCCGAGGTACGGAATCGTTCGGCGTTGGACTGCACCCGGAACGTGGACAGGTCGCCGTTGGGCTGGCGGTAGACCTTCAGGCCCTCGAAGATCGCTTGGCCGTAGTGCAGGACCATCGCCGCGGGGTCGAGCTCGATCGGACCGTACGGGGTGATTCTCGCATCGTGCCAGCCGCCGTCGCGGGTGTAGTCGATGCTGACCATGTGGTCGGTGAAGTGCTTTCCGAATCCGGGCGCAGCGAGTACCGCGTCACGCGCCGCGGAGGTTGCGGGCGAAGGATGCTGCACGTACGTGAATTCGGAAACACCTGTCATGCCGGGAATCCTATCGTGGGGTTCGTGGCGGTCTCACGCGGTCACCTGGTCTTGGCGACGACGAACGGCGGTGCGACCACTTCGCAGCGCAGGGCGCGGCCTCGAACGTCGACCTCGACCTCCGAACCCACCGCGGGAGCAGCCTGCGCGTCGAGGAGTGCAAGGGCGATACCGACCTTGAGAGTGGGCGAGAAAGTGCCGGAGGTCGTCGTTCCGAGATCGCGTCCCGACGCGCGCACGGTGAGACCGAGGCGTAGAACGCCGCGATCGAGAGCTCTGAGCCCGCGCAGAATCCGTGCCGGACCGTCTGCCTTCTGGGCGGTCAATGCGTCCTTGCCCCAGAACGAGTCCTTGTTCCACCCGATCGCCCAGCCGCATCGTGCTTCGAGGGGCGAGATGTCCTGCGCCAGTTCGTGTCCGTGCAGCGGGTACCCCATTTCGGTGCGCAGCGTGTCGCGCGCTCCGAGTCCGCACACCTGACCGTCCCGAGACCGCACCGCAGCCAGCAGCGCCAGGAACAACGGTTTCACGTCGTCGGCAGACGGGATCAGCTCGTAGCCCTGTTCGCCGGTGTAACCCGTGCGGCAGACCCGGACAGGCAGCGAGTTCCAGGTGGCGTCCTCGAATGCCATGTAGTCCATATCGGTCGGTAGACCCAGTTCCTGCAGAACCTCGGACGCCTTGGGCCCCTGCACGGCCAGCACTCCGAACTCGCGGTGCCGGTTCACCACCGAGACCCCGGCGGGGGCAGCGGCAGCCATCGCGTCGACCACAGCTGCCGTGTTCGCAGCATTGGGTACCAGAAACACGTCCTCGTCGGAGACGAAGTAGGCGATCAGGTCGTCGACGACGCCACCGGACTCGGTGCAGCACAGCGTGTATTGCGCTTTGCCCGGTTCGATCCTGGCCAGGTCGTTGGTGAGGACGGAGTTCACGAATGCGGCGGCCCCGGGGCCGGTCACCGACGCCTTGCCGAGGTGGCCGACGTCGAACAGACCCACCGTTTCACGCACTGCCGTGTGCTCGACGACGACGCCGGCGTACGAGACCGGCATGGTCCATCCACCGAACGGTGCGAACGTCGCGCCGAGTTCGGTGTGCACGGCGTGGAGTGGTCCTTCGATCAACTCGGTGTCGGTCATGGCGGCCACGCTAGCTCACCTTGCGGAGCGTCTCAGGTCGGTCGCCCCGGTACGTCCCTCGATCGTCGACGCCGCCGACCGTCATTAGGATCGAGGGACATACACGTCAACCCCTACAGGAGCAGCCACGTGCCTTCCCCCTCGACGCTCACCCGCACTCTCGGACCCGACCTGGTTCTCGCGGGCAAGCTCGGTAAGAAAGTCGACGTACTCGTCGTCGCATTGAGCACGAGTGACGACGGCCTCGAACTCTCCATCACCGACGACATTTCCGACGATGCGATCGCCACCGAATTGCTCGACGCGTTCGAAGCCGTCGGTGCCACCGGCAAGGCCGACGAAGTAGTGCGTATTCCGGCTCCGGCCGGTCTGGCCGTGGCGAGTGTGTTGGCCGTGGGCCTCGGCAACGCCGCCGACATCGACAGTGAACGCATTCGTCACTCGGCCGGCACCGCGGCTCGCGCGCTGTCCGGTGTCGAGACGGCGGCCACGACGCTCTCGGCGCTCGATCTGGGTGCGGCTGCCGAGGGCTTCTTCCTCGGCGCGTACCAGTTCGCCGAGTTCAAGTCGGCTCTCTCGGCACCGAAGCCGTCTGCGCTTCCGGTGACTCGCATCGAGTTGTTGGTGCCCGACACTCGCTCCAAGGATGCCAAGCGCGAATTGGAGAGGTCGATCGCGATAGCCGAATCAGTGGCTGTCGCAAGGGATTTCGTCAACACTCCGCCCAGCCATCTCTACCCGGAGGAGTTCGCGGCTCAGGCCAAGGCGCTGGGCAAGGCGGCCGGCCTCGAGGTCGAGATTCTCGACGACAAAGCCCTCGAGAAGGGTGGCTACGGCGGCATTCACGGAGTGGGCAAGGGATCGTCCCGACTGCCTCGGCTCGTGCGCCTGACGCACTCGGGAGGCAAGCGCGGCGCGAAGAAGGTTGCCCTCGTCGGTAAGGGAATCACGTTCGACACCGGCGGCATCTCCATCAAGCCTGCTGCCGGCATGGAGAACATGACCTCGGACATGGGCGGTGCGGCAGCGGTCATCGCCACGGTGGTGCTCGCCGCCAAGGTCGGTCTGCCGCTCGACGTCATCGCCACCGTCCCGATGGCGGAGAACATGCCGTCGGGCACCGCTCAGCGCCCCGGCGATGTGCTCACCCAGTACGGCGGCATCACCGTCGAGGTGATCAATACCGACGCCGAGGGCCGCTTGGTACTCGCCGACGCGATCGTGCGGGCCTGCGAGGACGATCCGGACTACCTGATCGACACCGCGACGCTGACGGGCGCTCAGGTCGTCGCACTCGGCAACAGGACTCCCGGCGTGATGGGTACCGACGACTTCCGCGACCGCGTCGCAGCAATCTCGCAGGCGATCGGCGAGAACGGATGGGCCATGCCGTTGCCGAAGGAGATTCGCCGCGAACTCGACTCCAAGATCGCAGATCTCGCGAACGTCACCAACGGTCGAGCAGGTGGCATGCTCGCCGCTGCTCTGTTCTTGAAGGAATTCGTCGCCGACGGCGTGGAATGGGCTCACATCGACGTTGCCGGCCCGGCATACAACACCGGTGGTCCGTTCGGCTACACCGGCAAGGGCGGCACCGGGGTTCCGGTCCGAACCATGTTCGCGGTTCTCGAGGACATCGCCGACAACGGTTGATCGTCTCCCGTCCGTGCGCGAGGCCCATGCCCTCGCGCACGGACGGTGTCAGCTGTCGCGCTGCTGTTGTTCGCGCTGCCGAACGATCTTCTGCCGAGCGTCGTGATCACGCATCCGCTGCGGATAGCCCGTCTTGCGGACGTCGTACACCGGAATCTTCAGGTCCGATCCGATCTTTCGTACATATTTTTCATCGAGCGGTCGACGCGTCCACTCACCGTCGTTCGCGACCAGAACCACCGTCAGCGGCGTGACCGTCGTTTTCGGTTCCACGTAGGCCTCGACGCCGATTCGCGCCGAGGTCCAATCGGCCAGGTACTGGGCAACCGAGCCTTCGGGTGCCCGTTTCGCGCCCCCGCCGCTCGACTTGAATCGATCGAACAATCCCACGCGAACTCCTCTTTCGTACGGCCGGCGAAGTCCGAGTTTCGGTGCCGGATCTTTGTTACCCACCAGTTCGACAGGCGTGTTGCACGCCCTCGGGGAACGGCGAGGCGACATCAATGGAAGGATGACATTAGAGGGTTCAGCTCTCTTGATTGTGAACCAAGGCTCGTGAAGTGAGTAAGTGAGTTGCCGAGAGGGAGTGTCGACGTGGGCGCTGGATCGAGCCGAACGTGCTCGGTGAGTGTCGATCGCACCGGTGCCTCCGTCGAACCGAATCACCCAACTCTCGTCCATGAACCCTGTTCCGCCAGCACAATGGTCTGCGACCACAAGTCGTAAGAACTACATCACCCGCATACAACTGTCGAGGAGTCAACAGACATGGCCTTCTCCGTCCAGATGCCAGCTCTCGGTGAGAGTGTCACCGAGGGAACTGTCACGAGGTGGCTCAAACAAGAAGGCGACACCGTCGAAGTCGACGAGCCATTGCTCGAAGTCTCCACGGACAAGGTCGATACCGAGATCCCGTCGCCTGCTGCCGGTGTTCTCACCAAGATCGTCGCTCAGGAAGACGACACCGTCGAGATCGGTGGCGAGCTCGCTCAGATCGGTGACGCGGACGATTCTTCCTCGTCCGACGCGCCGGCCGATGACGCCGCTCCCGCCGAGGAGTCGGCACCGGAGGAGCCTGCCGAGGAGCCCACTCCCGCAGCCGAGCCCGAGCCGCAGGCCGAGCAGGAGGCTCCCGCAGCAAGTGCCTCTTCCAGCTCCTCCGACTCGTCCGGATCCGGCACCCCGGTGACGATGCCCGAGTTGGGTGAGTCCGTCACCGAGGGCACCGTGACGCGCTGGCTCAAGGCCGTCGGCGACGAGGTTGCAGTGGACGAGCCACTTCTCGAGGTGTCCACGGACAAGGTCGACACCGAGATTCCGTCTCCGGTCGCAGGCACCCTGCTCGAGATCTCCGCCGAGGAAGACGACACCGTGGCCGTCGGCGGCCAGCTCGCAGTCATCGGCTCCGGCTCGCCCGCCGAGAAGGCCCCCGAGCCCGAGGCAACTCCGGAGCCCGAGGCCCCGAAGGCCGAAGAGCCCAAGGAAGAGCCGAAGCCCGAGCCGAAGCACGAAGCCCCCAAGAAGGAAGCTCCCAAGGCCGAGCCGAAGCCCGAACCGAAGCAGGAGGCTCCCAAGGCCGCTCCCGCCAAGGAATCGGCACCGTCGGGCGATTCGAGCCCGTACGTCACTCCTCTGGTCCGCAAGTTGGCGTCGGACAACGACGTCGATCTGTCGTCCGTCAAGGGCACCGGCGTGGGTGGACGCATCCGCAAGCAGGACGTTCTCGCTGCAGCCGAGGCCAAGAAGGCTCCCGCTGCTCCGGCCGAGGCCGCGGCACCCGCCGCAGCGTCGAAGCCCGCAGCACCGGCGACCGCGGGAGTTCGTCCCGAGCTCGCACACCTGCGCGGCACCACGCAGAAGATCAACCGAATTCGTCAGATCACCGCGAAGAAGACGCGTGAGTCGCTGCAGACTTCTGCTCAGCTGACGCAGACCTTCGAGGTCGACGTGACGAAGATCGCCGGCCTGCGTACCAAGGCGAAGGCGAAGTTCGCCGAGAACGAGGGCGTCAACCTGACGTACCTGCCGTTCTTCGCGAAGGCGGTCGTGGAAGCACTCAAGGCTCACCCGAACGTCAACGCCAGCATCAACGAGGACGCCAAGGAGATCACGTACCACGCCGATGTCCACCTCGGCATCGCCGTGGACACCGAGCAGGGCCTGCTCTCCCCCGTCATCCACAACGCCGGCGACCTGTCGCTGGCCGGACTCGCGCGGGCGATCAACGACATCGCCACCCGCGCACGTTCGGGTGGACTCAAGCCCGACGAGCTGTCCGGTGGCACGTTCACGATCACCAACATCGGCAGCCAGGGCGCGCTGTTCGACACCCCGATCCTGGTTCCGCCGCAGGCGGCCATGCTGGGTACGGGTGCGATCGTCAAGCGTCCCGTCGTCGTCAAGGACGACTCGGGCAACGAGTCGATCGGTGTTCGCTCGATGTGCTACCTGCCGCTCACCTACGACCACCGGTTGGTGGACGGAGCCGACGCAGGACGCTTCCTGACGACGATCAAGCAGCGTCTCGAAGTGGCATCGTTCGAGGCCGATCTGGGTCTGTAGACAACCGGCGAGTGTCGCGCCACGTATTCTCGTAGGAGCGCGAAACATTCGCATCGGGGTCTCGTTCACCAGGGGCACGGACAGAGCATCCGGGGCATCATTCGTTCGCGAATGGTGCCCCGGAGTGCGTCAAGGAGGCTTTCGTTCACATGCGCGTAGTCATTGCAGGTTCATCAGGCTTGATCGGCACAGCTCTCGTTGCAGCTCTGCGCGGCCGCAGCCACGACGTCACCAGACTGGTCAGACGTTCACCGGCGGGACCGGACGAGTCGCAGTGGGACCCGTCGCACGGCAGTATCGACCCCGCTGTGCTGGCCGGTGCCGATGCGGTCGTCAATCTGTGTGGTGTCGGTATCGGCGACAAAAGATGGTCCGGTGCGTACAAGCAGCTGGTGCGCGACAGCCGCATAGCGCCTACCGAGGTGATCGCGTCGGCTGCGGCCGACGCGGGTGTCCCCACCCTGATCAATGCCAGCGGCGTCAATTTCTACGGTGACACCGGCGACCGCGTGGTCGACGAGACCGCTCCGGTAGGAGACGGATTTCTCGCCGAGGTGTGCCGCGATTGGGAGAACGCCACGGCTGCGGCGTCGGAGGCAGGTGTTCGCACGATTCTGTTGCGCAGCGGTGTGGTGCTGTCGCAGCGCGGCGGCATGCTGGGCAAGCTGCGCCCGCTGTACCTGTTCGCGCTCGGTGGTCGATTGGGCAGTGGCCGCCAGTACTTCCCGTGGATTTCGTTGGAAGACGAAATCGGTGCCATCGTGCACGGTATCGAGAACGACTCGCTGCGCGGACCGGTCAACATGGTGGGGCCGACTCCGGTGACCAACGCCCAGTTCAACAGCGCGATGTCGCGAGCGGTGCATCGTCCGGCCCCGTGGGTGGTGCCCGGATTCGCCCTGAAAGCGGTCATCGGTGAATTCGCCGAGGAGGCGATCCTGACCGGGCCGCGAGCCATTCCCAAGGCACTCGAGGACGCGGGCTACACCTTCGAGCACAACACCGTGGGCGAGGCACTGCGGGTGGCTGTCGGCTCATGACCCGGCGTAGCGTCTCGGTTCATGAGTGACGTGAACGCCCCGTCAATTCCGGCCACCGGCACCGACTCGGCCCGGGCCAGCAGCGAACCGGTCGTCGTGCGAGAGCTGGGCACCGTCGAGTACACCCAGGCGTGGGCTCTCCAGCGGGAACTGGCCGACGCCCGCGCCGACAATCGGGGCCCGGACACGTTGCTGTTGCTCGAGCACCCTTCCGTGTACACCGCGGGGCGGCGCACCTCGGAAGAAGACATGCCGCGCGACGGTACCCCCGTGGTCGAGGTGGACCGCGGCGGCAAGATCACCTGGCACGGGCCGGGTCAACTGGTCGGCTACCCCATCGTCGCGCTGGCGCAGCCGATCGATGTCGTCAAGTACGTCCGCCGGATCGAGGAAGCGCTGATTTCCGTGGTGTCCGATCACGGCATCGCGTGCGGGCGGGTGGACGGCAGGTCCGGGGTGTGGCTCGCGTCCGAGGTTCGCGACGGCGTGCTTCTACCCGAACGCAAGATCGCGGCCATCGGCGTGCGAGTTCAGCGCGGCGTGACCCTGCACGGCTTCTCCCTCAACTGCAATTCGGCGATGACGGGTTTCGACGCGATTGTGCCGTGCGGAATCGCCGACGCCGGTGTGACGTCGCTGTCGCTCGAGCTGGGGCGAGACGTCCCGGTCGCCGAGGTACTCGAGTCGGTCACGACGGCAGTTCTGGCCGCGTTGGACGGATCGATGCCGGTCAGAGAGCACGAGCTCGAGCACCCGGAGATCACCACCGCGACGGTGAACCCGCAATTCACCACGGTTCGGTTCGGCGCGTAGCATTGCTGGCGTGACTGTGGCCCCAGAAGGACGCAAGCTGCTCCGCCTCGAGATCCGAAATGCGGAGACCCCCATCGAACGCAAACCCAGCTGGATCAAGACCAAAGCCAAGATGGGCCCGGAATACACCGAGCTCAAAGGTCTTGTGAAGCGTGAGGGTCTGCACACGGTGTGCGAGGAAGCCGGCTGCCCGAATATCTACGAATGCTGGGAAGATCGCGAGGCGACCTTCCTCATCGGCGGCGAACAATGCACCCGTCGATGCGATTTCTGCCAGATCGATACCGGCAAGCCCGAGGATCTCGATCGTGACGAGCCTCGCCGCGTGGCGGAGAGTGTGCAGGCCATGGGCCTGCGCTACTCCACGATCACCGGTGTCGCCCGCGACGACCTCGAAGACGGTGGTGCGTGGCTCTACGCAGAGACCGTCCGGTACATCAAGAAGCTCAACCCCAACACCGGCGTCGAGCTGCTGATCCCCGACTTCAACGCCAAGCCCGATCAGCTGGCCGAGGTGTTCTCCTCCCGCCCGGAGGTGTTGGCCCACAACGTCGAGACCGTGCCGCGCATCTTCAAGCGCATCCGTCCCGCATTCCGGTACCAGCGGTCGATGGACGTCATCACCGCAGCGCGTGACGACGGTCTGGTCACCAAGTCGAATCTCATTCTCGGCATGGGCGAGACTCCCGAGGAAGTCCAGGAAGCGATTCGCGACCTGCACGAGGCGGGCTGCGACATCCTGACGATCACCCAGTACCTGCGACCGTCACCGCGGCACCACCCCGTCGAGCGGTGGGTCAAGCCGGAGGAGTTCGTCGAGCACTCCGACTACGCCACCGATGTCGGGTTCGCCGGCGTGCTGGCCGGCCCGTTGGTCCGCTCCTCGTACCGCGCCGGACGCCTCTACGCGCAGGCCATGGCACACCACGGTCGCGAACTGCCCGAGAGCATGAGCCACCTCACCGACGGCGGCGAAGCTTCTCAGGAGGCCAGCTCGTTGATGGCTCGGCTGGCTCCTCGCTGATCGCTCCACTCGACGTGGCGCGATGCACGTGAGCGTCGGCACAGGCCGTATCCTGTGAGGTATGGCGAACGGCAGTAAAGCTGGCAAAGCGGCAAAGCCCAGCAAGGAAGCAAAGGCGGCTGCCAAGGCAGCCCGCAAGCAGGCATCGAAGGAACGGCGCAGCCAGTTGTGGCAGGCGTTCCAGATGCAGCGTAAGGACGACAAGGCTCTCCTTCCGCTCATGATCGGAGCGGTGGTCGGTCTCGGGCTGATCGGCTTCCTGATCGGTCTGGCCTTCGGCTTCCAGTGGTTCCTTCTCCCCATCGGTCTCCTGCTGGGCGTGCTGGTCGCGTTCATCATCTTCGGCCGGCGGGTTCAGAAGTCCGTGTACAAGAAGGCCGACGGTCAGGCCGGTGCTGCGGCGTGGGCCCTGGACAATCTTCAGGGATCGTGGCGTGTCACCAATGCGATCGCAGGCACCACTCATCTCGACGCCGTGCACCGGGTGATCGGGAAGCCCGGAGTGATACTCGTGGCCGAGGGTGCGCCGCAGCGTGTGAAGACCCTGCTGGCCCAGGAGAAGAAGAAGACCGCCCGGCTGGTGGGCGATACTCCGATCTACGACATCATCGTCGGCAACGGGGAGAACCAGATTCCACTGTCGGGTCTGCAGAAGTACCTGTCGAAGCTGCCGAAGAACATCGACGGCAAGCGGATGGACACCATCGAGTCCCGGCTGGCCGCGTTGGGAACCAAGGGTGGCCCGGCAATGCCCAAGGGACCGATTCCCGGTGGGGCCAAGATGAAGGGCGTTCAGCGGACCATGAAGCGTCGCTGACCCGTATTTCGACCGACAGCCCTGGTGCGTCGACCCCTCAGCGGGTCCGCAGCAGGGCTGTTCCCGTTGCGCGGTCGTGCATTCCCCGGCCGTCCATGTCGGTGATCACGGCCGGGACGACGAACAGCAGAATGAGCTGCCGCACCAATGCCCGGACGAAACCGACTCGCGCATGGGCGTCGATGCGTCCCACCTGCACTCCCACTATGAACTGCCCCGGGGTGAACGAGAACAGCGAGACGCTCGCGATTCCTACGACGAACCACACGGCCAGCACGATCGTCGAGATCAGTCCGCTGGTGGTGTAACCGCCGAGAATCAGCGACGCCACACCGGTGGCCATCGTCCAGTCCAGCAGCAACGCCAGGACTCTACGACCGGTTCCGGCGAGTGCGCCGACGCCCCGCGCGGGCAGACCGAGTTGTTCCCCACGGAAGTTCTGCGGCGGTCGTGGGTTCGCGGCCGCCGGTCCGGACAACCAGGACCCTGTCATTCGTGCCATGATTCCCAGGATAGGCGCGGTCGGGCGCGCGGAAAAACGGGTGGACGTACTGTTGTTCGTGCCAACCGTGAACCACGACGTGTAACACGGGCGAAACACGAGCTTGACGGGCGGGCAACACCGAGTCCATACCGTCAGTTCGACGGACTCTCAACTAAGGAGCAAAAGCGTGGCGTTTTCCACGGCCCAAGAGGTCATCAAGTTCATCGCAGATGAAGGAATCGAATACGTCGACATCCGATTCACGGATCTGCCGGGTGCACAGCAGCACTTCTCCATCGCTGCCAAGGCGTTCACGGCCGACACCCTGGAAGACGGCCTCGCGTTCGACGGCTCGTCCGTCCGCGGCTTCCAGTCGATCCACGAGTCCGACATGATCCTGCTGCCGGACTACGCCACCGCTCAGGTCGACCCGTTCCGCAACGCCAAGACGCTGAACATCGACTTCTTCGTCCACGACCCGTTCACGCGTGAGGCCTACAGCCGCGATCCGCGCAACGTTGCTCGTAAGGCCGAGGAGTACTTGGCCAGCACCGGCATTGCCGACACCGCGTACTTCGGTGCCGAGGCCGAGTTCTACATCTTCGATTCGGTTCGCTTCGATTCGCAGGCCAATGGCGCGTTCTACGAGGTCGACTCGTCCTCGGGTTGGTGGAACACCGGAGCCGAGACCGAAGCCGATGGCAGCCCCAACCTCGGCTACAAGGTTCGCTTCAAGGGCGGCTACTTCCCCGTCGCGCCGTACGACCACTACGTCGACCTGCGCGACCAGATCTCGACCAACCTGCAGAACGCAGGCTTCGAGCTCGAGCGTGCCCACCACGAGGTCGGCACCGGCGGTCAGCAAGAGATCAACTACAAGTTCAACACGCTGCTCCGCGCGGCGGACGATCTGCAGCTGTTCAAGTACATCGTCAAGAACACCGCCTGGCAGAACGGCAAGTCGGCAACCTTCATGCCGAAGCCACTGTTCGGCGACAACGGCTCGGGCATGCACGTGCACCAGTCGCTGTGGAAGGACGGTAAGCCCCTCTTCCACGACGAGGCCGGATACGCCGGACTGTCCGATCTGGCACGTCACTACATCGGCGGCATTCTGCACCACGCTCCGTCGCTGTTGGCCTTCACGAACCCGACGATCAACTCGTACCACCGCCTGGTGCCGGGCTACGAAGCCCCCATCAACCTGGTCTACAGCCAGCGCAACCGCTCTGCGGCGGTGCGCATCCCGATCACCGGTAACAACCCGAAGGCCAAGCGCCTCGAGTTCCGCGCGCCGGACTCCTCGGGCAACCCGTACCTGAACTTCGCCGCTCAGATGATGGCGGGCCTGGACGGAATCAAGAACAAGATCGAGCCGATGGCTCCGGTCGACAAGGACCTCTACGAGTTGCCGCCCGAGGAAGCCAAGAACATTCCTCAGGCACCCACCTCGCTCAACGCGGTCATCGACCGTCTCGAGGCCGACCACGACTACCTCACCGAGGGTGGCGTCTTCACCACCGACCTCATCGAGACGTGGATCTCGCTCAAGCGTGAGCAGGAGATCGCTCCGGTCAACCTGCGTCCGCACCCGTACGAGTTCTCGCTCTACTACGACGTGTGAGTTCTCGGGTCATCTTTCGTCGGTGACCCGTCGATAGTCCACGAACGCCCGACCGGGCTGACCCGGTCGGGCGTTCGCGGTTCGAATGGGCTTGTCGCCGAAGCCATTTCGTCGTTTCGCTGCAAAAGGGTTCACCTGACGTTTGAATGGGTAACGACGGGGTACAGAAAAGCATCCGCGCTCAGCCGAACAGAGGACTACAACTGCATGGACGCTCTGTGGGACTTCATTGTCGGGCGGCGAAGGCAGTTGGCGATCGATTCGTATCTCCACGTGTCGGCCGTCATTCAATGTGTCGTCATTGCAACCGTCATCGGGGTGGCGATCGGTGTGCTCGTGTACCGAAGCCCTGCGGGCTCCGCAGTCGCGACGGCCCTGGCGAGTACGGTTCTCACCATCCCGTCGTTCGCACTGCTCGGAGTTCTCATTCCGGTGCTGGGTCTGGGCGTCAAACCCACTGTGACAGCACTTGTTCTGTACTCGCTTCTCCCCATCATCCGCAACACCGTGGTGGGCTTGGCAGCCGTCGATCCGGCCGTTGCCGACGCGGCTCGCGGAATCGGAATGAGCCGCGCTCTGGTGTTGCGCCGCATCGAGATCCCACTCGCGTGGCCGTCGATCCTCACCGGCATGCGCGTCAGTACGCAGATGGCCATGGGCATTCTCGCCATCGCCGCGTACGCCAAGGGTCCCGGACTCGGCAACCTCCTCTTCTCGGGCCTCGCCCGCGTGGGTAGCCCCACAGCTCTACCGCAGGCTCTGACCGGCACTGTCCTGATCGTCCTGCTGGCGTTGATCCTCGATGGGATCTACGTGTTGATCGGCAAACTGACCACCTCGAGGGGTATCCGTGAGTGACTCGACCCGTACATCGAATGTCTCCGGCGCGGAAATCGTGCTCGAGAACGTGACCAAGAGCTACCCGGGGCAGAAGCTCGCTGCCGTCGACAACGTGTCGATGACCATCCCCGCGGGCGAGGTCGTCGTACTCGTCGGGCCGTCCGGTTGCGGCAAGACGACGACGATGCGCATGATCAACCGTCTGATCGAGCCGACATCGGGCCGCATCACGATCGGTGGCAAGGACGCACTGTCGATCGATCCGAACGAATTGCGCCGCACCATCGGTTATTCCATTCAGCAGGCAGGCCTGTTCCCGCACATGACGATTGCGCAGAACGTCGGCATGGTGCCGGGTCTGATCGGGTGGAACAGGAAGCGAATCGACGACCGCACGGACGAGATGCTGGACCTCGTCGGCCTCGATCCGGCGGTCTATCGCCAGCGTTATCCGCGGCAGCTCTCCGGCGGTCAGCAGCAACGCGTCGGAGTCGCACGCGCTCTTGCCGCCGATCCCCCGGTGCTGTTGATGGACGAACCGTTCGGTGCCGTCGACCCGATCACCCGCGGGTTGCTGCAGGACGAATTGATGCGTCTGCAAGCAGAATTGGGCAAGACCATCGTTTTCGTCACGCACGATTTCGACGAGGCGGTCAAGCTCGGTGACCGCATCGCCGTGCTCGGTAACCAGTCCACGATCCTCCAGTACGACACTCCCGAGGCGGTGCTCGCCAACCCGGCCGACGACACCGTGGCCGGGTTCGTCGGAGCCGGAGCCGCTTTGAAGCAGCTGACGTTGATGCGAGTACGCGACATCGAGCTGTCCGACGTGCCGGTGTTCGGCGAGGACGACTCGGTGGAGTCGATGAACTCCGCGCTGGGATCGGATCCCGAAGCCTGGGGAATCATCGTCGACTCCCGTAGACGCCCGATTCGATGGACGGATCGACGCCACCTCGCGGGTGTGGGGAGCCTCCGTGACGTCGGGGTGCCGATGGGGGAACTGGTGTCGACCCAGTCGACCCTGCAGGATGCTCTGGAAGCTCTACTGTCCGAGGGCAATGCGACGGCGACCGTCACCGGCAATCGCGGCGAGTACGTCGGCACCGTGACCATCGACGTGCTGATCGACACCATCAAGTCGTTGCGGTCGCAACACGCGAACGATCACGACGAGCCGCGCGAAGCTGCTGGGACTCCGTCGTGACGACACTCGCCGATACCGGCGACGAGACCAAGGACGCCGCGCGTACTGCCAAACGCGCCGAGCGAATTCGTCTTCTCATCCAGCCGGCCCTGGTGCTGGTGATCGTGGCGATTCTGTTGGTCTACGCGTTGACCAGAGACCTCACCGCGACGCAGGCCGAGACGATCAACATCAGCACGATCTCCACCCGGGTTCTCGAGCATGTGCTGATCACCTTCGTCGTCACCGCGTTGGTGCTCGTCATCGCCGTTCCTCTGGGAATTCTGTTGACTCGCAACGGGTATCGCAAGGCTGCACCACTGTTCATCGGTATCGCGAACATCGGGCAGGCCGCACCGGCCGTCGGCTTGCTGGTGTTGTTGTTCCTGTGGACGGGCGCAACGGGTTTCTGGACCGGTGTTCTCCCGATCGCGTTCTATTCGTTGCTCCCCGTTCTGCGCAACACCATGTTGGGCTTTCAGACAGTCGAGCCGAACTACATCGATGCCGCTCGCGGACAGGGCATGTCGAACATGGGCATTCTGCGCCGCATCGAATTTCCGCTCGCGGTTCCGTTCATCCTGGCGGGTCTGCGCACCTCGCTCGTGCTCGCCGTCGGCACCGCAACTCTGAGCTTTCTCGTCGGAGCAGGCGGGCTCGGCGTGCTGATCGACACCGGCTACAAGCTCAACCAACCACTCATTCTCGTCGTGGGTGCCGTTCTCGCGGTGGCACTCGCGCTGTTGGTGGATTGGCTGGGCGCACTCGCCGAGGCCTACCTCGGACCGAAAGGACTCCGCTGATGCGGCGCACCACCCGACGACTCGCAGCGCTGTCCGCCACCACCGTTCTCGCGCTGACGGGGTGCGGATTGCAGTCCGGCGGCGCGATGCCGTTGTCGGTCGAGGCCGGCAGCATCACTCCGCTCGAGGGGCTCGAAGGTGCCGAGTTCACCGTCGGATCGAAGGACTTCACCGAGCAGATCATCCTCGGCTACATCCTCGAATTCGCGCTGAGCGCAGCCGGTGCCGACGTTCGAGACCTCACCAACATCGTGGGCTCGCAGAGCGTTCGACTCGCGATGCAGAACGGCCAGGTGGACCTCGCCTACGAATACACCGGAACCGGGTGGATCAACTACCTGGGCAACGAGAAGCCCATTCCCGATGCCACGGAACAGTTCGAGGCAGTGCGCGACGCCGACAAGGCCAACGGCATCGACTGGGTCAATCCCGCGCCGATGGACAACACCTACGCGCTGGCCATGAATCAGCAGGTCGCGCAGGAGACCGGTGTGCGCACGCTGTCGGACTACGCCGCTCTGGTGAACCGAGATCCCGCCGCCGCGTCGCTGTGCGTCGAGACCGAGTTCAACAGTCGCCAGGACGGGCTCCCCGGCCTCGCCGCCACGTACGGTTTCGACGCCAACGCGATCTCGGTGCAGATTCTCCAGACCGGCGTCATCTACCAGGCAACTGCGGACGGTTCGCAGTGCCGCTTCGGTGAGGTGTTCACCACCGACGGCCGAATCAAGGGCCTTAACCTGACCGTGGTCGAGGACGACAAGGCGTTCTTCCCGCGGTACAACGCGACTGTCGTCGTGCGGCAGGAGATCGCCGATCGCTATCCGGAGATAGCCGAGGTCACCGCGCCCATTTCCGCTGCGCTCACCAACGAAGCGATCTCGGAGTTGAACAAGCAGGTCGACATCGACGGCCGGGAGCCCGCGGACGTGGCACGCGACTGGATGGTCGAGCAGGGCTTCGTCACCGCGGGCAGCGACTAGAGCCCTCCGAACGTCCTTTCCACGACTGCCTTGGCCCGACGCGTGACGCGCAGATAGTTGTCGAGGAATGCCCCGGCGTCGCCGTTCTCCCACCCCGCCACCTGTGCGACGGCGGACAGGACGGCACCCGGTCTCGGCAGTTGGTCGGTCGGCTTACCGCGAACCAGGACGAGCGCGTTGCGCGCTTTGGTCGCCAGGATCCACGCTTCGCGCAGCAGCTCGATGTCGGTCTCACTCATCAGCTCGGCTGCGCCGATCGCGTCGAGAGTTTGTAGCGTCGAGGTGTTGTGCAGTGACTCGACCTTGTGTGCGTAGCGGAGCTGGATGAGCTGTACGGTCCACTCGATGTCCGCCAGTCCCCCGCGTCCGAGCTTGGTGTGGGTGGCCGGGTCGGCTCCCTTGGGGAGACGTTCGGAGTCGATCCGCGCCTTGATACGCCGAATTTCACGGACGGCGTCGGCCGACACTCCACCCTCGGGGTAGCGAACCTTGTCGGCCATCAGCAGGAAGCGGATGCCCAGGTCCTGATCTCCCGCCACCTGATGCGCACGCAGCAGAGCTTGTACCTCCCAGGCCTGCGCCCACTGGGCGTAGTACGCGGCGTAGGACGACAGCGTGCGCACCACCGGGCCGTTGCGACCTTCCGGGCGCAGGCCGGTGTCGACCTCGAGAGGCGGGTCGGTGCTCGGCGCTCCGAGCAGTTTCCGGATGCGATCGGCAATGGTGTTGGCCCACTTGACCGCAACGGTCTCGTCGACGCCGTCCACCGGTTCACAGACGAACAGCACGTCGGCGTCGCTTCCGTAGCCGAGTTCGCCGCCGCCGAGGCGTCCCATGCCGATGACGGCCAGCGTCGCCGGTGCCGGTTCGCCGCGCTCCTTCTCGCTCGCCCGCACAGCGGCCGCCAATGCCGCGTTGATCACTGCGGCCCACACCGAGGACAACGCCCGGCAGACCTGAGGGACGTCGAGCATGCCCAGTATGTCGGCCGAGGCCACCCGGGCCAGTTCGTGGCGGCGCAGCGCTCTGGCGGCGTTGATCGCCCGAACCGGGTCCTCGTAGCGAGCCGAGGACGACAGGATGGCGCGGTAGGTCTCTTCGGGTTCGGCGTCCAGCAGGCGCGGGCCGGTGGGCCCGTCGGCGAACAACCTGATGACCTCGGGGGCCTTGATCAGCAGGTCCGGCACGTACGCCGAGGATCCGAGCACGATCATCAGCCGCTGGGCCACCGCACCCTCGTCGCGCAGCACTCGCAGGAACCACGTCTGCTCGCCGGCCGATTCCGAGAGCCGTCGGTAGTTCAGCAGTCCGGCGTCGGGATCCGGTGTGTCGGCGAGCCATTCGAGCAACGTCGGCAGCAGCACGGCCTGAATCTGACCGCGGCGAGTACCGGAACCGACCAGCGCTCGCAGGTGGCCCAACGCATTCTGCGGCGTCGCGTACCCGAGCGCAGCAAGCTGACGCGTCGCCGCGTCGGGGGTCAAACGCACTGTCTCCGAGTCGAACTTGACCACCGAGTCGAGCAGCGGCCGGTAGAAGAGCTTGGCGTGCAGCCGACGGATGCGCTGCGCGTTGCGCTTGATCTCGGCGTTCAGCACACCGAGCGCATCGCGGTTACCGTCGGGGCGCATGTGCGCGGAACGCGCGAGCCACCGCAGACCTTCCTCGTCGTCCGGTGGAGGCAGGGTGTGTGTGCGGCGCATCCGCTGCAATTGCAGTCGGTGCTCGATCAATCGCAAGAATTCGTAGGACGCGGTCAGATTCGCGGCGTCGTCACGGCCGACGTACCCGCCCTCGGTCAGAGCCGTCAGGGCATCGGTCGTGCCCAGTACGCGCAACGACTCGTCTGTTCGGCCGTGCACCAATTGCAGGAGCTGGACGGCAAATTCGACGTCGCGCAGACTGCCGCGTCCGAGTTTGATCTCCCGTTCGCGCAGCTCGGTCGGCACCATCTCCTCGACCCGTCGCCGCATCGCGCGGACCTCGGGCACGAAGTCCTCACGCTGACTGGCCAGCCACACCATCGGATTGACGGCATCGACGTAATCGTTGCCGAGGGCGATATCGCCGGTCATCGGCCGAGCCTTGAGCAGGGCCTGGAACTCCCAGGTCTTGGCCCAGCGCTTGTAGTAGGCCACGTGCGAGTCGAGCGTGCGAACCAGCTCGCCGCGCTTACCTTCGGGGCGAAGCGCAGCGTCGACCTCGAAGAACGCCGAGGACCCGATGCGCATCATCTCGCCGGCGATCCGACTCGCCTGTGAGTCCGCCGGCTCGGCGACGAACACGACATCGACGTCCGAGACGTAATTGAGTTCGCGCGCACCGCATTTGCCCATGGCGATGACGGCCAGCCGCGTCGGACACGGGGCATCGGGGCACACGGTCGCCACCGCCACCGACAGAGCCGCAGTGAGCGCCGCGTCTGCCATGTCGGACAGTTGAGCTCCCACCACCGTGTACGGCAGGACCGGTTCGTTCTCGACGGTCGCGGCGAGGTCGTAGGCGGCCAACACCATGATCTGGTCGCGGTACTTCTTGCGCAGGGCGATCACGGCGGGCGGGCCGGTGACGGACGCCCGGTACAGATCGGGTGCGGCATTGGGCCCGGTCTCCGGCTCGGCCCCGACGGCCTCGAGCAGTTCCGCGACCAGCGTTGCCTTGCTGGGCAACTGGATCTTCGCCGACACACCGCTGCTCTGACCTTCCGCGGTCAGTAACAACCGCCAGGTGGTGTCGTCGGCAACGAGGTGGTCGGCGAGTGCACTGGACGCGCCGACGAGTCCCAGGAGGCGGCCGCGGAATCCCTTGTCGTTACGCAGTGCGGTGTCGAATTCGGCCCAGCCACTGCCGAGCATCTCGTACATGCGCACCAGCGTGCGCAGTGCGAGATCGGCGTTGGGGGCACGCGAGAGCGACCACAGCAGCTCGAGACTCTCTTCGCCCGTCCAGCCCAGGGTGCGCAGATCGGACGGCGCAGTCTCCTCGACGAGACCGAGGCGGCCAGGTCCGGGTACGACCGACCTGGAAGTGGGAGGACGCACCATCAGAATCCACCTCGGGGTGCCACAGATATACCTCGTCGTCAGTAATGCGACGCGAGGGTGCCCACGCCGGCATCGAACCTACATTCGGGATCGACTAGAACGTAGCCCATGGCAGCGGTGGGTCGTTACAGACCCCGCTGCTCTACAAACCGAGGTATGCCCTCAGCTCGTACGGCGTGACGTGGCTGCGGTATTCCTCCCACTCGCGACGCTTGTTGCGCAAGAAGAAGTCGAACACGTGCTCGCCCAGTGCTTCTGCGACCAGCTCGGAACCCTCCATCGCGTTGAGCGCTTGGTCGAGGTTGCCCGGCAGTTCCTTGTAGCCCATGGCGCGACGCTCCGCGGAGGTCAATGCCCACACGTCTTCTTCGGCCTCGGGAGGAAGGGTGTACCCCTTCTCGATTCCGCGCAGGCCTGCCGCGAGCAGCACCGCGAACGCGAGATACGGGTTGCAGGCCGAATCGGGGCTACGAATCTCGACGCGTCGCGACGACGCCTTGTTCGGGGTGTACATGGGCACACGAATCAATGCCGACCGGTTGGCCGGTCCCCAGGATGCAGCGGTCGGGGCTTCGCCACCACGCACGAGACGCTTGTACGAGTTGACCCACTGGTTGGTCACGGCACTGATCTCGTTGGCGTGCTCGAGGATGCCGGCGATGAAGGACTTGCCGGTTTCGGACAGCTGCATCGGATCGTCCGGGTTGTGGAAGGCGTTGGCGTCGCCCTCGAACAAACTCATGTGTGTGTGCATCGCCGAGCCGGCCTGGTCGCTGAACGGTTTGGGCATGAACGTCGCGCGCACGCCCTCTTCGATGGCGACTTCCTTGACCACGTAGCGGAAGGTCATGATGTTGTCGGCCATGGACAGTGCGTCCGCGTACCGCAGATCGATCTCCTGCTGGCCCGGCGCTGCCTCGTGGTGGCTGAACTCGACCGAGATGCCCATCGACTCGAGCGCGTCGATGGCATGCCTGCGGAAGTTCGGAGCCGAGTCGTGCACGGCCTGGTCGAAGTAGCCGCCGTTGTCTGCCGGGGTCGGCGGTGAGCCGTCCTGGGGAGCGTCTTTGAGCAAGAAGAATTCGATCTCGGGGTGCACGTAGCAGCTGAATCCGAGGTCGGCAGCCTTGCTCAGCTGGCGACGCAGCACGTGGCGCGAATCGGCCCAGGACGGCGAGCCGTCGGGCATGGCGATGTCGCAGAACATGCGGGCAGAGTGCTGGTGACCCTTGCTGGTCGACCACGGCAGAATCTGGAACGTCGACGGATCCGGCTTGGCGACGGTGTCGGCCTCGGAGACGCGGGCGAATCCTTCGATGGCGCTGCCGTCGAAGCCGATTCCCTCGTCGAATGCACCTTCGAGTTCAGCGGGCGCGATGGCCACCGATTTGAGGTACCCGAGGACGTCGGTGAACCAGAGGCGGACGAAACGAATGTCGCGCTCTTCGAGAGTCCGGAGCACGAATTCCTTTTGACGATCCATGAACGCGAGAGTAAGCAAACGGAGTTAAATCTGTGTTACATCGTGAATTCAGTCTCACTTCGTGGAACTCTCCGCTCACCGCGCGCCCGGTGAGGTACGTGTCAGCAGACCAGCCCTTCGCCTGGTGGGACGAGGTCCACGAGGTAGTTCGTCAGCGGATCGTCGATGCACTCCACTCCCGAGAACGCCACCGTGTGTTGGGTGCCGTTGTAGGTGACCAGGTCGCCGCGCAGCTGGTCGGCCAGTTCCACGCCCGCTTGGTAGGGCGTCGCCGGATCGTTCGTCGTCGAGACCACCACCAGCGTGGGCAGCCCCTCCGCCTCCACGATGTGGGGCTCGCTTGTGTTCGGCACCGGCCAGAACGCACACAGATCCAGCGGCGCGTTCCCGGTGGAGCGGCCGTCGTCGAGGTACGGCGCTGCCGCTCGGAACCTGGCGTCGGCCTCGTCGGCCTCCCCCCGGTCGGTGGTCGGCGGGCCGTCGACGCATCGGACGGCGTTGAACGCGTCGTCGATGTTGGTGTAGCTACCGTCCTCGAGCCGTCCGGAGTAGGTGTCGGCGAGGCGCAGCAGTGTGTCTCCCCTGCCCTCTCGCAGTTCGCTCAGTCCGGCTCGCAGCAAGCGCCAGAGCTGCGGTGAATACAGCGCCTGTTGCGCTCCGGTGATCGCGTCGTCGTAGCTCAGTCCGCGCGGATCGGTGGTGTCGGCGGGCGTGCCGACCAGCGGGTCGACCAATGTCCGGAACTGCGCCACGGCCTGGGACGGATCGGTGCCGAGCGGACAGGTATCCGTCTGCGTGCAGTCCGCAGCGAACTGGTCGAACGCGGTCTGGAACGCCGCACCCTGGGCGACGGCCTCGTCGACGGGCGACTGGTCGGGATCGAGTGCTCCGTCGAGCACCATGGCCCGGACGTTCGACGGGAACGCCTCGGCGTAGGCGGTACCGATGCGTGTCCCGTACGAATACCCGACGTAGGTGAGCTTCTCGTCGCCGAGCACTCCGCGGATGACATCCATGTCGCGGACGACTTCGCGGGTGCCGACGTGTTCGAGCACGTCGGCCCCGGTGCGTTCGACACATTGCGCCGCGTAGTCACGATGATCGGCTTCGGTGGCGGCGATCCCTTCCGGGCTGACGTCGACGTCCGGTTCCCGACGCTCGTCGTCGACTCCCTCGGACGTCAGGCAGCGCACTTCGGGTTCGGAGGCCCCGATCCCACGTGGGTCGAATCCGATGCGGTCGAACCGGTCGGCGATCGGGGTGCCGTCGGCTTGCTCGGCGAGATAGAGCCCCGACGATCCCGGACCGCCCGGGTTCATCAGGATCGACCCGATCTTCTCCCCCGTCGCCTGTGTCCGAGAGATCGCGATCTCGATGGTCTTGCCGCCCGGATCGGCGTAGTCGAGTGGCACGGTCACTCGGGCGCACTGGACTGTGTCGCCGAGTTCGGACCCATCGGTGTTGTAGGACTCGCACGATTCCCACTGCAGATTCTGGGTGTAGAACGCCTCGAGCCCAGCAGGAACAGGACCGGCCGGAGCCGAGAACGTGGAGTCGGACGCGGTGGACGGATCGGGGTCGGCACCGGGCCCGGGCGCGGAGCAGCCGGCGAGGACGAGGGCGACTGCGGACAGTGCCACGACCGACGTCGTGGTGCGCGTTCTCATGAGTCGATCGTGCCAGGTCTTTCCCGCCACACTCCATTCTCGCTGCCCGGCAGGGACGGCCGTCGAGCACTAGCGTCTACACGGTGCAGGCCCTCAGACTCGCCCTCGCCCAGATCAATCCCGTCGTCGGCGATCTCGAAGCGAATGCGGCGGCGATCGTCGAATGGACCGTCCGTGCCGCCCATGACGGTGCCAACGTGGTCGTGTTTCCGGAGATGGCCCTGACCGGGTATCCGGTCGAGGATCTGGCGCTGAATCCGTCGTTCGCCGCGGCATCGGCGCGGGCACTGACGGGGCTGGCGGAGTCCCTGGACCGAGCGGGGTGCGGCGACCGCATCGTCGTGGTCGGGTATCTCGACCGCGATGTCGAGGGCTCGAGAAACAGCGCGGCGGTGATCGTCGACGGCCGGGTCGCAACTCGGTACGACAAGCATTCACTGCCCACCTACCGGGTGTTCGACGAGGCACGTTATTTCGCGCCCGGCTCCCGGTTGAGCATCGTGACGGTCAACGGCGTGCGACTCGGACTCGTTGTGTGCGAGGACATCTGGCAACCCGGCGGATCCGTGGCCGCCTACGCCTCGGCCGGAGTCGATCTGCTGCTGTGCCTCAACGCGAGCCCCTTCGAGCAGGGGAAGGACACGATTCGCCACTCTCTCGTCCAGCGCCGAGCCACCGAGATCGGGACCCCCATCGCGTACGTGAACGCGGTCGGCGGTCAGGACGAGCTGGTGTTCGACGGGGGAAGTCTCGTGCTCGGTCCCGACGGCTCGACGTGGGGCCGGGCTCCGCAATTCGTCGAGCACTTGCTGATCGTCGACGTGGATGCCCCCACGGATCCGGTCGCGGACTCCCCCGCGGTGGCGGGCTGGACCATCGATCGCGTCGCTCTGCCCGACGTCGCGATCAGCGGCTGGCAGCGCACCGAGCCGTCCCTGGCTCAGCCCCTGGGCGTCGAGGAACAGGTGTGGGGCGCGTTGGTGACCGGGTTACGAGATTACGTGCACAAGAACGGCTTTCGTTCGGTCACCCTCGGTCTGTCCGGTGGAATCGATTCGGCGGTCGCCGCCACCATCGCCGTCGATGCCCTCGGCGCTGACGCGGTGTACGCAGTGTCGATGCCCTCGGAGTTCTCCTCGGAGCATTCGCGCATCGATGCCGAGGATCTCGCCGCGCGCACCGGCATTCACTTTCGAACCGAACCGATTTCCCAGCTGGTCGCCGGCTTCGTCGACCAGCTGCACCTGACCGGCGTGGCCGAGGAGAACGTCCAGGCGAGATGCCGGGGAATCGTGTTGATGGCGCTGTCCAACACCTTCGGTCATCTGGTCCTTGCCACCGGGAACAAGTCCGAACTGGCGGTGGGTTATTCGACGATCTACGGCGACGCGGTCGGCGGCTTCGCACCGATCAAGGACGTGCCCAAGACGCTGGTCTGGGGATTGGCGCGCTGGCGCAACGAGTCCGCGATCGACCGCGGAGACGTCCCGCCGATCCCCGAATCGAGCATCGACAAGCCGCCCTCGGCCGAGCTTCGGCCGGGTCAGCTCGATACCGATTCACTGCCCGACTACGACACCCTCGACGCCATCCTGTTTCGGTACGTCGACCACGATCAGGGCGTCGCAGACATCGTCGCGGCGGGTTTCGACGCGTCCGTCGTGGCGGACGTCGTGCGCAAGGTGGACATGGCGGAATACAAGCGGCGGCAGTATCCGATCGGCACCAAGGTCACCTCGCGGGCGTTCGGACGCGATCGCCGGATGCCGATCACGGTCGGGAGGGGCGCGTACGAGCCCCCGATGTGACGATCAGCTGTTGCCGTGACTGTGACAAATTGCACTCCCTACCAGCATTCCTGCGACGGAAGGGCGGTGGCAGACTGGGGACGTCATCACACCCCATCCCGGGGACCCGCCGCGCGGGCCTCGAGGACCAGAAAGGGACAAAGATGTCCGAAAATGCTGTGTACGGCGGTTCCTCAACCGAATCTCCGGCGACCGCGCTGACCCGCAAGACCCGTACCCACCATCTGCTGCAGATGAAAGCAGAGGGTGAGCGTTGGGGAATGCTCACTGCGTACGACTACTCCAGTGCCCGCATCTTCGAGGAAGCCGGCGTGCCTGTGCTTCTCGTCGGTGACTCTGCGGCCAACGTCGTGTACGGCTACGACACCACCGTGCCGATCACCGTGGACGAATTGCTTCCTCTCGTACGTGGAGTGGTACGCGGCGCACCGCACGCGCTCGTCGTCGCAGATCTGCCCTTCGGTACCTACGAAGCCTCACCGCAGCAGGCACTCGAAACCGCTGTTCGTTTCATGAAGGAAGGCCTCGCGGGCGCGGTGAAGCTCGAGGGCGGCGAGCGGGTCGCACCGCAGATCGCCGCCATCACCGCTGCCGGTATCCCCGTCATGGCTCATGTGGGATTCACCCCGCAGAGCGTCAACACTCTCGGCGGATTCCGCGTTCAGGGTCGCGGTGACGCGTCCGAACAACTCGTCGCCGACGCCATCGCCGTACAGGAGGCAGGTGCCTTCGCCGTCGTCATGGAGATGGTCCCCGCCGACATCGCCGGCCAGGTCACCCGCAAGCTCACGATCCCGACGGTCGGAATCGGAGCGGGCAACGAATGCGACGCTCAGGTTCTCGTGTGGCAGGACATGGCCGGATACACCAACGGCAAGACCGCCAAGTTCGTCAAGAAGTTCGCCGACGTGGGCGATTCGCTGCGCACCGCAGCCACCACGTACATGTCCGAGGTGCGCTCGGGAGTCTTCCCCGGACCCGAACACAGCTACTGACCGTCGTCGTCTGATCCCGGTTCGGATGGCACACTCGGGCCATGACAATCAGACGGGGTACGACGTCCATTGCAGGACGAAGCGCAGTCGCACTGGCCGGTGCGGCTGCGCTTCTCGCCGTAGTGGGGGCATGCAGCACCGACACGACCAATACGGGTTCGTCGTCGACCACGACGACCGCTCCGAGCACGACGGTGGCGACGACGACTCCTGCGGGAGCAGCTGTCACCGATGCCCAGAAGCAGCAGCTGTGCACCGATCTCGAGGCGCAGCTGTCGAATTGGCGCGTGCAGGGCCCCACTCTCGGTCGCGGCGGTCTGAACATTCTGGTGCAGACCTGGGCTGCGCAGAGCGGCGTCATCAATCTCCAGGTGGTGCAGAATCGCGCGCTCGTCGACGACATCACGAAGGAAACGTGCTCGGACGTGCGGGACGAGGCCATCCGCTCCCTCGACATCCCGGATCTGGCCTCCGGTCTGGTCGGTTTCTAGGATGCGCACCCTGTACCCGGAGATCGAGCCCGTGGAGACCGGTCACCTCGACGTCGGCGAAGGGCAGCAGATCTACTGGGAGATCTCCGGCAACCCCGATGGCGAACCAGTGGTGTTCGTGCACGGCGGTCCCGGCGGTGCCACCAATCCGCTGCAGCGTCGCTACTTCGATCCGCAGGTCTACCGCATCGTGTTGTTCGATCAGCGAGGCTGCGGGCTGTCGACCCCACATATTGCCGACGGGGCAGATCTGTCGGTCAACACCACCGATCGCTTGATCTCCGACATGGAAAAACTCCGCGAGCACCTGAACATCGACACCTGGTTGGTGTTCGGCGGATCCTGGGGCTCCACGTTGTCGCTGGCCTACGCACAGACGCATCGCGAGAGGGTACGAGGACTCGTGCTCCGAGGAATCTTCCTCGTCCGGCCGTCGGAGATCGACTGGTACTACCGCGGCGGTGCCGGACACATCTTCCCGGACCTGTGGGAGGAGTTTCTCGCCCCCATTCCGGAAGGCGAACGAGACGGGGATCTGGTCGAGGCATATCACCGACAGCTGATGTCCGAGGACGACGCTGCCGCGACCCGGGCCGCGGTGGCGTGGTCGTCGTGGGAGGCAGCGACGAGTTACCTGCTCCCGAAACCCGATGCTGTACAGCATAATTCGGATGCGCGTTTCGCTCGCGCCTTCGCCGGAATCGAGAATCACTACTTCCGCAACGGGTGCTTCCTCGAAGAGAACCAGTTGCTACGCGACGCGCACCTGCTCGACGGTATTCCTGGTGTGATCGTGCAGGGCCGCTACGACGTGGTGTGCCCGGCCACGAGCGCGTGGGCACTGCACAAGGCCTGGCCGAGTGCAGATCTGGTGATCGTCGACGATGCCGGCCATTCTGCGGCCGAGCCGGGCATCGTCCACCACCTGGTCGAGGCTACCGACCGCTTCAGGCCGTGACAGGCGGATAGTCGAATCGGACTGTGCGCGAGTCGGTGTCGGCCCGAGTCAATCGGACCTGCACCGACTCCCCCGCAGGCGGCTCGCCGTCGCACTTGCCCATGACTATCGGTTCGGACACGAGCACCTCGGCGTCGCGCTTGCCCTCGGCACCGCGCAGCACCACTGCGTCGAACGTATGACCTACGCGATCTTCGAGCACGTGCGCTTCGGTCAGATCGATGCAGGCTCGGTCCACTTTCGATGCTGCAGAATCCGATCCACGCATGATCGCCGGTAGCTCCGGCAGCGCCTGCGCCGCCCACTCGGGGACGGGCACACCGGCGACCACGGCCAGACACACCTCGGTGGCGAACCGATCCGACAGCCGTCGCAACGGGGCCGTCACATGGGCGTACGGCGCTCCGATACCCGAGTGTTCGACGGAATCGTCGGTGCCGGGTGCATCGATGGTCGAGTTCGGGGTCCGACTGTCGAACGCCGAATAGTCCGCTCCCCGAAGCAATCCCGTGGCCTGAGTCATCATCGCCAGGGTCGACGGTTCGTCGGTGGGCAGGCCGGCGAGTACCGCGCCGGCGGATGCTCCGGCGGGCCACTCGATTCCGAGTGCGTTCGCGGTCTTCTTCAGGGTCTCGACGGCCTCGGGCGGTGCGGGCGGAAGCGTGCGTACGATGCCGATTCCGGCGTCGAGCATGATTCTGGCTGCGCACATGCCCGTCAGCAAGGACACCTCGGCGTTCCAGCCGTCCACTGCTGTTCGCGGTTGCAGAACGATTCGCCAACCGTGCCCGTCCGGAACCACTTCCTGCTCGGGGAGCGTGATGTCGATGGCTCCTCGACGCCTCGCTGCCTCCGCCCGTAGGTGTCCGAATTCGGCAAGGGCAGCGATCGACGGGTGCGGTGTGCCGGCGTCGAAGTCGGCTTGCACTCCCGCGTAATCGAGACGCGCGGTCGAACGCACGAGCGCCCGAGTGACGGTCCACGCCGCGGCTTCACCGACGTCGTCGAGTTCGATGGTCCACAATGCAGCGCAGCGAGTCTGTCCCTCCAACAGGCTTCCCGAGCCCTCCGACAACTCACGCGGGTGCAACGGAACAGATCCGTCGGGGAGATAGTACGTCTGGCCGCGTCGGCGGGTTTCCACGTCGAGCGCTCCCCCCGGCATCACCAGCGCACCCACGTCGGCGATCGCGTAGTGCACCACCAAGCCGTTGGCCGTCTTCTCGATGTGTACGGCTTGATCGAGGTCCTTCGAGCCGGGTGGGTCGATGGTGACGAAAGGAATGTCGGTGCGGTCGATTCTGCTGTCGGCGTGCAGGTCTCGGGCTTCGATCGCTTCGCGCATCACGTCTGCGTCGAAGACATCGGACAGACCGAACTCGGATCTGATGGACTCGAAATCGAAGTTCGGAGCCCTCAGCCGGGTGAGCAGCACCGTCAGTTGTTCCAGCCGTCGTCGGAGTCGGCGGCCTTGTTGCGGGCGGCTGCGATCTTCAGCGCCTGCTCTGCGGTGGCCTTGTCCGGATACGGACCCATGCGGTCGAGGGCATTGGTCTCCTTGCCCTGCACAACCTGCTTGGTGCTGATGTCGTAGTACCAGGAGCTGTCGTCGTCGGTCATGACTTCCAGTGTGCCCCATACAGCCACGCCGCAGGTGTACCGCGCGAGAAATTGGAGTGCGAACGAGTCGGCCTGTAAGCCGGATCCTGTGCATCGACCCGCTCTCGCGAGATCGAATAGACGACCATCCATCTGGGCACACCGTTGCCGGGTACCTCGAGCAGTCCACCCGCAGGCTCGGGCGAGCAGCCCTCGAGCACCTGCGCAGCTGCACCCCTTGCGCGGTGCAGCCTTCGACCTTGCTCCGGGCGGGGTTTACCTAGCCACCCCAGTCACCTGGGATGCTGGTGCGCTCTTACCGCACCGTTTCACCCTGACCTGCGCTTCGATCCCGAAGAACCGAACCGCAGGCGGTCTGTTTTCTGTGGCACTGTCCCGCGAGTCACCTCGGGTTGCCGTTAACAACCGCCCTGCTCTGTGGAGTCCGGACTTTCCTCGGCCCGAAGCGGAACGGAACCTGTCCGTCGGTACTTCGAGCCGCAGCCGTCCAGCCAACTCGTTCGCGATTGCGTACTCTACCCGCCTCACGTCGGATGCCCGGCGATTGCGCGGCCATGAAGAACAGAGGCACTCACGATGGCCGCGGCAGCGGTGACGATCACCCCCACCCAGGCGGCGGACGTGTAGGCATCCTCTCCGGGGAAGGTGGAGCCCGGACTCGTTCCGGCGGCGAGTACCAGACCACCGATCGCGCTTCCGAAAGAGAATCCGACACTGCGCACCACCTGGTTGATACTCATGACGCTCGAGGTCTCCGCGGAGGGCACCACCGGCAGCACGACGGCCGGCAGCGCGGCCGAAAAGCTTCCGACTCCGAAACCCAGAATCGCCATCACCGCACAGAGTTCAACGATGCCGGCGCGGGTACCGGCGAACAAGGCGAGAGCCACCAGAACGATCAGTGCGCTGACCGTCAGCGCGCTGCCTGCCCCCACCCGACGCAGCACTCTGGATACCAGCTTGCCGGCGAGAAATCCGAACACCGAGAACGGAACCAGGACGAGGCCCGCCGCGAACACGTCGAGGCCGAAACCGTATCCGGCACCGGAAGGCGTCTGCGCGTAGCGCGTAGCGAGGGTCAGCAGCAGATACATTCCGATGCCGCCGAGCAACATTGCGCCGTTCGCTCCGACCACAGCCCTGTGACGAAACAACCGAAGATCGACGAGCGGTGCCGAGCTTCTCAGTTCGACGCGTACCCATATGCCCGCAGCGACGACCGCGATTGCAGCCAGCACCCCCGCCGTCCAAGGGCGGCTCGTCCACAGCGCGGTCTCACTGATGAGAACGAGCACCAGGGTGAGAGGGAGCGCCAGCAGCACCGCACCCGGAACGTCGATGCGGGTCGCGCGCTTGCGCGTCGAGGCAGGAACAACTCGCAGAGCAACGGCAAACGCCATGACCGTCATCACAGCACCGAATCCGTATGCGAGCCGGAGACCGCCGTGCTCGGCCAGAAACCCCGACAAGGGATAGCCCACACCGACACCCGCAGTAGACGCGACCGACAACAAAGCGATGGTCGATCCGGACCGCTTGTCGGACAGATGATCTCGCACCACACCCATCAGCATCGAAGTCAGGGCCAGTCCCACTCCCTGGGCTGCCCGGCCGAGGAGCAGCCAGGAGAAGGACAGCGGCAGTGCGGTCAGAATGCCTCCGGCCGAGACGACGCCCAGTGTCCCGAGGATTGCTGCCCGTCGATGCGGACCCGATCCGAGGCGGCCCAGAACCGGTGTCGTGACGGCACCGGTCAACAAAGCCAACGTCAACGTCCATTGTGCACTGGAGAGGGAGACGTCGAAAGTTGTTGCGACGCTGGTGATCAGCGGGGCCCCGAGGCTACCGACAGCGGCGACGACGACTCCGACGAACAACAGAGAAGGCACGAGCATTCGTGATTCGTCGTGCTCGGAGCCGGAGATCAACGGTTCGTCTCGCTCGTGATGTGGTCGAACAATCCGGCGTGGATACGAGTGCCCACTCCGTTCGCCCAGGGTTGGTCAACGTCATGAATCTGCAGGGCCGCGCCACTGTTGAGCAGCATGCCGAACGCCAGAAACGCTTTGACGGTCACCGCATCGAGACCGGTGACCTCTACGACGGTGTTCCACATCCGGCCGAACGCCTCTCGAACGGCGTCGCGCACCTCTTCGTCGCCACACGCGGCGATCCCCTGCAGCTGCAGCAGGAGTGAGGTTCGATCCTCGAGCATGGCGTAATAGCACTCCCCCATCGAGGCCAAGGCTTGCTGACCGGTGGCAGTACCTGCGGCCGCGCGCATTCCATCCGCCACACGGTCGAACGACGCGACCACCAGCTCGGAGAAGAGTGCCTTCTTGGTTCCGAATATTCGAAAGATGTAGGCCTGGGTGATCCCTGCTTCGCGGGCGATCCTGTCGGTCGAACCGCCGTGCAGTCCGGACGATGCGAATTCGTCTGCCGCTATCCGCAGTATTTGCTGCCGTCGTTCCGTGCCTGTCATCCGTCCTCTCTGCGCCATGCCGCCAAGTTACTGGTTACTAACTACTGACTTCAATGGTTGTTCTCGTGCGCTTCACTACAGTTCTTTCCATGAGTGAATGGGTTGTGCTGCTGCGCGGCATCAACGTCGGCGGCATCAACATCAAGATGGTCGACCTCCGCGCAGCTCTGGCCTCGGCCGGCTTCACGAATGTCCGCACGATTCTGGCGACCGGCAACGTACTGCTGCAGTCGCCGCTGGCGGCCGCCGCCCAGAAAGCACAGGTGGAGAGCACGCTCGCCGAGGCGTTCGGCTACCGAGCCTGGGTTGTCGTACTCGACGTCCCGACACTGAGGGCGATAGTGGAGTCCTACCCGTTCGACGCCGAACGGGAGGGCTGGCATCCTTATGTGGTGTTCGGTAACGACGATAGCCATTTGACCGAATTGTCCGCTCTTGCAGTGGAACTCGACCCCGATCTCGAGAGGATTGCCGAGGGGAACAGCGTGCTCTACTGGGAGGTGCGCAAGGGCAACACCACCGACAGTAGGTTCGGAAAAGCCACGGCGAAGGCGAAGTACAAGGCCACGACCACCACGCGGAACGTCCGCACTCTCGTGAAGATTCTCGCGTGACCGTTCTCGCTGCGGCATTGGTCGCCGCCGTTCTCGTCTTCGCCATCGTTCGCCCGCGCGGTCTTCCGGAGATCGTTGCTGCACTTCCAGCGGCCGCAGTTGTTCTTCTCGTCGGCCTCGTCAGCCTCGACGCCGCCCGTGAGCAGGTACTCGAACTCGCACCCACCGTCGTCTTTCTGGCGTTCATCCTGATCCTGGCGCATCTGTCGGATGCCCTCGGTGTGTTCACCTGGATCGCTGCGAAGCTACGCCGCGGATCCAAGGGCAGCCCCCGCAGACTGCTGACCCTCGTGTTCGCCGCTGCCGCGGCCACCACAGCCGTACTGAGCCTCGACGCCACCGTGGTTCTGCTGACACCGGCCATCATCGGTGCCGCTCGGATCCTGGGGATGTCGCCACGTCCACACAGTTACGCCACTGCGCACCTGTCCAATTCGGCGTCGACCTTGCTGCCGGTGTCGAATCTGACCAACCTGCTGGCCTTCGCCGCGACGGGCCTGACCTTCTTGCACTTCACCGCACTGATGGCGCTACCGTGGATTTTCGCGGTCGCCATCGAACTGGCGGTGTTCCTGATCTTCTTCCGCAAGGATCTGACCCGCACTGCGACACCGACGGACTCCGCGACCGAACACAGCACTGACGACGTCCCAGCACCGCGAAGCACACTCGTCATCCTCGGCGCGACATTGATCGGCTTCGCCGTGGCAGGACTATTCGATATCGAACCGTTCTGGGTGGCTGCCGTGGGGTCGATTGCGCTCGCGATCCCGGCACTTCGAGCTCGCCACACCACGCCTCGCGCGATTCTGCGCGGTGCCGATCTGCCGTTCTGTGGCTTCGTCTTCCTTCTCGGCATCGTCGTTCTCGGCGTGACGACGGGCCCGATCGGCGACTGGCTGGCGCGAATTCTGCCGTCGGACACCACCTTCGCGTCCCTGTTGGCCGCAGCTGCCATTGCGGCGGTGGCGTCGAACATCGTCAACAACCTGCCCGCAACATTGCTGCTGCTGGCGGCCTTCGGCGCGGACGCTCCCCCGGCGCTGCTGTTGGCCATGGTGATCGGGGTCAACCTCGGTCCTAACCTGACCTACGTCGGTTCACTGGCGATCATGTTGTGGCGACGCGTCGCATCGGCCAACGACGAGCCGGCGGATCTGAAAACGTTCACCGTGCTCGGTGTCATCACGACCCCGTTGACCATCGTCGGAGCAGTGGCGGGCCTATGGCTGGCGCTGCAGATCTGAGACCCGCACCTCCGCAGGATCAGGTCAGGTGAGACGTGTCGTTGACCAATTTCACCGATGCCCCGCCGTCGGGGTAGAACTCGGCGATGCTCAGCGACGCGAGGTCCAGGTGCATTCGGTAGAGCAGTGACGGTCCGACGTCCAGTGCCAGTTGCAGCAGTGTCTTGATCGGCGTCACGTGTGTCACGACGACGATCGTCTTACCCGCATACTCTTTGATCAATCGATCACGGGCCGATTCGATTCGAGTGCGCACTGCGTCGAAACTCTCGCCGTTGGGCGGGGTCACCGAGGTATCGCCCAGCCAGGCCCGATGTTGTTCGGGATAGCGGTCTTTCGCCTCCGCGAAGGTCAGACCTTCCCAGTCGCCGAAGTCCGTTTCGGTCAGATCGTCGACGGTGGTCACGTCGAGTCCGAGTGCACCTGCCGCGGCGTCGGCAGTCTGTCGGGCGCGGCCGAGGGGGGACGAGACGATCGCTGCGATGTCGTCGTGTCCGCCGAGCCTTGCCGCTGCAGCGGTGGCCTGTCGAACTCCCAGCTCGGTCAGTTCCGGATTTCCGCGGCCGGAGTATCGCCGGTCGACCGACAGCGCGGTCTGGCCGTGGCGCAACAACAACATTCGGGTGGGGTCGCCCACTGCACCGGTCCACCCGGGGGCCGCCGCGGGTTGCTTCGCGGCCGGTTCGGAATCGGGCAGATCAGGGAGGTCGATCCCCTTGGCCGCGGCATCCATCGCCTCGTTCGCCAGACCGTCGGCGTGTGAGTTCTGCTCCCGCGGAATCCATTGGAAGGTGACGTGATCGAACGTCCGAACAAGCTCCGCCGCTCGGCGATTGAGCGGAATCATGTCGGGATGCTTGACCTTCCAGCGTCCCGACATCTGTTCGACGACGAGTTTGGAGTCCATCCGAACGTCGACCTCACGGGCACCGACGTCCGCGGCCGCCGTCAACGCAGCGATGAGGCCCCTGTACTCGGCCACGTTGTTCGTTGCGATTCCCAGCGCCTCCCGGCGTTCGGCCAACACCTCGCTGCGATCTGCTGTGAACACCACGGCTCCGTATCCGGCGGGACCCGGGTTGCCGCGGGAGCCGCCGTCGGCTTCGACGACGACCCGTTGCGCGGCACTCAAATTCCGGACTCCTTGGTGCGCACCAGGATTGCGTTGCATTCCGAGCAACGAACCAGAGCGTCGGCAGGTTTGTTGGCGATGCTCGCAATTTCGTTGCGGTCGAGCTCGATTCGGCATGCGCCGCATCGGCGGGCCTGCAGCAATGCTGCGCCTCGACCGGTCAGTGCGCGTTGCTTCTCGTACAGCGCCAGCAGATCGGCCGGCATACCCGAGATCAATGCCTCGCGACGCTCGGCGCTCCGCTTCTCGGCGACGTCCAGATCTGCGACAGCGTCGTCGCGGCGACGACCGGCGTCGACCATTTCGTCCTCGATCTGCGTCAACTGCGCTCCGGCGTGTTCGTAATCGCGCTCGCTGGCCTCGCGCTGTTCCATGACTTCGAGCAGTTCTTCCTCGAGGATGCTCTGCCGCCGTTCGAGACTGCCGAGCTCGTGCTGCAGCTCGGTCATCTGCTTGGGCGCAATCGTGCCGCTCTCGAGCATCTTCTTGTCGCGCGCCTCACGCTGGCGAACGGCATCGACTTCGCCCTCGAGCTTGCGGATGTCGCGATCGAGGTCGTCCATCGAGATCTGCACCGTGACGGCAGCATCCTTGCGGGTGATGCGCTCGGCCTCGAGTTTGTCGACCTCCTGCTGCTCGGGGAGGGTCTTTCGGCGATGGGCGATCTGCGAGAGTTCGGTATCCACACCGGCCAATTCGAGTAGCGAGGCCTGGACTTTGGGATCGACGTTCACGCTTGATGACTCCTGCGACTATGGAAGTTGATTCCGATTACCCTACCGGCTGCGCAGAACGTACCGAGCCGGATCCGTCCAGTCCCCCGGTCGCGGGGTTCGTCGGTCACAGCGTCCACGGGTCGGTACGGACATCGCTGACCCTGCTGCTCCAGCCGTCCGTATCGCCGAGTTCGGCGTCCACGATGCTCCTCGCCTGAGCACACCACGGGAACTCCGAGGCCCAGTGGGCCGTGTCGATCACCGCGGGCCCACCCGCCCTCAGGTGCTCGTCGACGGGATGATGTCTGAGATCGGAGGTGACATAGACGTCGGCGTCGGTCCGCGCGACGGTTGCGAGGAACGAGTCCCCTGCTCCCCCACACAGGGCGACGATCGACACCGTGGCGTCCGGATTACCCGCTGCTCGCACTCCCCAGCTGGTGGCCGGCAGAGCGTCTCGGACGACGTTCGTGAACGCGGCGAGCGTCATCGGATCAGGCAATCGACCGATCCGCCCCAGACCGGTGCACGACGGTAGGGCCGCGGACTCGAAGACATCGAACGCGGGCTCCTCGTACGGATGCGCAAGTCTGAGCGCGGACTGCATCCGCGCGCGGTCGGCCCGAGATGCAACCACCTCGATTCGGTCCTCGGTCACGGTGTGGACTTCGCCGACGACACCGAGCGTCGGATGAGCACCGGGCTGCGGCCGAAATTGGCCCAGCCCCTCGGTGTGCCAGCTCGCTTCGCTGTAGTCGCCGATCTCACCGGCTCCAGCGTCGAACAGCGCCTGGCGCACCGCCGCAGTGTCGGCGGACGGCACGAATACGACCCATTTGTCGTGCGCCGGAGCAGGAATGGGATCGAGTGGCCTGGTGTCGATCACACCGAGGGCCGACGCGAGTGCGTCGGAGACACCGGGATCGGCCGAGTCGGCGTTGGTATGGGCGGTGAACAGCGCGCAATCGGCCTTGATCAGGCGGTGGATCACCGAGCCTTTGGCGGTGTCGGCCGCAACCGAATCGACTCCTTTGAGCAGCAGAGGGTGATGGGCGACGATGAGGTCGGCGCCCCATGAAATGGCCTCGTCCACGACGGCCGGGGTGACGTCGACGGCGTAGAGCACCTGTCGCACTTCGGATTCCGGATCTCCACACACCAATCCCACCGAGTCCCAGCTCTCGGCCAATCGAGGCGGGTATGCCTTGTCGAGAACCTCGATGACGTTCTCCAGAGTCACTGCCATGTCGATTGCTCTCCTCACAGAACGGTGTTCAACGCATGCACCAGTATGTCGACGTGTGCCGAGTCCCGTACGGCGACGCGTAGGTAGTTGCGATCCAGTCCGGGAAACGTGTCGCCGCGCCGAACCGCAATTCCCTTCGTGCGCAGGCGTTCTCGGATCCCGTCGGCGCCGTCGACCCGCGCCAGAAGAAACGGCGCTCGCGCCGGTCCGGCAATGTCGAGACCGAGTGCGGTCAGTCTCGCGATCATGGCGTCACGTTCGGCGTCGATACGCAGCGCTTCGGCTCGGGCCTGCTCGACCGCGAACGGCTCGGTACAGGCGCGGATTGCTTCGAGCTGCAGAGTGCCCAGGGGCCAGTGCGCACGGCCCCGCTGCATTCGTTCGAGTACGTCGGGATGGGCCAGAGCGTAGCCGCACCGCAACCCCGCCAATGCCCACGTCTTCGTCAGGCTTCGGAGTACCAGCACGTCCGCGACGCTGTCCGAGGAGACCGACTCTCCTGCTCCCGTCACTGCGTCGGCGAATGCTTCGTCGACCACGACCGTGCGGCCGGGCCTACGCAGACCGAGTACTACTTCTCGGGGATGCAGCACCGACGTCGGATTGGTGGGATTGCCGACGATCACCATGTCGGCGGCCTCGGGCACCAGGCCCCGATCGAGCAGAAACGGCGGCTGGAGTAACACCCGATGCACGGGAATGCCGGCCTGCTCGAGCACCCAGTCGGGCTCGGTGAACGACGGGTGCACGGTTGCCACGAGGGCCGGCTCGAGCCGCGGCAGCATCGCGAATCCTTCGGCTCCGCCACCGAGCAGCAGTACCTCGTCCGGCGAGCGTCCGTGGTGTGCGGCGACCTGCTCCCGAGCCGCCCGCTCGGCTGCCCCCGATGGATACGAACCGAGCGAGTTCAGGGCTGCAGCGAGCCGATCACGAAGCCACGGGGGCGGGCCATCACCGCGCACGTTGACGGCGAAGTCGACGAGGCCCGAGCCGACCTCGAGATCTCCGTGATGACGGAGAAATGCATCGGGGCCGGACGCTGTATCGGACATCGCGACGAGCCTAGCCGTCACGTGCACCGATAGGCTCAGGCCATGTCTGCCGCTCTGCCCGCATCCGTTGTCCTGTTCGATCTCGACGGAACGTTGACCGATTCCGCACCGGGAATTCACGCAGGATTTCGCCACGCGCTGGCCTCGGTCGGCGCTCCCGAACCGACCGAACAGCAACTCTCTCTCGTCGTCGGTCCACCGCTGATCGACACGCTGCGCTCGATGGGCCTGGACGAGGAGGCAGCTCAGCGCGCGCTCGCCGCCTACTTCGACCGCTACGACGAGCGGGGTTGGGCCGAGAACACCGCGTTCGACGGCATCGAGACAGTGCTGACGCGATTGCAGGATCGCGGTGTTCGGCTGGGCGTGGCGACGTCCAAGTCGGAGCGCTTCGCCGTCCGAATTCTCGACCACTTCGGCTTGTCCCGGTACTTCGACTTCATCGGCGGTGCCAGCAACGACGGGTCGCGGCGAGCGAAGTCCGACGTCATCGCGCACTCGCTGACCAATCTCGGCATCGATCCCGTCGAATCCTCGGACGGCGGCACCGCAGGGGTGATCATGATCGGCGACCGCGATCACGATGTGCACGGCGCGGCCAGGTTCGGAATTCCGGCGGTCTACGTGGAATGGGGCTACGGCATCGACGGTGAGAGCGACGACGCCGCGTTCACCGCGTCGAGCATGGACGAACTGGCCGTCGTGCTCGAGCAGAACACGGAGGCGTCGCGGTGAGCGAGCCACTGCATGTGACGTTCGTGTGCACCGGAAACATCTGTCGATCACCGATGGCCGAGAAGGTGTTCGCCGCGCACCTACGCGAGGCGGGTCTGGGTGACGCTGTCCGCGTATCGAGCGCGGGAATCGACGGGTGGCATGTCGGCGATGGGGCAGACCCGCGGACGGTCGCGGAACTCGATGCGAACGGATACGAGAGCGAGCACGAAGCGAACCAGGTGGGACCGGACCACCTCGCTGCCGATCTGATCGTTGCTCTCGACACCGGCCACGCTCGATCTCTACTGCAGTTGGGTGCACCGGCCGATCGGGTGCAGCTGCTGCGTTCGTTCGATCCCGACGCCGACGATGCGTCGGTCGCAGATCCCTACTACTCGTCGGATTCTGCGTTCACCGAGGTGCGAGAACAGATCGAGGACGCCGTGCCCGGCTTGATCGATTGGGCGCGGTCTCGGCTGACCGCCTGACCCGGCTACCGTGGTGGGGTGGAGAAGTTACGGTTCTTGCTACGTCCGAAGTGGTTGGTGCTGGCTGCCGTCGCGCTGGCGTTCGCATTCTTGTGCTTCAGCGTGCTCGCTCCGTGGCAGCTGGGCAAGAACACCTCGACTTCTGCACGCAACGACTTGATCACCCGATCGGTCGGGGCAGATCCGGTGCCGATCACCGACGTTCTCACCGGGAACGGTTTCGCGGCCGACGACGAATGGCGGCGGGTGATCGCGCAGGGCAGTTACGTGGAGAATTCCGACGCCCTGGTGCGGCTGCGCAGCATTCGTGAGCAGCCCGCGTACGAGGTCATCACTCCGTTCGTCATCGACGATGGCCCTACTGTTCTCGTCAACCGCGGATACGTGCTCCCGGTGGAGGGAACGCGACCGCCCGAGTTCGCAGCAGCCCCAACCGGCCCGGTCACTCTCGATGCCCGCGTTCGTCAGGCCGAAGGAACATCACGTGAGCCGATCCAGGAGGACGGCCGCCTGCAGGTGTACAACATCAACCCGGAGCAGATCGGCGCAGCGGTCGGTGTCGACGCGATCGACGGGTACCTGCAGCTCGACGACGGTCAGCCCGGTGGCCTCGGCCTCATCGAGCTCCCGCAGACCGACGCGGGCCCCTATCTGTCCTACGGGCTGCAGTGGCTGGCGTTCGGCATCATGGCACCGTTGGGTCTTGCGTATTTCGTCCGCGCCGAGCTGCGGGAGCGACGCATGTCTAGAACCGAGATGGCCGACGCGATGTCCGATGAGTCCGACCCCACGTCCGACGACGATTCCGCGTCGGACGACGAGGAAGAATTCACTCTTCCGACCCGGCGCGAGAAGCGGGCCAGGGCCCGCGCGGCATCACAGGCGAGAACGCCGACGGATCCTCGCCTGGCGGATCGATACGGCAAGAACCGCTGACGCAGCCGTCGCGATCTCTTGCACCCGCGTCGACAGGACGACTGCTCGCCGAAGGTCCCGTGCCGTGGGCGCTCGCCCGTCGCCGAGTGTCGGCCTGATCTCCACGCCGTGCCGGTACTGGGTGCGCCCGCCGAGCTGGAGTCCGAGCGCTCCCGCCGACGCGGCTTCCGGCACCCCGGCATTGGGGCTGGGATGACGGGACGCGTCGCGTCGCCACACCCGTAGCGCGTGTGCAGCAGAACCCTGCACCAGCGGTGCCGCGAGAACAGTCGCCGCACCCGTGACTCGTGCCGGCACCAGGTTCAGCGCGTCGTCGAGGCGTGCGGCGGCCCATCCGAAACGTAGGTATTTCGGAGACCGGTATCCCACCATTGCATCGAGTGTGTTGCTGGCTCGGTACGCCAGGATTCCCGGTACGCCGGCCAGGGCTCCCCACACCACGACACCGACTGTTGCGTCGGATGTGTTCTCGGCGATGGATTCGAGTGCCGCGCGTGCCAGCCCGTCGGAGTGGAGGAATGCCGGGTCACGTCCGCACAGTGACGGGAGCAATGCGCGTGCGCCGGGCAGGTCGTCTCGGTCGAGGTGATCGGCCATCGAGCGACCTACTACCGACAGCGATGATCCGCCCAGCGCGGCCCACGTCGCGGTAGCCACCAGAGCGGCCTCGGCCGGTGGGCCGAGACGCGACACTGCTCGCGTGGACGCGATTCCGAGTGCGGTGACGCCTCCGACCAGTACGGCGGTATGGATGACGCCCGCAATCCTGTTGTCGCGGTAGAGCCGAGCCTCGACGCGAAGGGCAGCCGTTCCGAATCCTGCTACCGGATGCCATCGCTGTGGGTCTGTGAACACTCGATCCAGGCCGTAACCGACCAGCAATCCGATCGCTCGGGGGTGTGTCCACATCGCACGAATCTATCCACCGGCCATCCGGTGTGCGGAATCGGTACGGGTCAGGCCCAGTGCCGGTTGTACGCGCCGGAGAGCTGACGGCTCCTGAAGTCGATGTCGCTTCCGTCGTTGAGCAAGGCGATGGCCATACCGACGAAACCGATTGCTGCTACTACGAACATGGTCATGATTCCCCCAAGAATCGTTGTGGGCCTGCCGCGGCGGTGCCGTGGCCGACGTGTTCCGTAACAGATTGTTACCCGCCGGTAGGGCGATTCCCACTGCTTTGAGGTCGGCGTCACGTGTGTCTGTCGTCACGAGACGCCGGACACACCGAACGTCCAAAATTCAACGGACACCGCCGATCTCGTGCATTTAGTGACCGCGACTATCGACCGCCGGGCACCGCATGCATGTGCGGCTCCTCGGCCACGACCGAGCCGATGAAATCGTCCACCACCTTCACCCGCGCCAACCCCGTCAGCTCCCGCGGAATCACCGTCCAGTAGGTGCGTTCGACCGAGACGAGGCCCGGCAACACCGGAATCAACGTGTCGTCCGGTTCGCCGATGTAGCTGGGCAACGGCGCAATTCCCACGCCGGACCGCGCCGCGATCCACTGGCCGGTGATGTTGTTGGTCTGAATCTGCGCCCGACCGTCGGGCAGAATCGAATCCAGGATGCGCAACGGCGCAACGTCGAGCAGCGCATCCACGTAGGAGATCAGGGTGTGCCCACGCAAACCGTCGACCGAGTCGATCGTCGGCTGCGCAGCCAGATATCGCTCGGCGGCATAGAGGGCCAGAGTGTAGGTCGCCAATTGCCGGGCCACCACCAACCTGGGCGACGGCCGTTCCAACGTGATGGCAATGTCGAACTCCCTGGTGGCCAACGAGTTGTGCTCGGTGGCGGTGACGAGTTCGATATCCAGATCGGGATGCTTGTCGCGAAGCGCACCCAACTTCGGCGTGAGAACGAAGGCACCGAATCCGTCCGGGGCGGCGATACGCACCGTCCCCCGCAGCGATCCGGTATCGGATGTCTGATCCTCGAAGGCGGCGATCAGCGTGGACTCCACGGTTTCGGCGTACCCGACCAGCCTGCGCCCCGCCTCGGTCAATCGCCATCCCGTCGGGGTTCGGTCGAAAAGTCGTTGCCCTGCGGACTTCTCGAGGGCCGTGATGCGTCGACCGACCGTGGTGTGGTCCACGCCGAGCGTTCGCGACGCATCGGTCAGACGTCCCGTTCTCGACACTTCGAGGAAATAGCGGAGGTGGTCTGGGTTGAACACTCGCCCAGCCTATCCCCCTGTGCATTTATGCACGGCAATCTGCGATTTTGGCCTTTGACATGTGCATCGATCCCAATGAGACTCGAGACACACCGATGGAAGGAACGAACGTTGACCGACGTCATCTCACACTGGCTCGATGGTAAGACTTTTTCCGGATCTTCCGATCGGACGTCGCCGGTCACCAACCCCGCCACCGGGGAGGTCACCGGCACGCTCACGCTCGCCGACCGGAGCGATGCCCGGGCCGTCATCGACGCCGCCGCAGCTGCCTTTCCCGCGTGGCGCGACACCTCCCTGGCCAAGCGCACCTCGATCCTCTTCTCCTTCCGAGAACTGCTCAACGCCAAGAAGAACGAGCTGGCCGAGATCATCACGGCCGAGCACGGCAAGGTGCTCTCGGACGCCCTCGGCGAGATTTCTCGCGGCCAGGAAGTGGTCGAATTCGCCTGTGGCATAGCCCATCTACTGAAGGGCAGCTACACCGAGAATGCGTCCACCGGAGTGGACGTCTATTCCATTCGTCAGCCGCTCGGGCCGGTGGCCATCATCTCCCCCTTCAATTTCCCTGCCATGGTGCCGATGTGGTTCTTCCCCATCGCCATCGCCGCCGGTAACACCGTCGTGCTCAAGCCGTCGGAGAAGGACCCGAGTGCCAGCATCTGGCTCGCGCGGCTCTGGGCCGAGGCAGGCCTGCCCGACGGCGTGTTCAACGTGCTGCAGGGAGACAAGGAGGCCGTCGACGAAGTGCTCGAGAACAAGAAGATCAAGTCGATCTCCTTCGTCGGATCGACGCCCATCGCTCAGTACGTCTACTCGACAGGCACCGCCAACGGCAAGCGCGTCCAGGCCCTCGGCGGTGCCAAGAACCATGCCGTCGTCCTCCCCGATGCAGATCTCGACCTGGCCGCGGACGCCATGGTCAACGCCGGCTTCGGCTCGGCGGGTGAGCGATGCATGGCCATCTCCGCTCTCGTGGCCGTCGGGAAGATCGCCGACGAGCTCGTCGCCAAGATCGCCGAACGCACCACACCACTGGTTACCGGCGACGGCACCCGCGGTGCCGACATGGGCCCGCTCGTCACCCGGGTACACCGCGACAAGGTTGCGTCCTATGTCGACGCAGGCGAGGCGTCCGGCGCCACGATCGTCGTCGACGGCCGCACCGTCCAACCCGACGGGGCTGCGGACGGATTCTGGCTGGGCCCCACGCTCATCGACCATGTGACACCGGACATGAATATCTACACCGACGAGATCTTCGGTCCTGTGCTCTCGGTCGTGCGTGTCGAGACCTACGACGAAGCCCTCACCCTGATCAACGACAATCCGTACGGCAACGGCACGGCGATCTTCACCAACGACGGCGGGGCGGCGCGGCGTTTCCAGAACGAGGTCGAGGTCGGCATGGTCGGTGTCAATGTGCCGATCCCCGTTCCCATGGCGTACTACAGTTTCGGTGGCTGGAAGAGCAGTTTGTTCGGCGACAGCCACGCTCATGGCACCGAAGGAGTGCACTTCTTCACGCGAGGCAAAGCCGTCACCAGTCGCTGGCTCGATCCCAGCCACGGCGGTATCGATCTCGGCTTTCCTGCAAGCAACTGAGTTCTACAAAGCCCATGTGCGTGGAAACTCGTAGCCCACTACGAAGTTCCACGCACATGGGAATACCACGAAGGAGCACTCCATGGTTGCCAATATCTCTTTCCCACGTTTTCTGAAACTCGGCGGCGGTGCTGTCGAGGAGCTGGGTACGGTACTGACCGACCTGGCCGTATCTCGTCCCCTACTCGTCACCGATGCGTTCATGGCAGGCAACGGTTCGGCCGATCGACTGATGACGATCATGACCGAGGCCGGTAAGTCGCCTGCGCTGTTCTCCGGCACCGTGCCCGATCCGACGACGGATTCGCTGATCGCCGGTCTCGAAGCAGTGCAGCAGCATTCGGCCGATTCCATCATCGGGTTCGGCGGCGGCAGTCCGATGGACACGGCCAAAGCGCTGGCCATACTCGCTGTGCAGGGCGGGACGATGCGGGACTTCAAAGCTCCGGTGCTCTCCACCGGTCCGGCGCTTCCGATCATCGCGATTCCTACTACCGCGGGAAGTGGTTCGGAGGCAACGCAGTTCACCATCATCACCGACGTGGCTTCGGACGAGAAGATGCTGTGCCCCGGCCTGTCATTTCTGCCGATCGCATCGATCATCGACTTCGAGCTGACGATGTCGATGCCGGCACGTCTGACCGCCGATACCGGCGTCGACGCTCTGACTCACGCCATCGAGGCGTATGTCAGCAAGAAAGCCAACCCCATCTCCGACGGCTTGGCGCTCAGCGCGATTCGCACCATCGGAACGTCGCTGCTGCGGGCGTATCGAGACGGTGACGACCGGCAGGCACGCGAGGCCATGATGCATGCGTCCACCCAGGCGGGAATGGCGTTCTCCAACGCCAGCGTCTGTCTGGTCCACGGGATGAGTCGACCGATCGGCGCGCATTTCCATGTCGCACACGGACTGTCCAATGCGATGCTCTTGCCTGCCGTCACAGCCTTCTCCATCGGCGGAGCCCAGTCCCGCTACGCCGACTGCGCCCGCGCCCTCGGTGCGGCATCGGAAGCCGATTCGGACGCGGTTGCCGGAGGCAAGTTGCAGGACGCCATCGTCATGCTGTGCCGTGAGGTCGAAGTTCCCACTCCGGAGACGTTCGGCATCGACAAGTCGACGTGGGACGACCTGTTGCCGCTGATGGCCGAGCAGGCTCTCGCGTCCGGCAGCCCCGGTAACAATCCGGTCGTCCCGACGGCAGAGCAGATCGTCGATCTGTACCGCCAGGTGTACGCCGGGATCTAGGCCGAGTCACCGGACCCGCGGGCGGCAACCTTGTCGCGCCGCGTGTTTCGGCGTTGAACGATGATTCCGCCGATCACCGTCACCGCCGCCAGCACCGCCGAGAGGAGGATCGACGATCGTTGCTCCGGCCGCACCACCATCATCACCAAGACGAAGACGATGAATCCGATGGCCAAATAGGTGAGCCACGGATAGAGCCACATCAGAACGGCCGGTCGCTCGCCGTCGCGATCGAGTTGGCGACGCAGCACCAGTTGACTGCTGGCGATGGCCAGGTAGACGAATAGAGCCACGGCACCGGTGGTCGCGAGCAGGTAGGTGAAGAGCTTCTCGGGAAGAATGTAGTTTCCGACGACGGCAAGGAAGCCGAGAACCATCGAGGCGATGACGGCAACCCACGGCACCCCGTTGGCGGTGATCTTCTTGACTGCGCGCGGCGCATCGCCACGATCACCGAGCGAGTAGAGCATGCGGGAGGCGGTGTAGAGCGCCGAATTCAGGCACGACGCGACAGCAGTCAGAATGACGATGTCCATGATGGTCTCCGCGTGGGGAATTCCCATCTTGGACAACACATACTGGTAGGAGCCGGTGGCCGGGTCCAATTCGTTCCAGGGGACGAGCGCGACGATGACGAAGATCGATCCGAAGTAGAAGATCGAGATACGCCAGATCACCGAATTGGTCGCGCGGGTGATGCCCTTTGCAGGATCCTTGGATTCGGCTGCAGCGATGGTGACGATCTCGGATCCCATGAAGGAGAACATCGTCGTCAGCATGGCTGCGATCACCGCGCCGAAGCCGAGCGGCATGAAGCCGCCCGAGGCCCACAGTTGGTCCACGCCACTGACTTCGGAGTTCGGCAGCCAGCCCAGGATGGCCGCGATGCCGAGACCGATGAACGCGACGATGGCCACGACCTTCACCAACGCGAACCAGAACTCGAACTCGCCGTAATTGCCGACGCTGATCAGGTTGGTCGCGGTGAGCGCAACGACGATGATCAGGGCCCACATCCATTGGGCACCGCCCAGCCAGTTGGTGAGGATGGCGGCAGCGGCGGTCGCCTCGACGGGGATCACCAATACCCAGAACCACCAGTACAGCCAACCGACGGAGAAGCCGGCCCAATGTCCCAGTGCCCGGGTCGCATACGTCGAGAACGAACCTGTGTCGGGGTTGGCGGTGGCCATTTCCCCGAGCATGCGCATCACCAGGATGACGAGGAGTCCGGCGAAGAAGTAGGCCAACAACACCGCAGGTCCCGCGGTGGCGATGGCGTTGGCAGAGCCGACGAACAGTCCGGCACCGATCACTCCGGCTATCGAGATCATCGTCACGTGTCGCGGTTTGAGACTGGTTCCCAGTCCGTGCTCTCCGGTATCTGGCTTATCCGTAATTGCCATTTCAACAGTTCAGCACAAGGTCGGGCCCTCCGCAGCAGGTGACCGAATTGTCCAGACAATCAGTAGTACAAATGGCGGGCTTACGCACGGCCCCTGCCGGGCATACTGACGACATGACTGTCGATGCTGGGCGCACCACGGACTCGATCACCATCGTCGGCGCGGGCATCGCGGGTGCCGCCTGTGCCCGAGTACTGCACGCGGCGGGCGTCCCGTTCCGCATCGTCGATCGAGGACGTGCCCCGGGCGGACGGATGTCCTCCCCCGAGCTTCACGGGCGTCGCGTCGATCTGGGTGCCGGTTACTTCACCGTCCGCGATCAGGATTTCGCGACGGTGGTGTCGGACTGGGAGTCGAGGGGCCTTGCGCGCCAGTGGGCAAACACCTTCGGCATCCTCAAGCCCGACACCGAACCGTGCACCACCACCGGGCCGGTCCGTTGGGCGACACCACACGGGCTTCGTTCTCTGGTGCGAGACTTGCTGGGAGACTTCGATATCGAGGGCTCCTCCGAGTTGACCGACCTACCCGAGGGCCACGTCGTGGTTGCGATGCCCGATCCGCAAGCCGCGCGCATCACGACAGTTCCCGATGCGGTCGAGTACGAACCGGTCATCGCGGTGGCATGTGGATTCGACGGGTTGGATGTGCCGTTCCGCGACGCGGCCTTCGTCAACGACCATCCCGATATCGCGTTCGTCGTCGACGACGGTGCCCGGCGGGGTGACGGTGCGCCCGTGCTGGTGGTTCACACGACCCCCGAGCGGGCACAGCAACACCTCGCCGATCCCGACGCAGTGATCACCCCGGTCCTCGACGCGCTACGCGAACTGTCGGTAATCTCCACGGCACCCAACTGGACGCATGCCCATCGCTGGACGTTCGCAAAGCCTGCGGCGCAACATGATTCGACCTTCGCGCTCGACGAGCGCAGCGGACGGTTCGTCGGATTCGCAGGCGATCAATGGTGTGAATCCGGCGCGCCCAGGGTGGAAAGCGCATGGCGATCGGGCACGGATCTGGGTACGGAACTGGTTGGTCGGCTCCAGAGCTGACGCCGTCACACCTCAGCTGATGAAGGTCACCGTCTCACTCAACGGTGCACGGCTGGTGCGGAATCCGTTGATCGGGTGGCTCTCGTCGGGGTAGCCGAACGAGATGCCGGCTACCACCCTGCGGGTATCCGGGATATCGAACCATTCGTGGACGAACGGCGAGTACGCGGCGAGCGCGGCCTGAGCTCTCGCGCCGAGCCCGAGACTCTGCGCGCCCAGCAGGAACGTCTGCAGATACAGCCCGCAGTCGACGGCACCGTAGACACCCAGGTCCGCATCGGTGGTGATGATTGCCGCGTGTGGGGCGTCGAACAGCTCGAAATTGCGAATGAACTGACGCGTCGTCGCCTCGGTGTCGGACTTGACCACACCGATGCTCTCGTACAGTGCTCCACCACATTCGCGTCGCCGAGCGCGGTGCAGGGCGTTGTAATTGGCCGGAAACGGAAAGTCCGGTTGCGGCACACCGGATACCACATGTTTCACCAAGGCGTCGGAGAACTTCCGGGTGGCATCACCTTCGGTGACGATGATCTGCCACGACTGGGTGTTCGACCGCGATGGAGTGCGCTGGGCGGCCGCCAACAACTGTTCGAGCACGTCCCGTGATACCTGCTTCGGCAGGAACTGCCGGCATGAGTACCGCTCGTCGAGGAGTTCGGTCAATGCTTCGTACCGGGTCACGTCGTCCGCCTCGTGTCATCGCTGTCGGGTGCGGATCGAACGTAGCACCACCGCTGCGCCCGACGGTCCGCTGTCGGACCGTCGGGCGCGAGGCCGTTACTGAAGTGGCAGGAGGATGTCTTTCACCCGCGGGTCGGTGGCGAGGAACTCCTGGACCGCAGGGTCCTTGAACGCGGCGACGAGGTTCTTGATGTTGTCGCTGCCCGCCCACCGGCTACCGATCGTGAGCTGGCCGGCGAACTCGTCCGGTGCCGGTGGTGCGAAGATCTGCTTCTCGACGGGAATTCCGGCCGCGAGGTAGTACTCCGTATAGCCCACTGCTGCATCGAGATCCGGCAATGCCCGCGATTGCGCGGCGAAGTCCAGCAACGTGAACTTCAGGTTCTTCGGGTTTCCGACGATGTCCTTCTGCGTGGCCGTCGACTTGTCGACCGCGGGGTCGAGGGTGATCAGACCGGCTCGCTCGAGTACCCACAGACCCTGCGCTTCGTTGGCGGGATCCGAGTAGAGCGAGACCGTTGCGCCGTCCGGCAGTTGCGCTGGGTCGGAGTACTTGCCGGACCACAATCCGAAGCCCCAACGGAACACCGGGGTTGCGGCCTCTTCCTGGAAGTCGGGGTTGGATTCGAGTACCTGTCCGAGCCACAGCTTGTGCTGGTACACCGTGGCGGCCACCTCGCCCTCACTCACCGCGCGGTTGATGGTGTTGCTGTCGGCGAGTCCGCGGAATGCAACCGTGATGCCGTACTTGGGAGCTACCTGATCGGCGACGAATTCGACGAGTGCCTGCTCGGATGCGTTGCCTTCGGCAGTGGCGACGACGAGTGTTGCGCCCTCGGTTTCGTTGGCCGAGGCCGTGTCGCCGAAGAACGCGATGCGGACAACCACGGCGAGTGCGATCAGCAGCACGACGGCCCCGATGATCCAGGGCGCTTTCCGACGGTTCTTCAGCTCGAAGCCGTGCGCTTCGGTGGACGTTGTCATGATGGATGAGACCTTTCGAATGTGGTTCAAGCAGTGCGCAATGCGCGCTGATGAGGTGTGGTGAAGCGAACGAGCGCATCGCCGACGAGCTGCACGACGGCGACAGTGAGAATCAGGATGACGATCGTGGCGATCATGACGGTGTGATCGAATCTTTGGTATCCGTATGTGACTGCGACATAACCGATTCCGCCCGCTCCGATGGTGCCGGCGATGGCCGAGTATTCGATCATGGCGATGACGTTGATGGTCAGGCCTCCGATGATCGACGGCACGGCCTCGGACAATTGTGTGGTGGTCACCTGCAGCGTGGAACCGCCGGACGCCCGGGCGACGTCGACCACCGACGTCGGGACCGAGCGGAGAGAGTTCTCGACGATGCGGGTGAAGAATGCGATGCCCGCCAACGACATCGGTACCACCGCGGCTGCAATACCGATGTTGGTTCCGGTGATCCAACGAGTGACCGGAACCAACGCAGCCATCAAGATCAGGAACGGCAACGACCGCCCGATGCTGACGATCCAGCTGATCGGCGCATGGAACACCGGGTTTTCGAACAGTCCGCCGGGGCCGAGGTTGAACAGCACCGCTCCGAGCGGCACACCGACGAGCACCACGATGAACATCACGATGCCGACCATGGTCAGTGTGTCGCCGAGCGCAGGCAGGAGCAGAGCAGGCAGCTCGTCGACGGGAACTTTGTTGCCAGCGGCCAGAATTGCGATCACGACGCAGCCTCGAAGATCGGCTGCGCTGTCTGTGCAGAACCGGACAAACCCAGAGCTTTCAGTGCACCGGGGACGCGTCCGCTCAGGTGTGCGCCGATCCCGAGCGAAGCGCTGCCGACCGTCACTCCAGAGACAACCTGAACCGATGCTCCGAGCAGCGCGACCGGTGCGCCCAGGTCCTGGCCCAGCCGCGTGATCCAGTCCTGCGGAACGTCGGGCGAGTCGTAGGTGACGTGCCAGTGCACGTCTCCGGCTGCAGCTTGTGCGTCGTCACGCCTGGGGCGCAGCTCGTTGCCGAGCGCCGACGTGTGGTCGGTCAGTAGGTCGACCAACCGACCCGATTCGACGATGCGTCCGTGATCGAGTCTCGCCACCGAATCAGCAGCTCGCAGAACGGTATCCATCTCGTGCGTGATGAACACGATGGCGAGGTCGAGGTCGCGGCGAAGTTCGCGCAGCAACTCGACCACCGATTCGGTCGTCTGTGGATCCAGGCCGGAGGTGGCCTCGTCGGAGAGCAGCACCGACGGCCGCAGGGCCAACGCTCGCGCAATTCCCACTCGTTGACGCTGTCCGCCCGAGAGCTGAAACGGATACCGACCTGCTTTGTCGGACAGATCTACTCGGTCGAGAAGCTCCCCCACACGCCTGGCCGTCTCTGCCTTCGTGGCCCCGAGGAACTCCAGCGGCAGGGCGACGTTCTCCGCCACCGTTCGACGCGAGAGCAGGCTCGACGATTGAAACACCGTGCCGATGCGGCGCCGCGCGACCCGAAGCTGCTTGGCGTTCAACTGCGCCAGGTCGTCTCCGTTGACGATCACCGAGCCAGAGGTGGGACGGGTCAGCAGGTTGATGCATTGGGCCAGCGTGCTTTTGCCGGCACCACTCGGGCCGACGACAGCCAGAATTTCGCCGGACTGCACCGTGAAATCCAGCCGGTCGAGAACGACGGTTCGACTGTCCCCCGTCCCGTACGTCTTGGTCAATTGCGCTATTTCGATCATGCTCCGACGCTCTTTTCAGTGATGTGACTGCGCAACACTGAGGTATCGGAGCGCTGCCGACCAGCTATCGACTCATCACGATCCGAACTGTTCCCACCGGCCCGGGTCGTCGGTAGCGTCGCACCGCTGCATGTTCGTCAAGACTGCCCTGCCGAAGGAGTTTCCTAGTGCCACGCGAGATCCGTTTCAATGCCTTCGACATGAATTGCGTCGCGCATCAGTCCCCCGGTTTGTGGCGTCATCCACTCGACCAGTCGTGGCGGTACAAGGAACTTGGTTATTGGACCGATCTTGCGAAGCTGTTGGAGCGCGGGCTGTTCGATGGCCTGTTCGTGGCCGACGTCCTCGGCACCTACGACGTGTACGGCGGCAATCACGACGCAGCCATTCGGCACGGCGCGCAGATTCCGGTGTCGGACCCACTGTTGATCGTCAGTGCGCAGGCCGCGGTCACGCAGCATCTGGGCTTCGGCATCACCGCGGGAACCGGTTTCGAGCATCCGTATCCGTTCGCACGCAGACTCTCCACGCTCGATCATCTGACCAACGGCCGCATCGGGTGGAACGTCGTCACCGGGTATCTGCCGTCGGCGGCGCAGAACATGGGACACGACGATCAGCTGAAACACGACGATCGTTACGACCACGCCGACGAATACCTCGAGGTGCTCTACAAGCTGTGGGAGGCATCGTGGGACGACGACGCGGTGGTCCGTGATCGCGAAACCGGCGTGTTCACCGACCCCACCAAGGTGCATCGAATCGGCCACCGCGGCAAGCACTTCACGGTGCCGGGTATCCATCTGGCCGAGCCGTCGCCGCAGCGGACGCCGGTGATCTTCCAGGCCGGCGCGTCACCACGCGGCGTGCGGTTCGCGGCGCAGAATGCCGAGGCGATCTTCGTCGGCGCACCCACCAAGGAGATTCTGGCGCAAACGGTTTCGAATATTCGTCGAGCCTTGCGCGATGCCGGCCGCGATCCGTACTCGGCACGGATCTACCAGTTGCTTACCATCGTCACCGACGAGACATCAGAGCTCGCCCACGCCAAGCACGACGAGTATCGGTCGTATGCCAGTGCCGAGGGTGCGTTGGTGTTCATGTCGGGTTGGATGGGAGTCGACCTGTCGCGGTATGCGCTTGACGAGCCGCTCGGCAATGTCGAGAGCAACGCGATTCAGTCGTTCGTCGCGTCGTTCCAGTCCATCGGAGCCGATGGCAAGGAATGGACGGTGCGCGATATCGCCGAGTGGGGCGGAATCGGCGGTGCAGGTCCGCGCATCGTCGGTTCCCCCGGCGAGGTCGCGGATCAACTGCAGGAGTGGGTGGACGAGACCGACGTGGACGGCTTCAATCTCGCCTACGCCATCACACTGGGAACCTTCGAGGACGTCGTGCACTACGTCGTACCCGAATTACAGCGCCGCGGTGTCTATCGCACCGAGTACACGCCGGGCACTTTGCGCCACAAGCTCTTCGGCAAGGGCGACCGACTGCCCGAGGAACACCGGGCGCAGCAGATCGTGCGAGAGGTTCGGTCTAGCCGAGAATCGGCGTGATGGTGGGCGCAGAGGGGTTCGAACCCCCGACCGGTGGTGTGTAAAACCAGCACAGACCCCCGTTGGCCGATCCACGAGTCTCTGACCTGGCACGCTGCTAACGGGGGTCAATACATGCCACGCCACTTGTGACAGCTCTGTGACAGATCGAAGCCGTCGCCCAGAGCGAGGGCTACATCTACCCCAAGTACCAAGACAAGTGGCGGTTCGATCCAGAGCTAATTGAGATCACATGGAGGTCTTGAGTCCAACGGATACACCGATCAGACCGGTACCACTCTTGAACGGCGACAACAGGATCGAAGGCTTCTTAAGTGCGCGGGTACCGCTTGAAGCTCCTCCTGAATCACAGGCTCGATCCGGTGCCATGCAACGTTCGAGATCCCACCACTCAGTACGACTGACTGGGGTTGAAAGGTATTGGTCAGTTGCACAATGTAAGAGCCGAGCCTGTACCCGAATCGCCGTTGAGCCCTGATTCTATCACCGTACTTCTCTTCAAGCTGCCTCAGTCCGAGCGATCCAAGTGCGAACCAGACTGAGTTGTTTGATGCGCTTGACTTTAACTGGACCTTACCAACATCCCAGTTTTCGCCGGAGCACAGACGCATGACTTTTCCTGAGGCATCGAGCACACCCATACCCAAGGACGTGCCGATCGACAGTGCGATTGCTCCGAGCTGGACGCCCTTCATTGCCTTGATGGCAAGAGCATGGGCCTCGCCGTCGTTCATGAGTGAAACTGGGCAGTTCAAAGCTCGAGAGACCTCGTTTCGGAATTCGCCCTGGCTCCACGGCGCACTTCTACTCAACCGAACGTGGCCCGAGTGACTGTTCACGAAGCCTGCCAGAGATATTCCGACACCCTCGGGTCGCGGTTCGACACGCTTAATAGCGCCGATGAACGAATCGAACGAGTTCGCATCGGATCGATACTCCTCAAAGGGGTTGTCGTCCCGATATTTGACTAGACGTACACCGGAGCCACCAATGTCTGCCGATACAAAGCTCACGACGACTTCTCCACGTCCTCAACTGATGCAAGCTGCGTTATAAAATCCCGAAAACGTTGAATCTCTAGCTTGAGGTAATTCACTCTTCGTGCAAGCAATTCCAGGCTGGTTGGTTCGTTGTCACCGACCTACTTATCTTCAGATCTCATCTTCAGTACGAGGTCGATCTGCTTCGCAAGAAGCTCGCATACAGTGTTGATATACCGAGAGTAGGTTCGTTCAGAGATTCCCTGCTGATCCGCATAGGCAGCTTGACGAACAGTCAAGTGAACATCAAGGCTTGCGCCGTAGGTGCCCGGTAGAGCCAATGCATTTGTGATCGCGTCGATGTACTTATTTCCAGGTGGCACGAGCGAGATCGCTTCGTTGATCAGGTCGATCACTTCTTCGTTATTGCGGCCTGCAAACTACCCGGTCCCGTCATAGAAGCCCGAGCTATCAGTGGAATTCGATAATCCTGTACCCGCGCACATCGCACGCAATATTGTGACCTTGTGGACCCGAGCAACGCGACGTCAGGTGCAGATGAATTCTGACGGTTCAGTCAATGACCACTTAGGAGATTGCGGTGGCTGAGCTGTTCGGTTTGTTCATAGTAGTAGTTGTACTGGTGTCGCTCTTCTTGATCTTTATCCACCTGCCAGCAAAGTTCATCGTTGCTCCGATCCTGATCAGGCAACGGATTCGCAACGATGATCGCAGGGCAGATGCAGCGATCGCTCAAGGTGAGTACGAGGCAGATATTGTTCGTCGCGCTTATGAGCGTAGGCAGCGTCGTTGAAGAAGCTCATGACGTTCGTAGGGGCAGCGCAACTGATCGCAATCGCGGTCTCGATGGCGCTGCCCATCATCGCTCAACACGTCGGACCGATCATCCTGCTGTTCGCAGCCATTGTGCTCGTAGCTGGTTCGGCAGTGATCACCTATCGCCTGGCCAAGTACTTCTTCGTCAGGTAGTCCCCTTTACTGAAAACGGGCAGGGTGTCGACCTCTTCGCCGTAGCGCTCGACTGAATCGTCACTGATACGGAAGCGGATAGACTTAGAGTCTTCGTTAATCGATTTGATCTTGGTTGTTTGTAACTTGAGGTTCTTTTCCATAGTTGTTCTCCAGTTCGAAAGGTGCAGCTACGCGGCCTTTAATTGCAATAGCACTACCGGACGAAGGGCGACTGATCCACATCCTTCACGACGTCTCTTAAATTCACCATGCGCTGTTTTTGCTGCAATGATTCCTGCATGAAGAAAGTTACGGGAGTGTCATCGACAATTCGTAGAAACGATTTAAGAATCTTTGCTTTATCCTGACCGACGAGTGCTCGCACTTTGTCAGGGTAGTTCTTGATGCCGTTGTAACTCTCGCCGTCCCTGCCGGTCACTATCAAACCCGCTGGAACTTGTAAGGGGAACTGCTGTTCTCGCGTGTAGTGAAACAGTCGGGCTTCTTGCACCTCGGTAAGCCAATTCATATCCAGCGCAAGTCTGCGCTGCCTAATAATTGTGTTGATGATATCCCAGTTGAGCCTGATGGTGATCCAGTGAGTCAGCATCAAGTTTTGATTGCCGACCCCCGCAAGATAATCTTTAATTGCTTGCTCCATCCTATCTGCGTGAGCATCCAGTCGAGAGTAAACCTCAAAAAGTGTCAACGATGTGTGTGAATCTTGGCCAAAATCAGCCATATCGCCGCACATCGTGCCGAAGTCATCGGTTATTACTTTTGCAAGCACAGGCGGCTTATCTATTAGCTCATCAGTGCAGAGCTTCTTCGCAGCATCGGACAATCTTGTCCAACTCGCGATGGTCAGGCTTCGTGTCTGTTTGATACTGGCCTCTCGCTCCCGGTTCTCCGAGATGGCGTTGAGCCCAATGATGGCGACTGGGACGCCGAACAGAAACCCGACAAGCGATGTCAGCACGTTGATGAAGAAGCCCCACTCACTCCACCGCCAATTGAGAGCATCAGCCGCGACCCCAAGACCAAATAGGCTCGCGCTCAGACCGAACGAAACCTGGGTTGAACGACGTAACCACTTAGGGGTCTCGATCCAAACCGACCGAAGCTTCTGAACCAGCATGTGACGAGCTTCCAGGATCGTTCGTAGAAACGCGCGTACGACACGACCAATGCTCTAAGCCTGATTCAAGATCTACGTGTCGTAGAAGCCGATGACGTCCACCTTGAACGCGCAGCTCGTGGCCAACGCTGCGAGACTTACATTCGCGTAGATCACCGTGCCGCCGGCCAAAGCTGGCGAGGTGCTTGCGTTCTGAGGTGAGGTAGTCGCGCCGCTAGTCATCCGTTTGAATGATTGGACTAGGGCAGGCGGCCTCTGAGAATCGAACGCCTGGTTGAATGCCCGGGTGACTACGGACAACGAGAGCCCTCAGTCGAACGGGATCAGGACATTCTTCAAGAAACCTATCGTCGTGATTGCCGTCATCGTGCTGGTTCTGATGCTGGCCGTGTACATCGCCATGCTGAACCACGTCGTACTCTGGCCCAGCTACTCATCGTCACAACTAGCGGCTGCTGGTGGATGGATTGGTGGTATCGGATCACTGCTAGCAGTATCAGTCGCTTTGGCGGCCTCGTACTTCACCCGCAGAGACGCTGAGAGACATCTTGAGACGCAGCTACTCGCGGAACACCGAACGCAACAAATCGATGCACTCCTCACGATGTGGCAATCCGTCTCGGACCTTTGTCTACATGCCGATCAGTTCAGAACTCGTATTAGCGAGTTACAGCTTGGTCTGATCGACCAGGAGAGATTAAGCGAGGAAGAGGGGCCGTTCGGTCGGGCCGTACGTCAGGCGTCGGTTGCATCCACGCGAGCCATTGTTACTGTCGACAACGAGACAATTAGCAGCTTGGTCGAAAGTATCGTGAAAGATACTGACGCATTGGCGCTTTCCGTCTTTGTCGCCAACGATAACATTGGGACACAACACCACGTCGATATCTTTGCAATTGCCGAACATTTAGACAAGATTGACGCGCATCGCAGAACACTAACGGACACTATCAGGCAGGAGCTGCCAAATCCTGCTCTCACCCGCTTCATGGCCAAAACCACCTCAACCCAAACAGACCCTCCCACGGCGAAGTAAGCAACCAATACTTTGCTCTCTTTATAATGGGAGGGTTAAATAAATGCGAGGTGTTCAAAAACATGGAGGGCCCCTTGTGACTGATCTACTTACTGATGTGTTGTTACCACTCTTACTGGTCTCGACTGTTTAATCTGGACTAGTAGGGAGGGTATCGAAAGTATGTAAGAGGGTGCAGGTTCTTTTGTGGCTTCCCTAGCTCATCCGCTCGCACACGGTTGATGATGAGACCCCCGGTTAACACGAGTTAACCTACTTATCCTACCTACCACAGGGTGTCATTGCGCTGGTAATCACGGCTTTATAGAGGTCTCACAACCTCGACATGATGTCCCGTAGTGAGGATTGAACCGATCAACCCGTTAGCCGTAAGGCGCACCCTCTTAGATACCTTCGATAGCGATAGACACGCATGGCTGCTAGTAGTGGGTCGGGACTGCCCCGGCTTTGGTTGATGTCTGATCTGTGAGGATCGCGCCTCACGGTGGGAGGATGTTCACCATGCCTAAAGCATTTCCGAGGAGTCCCGCCGCGACGTCATCGCCGTCGCACGCAAGGGCGAGGCCCCGCTGCGTCAGATCGCGAAGGACTTCGGAATCTCCGAAGGCTGCCTGCACCGCTGGCTCAAAATCGCTGACCGCGACGACGGCATCGAACGCGGCACCGCTACGAAGGCGGGACTCGACGAGTCCGCCGAGCTGCGAGAAGCCCGCAAACGGATCAAGCTGCTCGAGCAAGAAGCCGAGGTCATGCGCCGCGCGGCTGACTACTTGTCCCGGGACGTCAACCCAAAATGATCTTCCCCCGCAAGCGGGAGGTGCCCCCACCGCTGGTCCTCGACCTTGCTGGCGACGGAGTCCCCGTCACAGCGACCTGCCGGGTTCTCGGATTCTCCACCCAAGCGTTCTACAAATGGAAGAAACAGCCAGTCAAGCAACGAGATTGGGATGATGCGCATCTGATCAACATTGCTCGTGAGATCCACGCCGACGACCCCGCATTCGGCTACTGCTTCATCGCAGACGAACTACCCGACCGCGGCATCACCGCCAGCGAGAACCGGGCCGCGCGGTTGTGCTCACAAGAACGCATCTGGTCGGTGTTCTCGAAGAAGCTTGGCCTGAACAGGAAAGCTGGCCCGCTGGTCCACGATGACCTTGTGGACCGTCAGCTCGCCGCACAGGCCGCGGGCGAGCTGTGGCTGACCGACATCACCGAACACCGCACCGACGAGGGCAAACTTTACCTTGGCGCGATGGAGTTGTGGTCGAACAGGATCGTCGGCTACTCGATCGACTCCAGGATGAAGGCCTCGTTGGCGGTGTCCGCATTGGATAATGTTGTGGCGCAAAGAGGCTCGGCGGGTACGATCGTTCACTCGGATCGCGATAGCCAGTTCCGATCCAGGAAGTTCGTACATGCCCTGTTGCGCAATGGATTACGAAGTTCCATGGCGCGGGTCGGGGCGTGCGGTGACAACGCCGCGATGAAGTCGTTCTTCGCACTCGTGCAGAAGAACGTCCTCGATCGCCAGCGGTGGTCGACCCGTGAGCAACTACGGCTGGCGATCGTGACATGGATCGAGAAGACCGCTCACCGCAAACGCCGTCAACGACGCCTCGGCAAGCACACTCCGATCGAGTTTGAGACAATCAACCGGACCGCACACGCGGCCTGAATCACTCAACCCGACGAGTCAACTGAAGTGGGGCAGTCCCGTCACCTTGTCCATCAGCCAAGTTTGCCAGCGTTGCGGACCTCGTAGTTGAAGGCTTCGTATCAACGTTTATCCGTATGAATGACTGGACTAGTGCAGCCGGCCGTTGACGATCGAACACCTGGTTGAATGCTCAGGTGAGTGATGACATCTCGAAGACTGCTAAAGGCGACCTACCGGCGAAGACCCCTAGGTGGAAGAACCCACGGATCATTGGCGGTATAGCCGTCAGTTTGCTCGTGATCGGCGGCCTGGTTGCCATGGCGAACACAGTAATTCTCTGGCCAAACTACAGCTCAGCTCAGCTCGCGTCAGCAGGCAGTTGGATAGGCGGAATCGGTTCGATTGCGGCGGTATCCGTGGCCGTTATATCGATATTTAGAGCTCGTGAGGAAACAAAGAGGGCTCGCAATGATGCACGGAAGGCTGCAAAGAAAGCAAAGGAAGATCGAAAGGCAGTTGAGAAACGACACACCCAGCAGCTCAAGAACGCGAACGAAAGCGTTTCCAGGCAACTCGACGCACAGCTGCGTAGCGAACAACTCACCTCCCTTAGTGGACTATGGCTAGAAGTTGACTCGATCCGGCCAGAGTTCGACGCCTTCTGGGAAGAGATCGCTAAGAGTGAATTAGTGTGGATTGACCGGGGCAACAACACAGAAGACCCTTCCGATCCTATGTACGAAGATCATAAAGAAATCGCAAACACAACTGGCCTTAGACTAAGAGATGCGATAGTCCGAACCAACGTCGCTTTCGAGCCTGCACTGCTCCAAGTTGTCGAGCCGCACACACAAAGAATGATTACGGCATTTTACGAAGATTTTCGCGCAGTACTAGATAACTTGCTTGGAATCATAGCGAAGGCCCGCAAGGACGGAACGACACCCACGTACGTAGGTTTTACTCAGAGCGACGAACTGTTGCGAGACCTACAGAAGCATAGAGAGCCCTTTATAAACGTCACCCGGAGATATCTCACCGATGCCGAGCCGCTGACAAGCATTGCTGACACGTCCCGATACGAAAGTCATCCCTGGGCCACTAGGACAGACGATCTCTATCAAGTCGTCGATGCCCAAACCAAACGAGATTGGCTAAGCGATGATGATCACTAGTTCCTCCTGTCCTTGCTGATAGACCACCGTAGGCACCCAGCTGTCTAGGCAAAATCGAATCCATGGAGGTTGAAACTTGTCGTATCGCGGGATTTTCTCCCTGTGTGGCATTGGACACAGGCACGCCGCGACGTTGTACGTTACTTTACGCCCGTAACCTCCACCCAAGACAGCGTGAGCAATGTTGTGTGCTTTAAGACGCCCATCCAACGGCCAGTTGCGGCGCAATATCCTCAGCTCGATTAGGCAGCTACTCGATAGCGAAGTTGAACAAGGTCAATTCCGCCGGAACGTCGCGCAGTATGTCGACACCCCGCGGCTCGACATCAAGGAGCGTCCTACTCTGACAGTTCAGGAGCTAAAGATCGCACTCGATGCAACTAAGGATGATCGCGATGGACATCAGCACCAGCTCGGTTCACTAGGCCTGCGCAAAACAAGAGTTAGCCGGCCTCTGCTGGGAGCACATCGACATGGACGCGCACACGGTGCGAATCGTCCGCACCCGCACCGTTGTCGATGGGAAGGTAATCATCGGAGAACCGAAGACAGAACGTCCCAAGCGAGATCTACCGATCCTCGATCCGGTCTACTCGTCATTGCTGCACGCCCTAGCCGTTCAGCGCCGGGAGATGTCACAAGCTCGTGACAGATACCGTGCAGCGGCCATGTGTTCGTGAACGAGTTGGGAGATCCTGTGCACCCCGACTACCTCACTGATTGCTGGAGGGCTGCGTGCGCTCGGGCTGGCGTTCCCGTCATCAACCTGCACGATGAGCGGCATACCTGCGCCACGCTCATGATCCTCAACGGAGTGCCAATCCCGACGGTTTCTGCCTGGTTAGGCCATGCAACCGCCGCCTTCACGATGGCGCGATATGTCCAACAAAACCAGCCTTATGCGCTGATCTCTGCTCCAACGAGTTACGGACGACTTGTAACAAACCGTGATGACAACTTGCTGCCAGTCGGGTCAAATCAGGGTCGATAACCCCTGTGACCAGGGTGGGCGCAGAGGGGTTCGAACCCCCGACCGCTGGTGTGTAAAACCAGAGCTCTACCGCTGAGCTATACGCCCGAGTACCGGTGGCCTGGGGACATCCCCGGGCCACCGGAACGCTTGGAGAAATTTATCGTGTCTGCTGTCTAACTACAATTCCGCAGGTCAGCTCACCTGTGCGAGTGCCTCAGCCCACGATGAACTGTCTCGGGCTTCCCCGGGACCGTTCATTTCGGCGAATCTGATGATTCCGGACTTGTCGACCACGAAGGTTCCACGATTGGCGAATCCTGCGCTGTCGTTGAACACGCCGTACGCCTGAGCCACTTCACCGTGTGGCCAGAAGTCGGACAGCAGCGGAAAGGTGTAACCCTGCTCTGCTGCCCAGATTTTGTGGGTCGGAGGCGGACCCACCGAGATCGCCAGGATCGCGGTGTCTTCGTTCTCGAATGTCGGTAGCTCGTCGCGCACTCGGCACAGCTCGCCCTGGCACGTTCCGGTGAAGGCCAGTGGATAGAACACGAGCAGAACGTTCTTCACGTCCCGGTACGACGACAACGTGACCAATTGATTGTTCTGGTCTTTGAGGGTGAAGTCGGGCGCAACTGCGCCAACCTCGATCGGCATCTAGAACCGTCTTCCTGTGTCGAGCATGGGCCTACCGCTTGGTGGTAGGGGTCTTGGGCTGAACCAATCGACTTCCGATCCAGTCGCCGAGATTGGCCGCAGAGGTCTGCGTCAATCCGGCTGTCGGAGCGGACTCGGCAATCTCGCTGGGCTCCACATGACCGGACATGCCGGTCTTGGGGCTGAGGACCCACACGATTCCATCGTCCGAGAGCGGACCGATGGCATCCATGAGTGCATCGACCAGGTCACCGTCTCCGTCGCGCCACCACAGCAGTACGACATCGATCACCTCGTCGGAATCCTCGTCGAGGGTCTCGCCACCGATCGCATCTTCTACGTCGGCGCGCAGATCATCGTCGGTGTCCTCGTCCCAGCCCAGCTCTTGAACGACCATGTCGCGAGTGATGCCAAGTTTCTGAGCGTAGTTCTGAGCGTCCGCCGCGGCGACCACGGTGGTGACCTCCTTGAATTGTGGGTGCAGTAGACAAAGCGAACAGGGTCGAAGCCGTTCGCGCAAGCTGACCGCGCCGAAATTGCGTACATAAATTTCTACTGGTGGGTATCGGACCTCTGTACTACCAGAACCGACGAGATGCGGCAGGATTGGGGAGGAATCACGAGAACGAGGAATGTAGATCGCCGTCACAGGGGCGAGCTACCGGACCGGGCGCCACACCGAGCGTCCGCCACATTGAGGAGTGCACACGTTGTCCGAAGTGAACAGCGGCGAACGGCAGAACACATCGTCTGCAGGCAAGAAGGGCTCGGACGGCCGGGTCCGCGTCATCCGTGAGGGTGTCGCGTCGTACCTGCCCGATATCGACAACGACGAGACCAACGAATGGATCGAATCGTTCGACGGCTTGCTGGAGAGGTCCGGACCCAACCGCGCTCGCTACCTGATGCTCAGGTTGCTCGAGCGCGCCGGCGAGCGCCGCGTCGCGCTCCCGTCGCTGACATCGACGGATTACGTCAACACGATTCCCACCGAGAACGAGCCGTGGTTCCCCGGCGACGAGTCGATGGAACGCCGCTACCGTGCCTGGATCCGCTGGAATGCCGCGATCATGGTGCACCGCGCACAGCGTCCGGGCGTCGGCGTCGGTGGCCACATCTCGACCTACGCATCGTCGGCTGCGCTGTACGAGGTCGGCTTCAACCACTTCTTCCGCGGCAAGGATCACCCGGGCGGCGGCGACCACATCTTCATTCAGGGCCACGCCTCCCCCGGCATCTACGCCCGCGCCTTCCTCGAAGGCCGCATTCCGGCCGAGCGCATGGACGGCTTCCGTCAGGAAGCGAGCCATGTGAACGAGGGCGGCGGACTGCCGTCCTACCCGCACCCGCGTTTGATGCAGGACTTCTGGGAGTTCCCGACGGTGTCGATGGGCCTCGGCCCGATGAACGCCATCTACCAGGCGCGCTTCAACCACTACCTGAACGACCGCGGCATCAAGGACACCTCCGATCAGCACGTCTGGGCGTACCTCGGCGACGGCGAGATGGACGAGCCGGAATCGCGTGGACTCGCACATGTGGCTGCGACCGAAGGCCTCGACAACCTCACGTTCGTCGTCAACTGCAACCTGCAGCGTCTCGACGGCCCGGTGCGCGGTAACGGCAAGATCATCCAGGAACTGGAGTCGTTCTTCCGCGGTGCCGGCTGGAACGTCATCAAGGTCGTCTGGGGCCGCGAGTGGGACTCGCTGCTGCACAAGGACCGCGACGGCGCACTGGTGAACCTCATGAACACCACGCCCGACGGCGACTTTCAGACCTACAAGGCCAACGACGGCAGCTACGTCCGCGATCACTTCTTCGGCCGCGACCCGCGAACGAAGGAGCTCGTCAAGGATCTCTCGGACGACGAGATCTGGAACCTCAAGCGCGGCGGCCACGACTACCGCAAGGTGCACGCTGCCTACGCGGCTGCGATGTCGCACAAGGGCCAGCCGACGGTCATCCTGGCGCACACCATCAAGGGCTACACCCTGGGCAAGCACTTCGAGGGCCGTAATGCCACGCACCAGATGAAGAAGCTGACGCTCGACGATCTCAAGACGTTCCGCGATCTCCAGCACATCCCGATCTCCGACGAGGAGCTCGAGAAGGATCCGTACATGCCGCCGTACTACCACCCCGGTGCGGACGCTCCCGAGATCCAGTACATGCTCGATCGTCGCAGCAAGCTCGGCGGATTCGTCCCCGAGCGCCGCGTCGACGTCAAGCCACTGCCGCAGCCCGGCGACGACACCTACAAGACGCTGCGCAAGGGCTCGGGCAAGCAGGAAGTCGCCACCACGATGGCGCTCGTGCGCGTCATGAAGGAGCTGTTGCGAGACAAGGAGATCGGCCACCGAATCGTGCCGATCATTCCCGACGAGGCTCGCACGTTCGGTATGGACTCGTGGTTCCCGTCGCTGAAGATCTACAACCGCAACGGCCAGCTCTACACCTCGGTCGACTCGGAACTGATGCTCGCCTACAAGGAGAGCTCGGTCGGTCAGATCCTGCACGAGGGCATCAACGAGGCAGGCTCCACGTCGTCGTTCACCGCGGTCGGTACCTCGTACGCGACGCACGGCGAGGTCATGATCCCGCTGTACATCTTCTACTCGATGTTCGGTTTCCAGCGCACCGGCGACGGTCTCTGGGCCGCCGCGGATCAGATGGCCCGCGGGTTCGTGCTCGGTGCCACGGCAGGTCGCACCACGCTGACCGGTGAGGGTCTCCAGCACGCCGACGGTCACTCGCTGCTGCTGGCGTCGACCAACCCCGCGGCCGTGGCGTACGACCCGGCGTTCTCGTACGAGATCGCGCACATCGTCAAGGACGGTCTGCGTCGCATGTACGGCGGAACCGAAGGTGTCGAGGGCTTCGGCGGCGAGAACATCTTCTACTACATCACCCTGTACAACGAGCCGTACGTACAGCCGGCCGAGCCCGAGAACCTCGACGTCGAGGGGCTGCTCAAGGGCATCTACCGGTTCGCAGAACCGCAGGAGGGCGACGGACCCGAGGCACAGCTGCTCGCGTCCGGCGTCGGCATTGTCTCGGCCCGCAAGGCACGTGAATTGCTGTTCGAGGAGTGGGGCGTTCGTTCGGCCGTGTGGTCCGTCACCTCGTGGGGCGAACTGCGCCGCGATGGCGTCGAAGCCGAGAAGGAGTCGCTGCGTAACCCGGGTGCCGACAAGCGCGTTCCGTTCGTCACCTCGGCCCTGGCCGATGCCAACGGCCCGGTCATCGCGTCCTCCGACTGGATGCGCGCCGTGCCGGATCAGATCCGCCAGTGGGTTCCGGGCGATTACGTCACCCTCGGAACCGACGGCTTCGGCTTCTCCGACACCCGCCCGGCTGCACGACGGGTGTTCAACGTCGATGCCGAGTCCATCGTCGTCGCCACACTGTCCGCTCTCGCGGCATCGGGCGAGATCGACAAGTCCAAGGCCGTCGAGGCTGCCGAGAAGTACAAGATCGACGACGTCACCGCAGCTCCGACGTCGTACGCCGATACCGGCTCGGCGTAGGTCTCCGCCATGATCGGCCGACCCCCGTTCCACCTCGCGACGAGAGTCCAGCGCGAGGTGGGCGGGGGTCGGGCGTAGGTTCTCCTTATGTCCGATGCGAAACCCGATTCACCGGACAGTTCGTCCGCGCGTGATGTCTCCCGGCGCGACGCTTACCGTGAGGCGTTGCGTGAGTCGTTGGCTCGTGACTCCCCGGCCCGTGACTCCCCCACCCGTGATTCGCTCACGACCGACAACGAGGTCCACCTTCCGGTCAACTCGTTGGCCCCTTCGCGCCAGAAGCGCGACCCTTTGCCCGACGCCCTGTTGCGACGCGTCAAACAGTTCTCCGGCCGCCTCTCGACCGAGGCAGTGACCACGATGCAGGGCCAGTTGCCGTTCTTCGGCGATCTCGACGCCGCCCAGCGGGCCAGCGTCCAGCTGCTGATCCAGACGGCCGTCGACAACTTTCTCGAATGGCTCAAGAATCCGAACAGCGACATTCGATTCAGCCTCGACGCCTTCCAGGTGATCCCGCAAGACCTGGCCCGACGCCTCACGCTGCGTCAGACCGTCGACATGGTTCGGGTGGCGATGGAGTTCTTCGAGCAGTGGCTCCCTGCGCTCGCCCGCAACGACCAGCAGTTGGTCGCGCTGACCGAGGCCGTGCTGCGGTACGGCCGCGAGCTGGGTTTCGCAGCGGCGTCCGTGTACGCCAGTGCAGCCGAGTCACGAGGGGCGTGGGACACCCGCCTCGAAGCCCTCGTCGTCGACGCCGTCGTCCGGGGCGATACGGGATCGGACATGCTCTCCCGTGCTGCCACGTTGAACTGGGACGCCACTGCACCCGCGACGGTATTGGTGGGCACTCCCCCGGAAGATCGCGGCGTATCCGTCGTGGGCACCGTGCACTCCGTCGCTCAGAAGCACGGTCGAGCTGCGTTGGCGGTGGTTCAGGGGACACGACTGGTGATGGTGGTCAGTGGTCAGCTCGACGACACCGCGGCGCATCACGCGTTCATCGACGACATGTTGCAGAACTTCTCCGACGGCCCTGTCGTCATCGGTCCCACCACCCGCACGTTGGGCGCAGCGCACTCGAGCGCGGTGGAGGCCTTTGCCGGCATGCAGGCCGTGGCTGGCTGGCGGGGCGCACCGCGGCCGGTTCACGCCGGCGAGTTGCTGCCCGAACGAGCGTTGCTGAACGACGGGGCAGCTATCTCGGCTCTCAACGATCATGTCGTCGTTCCGTTGGCCGCGGCAGGTTCGGGTTTGGCCGACACGCTCGATGCGTATCTCGACTGCGGCGGTGCCGTGGAAACCTGCGCTCGGCAGCTGTTTGTTCATCCAAATACCGTCCGGTATCGGCTCAAGCGCATCGCCGAGGTGACCGGTCGTGATCCCACTCACCCGCGCGATGCGTACGTCCTTCGGGTCGCGGCAACGGTAGGTAGGTTGGCTCGAACGCATCACGAACCGACATATCCAGCCCCATATGTCACACAGGTCACATTTGGAGAAGTGGTTACGTAACGCCGAACCGCCTTCCGGCGATAGCGGGTCTCCACGAGGCAATTTGTAGGGTTCCCACAAATTGCTTGTCGAGAGTTCATCGAGCGCGACATCACTGATGAGGGGCCCGACAGTGTTCTCTTAACCCTGTGATTGCGTTGCTTGCGCCCGGTCAGGGCTCCCAGACTCCCGGCATGCTGCTGCCTTGGCTCGAAATCCCGGGCGCGGCCGATCGGTTGGCGCTGTGGTCCAAGGCCTCCGGCCTGGATCTCGTGCGACTCGGCACCACCGCCACCGCTGAAGAAATCACCGACACTGCGGTGACTCAGCCGCTGGTCGTGGCGTCGGCCCTACTGGCCTTCGAGGAAATCGCCTCGCGTGGACTGTTCCCCGACGACGCCATCGTGGCCGGCCACTCGGTCGGCGAGCTCGCGGCTGCTGCCATTGCCGGCGTGATCTCCTCCGACGACGCGGTATCTCTGGCGGCGGTGCGCGGGGCTGCGATGGCCAAGGCCTGCGCCCTCGAACCTACCGGCATGTCCGCCGTGCTCGGCGGCGACGAAGCTGCAGTTCTGGCCCGGCTGGAGGAACTCGATCTCGCCCCGGCCAACGTCAACGCTGCCGGTCAGATCGTTGCTGCAGGTCTGCTGACCAAGTTGGCGGAACTGGCCGAGAGCGCACCCGAGAAGGCGCGGGTCCGAGCACTCCCGGTCGCAGGTGCCTTCCATACCAAGTACATGGCATCGGCAGGCGACACCGTCGCCGCGGCCGCAGCCGCCATCACTCCGTCCGAGCCGACGCACACCTTGCTGTCCAACTCGGACGGTCAGCCGGTCGCATCGGGTGCCGATGCGCTCACCAAACTTGCTGCCCAGGTCACACGTCCCGTGCGGTGGGACCGGTGCAGCGCGTACCTGCGTACCGCGCAGGTCACCGGACTTGCGGAGCTGCCCCCGGCAGGCGCACTGGTCGGCATCGCCAAGCGTGAACTGCGCGGCGTGCCCAACCTCGGCCTGAAGACACCGGCGGACATCGCCGCATTGGCCGAGCTCGGATAGCTCGGTCACCTTCACACCGCAGTCTCGGTACTGCGGATCGACTTCCACTCCCCGAGTGGCAGAAATGCACAACCGCGTCTCGAAGCACATGACTTCGGCGTTCGACACAGAAGAGAAGGGAGCCACAACAGTGGCCAGCCAGGAAGACCTCATCGCCGGACTTGCAGAGATCATCGAGGAGGTCACGGGCATCGAACCGTCCGAGGTGACCATCGAGAAGTCCTTCGTGGACGACCTCGACATCGACTCGCTCTCCATGGTCGAGATCGCAGTGCAGACCGAGGACAAGTACGGCGTGAAGATCCCCGACGAAGACCTCGCAGGTCTGCGCACCGTCGGCGACGCCGTCAACTACATCCAGAAGCTCGAAGCGGAGAACCCCGAAGCCGCAGAAGCTATCAAGGCCAAGCTCGACGACTCCGCGAGCGAGTGACACGACCCATGACCAACCCATCCACCGCCAACGGACGCTTCCCCAGTGTCGTCGTCACCAGCCTTGCTGCGACCACGTCACTCGCGGGTGACGTCGATGCCACGTGGAAGGGTCTGCTGAACGGCGAAAGCGGAATCGGCACTCTGGAAGACGATTTCGTCACCGAGTACGACCTGCCCGTGCGGATCGGCGGACACCTCGCGGTGAACCCGCAGAGTCTGCTCTCGCGGGTCGAGATCCGTCGCCTGAGCTACGTGGAGCAGTTGTCCACGGTGCTCGGTCGTGAGGTCTGGAAGAACGCCGGCTCGCCCGACGTCGATCCCCTCCGCCTCGGCGTGTCGATCGGTACCGGACTCGGTGGCGGCGATTCTCTCATCGACGCCAACGACAAGATGAAGGCCGGCGGCTACCGCAAGGTGTCCCCGCTCGCCGTTCAGATGGTCATGCCGAACGGCCCAGCAGCGGTCGTCGGGCTCGAGCTCAAAGCACAAGCCGGCGTCATCACGCCCGTCTCCGCCTGCTCCTCGGGATCGGAAGCCATTGCGCATGCATGGCGGATGATCGTGATGGGTGACGCGGACATGGTCGTCACCGGCGGCGTCGAGGGATACATCGACGCGGTTCCGATCGCCAGCTTCTCCATGATGCGGGCGATGAGCACCAACAACGACAACCCGAAGGGTGCGTCACGTCCGTTCGACAAGGATCGTGACGGCTTCGTCTTCGGTGAAGCGGGTGCGCTCATGGTCATCGAGACCGAGGAGCACGCCAAGGCACGCGGGGCAACGATCCACGCCCGCCTGCTCGGTGCCGGAATCACCTCGGACGGGTTCCACCTCGTGGCCCCCGACCCCGAGGGCAAGGGTGCCGCGCGTGCGATGCAGCGCGCCATCGAGACCGCAGGCCTGCAGAAGTCCGACATCACCCACGTGAACGCACACGCAACGGCAACTCCCATCGGAGACACCGCCGAAGCGCTGGCGATCAACAAGGCAGTCGGAAATCACGCAGCGGTGTACGCACCGAAATCCGCTCTGGGCCACTCGATCGGTGCCGTCGGCGCCCTCGAGTCGGTACTGACGGTGCTGGCAGTGCGAGAGGGAATCATCCCTCCCACACTGAATTTGGAGAACCAGGATCCCGAAATCGATCTCGATGTCGTCAAGGGCGAGCCCCGCGTCGGACAGATCGACTACGCGATCAACAACTCGTTCGGATTCGGTGGGCACAACGTAGCGCTCGCCTTCGGTAAGGCGTGATCCACTGAGTCGACTTCTCGACTCAGCGAATCCCGCTCTCGCAGTGCATGATCCGAGCTGGGGCCGTTCTTTCGACGGACGGTCCCGGCTCGGGCCTCGCCCCCGCCAGGGGCCCTGAAGAAGGACAACGCGATGACCATTCTGGCCCCTGTCACACGATCCGGCACCTCCACCGATCCGCGCGACCCCCTCACCCGCCTCGAAAAGCTCTTCGACGCCGGAACCACTGTCCCTCTGCATGATCGGGACAAGTCGGGAATTCTGGCCGCATCGGGCGAAATCGACGGCGTCCACACCATTGCCTACTGCTCCGACGCCACCGTCATGGGCGGTGCCATGGGAGTGGACGGCTGCAAGCACATCGTTGCCGCGATCGACACCGCCATCGAACAGCGCGCCCCGATCGTCGGCGTCTGGCATTCAGGTGGTGCTCGCCTCGCCGAGGGCGTCGAGGCTCTCCATGCCGTCGGACTCGTCTTCGAGGCCATGGTCCGAGCATCCGGCCTCGTCCCACAGATTTCCGTCGTCCTCGGTTTCGCAGCCGGTGGTGCAGCGTACGGTCCCGCCTTGACCGACGTCGTCATCATGGCTCCCGAGGGACGCGTATTCGTCACCGGACCCGACGTCGTTCGCAGCGTCACCGGCGAACAGGTCGATATGGAGTCGCTCGGCGGCCCCGACACGCACCACAAGAAGTCCGGCGTGTGCCACATCGTCGCCGACAGCGAGATGGACGCGTTCACCCGCGCCCGCCGTCTGGTGTCGATGTTCTGCGAGCAGGGCGTGTTCGACATCGCCGCCGCGGAACACGGCGACACCGATCTACGCGCACTGATGCCCGAATCCAATCGTCGTGCCTACGACGTGCACCCGATCATTCACGAACTGCTCGACAACGTCGAAGGTGAATCGACGTTCGAGGAGTTCCAGGGTGGCTGGGCTCGCAGCATCGTCATCGGGCTCGGCCGCATCAGTGGCCGCACCGTGGGCGTGATCGCCAACAACCCCATCCGACTCGGAGGTTGCCTGAACTCCGAAAGTGCCGAGAAGGCAGCGCGTTTCGTTCGCCTGTGCGACGCCTTCGGCATTCCGCTCATCGTGGTCGTCGACGTTCCGGGCTACCTGCCGGGTGTCAGCATGGAATGGGAAGGCGTCGTTCGCCGCGGAGCGAAGTTGCTGCACGCGTTCGCCGAGGCCACCGTTCCCCGCGTCACGCTGGTCACTCGCAAGATCTACGGCGGCGCGTACATCGCCATGAACGCCCGCGCACTCGGTGCCACCGCGGTCTACGCCTGGCCCGGCTCCGAGGTGGCCGTGATGGGTGCGAAGGCGGCCGTCGGCATCCTGCACAAGAAGGCGCTCGCCGCCGCACCCGAAGAAGAGCGTGAGGCACTGCACGACCGCCTCACCGTCGAGCACGAGAGCATCGCAGGCGGTGTCGATCGCGCCGTTGCCATCGGCGTCGTCGACGAGGTCATCGAGCCCAGCAAGACCCGAAGCACGGTTGCGAAGGCTCTCGCTGCAGCACCGGCGGCTCGCGGAAATCACAAGAACATCCCGCTCTGATCGACTCCGACCGCTACCTACTGCGGTCCGTCAGCCCTGCCCCCAAGACCCCACCCCGGTTGGGAACCCACCCCCGGTTGGGATCAATGCGCCTTTCAGGCACTCCATGTGCAAGAAAGCCACATTGATTCACACCGGGGACGGGCGAACGAGGTCGATCGAGGTCGGTCAGCCCTGGATCCATCGGTGATCGTGGGCCAGTCGAACTACGGCCGATCGCACGTCGAGTATCTGCGCAGCCGTGAGCGTGCCGTTCGACGTCAGTAGTTGTTCGGTCAGCTCTGTGGTGAAGTCCGCCTCGGACAGGACGTCCGCGCCTGCGTCGTCGTGGCGCTGGTGACCACTGACGGGCGCGGTGTTGTGGAATGGGACGTCGGGTTTGTGCCGGGTCACCAGAGCGGTCGACGTCGGCCCGTCGATGATCTGGACCTCGGTGGCCTTCAGACCACGGTCACCGTCTACGGCAACGTATTCGACGCGTACTCCCGGCGCCATAAGTCGTTTGTCGAAGTCCAGATCGTTGACGTGGATGAACACGTCCTCGCCGCCCTCGTCCGGCGCTACGAATCCGTACCCCTTGAACTCGTCGAATCGAATCACTTTTCCGGTCGACAACATCGAACTCACCACTCCACGGTCGTTCCCACATGCCTACCCCAGGCACGAACGCGAAACTACCGCCGCGACGAATCCCCGGCAACCGCTGCTAGCCGACGTTGCGGCTGAGCCAGGTCACTTCTGCTCCTGCGCCTCCGGTGCGGAACGGCTCGAGAGCGGCATCCCAATCCGAGCCGAGCGCGTGCTCCACTGCGGCGGCGAGGTTGCCTTGGTTGTTCTCCATCAGGGCGCGCAGTCGCATCTCGCCGAGCACCACGTCCCCGTTGGCACTCGTCGATCCGCGCCAGAGACCCAATCCGGGTACGTGCGAGAACCGTTCGCCGTCGACGCCTTCGCTGGCGTCTTCGGTCACCTCGTAGCGCAGCATCTGCCAGGAGCGCAGGATGCCGGCGAGCTTCGCTCCGGTGCCTACGGGCCCGATCCAGTCCGTGGTGGCGCGCAGCTGACCGTCGGAGGCCGGCTGCGCGGACCACTTCAAATTGGCACGGCAATCGAGGGCGTCGGACAACGCCCATTCGACATGCGGGCACAGCGCAGCGGGCGACGAGTGGATGTACACAACACCCGACGTCGCATCTGCGAATTGGTTCGATCCACGCATTGCACTACCTCCAGCTTCGACGAGGGACGTCTTCCCCAACGACCTCGACATGCTCGAACTGGTTGCAGCGATTCAACGCGTGTGTGTACTAGTGTGCCCCGAGTTGCCCCTGTTGCGCCAGTGCAATCGGTGAACGGTGATGTTTCACCCGGCCAGGACGGCGTCGGAGAGCTCGGGCCAGAGCGGTTTGGCCCAATCTCCGAAGTTTCGATCGGTCAGCACCACGCACGCGATCCGCACCGACGGGTCCACCCACAGGAACGTCCCGGCCTGTCCGAAGTGGCCGAACGTGGCCCTCGAGTTGGTGCTCCCAGTCCAGTGCGGGGTCTTGTCATCGCGCAGCTCGAACCCCAGACCCCAGTCGCAGGGCTTGTGCGATCCGTACCCGGGCACGATTCCGTTCAGGCCGGGAAAATGCACGTCCACGGCCGAAGACAGTGTCTGCGACGCGAGGAGACTCGGTTCCAACAGCTCCGCGGCGAACTTGGTCAGGTCTGCAACAGACGAACGGGCACCGTGACCGGCCGACCCGGGCAGCGACGTGTCGACCATCCCGAGCGGTCCGCAGACGGCCTCATCCAGGTAGTCGGGAAAGGCAATTCCCGACTCTGCTTCGATGAGTTCGGCCAAGACCTCGAATCCCGCGCTCGAGTAGATCCTCTTGGTGCCGGCCGGAGCCTGCACCTTCCGCTCGCCGAACGCCAGTCCCGAGGCATGCGCCAGCAGATGCCGCACAGTCGACCCCTCCGGCCCTGCGGGCTGATCGAGCTCGACGGCACCTTCCTCCACGGCAACGAGCACCGCGTAGGCGGTGAGCAATTTGGTGACCGATGCCAGCTCGAAGACGCGCGCGGTGTCCCCCACCTCCTCCCGCACTCCGGCGTCGGTGAAGACGGCGGCACTGACATGGTCGACGGGCCACGAGGCAGTGAGATCGAGGGTAGTCACGACTCCAGAGCCTAATTGTCTGTCGATGCCGGTGGATCGGTCCCCCGCCGCGCTAGTCTCGGACGACAGGAATGGGAGAAATGCGATGTCGGTTGTGTATGGATCGTGCAATCTGTGCGAGGCGATCTGTGGTCTCGAATTCACGGTGGAGAACAACGCGGTGGTCTCGATCCGCGGCGACGAGAAGGACCCACTCTCCCGGGGCCACATCTGCCCGAAGGCTCTGTCGTTGATCGACCTTCATGCCGACACCGATCGGCTCACCACACCGGTCAAGCGGGTGGGTGAGAAGTGGGAGAAGATCGGCTGGGATGAGGCGTACGACCTCGTCGTCGATGGCCTCGTCTCGACGCGGAAGAAGTACGGATCCAACGCTGTCGGGCTCTATCAGGGCAATCCCAACGTGCACTCGATGGGTGCGATGACCCACGGCATTCCGTTCGCGTCGCTGCTGCGCACCCGCAATCGGTACTCGGCGACGTCCTTGGATCAGTTGCCGCACCAGCTCGTCGACCATCTGCTCTACGGCCACCAGCTCCTGCTGCCCATCCCGGATATCGATCGAACCGATTTCTTCCTCGTCCTCGGCGGCAATCCGATGGCCTCCAACGGCAGCATGATGACGGTGCCCGACTTCGCCAAAAGAGCACGCGCACTCCGTAAGCGAGGTGGCCGACTGGTAGTGGTCGATCCACGTAAGACCGAAACGGCGGATATTGCCGACACCCACTTCTTCGTTCGTCCCGGCAGCGACGCGCTGCTGTTGCTGGCGATGATTCACACGATCGTCGCCGACGGCTCCGTCCGAGTCGCCGACTACGTCGACGGTGCCGATCGACTTACCGATCTCGTCGCCGAATTCACGCCGACGGCGGTGGCGCCGATCGTCGGCATGTCGGCAGACGACATCTCCTCTCTCGCAACGGAATTCGCTGCGGCGAAGTCTGCAGTGGCGTACGGCAGGATGGGGGTGTCGACGCAGCAGTTCGGCACGGTGTGCCAGTGGGCGATCCAGGTACTCAACATCATCACGGGCAATCTCGACCGACCGGGCGGTGCGATGGTGACCGATCCGGCGATCGATCTGATCTCGCAGGGCATCGTCGGTCGTGGCCATTTCGACAAATGGCGCAGCCGCGTTCGCGATCTCCCCGAGTTCGCCGGCGAGTATCCCTGTTCGACGCTTGTCGACGAGATCACCACCGAGGGCAAGGACCAGATTCGTGCCATGGCCGTCCTGTCCGGCAATCCGGTGCTGTCGATGCCCGGCGGTAGTCGCCTCGACGAGGCCTTCGCCGGTCTCGATTTCATGGTGTCGTTCGACTTCTACATCAACGAGACCTCGCGGCACGCACACGTAATTCTGCCGCCGACGATGTCCCTCGAACGCGATCACTACGATCTGATCTTCAATTCTTTCGCGGTACACAACACTGCCAAGTACATGCCAGCAGTCCTACCCAAGCAGGCTGACGCCAAGCATGATTGGGAGATCTTCCGCGACTTGTCACTGCGCTACAAGAACCGCATGGCAGGCTCCACCGTCGATCGACTGAAGGCACGATTGACGCCGAAGAGCGTCATCGGCGAGGCCCGTCTGCGCCTGTCCCCTGCTCGCACTCTCGACATCCTGCTCCGTAGCCGACGAAAAGGGTTGTCGCTGAGGAAGCTTCGAGCCAACCCGCACGGCATCGATCTGGGACCGCTGCGTCCGGGCTTTCCCCAGAAGCTGAAGACCAAGGACAAGCGCATTCAATTGATCCAGGACGTCGTGGTCGGTGAACTGCCTGCCCTGGTGGACCTGATGCACTCGAGCGCGGTTCCCAAAAACGACGAGCTCCTGCTGATCGGTCGACGACATCTGCGCAGCAACAACTCGTGGATGCACAACACCGCTCGGCTCACCAAAGGCAAAGCGCGACATCAGCTTCTGGCCCACCCGAACGATCTCCTCCAGCGCGGGATCGAGGACGGTTCGATGGTGTCGGTCACCTCCGCGGCCGGTACCGTCGACATCGAGGTTGCGGCGTCCGAAAAGATGATGCCCGGGGTGGTGAGCATGCCGCACGGATTCGGTCATCAGCGCCCCGGCGTGCAGCTCTCGGTCGCCACCACTGTCACCGGACCGAGCGTCAACGACATCACCGACCCCGCCCGAGTCGACGCGGTATCGGCGAACGCGATTCTCAACGGCGTTCCGGTGCAGGTGAGGGCCAAGTAGCGCCCCCGATGGAACCACGAGACGGCGTGATTCTGTACGATTCTGCTGGCTCGTACCTGGTACGGGATTGGGGCGGTAGCTCAGTCGGTTAGAGCCGTGGACTCATAATCCATTGGTCGCGGGTTCGAGCCCCGCCCGCCCCACCAAGACGGTTTTAAAGCAACCCGGCTGTGGTGCTTACCGGCCGACGAAATCGATAAGTGCCGACAGTGTTTCTGTCGAACTGCACTGCCCACACCTCGCTCGACAGGCGCCCTCTCCCGGCGATCACAGGAACAATTTTGGACAGATCAGTACACAATTGCTAACGTCTGGCTATGGGACGAACAGCCGACTTCGATCGAGACGCCGTAGTCGATGCAGCACTCGACCAGTTCTGGGCCCATGGATTTCACGGCACGAGCACTGACATGCTCTGTCGTGCGACTGGTTTGGGCAGAAGCAGCCTCTACAATGCGTTTCGCAGCAAAATCGGGCTGTATGAAGAATGCATGTCGACGTACCTCACGAAAGCCGACGAGTCGGCAGACGCGATCCTCTTAGGCAGTACGACTTCCGTACTTGATCGAATTGGGCTTCTGTTCGACGATCTGATCGAAGGCGAGATGGATCGGCGCTCGTCAGGTGGCCCATCAGGATGCTTCTCGGTGAATACGGCCATCGAAGCTGCGGACGATCCTGAACTTGCCGCACCACTCGAGCGGTTGACGGCCAACCTCCAGCGGCGTTTGTCAGTATTGGCGGACTACCTACATGCCGGACAAGCCACTGGCGAGGTCTCATCTACGTTTCCACCCCGCGCGCAGGCCGAAATCGTCAATGGTGCGATCGTCGGCATTCGAGTGGCTGCACGAGTGGCCTCCGGACGTGAAGCAATGCGCGCTATAGCCGACGGGGCGCTGAGAGCACTTACGCCGTAAGGACGGCGAGCATCGACAACCAGTCTCCTGCGGCCATTTTTTGTACTGATCGATACAAAAATTCCGGTTCTACACCTCACACAAAGGAGATCGTCAGAGATGCATGACGTTACGAGTTGCGAACCCCAAGCGCCGCAGACTCCCGACCGAGTTCCCCTGCCCGTCTACGTACTTGCGTTCACCATCTTGGCGTTCACGACGAGCGAATTCATGGTGTCGGGCTTGATGAACGACCTTGCGCGGGACCTGCCTGCATCGATCCCTAGCGTCGGATATCTCATCGCGATCTACGCGCTGTCGATGGTGCTCGTGGCCCCGCCCGCCTCGATCTTCCTCACCAGGTTTCGACCCAAGTTCGCCCTGCTCGCCATCTCGATCGTGTTCATCATCGGCGAACTGATCGCCGCTGCTGCCCCCAACTACGCCGTCATCGTCATTGGTCGCATCCTCACCGGAGCCGCCGCGGGCACCGCCTACGGCGTCACTCTTTCCATCGCAGCCCAGGCGGTACCCGAGAAGATCCGCGGCCGCGCCATCGGTATCGTCATGGGAGGCAACACGATCGGCACCGTCATCGGTCTACCTGTCGCCAGCTTCCTCGGTAACGCCTTCGGGTGGCGACTGGCCTTCGCATTCGTGGCAGTCCTCGCGGCAATTGCACTCGCGGCGAGCTTCGTTCTGGTACCCGCTGTGGACGCCGGCCCACGACCGAAAATTCTGACTCAACTATCGGAGTTGAAGAACGGCAGCTTGTGGCTCGCCTACGCGACAAGCGGATTGCTGATCGGCGGCGTGTTCTCCATCTTCAGCTACTTCTCCCCCATCCTCACCGAACGTGCCGGCTTCGACCAGAGCTGGGTCCCCATCATCTTGGCCGCATACGGCGTCGCATGCGTCATCGGTATCACTGTGGTCAGTCGGCTTTCCGATGACTTCCCCTTGTCCGTCGCCTGCGTCGGCGCGGTGGTGATCTTCTTGTCCGGTCTGCTGTTCCTTCTCGGCGACAGCAATTCGGCAGCAGTCTTGGTTGGCGTTGCCGCCCTCGGATTCGCCGGCGTGAGTCTCAACCCGGCATTCGCAGTCCGGGTCATGAGAGTCGGCGGTACATCCTTCGTCGTCAATACTGTCCACACCTCGATCATCTGCTTCGGAATCTTCCTCGGCGCGTCCCTCGGTGGTGTCATCATTGATCTATCCGCATCCGTCCACTCGGTCTACTACCTGTCCCTGGTCTTCGCGGGTGTCGGAATCCTTGTTCTCCTACCGAAGCTGGGTAATACGCGAGCCGAGTTGAGGAGATGACCGACATCGTCGTGATCGGCTGCACGTCCAGCAGCATCCCGACCGAGGCGGGCGCAGTCATAAGTTGTCGGCGCCGTTCGAGACGACACCCGCGCAGTTCGAGTCATCCCGTCATGGAAGAGAACGCGGATCAAATCCCTACCACCTTGCGATACAAAGCCGACCAATACACCAGCAGTGCAGCAGCATTGGCCCCGAACCACAGCCACGTCAGGAATGCCGCCACCACGCCGGTGACGAAGAATCCCAGCACGAGTGCCACCACCCAGCCGAGTAGGTAGGCGAGGATCGTGATGACCGCCGCTGCGGTACAGCGCCACGGGGATTGCTTCACGGTGTGTAGTGCAGCGCGCAGAGGGTTTCGGCAACCGTCCACTGCCGCTGGAAGTATCAGCAGCGCAATGACTATGACAATAGCCGGGAGCAGGGGGAAGAGAATTGCGAACGCAACGGCCGCCACGGTCAGCACCACGCACCACGCCAGTACCCGCGGTCGTCGCCACGTCCGGCTCAGTGCACCCGACGCGTTGCCGTCCACCACATCGAGTGCCGTCGAGGCGGTGAACCACAGCGCACACATCACCGTTGCGGCGGAAACGACGACCAGCGCAGCGAATCCGAGGGAGGACGTCGGAGCCGGATCCCCCACCACGGTCAGCGCCTGAATCAGAGCCGAGACAGTCGCCACCGATGCGAGCAGCAGCACCCCTTTCACGGCGCACCGACCGTCGAATTGCGATCGAGCACGTCCTGCACCGAACCCGAGTAGAGAACGGTCAGGCCGACCTTCACTTCGACGGTACTGGCATCGTCGGACGTGGCCGTACCGGTGATCGTCTCGTTACCGGTTGTCGTCCCGGCACATTCGATGTCCGCCCCGGTGCCCGAGCACACGGGCGCAACGAGGATCTCGATTCCTTGCTCGAACAGCACGTCGTTCACCGCGTAGCGGAGGTTACCGAGTTCCGCTCCCCCGACCGGGGCGAGCGCAGCGGTCTGCGAGCACCCCGCGCAGGCCAGCACCATCACCACCGTGAAGAGCTGCCTACGAACACCGTTCATCGCCCCTGCCTCGTCTCGTACGCAATCAGTCTGGCGTGCTCGTCGAGATGTTGCTGTTCCAGAGCGGCGTCGGTGATGGCGCTCAGGTCGAACGGCGCGGGCAGCAGGAGTTCGGTGTTGCGGTCGAGGCGCGAACCTCGTCGCATCAGCGGATTCTCGGCCCAGTCGTTCGCAGCCAACTCACGACTACGCGAGGCGAGGTCCAGGTAGCTGCCACTGTTTCCGGGCGTGATCGGCGACGCGTGATCGAGCACCGTGGTGAACAGCGACAATGTCTCGTCTCTGTTGTCGACGATCTCCACCACCTGCTGTTGCTGCGGAAAGTCGATGCACGACGCGGTGGTGATCTCCCAGAACCCTCGTCCGTCTCGCGAATGCGCCACGATTTGATTCTGGTGGGTGTGACCGTTGAGCCAACCGATCACCACAGGATATTTCAGAAGCAGATCGATGAATTCGTCTGCGCCGTACAGCTTCACCGACTGTCCCGGCCGCTGTGCACGGTTCTCCAGGGTCAGGCTGTTGTGGTGGGTGTAGATCAGGACGAGCTTGCGTTCGGCCTGTGCCTTCTCCAATTGCTGAGTGAGCCAGTCGAACTGGTCCTCGGGCACCGCCCCGTCGGGGCCGGCGACGGCGTTGCACGTGTCGAGTCCGAACGTGCGAACGTTCGGAGTCGGGTCCGCCGCCCACCAGGTTTCACCCGAGTCGAGGTTGTGCTGGGTGAAACCGTGCCCGATCGGCCCTGGGGTGGGAGTCGTCTCGAAGTGCTCTTGCATGAACTCACGCTGCTCGAAGAGATACCGAGCCGGATCCGCCGACACTGCCCGAAACCCGGGCCGGGCGCCGGATCCGACCCCGAGCGCATCGACCATCCTCTGCAGCGGACTACCCGTCGATGCGTACCCGGCCAATGCCGACGTGGCCGTCGCTTCGAGTGTGTACGCCTTGCGTCCGCCGACCGCGAGGGCATGCGGCTGAGAGGAGAGATCGAACGTGCCGAGCAACAACGTGTCGTGATTGCCGTAGACGGAATACCACGGGACGGGTAGCCCCACCGATTCGACGGTCCCCGACATCGCCTGCGTCAACAGATCGGGAAGCGTCGGAAATCCGTAGTCCCCGAACGACCCTCCCGACGGATCGCCCGGCCGATACGCCCACTGCGCCTCGGGCCACGCTTGCACGCCCTCGAAGACGTCGGATGCGCCACTCGTAGGCCGGACCGCGACGCCGTCGAGAACGTCTATGTACCAACGAAGTTCGAGATGAGAATGCATGTCGGCGCTGTCACCGGTGACAACCGCGGCTCCCATGGGAGCGCCGGTGACCGAACTGATTCGCGCATCCGCAAATGCCTTCACCATCGCGGCGGTGACGTGCACGGTCAGCGGATCCTGCGGATGGAAGGCCGAGCCCCACGCTGCATGGTCGGAGACGATCATGGGCTCGATCCGGCCGGGCGATTGCGCATCGATGACATGCAAGTCCGACAGGTGCCCCAAGTAGAGCAACGAGCGTCTGGCCTGCACCCGAGACGCGCTGGGTGCCCGCCCGAGGATGTCGAGGCGAGGGACGTAGGGCTCCCCCGGCCCCGCAGCGAGCACCCGGTACCGACCGGGGCCGGTCGACGATCTCAGGATGGTCTGCGCCAGCGTTCCGCCGACATCGGTCTCTCCTGACGCCGGCTGCGCCCGAGCGACAAGGACGTGGCCCAGAACCTGCGGTGCGATTCCCCATGCCGCGGCGAGGGTGCCCACCCGAGTGACGAATTGACGACGCGACAGACCGCCATGGAACTCCCCGAATCCGAGAACCGCACCACATGCGCCTCGCATCCGACGAGGTGACTGCCAATTTTTACAGGGAAAACCGCGGACTGGTTGGAATTCGAGCCTTCATGGCACCACTGTGACCGGCCAGCGGCCCGCCTTGACCAGTCGCACTGCCACAGATCCCGCCAATCGGTGCCCGGCGCGTTCGGAGGCCCCCACCACGACGGCGTCGGTGCGGAGTCCATCGGCAACCGCGACGAGTCCGTTATAAGGATCACCCTGCGCAGTGCGGAATTCCCAGCGAACCTGCTCTCGCTCCCCGAAGCGGGCCACCGAGGTTCTGATGTAGTCGAGGAGTTCGTCGGCGATCTGTCGGCCCGTTTCCACCATCGAGATCCCCGCCTGGCCCCACGACGCGGTGGCGATGGGCTGCACGTAGACCAGCACCAGAAGCGATTGTTGCCTACGGGCCAGTCCTCCGGCGTATGCGGCGGCCCGCCAGGACGAATCCGAGCCGTCGACGCCCACCACGATGGACTTCGGGCCGTCGTGGCCGTACTCGAACCCCGTAGATTCCTGCGCATTGCTCACGACATGAGGCTACTGCCAGCCCATTGGTGCAGGGACCCCGGCGCAGGGCGGTACGGTTGATGTGCTGCGCAACCGGTTTGCCCGGCATGCGCCACACGACGGGAGAAGCAATGACCGACGACGAACAGTTCGACGCTCCGTCGACCGACCCGGCAACTGTATTCGCCGCTCTGGCCGACATCGTGTATCGCGGCAGTAGCGCAGAAGAGGTCTACACCGCTATCTGCAACGCCGCGACGATGGTTGTCCCTCACTGCGATCACGCGAGTCTCATGTTGTTGCGCCACGGAAAGGCCGTCACCGTCGCGGCCTCGGATGACGTGGCACGCGTCGTCGACGACATCGAACGCGCCACTGGTCAGGGACCGTGCTTGGATGCGCTGACCACCGAGGCCGTCCAACTCGAGCCGGATTTCAGCAGCCCCACCCAGTGGCCCGCAATGGCTCGGGGTGTCCTGAACCGCACGCCGGTCCGGGGAGCGATGGGGTTCCGCCTCAAGGTCGACGAGCAGAAGGTGGGTGCTCTCAACCTGTTCACCGACACCGCAGGTGCCTTCGATGCCGACACCGCCGACAAAGCCGTCATCCTGACTGCATTCACTTCTGTGACGGTAGGGGCGATGCTGAACGGCCAAGAGGCATCGACCTTGCGCGACGGCCTCGAGAGTAACCGTGAGATCGGCAAGGCGATCGGCCTCATCATGGCGCTGCACAAAGTATCCGACGAAGAAGCGTTCGCACTGCTCCGCAAATCGTCGCAGGATCTCAACGTCAAGATCGCCGATCTCGCATCGACGGTCGTCCAGCGGCACGGCAAGGGCCTGTCGAGCTGAACGAGCCGAGATCAGTGACCGCTCTGCACCTTCTTCGGTAGAGCGAACACCAACGCCAACGCAACGACGCTGAACGCGGCACTGACGGCCATGGCCATTGCGGCACCGTGCAGGAAGCCGGATCCCACGGTATCGGGGCCGGTGATGGTGAGTGAGCCGAACAGCACACTACCGATGACTGCGATACCGATTGCGGAGCCGACGCGCTGCATCGTCGAGATGACGCCGCTCGCGGCCCCTGCGTCGTCGCGGTCGACGGTTGCGACGATGAACTGCGCGTTGGGAGCGATGAACGCGCCGTTGCCCAAGCCCGCGATGAACAGCGGGACCAGCAGAGTCCAATGGGAGATGGTGTCGGCGGAACTGGTCGCCAAGATGATCCACAGCCAGATCAAGCCGATCGACACCAGCGATGCGCCGAGGATCAGTACGGTGCGGCCGAGTCGGATCGTGAGCTTGTTGCTCTGCGAGGACGCGATGATGCTGCCGATCGCGAACGGTATCGAGACCAACCCGGACGAGAGGGCCGTATTGCCGAGCCCGGTCTGCCACAACAACGAGATGGTGAAGAAGATGCTGGTGAACGCTGCGAAGTACACCAGCGCGAGAATCACACCGCCGGTGAATGCCGGTCGGGTGAACAGTCGCGGCGGCACGAGCGGATTGTGTCCACGACCGCTGTGGATCACCTCCCACCAGCCGAACACTGCAATCAGGCCCACGCCTGCAGCAATGGTCACGTAGGTCCACAACGGCCACCCGAGCTCCTGGCCTTCGATCAGCGGTACGAGCAGCGCGATGAGGCCGGCGGAGATCAGCACCAACCCGAGCCAGTCGATGCCCGGCCTTGCAGTCGGCTCGGATTCATCCTTCTTCGGCAGCAGAACCGCCGCCGCGATCAGACCGACGATGCCGATCGGCAGGTTGACCCAGAAGACCAACCGCCAGCCGTTCTCCTCACCGAAAGCCTGGATGATCAACCCGCCGACGATCGGCCCCAACGCAGTCGACACTCCGATGACCGCACCCATGATCGCAAATGCCTTGCCGCGCACAGGGCCTGGAAACAGCAGTTGAATGAACGCTGTGACAGCGGGCACGAACATTCCGCCTGCCAGACCCTGAACCACTCGGGCAACCACCAACTGCAGATCGTCCTGAGCGAGTCCGCAGGCAAAGCTGGCCACCGTGAACAGAGCGAGACCGGTGAAGAACACCCACTTGTGCCCGATCCGATCCCCGACCTTGCCCGCTGGAATCAGGGCGAGACCGAACGCGAGCGCGTAGCCCGAGATGATCCACGACAGAACGGATTCCGATGCCTCCAGCGTCGTGCTGATCGTCGGCAATGCGACGTTGACGATGGTGGTGTCGAGCAGGGCCATGAACATGCCGAGCAACAGAACCACCAGGGCTTGCCAGGCGCGCTTGGGTACCTCGATCGCCGGTGGGGTCGCTGACGCAATACCGTCGGTCACTGCACTGCCCTTCGTAGTAGTCGCTGAGCAGTATCGACCGAACGGTCTGGTATTGCTAGCCGATCATTGCGGACGCGGCGAACATCCAGGACAGGCCGGTGGCCAGAGCCACGAACCCCGAGGCCACGATTCGACCTGCCCACTGACCTTCCAGCAGAGCCGTTTCCACGCGAGCCGTGTCGGCGTCGGTCGTCTCCATCGGTGTCATGTTCCACTTCCCACCCTGCATCCGCGGCCGTCGTTTCCGGCCGCCGGATACCCCCGGATTCGACGCCGAAACTAGCGCAACTCCACAAAGGCCTCCACCGCGTCGAGAAATGGGTGCTGCGCGGCCAGTAGCTTTGTCCTCGCCAGCGGCACCGAAAACCATTCGATGCGGTCTACCTCGGGAAACGATTGCATCTTTCCGGATTTCGGCGGCCATTCGATCTCGAATGTGTTGCTCATCGCAGTGGAGACATCGAGGTCGGACTCGATCCCGAACGCGGTGACGATCTTCCCGCCGCGCTGTGTGGCGGTGCCGAGCTCGATGGGGTTGCCCGCAGGCACCTCGATGCCGACTTCCTCTCGGAACTCGCGCTGAGCCGCGGTCCACGGGTCTTCGGCCTCGGTGAACTCCCCCTTCACTATCGACCACGCACCGTCGTCCTTCCGCGCCCAGAACGGGCCGCCGGGATGGGCGATCAGAACCTCCACCACGTCGGCGTTCACCCGAAACAGCAGAATGCCCGCGCTCTTGTTGACCATGTGATGAGCGTGCCATCAACTTGCACGCTCACCGTCATCCCCCATCACCATTCGAGCAGGCGCGCACGGTTCGCCCCTTGGGCATCGACACCGATTTTCGTTGAATTGCCGTCTTTTGACTCGGAGAGTGCCGCGAAAGCGGGTACCAGCTATTGTCTACCGATGCAAGAGCGCGCAGAATCGACCAGGCAGGCCGTACTCGTGGGAGCCGCATCGAGCTTCGACAAGTTCGGCTACGGCACAGCCAGTCTGAGCACCATCATCGCCAACGCCGGCGTCAGCAAGGGTGCGATGTACTTCCACTTCTCGTCGAAGGAAGATCTGGCGCAGGCCGTGATCGAGGCACAGATGGCTCTTGCCACCGCTGCCACCGTCACCATCATCGAAAGCACACCGAAGGCCATCGATGCCCTGATCCTGATCACCAAGGAGTTGGCGCGTCAGCTGCAGACCGACCCCATCGCACGTGGCGGCATGCGGTTGACGTTGGAATCGACGACGGCTCAGAATCCGAATGCGCAATCGTTCGACGACTGGATCGGAATGATCGCGAAGTTGACCGAGCGCGCCCGGACCGAAGGCGACATCGTCGACGACGTGGACACGGCCGCACTCGCCAGGATGATCGTCGCATCGTTCACGGGAGTTCAGACCGTCTCGGAGATGCTCACCGGACGCGCCGACCTCCAGCTTCGGATGACCGAGATGTGGCACCTGTTGCTACCGTCGATCGCCCCTCGCCGGCGACTGGCCCGGATTCGAGCGGTCGCCGACGCACCGCTCATCGACTGGAACGATCGCTGAGCGGCAGCCACGGTTCGGGTGTCGCCGTGACGGACATCGCCGAGAGCACGACCCCGTCGTGCTCGAACTGAATGCGGTGAATGCCGTCGGTCGTGTCGCTGTCGACGATGACCGTGCACGGGTTGGCCCATTCGGCGAACCCCAAGAACCTGACCTCCAGGGACGTGAAATCCAGTCCCACGCAACCGGTGGCCAAACGCAACGCCTGACGGGCGGCTTCGAGCATGGTGACGCCCGGTAGGTATTCCACCGAATGATCGAACATCGCCAGGTTTCGCGGATCCGGAGCAACCACGAGCGTCCCGTCCGACGTATGACGAGCCAGTACTACATCGGAGGGGTCGAGACGGCCGACTCCGGCCGGTTCCACCACCTCGGTTCCGGCGGGAAGGTACCGGAAGTGTGGGTCGGCCATCGTCGGCTTGCGGACCTTGGAGTAGACGTCCGGTCCGATGGGACGCACGGACGCCGTTCCAGAGGCGACGACCTGACCGCGGTTGAGCAGTCGAGCCGACAGCTTCAGGTTGTCCAGCGACTCGTCCTCGAATGTCCGGTCGGTCGTGATCGACTCGGCGACAAGCGAATCGTCGATGTTGTCGACCGACAGAAGGTCGAGAATGTCGAACCGGAAGTGCTCGATGTAGACCACGTGATCGAGCGGGACGTCGTGTTCGACGTGACAGAACAGGCTCACCGCCTGCCGTAGCGCCTCGGCGATCATCAACGAATCGTGGGTGCGACGTACCGGCACGAACATGCGATGCGACGTCGGCAGCTGTACCGCCGCACGATGCGTACCGTCGACCGTCTCGTAGTCGGTCAACAGCACGTCCGCCGGAGAGCGCCGATGCACGAGCTGACGTGGAACGGTGGATGCGTAACTCAAACTCACTTCAATGCCCCTTAGAACCCGACCGATCCGGCTTTTTTCGAGCACTTCCGAGCGTCCCGGACCACACGAACAGTATGTCGCGAGACACCGACAAAACTGGCATCGGTCGGCCTGATTCATTCGATCGATATACAGAAGATTCGGTCACGATCTGATAGCTGTCCGGGACTCTCGGTACCACATGTGCGGTACGTTCTCGCCGACCAATCCCGTCACGGGCGAGCGACCCCTGATAGCAAAAATCCCCGTCCGGACAAGCCGGACGGGGACTGCGCTCCCCCACCTGGACTCGAACCAGGAACCCTTCGATTAACAGTCGAATGCTCTGCCAATTGAGCTATGGGGGATTACCTCGCGGCGTCACACTCTCGTGCGAGCCGTTGGAAACAATAGCGCACACCCCCTTGTGAGTACCAAATCGGGCCCACGCAAGCACCGAAGGAGGGTCCGCCGAGTACCGAATCGCCCTGCTCGAGGTTCGTCGGGCAAGATGGAAGAACGGCCGCACGCTCTACGGAAGGACCCACTGATGATTCGTTTGGTACTGGCGGCTGGAGCTGCATATGTACTGGGAGCCAAGGCCGGACGGGGCCGCTACGAGCAGATTCGCAAGACGGCCAGCGCCGTCGCGTCGAGCCCGGCCACCAAGAAGGCCATCGAGGTCGGCCGTCAGAAGTTGTCCGACTCTCTGAACACGCAGCCGAGACTCGAGCCGATGAAGCCGGTCGACGACGAAGACCAGGTTTTCGTCCCGCGCGATCAGCTGCGGCGCTAACCGACCTCGGCGACGCTTCCCACGGCGAGTTCGAGCAGGCTGCGGCGGTACTGCTCGAGGGCGATGAGATCACCGAACAGGGCGTTGTAGTCGTCCGGCTTCTCCGCAGGCGACATGCGCTGCAGCTTGGACTTCAGTTCGGCGACCTGTTGGCCCACCCACACCTCTTGAAGCCGGGCGAGCACACCGGAGATGTAGCGCGTGAGAGCGTCGTCGGCCACGCGCATCGGGTCGACGGCCAACTCCGTCACCAACGACACCACCACGGCGTCCTTGGCCTGCTTGGCCACCGCGTCGACCCACTCCCCACCGCCCAGGCCCGCGGCAGTGCCGCCGGCCGCGGCCACGGCATCACGCACCGCGGCGTACGCCGGATGGTGAAAGCTCTCGGGCGGGAGCGAATCGAAGACGGTGCCGGCGACCGCGGGCATCTGCAGCACCGCTTTGAGTGCCTCTCGTTGCGGCCACAGCGTCGGATCGGTGGGGTTCGGACGCGGCGGCCCGGCCGGGGCTTCCGTCGGCGCTGCCTGACGCTTCTCGAAGGGCACGCGTTTACCGCTCGTGTCGCCTCGCGCACCCTTCTTCGCCTCGTCGCGCACGCGGGCGAGCACCATCGCAGTGTCGTCCCAGCCGGTCCACCCGGCGAGCTGTCTGGCGTACTCGTCCCGCAGTGAGGCGTCCTTGATTCGCGCGACCACCGGAACAGTGCGCTTGAGCGCTTCGACGCGCCCCTCGGGCGTGTCCAGATCATGCTCTCGTAGCAGCGATTTGACGACGAAGGCAAACATCGGGGTTCGCCGGGCCACGAGATCGCGAACCGCGTTGTCACCGGATTTCAGGCGCAGGTCGCACGGGTCCATTCCGTCGGGTGCGACGGCGACGAAGGTCTGCCCGGCGATCTTCTGATCCCCCTCGAACGCCTTCATGGCCGCGGCCTGGCCGGCGTCGTCACCGTCGAAGGTGTAGATCACCTCACCGCGAAAGTAGCTGTCGTCCATCATCAGTCGGCGCAGCATCGCGAGGTGGTCTTCGCCGAACGCGGTGCCACAGGACGCCACCGCGGTCTTGACGCCGGCCAGGTGCATTGCCATCACGTCGGTGTACCCCTCGACGATGACGGCCTGATGCGACTTCGCGATCTCCTTGCGCGCGAGATCCAGCCCGAACAACACCTGAGACTTCTTGTACAGCATCGTTTCCGGAGTGTTGATGTACTTCCCGGGCATCGTGTCGTCGTCGAACAGTTTGCGTGCGCCGAAGCCGATGACGTCGCCGCTCTGACTGCGAATCGGCCACACCAACCGACGCCGGAAACGGTCGATGGGTGTTCCGCGTTTGCCCGGGGTCGCCAGGCCGGCGTCGACTATCTCCTTGGCCTCGAAGCCCTTGCCCAGCAAGTGTTTGGTGAGGGTGTCCCAGCCGTCGGGTGCGTATCCACAGCCGTAGGCCAGCGCGGCGTGGCCGTCGAAGTTGCGTTCGGTCAGGTAGTCCCGTGCGGCCTGGGCATCGGGCCCGCTGAGCCGGCCGGCGTAGAACTCCTGAGCCGCCGCGTTCGCGGCGATCAGGCGCGCGCGGGTCCCTCGATCACGTTGGACCGATGGCCCTCCGCCCTCGTAGGAGATCGAGTAGTTCAGCCGATCGGCGAGTTGCTCGACGGCCTCGACGAACGAGATGTGCTCGATCTTCTGGAGGAAGGAGTAGGCATCACCACCTTCGCCGCAGCCGAAGCAGTGATAGTGGCCGTGATTGGGCCGAACATGGAACGACGGGGACTTCTCGTCGTGGAAGGGGCACAACCCCTTCATGGAGTCGCCGCCCGCGCGCTTGAGCGAGACGTAGTCGCCGACTATGTCTTCGATCCGTGTGCGTTCGCGAATGGCGGCAATGTCACGTTCAGGAATTCGGCCGGCCACGACTGGAGTCTAGCGTCGAACAAGACGCCCGACACCCGTCGATCAACCCCAGCTGGCCTGAGCCCCGAGCGACCGCTTGTCCACCAGTTCGAGTCGACTCTCGGTGTACGACGCGATCTGATCCACGACGACGCGAGTCCGTTCGGCGTCGCTGTTCGCGCGTTGCCACGCGGGCACCAGGATGGGATCGAGTTCGCCCGGCGCCGAGCGCATCAACCACTCGGCGACGCGATGGATCCGGTCACGTTGACGTTCCTGCCGAATCTTGTGCCCGGCGTCGGACATGACGTACCGCAGTGCCATCGTCTTGAGCAGAGCCACTTCGGACGCGACGATCGACGGCACCACGAGGTCGGCGTCGTATCGCGTCAACGCTGCCGTGCCGTACTTCTGGCGGGTTCCGTCGATGGCAGCCGTGGCGAATCGCCCGACCAGCTCGCTCGTCATGTGCTTGAGCGCCACGGATGCGGTGAGGGTGCCGTCGTATCTGCCGACCGCGACGACGACGTCCATCTTGGACAGCCGGCTCGCCGCCTCGATCAACTCGTCGACGTCGAGTCCGCGGAACTCCGAGACACCGAGTTCGGCCAGTGCCCGCTGCTCGATCGGATCGGATAGTGCACGCAGGTCGATTCTGGCGTCGATGACGCCGTCCTCGACGTCGTGCACCGAGTAGGCGACGTCGTCGGACCAATCCATGGTCTGCGCTTCGAGGCACTTGTGCTTGTCCGGTGCACCGTCGCGTACCCAGCCGAGAATGGCCGAGTCGTCGTCGTAGGCACCGAATTTCGCGCCCGGCGCGGGCCTGGTCCACGGATACTTCATCGCGGCGTCGAGGGCGGCGCGGGTGAGGTTGAGCCCCGCGCTGTTGCCGTCGGAGTCGAGGATCTTGGGCTCGAGGCCGGTCAGGATGCGCAGGTTCTGCGCGTTGCCCTCGAATCCGCCGCAGTCCTGGGCCACCTCGTCGAGGGCTCGCTCGCCGTTGTGTCCGTAGGGAGGATGACCGATGTCGTGTGCCAAGCCCGCCAAATCGACCAGATCGGGGTCGCTGCCGAGCCCCTCCGCGATGCTGCGCCCGATCTGCGCGACCTCGAGCGAATGCGTCAACCGGGTGCGCGGGGTGTCACCGTCGCGGGGCCCGGTCACCTGGGTCTTGTCCGCCAGACGACGCAGGGCAGCACAGTGCAAGACCCGCGCTCGATCTCGCGCGAACGCACTCCGATGCGAGGCGTTGTCCGCCCCGGATCGAAGCCCAGCGGTCTTGGGCGGTTCGGGAACGAATCGTTCGACGTCGTGCTCGGAGTATGTGCCGGTCATCTACTGGCCTGCCGTGTAGGAGAAATCAGCGGTGAAGTGCGTCAACTGGTACCACAGCAGCGCGCCTGTCTCCCTGGCTATTCCGTGCGCCTGCGACTCGCGGGTGTAGACGGCAGGCCCGGTGCGGGTGGGCGACGTCCACGCATCGAGATCGGCGTCGCGCGCCATGGTTCGGGTGCGCAGCGAGTGCCACGGATCGCTGACCAGCACCACCGATGTCTTGCCCTGATCTCGTAGCGTGGCACTGACGGCTTCGATGCTTTCGAGGGTGTCCGATCCGGTTTCGACGGCCACGATCGCGTCGGCAGGCACGCCCTGATCTATCAGGTAATTGCGACCCGACGCCGCCTCGGTGAACAGGTCACCTTCTTGCTTGCCGCCGACGGTGACGATCTCGGGAGCGATGCCCTGCTCGTACAACGACGCGGCCTGCGCCAAGCGTGCCTCGAACACCGTCGAGGGCGTACCGCTGTACTGCGCAGCACCGAGTACGACGATGGCGTCCGCCGCAGTATGGTCGTCGATTCGAGCCACCTGCCACACGCGCACAGCGGTGCCTGCCACCAGAACGAGGGCCATCAGTATCACTCCCGCGACCAACCGACCCGTCCAGCGTCCGAGCGTTCCGAAGAAGCCCAGCCGCTCGGGACCGGGGTCCGGGGCATACCGGTCGTCGTACGGGTCGCCGTACGAATCTCGGTCGAGAGTTGGATTCACCCCTCGAGTTTGCCAGGCCCGCGCATCTTCGGCGGTCACGGCGCGCCTCGGAAGGTCAGAGCCACCCGCGGTCCTCGGCGACTCGGACCGCTTCGGCCCGGGTGCTGGTGCCGGTTTTTCCGATCGCCGAAGAGAGATGGTTGCGCACTGTACCTTCCGACAGGTGCACCTGCGCCGCGATGGCACCGGCCGTTCCACCCTTCGACGCTGCGCGAAGAACTTCCTGCTCACGGGCGGTCAGCGGCGAGACGCCCTCGGTGAGCGTCTCGGTGGCGAGCGCGGGATCGACGACGCGCAGACCCATGTGGACCCGTCGCACGGCATCGGCCAACTGTTTGGCTGGAGTGTCCTTGACGACGAATCCGGAGGCTCCGGCATCGATCGCACGGCGTAGATATCCGGGCCGGCCGAACGTCGTGACGATCAGCACTCTCGACTCCGGTACCACCTCAGCCAGCTCGGCGGTGACGTCGATGCCGTTCTTGCCCGGCATTTCCACGTCGAGCAGCACGACGTCGGGTCGGTGTTCGAGAACCGCCGCCACCACTTCGTCGCCTCGTCCCACCTCGGCGACGATGTCGAGGTCGTGTTCGAGCCCCAACAATGCCGCGAGAGCACCACGCACCAGCGCTTGGTCGTCGGCCAGCAACAGCCTGATACTCATGGTGCCGAGACCTCCACCTTGAATCCGCCGGTCGGAACCCGGGCGACCGTCAGTGAACCACCGGCAGCGCTCACGCGTTCACCCAACCCGCGGAGCCCGTTTCCTCCACAGTGTTCCTCGGCCGGCCCGCATCCGTCGTCGACGATGGAAATGCTCGAGGGCGTCAGCATCACTCGGCAGTGGCGTGCGTGGGAGTGTCGCACCACGTTGGTCACCGCTTCGCGCAGGACCCAGCCGAACAATTCGCGGTGTCGCAGTGGAACGACGTCGGCATCCGCGGGCAGCTCGACGTCGATGGCGGCGGCCACCAGAGCTGTTCGTGCGCTTGCCAGTTCGGTGCCGATGTCGATTTGACGCATGCCGCCGACAGTGCTGCGCACATCGGCGAGTGCTTGCCTTGCAAGGGTTTCCACCTCGGCGATCTCGACAGCTGCTCGGGCAGCATCGATCTCGAGCAATCTGCCGGCCAGTTCACTCTTGACAGTGATGACAGTCAAGGAATGCCCGAGAATGTCGTGCACGTCTCGGCTCATCCGCTCACGTTCGGCGACGATGGCCAGATCCGCCAATTGCTGCCGCGCCACGGCCAATTCGTGGTTGCGCTGGAAGACCTGGGTGATACCCCACGCGGCGGCCGAGCTGATCAGCAACTGAAACGCGAAAAAGTTGTCGGGCTCCCAGGACGGGATGACCCGCGGTGCCACTTCGATGGCCACCACCATCACCGCGACCAACGTCCACGCCTGCCGAACCGGCAGCGTCATCATCGCCAGCACCGCGATGTAGATCGTTGCGCCGAATCCGGTGGTTCCGATCAGCGCGCTCATCGCCGCGGTCAGGGCCAGCATTGCCGCGAGCGCAATCCAGGCCTGCCGTACCGGCAGCGGGTGTCCGCGGCGGTGACCGTTGCGAAAGCGCCAGAAGGTGGCCGTGAACACGACTCCGAACCCGACGATCGCGGCAATACCGAGGACCCGTGCCGCCACAAATTCCAACGACAGAATTTCGTTCAACGGATAGATCAGGTATATCAGCCAGATGGCTCCGAACATCCAGCCGTACCGCCAAACCCTGCCCTCGGGGAGGTCGGCGGTGAACGTGGTCATGTCGCCCACGGTATCTCCGTGGGCGACAGGATCGGTGGTTTCCGCGTCAGGCACGCTTGGTGTCTTTCCGGAACAGCAGCGCCGCTCCTGCGATGAACACCACCGCCCACACCACCAGGTTGACCACTGCGACGGCGAGGATGCCTGCGTCGGCCGAGGTGAACGGAGCCCGGGCCACAGTCGCCAGACCGTACAGCGGGGTGAACTTCGCCAGCATCGGGAACCAGCCGCTGTCACCGAGCGGGACGAACAATCCGCCGGCCAGGGCGAGGAAGGCCAGTACCGGTCCGAGGATCTGCATGACGTTCTCCGAGGGCAGCAGGTACCCCATGAACAACCCGAATGCGGCGAACACCGCAGATCCGAGCCACGCGATCACTCCGCACGCGACCCACACCCAGATCGGCATGTCGGCTCCGAAGAATGCCGCGACGACGAACACCACGACGATCGCTGCAGCACCCATCGTCATGGCGACGAGCATCTTGGTGACGATGTAAGCGACAGGTTTGAGCGGAGTCAGTCGCAACTGCCTGCTCCAGCCCTGAGCGCGTTCGACGGAGACCATCGCTCCCCCACTCGTGGTGGCCAGCATCGCTCCGTAGACGGCCATGCTGATGGCGATGTAGCCCGTGACATTGCCGTGCGCGAAAGGGTAGTTGGTCCGGTAGTCCGACTGCGTACCGAAGATCACGAAGAACACCGGGGGCATGACCAACGTGAAGACCAACGTGCGCTTGTTCCGGAACAGTCGACGGATTTCGAGTCCGAGGAACGTGGGCGAAAATCCGCCGTACGCAACGGCTCTGGCAGCGGTGGGGCGGGGCGAGGTCGTGGTCATCGGATACTCCCGGCGAGTTCGGTGTCGGCATCGGTGGTCAGGGCGAGGAAGGCGTCCTCGAGGTTGCGCGAGACGATTTCGAGATCGGTCGCATGCGCATCGTTGAGCAGGTAGCGGGCAACGCAGTCGGAGTCGCGTCCGTGCACGATCACCCGGTCGCCGCGCGTCTCGACCCGGTCGACTCCGGGAAGAGCGAGCAACGTGGACCGGTCGACACCGGGCAGAGTGGCGGTGACCGTGCGTCCCGCCGCGAGGTTCTTGACCTCGGCGGCGCTGCCGTCGGCGACGATCTTGCCGTGCCGCACCAACACGATTCGGTCGGCGTAGGCATCGGCCTCGTCGAGGTAGTGCGTTGCGAACAGCACTGTTCGGCCGGTACTCGCGTCCTGGCGAATGGCGTTCCAGAAGTCACGACGACCCTCGACGTCCATGCCGGTGGTCGGCTCGTCCAGCACCAGCAGATCCGGGTCGGGCAACAGTGCAAGTGCGAATCGCAGTCGCTGTTGCTGGCCGCCGGAGCACTTGGCCACTCGCCTGTCGCCGATGTCGGCGATGCCGGCCCGAGTCAGCACTTCCTTCACCGACCGAGTTCGGGCGAACAGGGCCGCGGTCAGTTCGACGGTTTCGCGGACGGTCAGGTCGCGAAGAAGTCCGCCGGTCTGCATCACCGCCGAGATGCGCCCCTGGGCGATGGCGTCGGCCGGAGTTCCGCCGAACACCGATACCGTCCCGGTGGTGGGTGTGGCCAGGCCGAGCATCATGTCGATGGTCGTGGTCTTGCCGGCACCGTTCGGTCCGAGAAAAGCGACTACCTCGCCCGGCTCGATGGACAGGTCGATTCCGTCCACCGCACGGACCGATCCGTATGTCTTCGTGACGCCTCGCAGTTCGACTGCCTTCGTTGTGGTCATGACAGTTACTCTGCTGCGATCCGAGCCCGACCACCTCGACCGAGCGTCACGATTGCACGATGACAACTGTCATGGATCGACCTGCTCGTTTCGGACACCCTGGAGCCGGTAGATTTCAGCGCATGGCAGTCCAGCACCGGCGGCATTCCAGCGCCACAGTCCGTAGGTCGGTTCATCGATTCCGTCGCCTCGCCGCAACAGGTGCTCTGACCTTGTTCGCTGCGGTTCTCCTCGCCCCCGGCGTCGCCTCCGCCGAGGCACCCTCGCGCCTCGCCACCCAGATCACCGACAACGTGCAGGCACTCGATCCGGACTCGCTGGCCGAGGTACAGACGTCCATCGACGACCTGTACGGCGGCAGTCAGCTCAGGCTGTGGGTCACCTACGTTGCGGATTTCGACAACATGTCGGCGGCCGACTGGGCACGGCAGACGTACGAACGGAGCGATCTCGGTCAGCGAGACGTCCTGCTCGCAGTGGCGACCGTCGATCGGTCGTACTACCTCGGCGTCAACACCGGGCTCTCACAGATCACCACGGCGGAGCAGGACGACATTCGTGTCAACGACGTCGAACCTGCGCTGGGCGAAGAGGATTGGTCGGGAGCGGCCATAGCGGCGGCCGGCGCTCTCGGCGAGGCCTATGCGTCGAGCGGTGGAGGTGGGTCGTCGGCACCGCTGCTGATCGGTGTCGGGGTGTTGGCCGTCGCAGGCGGCGGAGCTGTTGTCTACTCCTCACGGCGCAAGAAGGCTCGAGTGGCCGCCGAGGTGGAAGCGGTGGCGAAGATCGACCCGAGCGACCCGGCAGCATTGGCCCAATTCCCGATCGACGTTCTCGACACCCGCGCCAAGGAAATTCTGATCGAGACCGACAACGCCGTGCGAGCCAGCGAGGAGGAATTGACCTTGGCCCGAGGCGAATTCGGCGATTCGGCAGCCGCTCCCTTCATCACCGCGTACGACAACGCAAAGAAAGCTCTGGCCTCTGCCTTCGAGATCCGTCAGCGGCTCGACGACGCCATTCCTGAAACCCCCGATCAGCGACGGGCGATGCTCGTCGAAATCATCTCCTCGTGCGGCCAGGCAGATCGCGAACTCGACTCTCGGGTCGAGGAATTCGACGGATTCCGCGACCTCGTCATGAACGCCGGTTCGCATCTCGACGAGCTCACCCAAGCCATCATCGGCTTGACGGTGCGCATTCCGCAGTCCGAAGCCGTACTCGCTCAACTGCATTCGGAATTCTCCGAGACCGCATTGAAATCGATTGCCGACAACGTCACGATGGCCAAGGATCGAGTTGCGCTGGCCGAGGAGAACATCGAAGCCGGCCGCAAGGCCGCAGCACTGCCGCCCGGTAAGCAGGGCCCGGCCGTCACAGCGATTCGGACCGCGGAACGAGCCGTCGATCAGGCGAAGTCGTTGCTCGACGGAGTCGACCACGCCCGCGACGACATACGGCACGCAATAGCCACCCTGCCCGACGCCATCGCGGACGTCCGCCGGGACATCGAGCAGGCTCGCGGACTGACCGAACACGGCGGTACCGAACTGCAGGCGGCGATGGCCGCGGCACAGACGGCATTGAAGAACGCCGAGACGGCACAGTCGAGCGATCCGCTCGGTAGTTACACCGCCCTTGCCGCAGCAGATTCCGAACTCGAGAAGATCGTCGACGAAGCGTCTGCGGAGAAGGCCGCCGAGGATCAGCTGCGGGCGCGTCTGGAACGCGATATTGCCGCTGCCCAGGCGCAGATCACTGCTGCAGCGGACTACATCTCGACCCGACGCGGCGGAGTGGGTGCCGATGCTCGAACGCGTTTGTCCGAAGCCGAACGGCATCTCGGTGCAGCTCGGCAGCTCGAACCGGAAAATCCCGACGAGGCTCTCAAGCACGCGCATGCCGCCAGTCAATTGGCTTCGCGCGCATCGCAGATCGCCCAATCCGATGTACAGAACTGGGAAAATCGGCACGGCCCACGCGGCGGTAGCAGCGGCGGCAACGTAGCAGGCGCCGTACTCGGCGGGATCCTGATCAACAGCGTGCTGCGCGGTGGCGGAGGCGGATTCGGCGGCGGCTTCGGTGGTGGCGGGGGCTTCGGCGGCGGTGGAGGCGGAGGCGGCGGCTTCGGCGGAGGCGGCGGCCGCTTCTGAATCCGACCGAGACATGCGACAGGGCCCGCTCTCTCATCGAGAGATCGGGCCCTGTCGATTGCCTACAGCTCTACGCGCCGATCAGTCGGGACGCGATGTAACCCTCGACCTGATCGAGAGCCACGCGCTCCTGTGCCATCGTGTCGCGCTCACGAATGGTGACGGCGTGGTCGTCGAGGGTGTCGAAGTCGACGGTGATGCAGAACGGGGTACCGATCTCGTCCTGACGACGGTAGCGACGGCCGATGGCTCCGGCATCGTCGAATTCCACGTTCCAGTACTGACGCAGTTGCTGCGCAAGATCTTTCGCCTTCGGAGTCAGGTCTGCGTTACGCGAGAGCGGGAGCACAGCGACCTTCACCGGGGCAAGACGACGATCGAGCTTGAGCACGACACGCTTGTCGACGCCGCCCTTGGCGTTGGGTGCCTCGTCCTCGGTGTACGCGTCGACGAGGAACGCCATCAGCGACCGAGTCAAGCCGGCGGCCGGCTCGATGACGTACGGGGTGTACCGGGTGTCGGTGGCCTGCTCGTAGTAGCTCAGGTCCTGGCCCGACGCCTTCGAATGCACCGTCAGGTCGTAATCGGTGCGGTTCGCGACGCCCTCGAGCTCACCCCAGGCGCTGCCCTGGAAGCCGAAGCGGTACTCGATGTCGACGGTGCGCTTGGAGTAGTGCGACAGCTTTTCCTTGGCGTGCTCGTACAGCCGCAGGTTCTCCGGATCGATGCCGAGATCGGTGTACCACTTCATGCGGTAGTCGATCCAGTACTGATGCCACTCGTCGTCCTCGCCGGGCTTGACGAAGAACTCCATCTCCATCTGCTCGAACTCGCGAGTGCGGAAGATGAAGTTTCCCGGCGTGATCTCGTTGCGGAAGCTCTTGCCGATCTGGCCGATGCCGAACGGCGGCTTCTTGCGTGAGGTCGTCAGCACGTTGGCGAAGTTGACGAAGATGCCCTGGGCGGTCTCGGGGCGAAGGTAATGCAGCCCCTCTTCGTTGTCGACCGGGCCGAGGAAGGTCTTGAGCAGGCCGGAGAATGCGCGCGGCTCGGTCCACGAACCGGGCTCACCGGTCTCCGGGTCGCGGATATCGGCGAGTCCGTTCTCGGGCGGGTGGCCGTGCTTCTCCTCGTAGGCCTCGATGAGGTGATCGGCACGGTAGCGCTTGTGGGTGTGCAGCGACTCGACGAGCGGATCGGAGAACGTCTCGACGTGGCCGGAGGCCTCCCACACCTGGCGCGGCAGAATCACCGACGAGTCGAGCCCGACGGTGTCGTCGCGGCTGGTGACCATGTTGCGCCACCACTGCTTCTTGATGTTCTCCTTGAGCTCGACGCCGAGCGGACCGTAGTCCCAGGCCGACTTCGTACCGCCGTAGATTTCGCCGCACGGGTAGACGAGACCTCTGCGCTTGGCGAGGTTGGCGACGGTTTCGACCTTGGACTTGGGTGCCACTGGCGGAGCTCTCCATCTTCGGTTACATCGTGTAAGAGGTGACGTGGGCGGTTTTCGCCCTGATCAGACTATCTGGCTCGGTCATCGATTCCGAACAGCGGTCGGGCACCGAAATTGACATGCGCACCTGTGCATATCACAATGAATATGATTTGCAATAACGATGACTGCACTAGCCTGAGTTCATGACGTCGACCGTGCAGGGAGATTTCGACAACCGACCGGTGACCGAAGGAGCCGCAGCCATGTCCACGGTGCACACCCACAGAACCGACTCGTCCATGGAGACGGCGGCGCATCTGCAGGATCCGGAACGCCCGGTGCACGACGACCCGTTCGCCGCCGCTCCCCCGGCGTTGCTTCCGCCGAAGGAGACTTTGGCCGCGGCCGGCGACATCCTGCGTGCACTGGCCGCACCGGTTCGGATTGCGATCGTCCTGCAGCTCCGAGAGTCCGAGCGCTGCGTTCACGAACTCGTCGTCGCCCTCGGTGTGACACAGCCGTTGATCAGCCAGCATCTGCGGGTTCTCAAGGCGGCCGGCGTGGTTCGCGGAGAACGTAACGGCCGCGAGGTCCTGTACCGACTGGTCGACGACCATCTCTCCCACATCGTCGTCGACGCCGTGGCTCACGCCGAGGAAGGCCGAAACCTGTGACCGAGAAGACGACCGATACCGCCACTCCGAGACGACCCGTCGTGGTCGGAGTGCGCGCCACCAAACAACGCAGTGCGATCTCGGATCTGCTGGACACCATCGAGGAGTTCAAGTCCGCGCAGGATCTGCACGACGAGCTGCGCAAGCGCGGTGAGGGGATCGGCCTGACAACCGTGTACCGCACACTGCAGACCCTTGCCGACGCAGGAACGGTCGACGTCCTGCGTACCGACAACGGCGAGTCGGTCTACCGGCGTTGCTCCTCGGGCCATCATCACCACCTGGTGTGCCGAGCATGCGGATTCACCGTCGAGGTCGAGGGTCCCACCGTCGAGAAGTGGTCGCAGAGTGTCGCCGAGTCCAACGGCTTCAGCGACGTGAGCCACACCATCGAGATATTCGGCACCTGCAGTCAGTGCAGCACGGCCGATCACTGAACAGCTCTCACCCCACCGCACCCGCCAGGCGAGGCACCACCGAATCGATGGCGAACGGAATGGACAGCACCGAGTTGTACGTGATCGCCCCACGCTGATCGGTGGACAACGGAACGATGGCGTCGTTGCGGGCGGCTGTCAGTGTTCCGAAGATTGGATTCTCCGCCACGACGTCGATGTCGTCGCCGGTGCCGAGATAGAGCACCACATCGGCGTCGAGCTTCGAGATGTTCTCAGCCGAGACCGGAACGAAGAAGTTGGTTCCGTTGTCCTCGGCCAGGATCGGGTCCGGAATCCCGAAGCCCAATGACGTGACGAACGTCCCCCGCGCGTCCCCCGGCAGATATGCGCCGAACTGACCGTCGTACGGAAGTACCACGGCGGCAGTCTTACCCGCGAACTCCGGATGTGCGGCTCGAACCTGTTCGAGTGCAGCCGTGGTCTGGGCGTTCAGCTCCTTGCCACGATCGGATTCGCCCATCGCGCGGGCGATGGTGTCGGTTGCCACCTCGCGATCGACGGCGTATGCCGCCGATCCGGCCGGTCGAGCGACGGTCGGGGCGATGTCACTGAGTTGCGCGTAGGTGGCCTCGTCGAAGCCGGCGTTCAGCCCGGTGATCAGATCCGGTTGCAGAGAAGCGATCAGCTCGAAGTTCGGTTCGGACTCCGAGCCCAGCAGCGTCAGTGGTGCGTCGCCCACCAACTCGTCGGTCCACGGACCGAGTCCGGTCTCGTAGAAGGTGTATCCGGTGTTTCCGACCGGGACGGTTCCGAGCGCGATGACGGCATCGGCGTCGGACACCCCGAGCGTGACTATGCGGGTGGGCTTCTCCGGAACGGTCGTGCTGCCGTAGATGTGGTCGATGACCACCGGGAAAACACCGTCTGCAGACTGGGCCGCGCTGTCGTCGGGTTCTGCTGTGGAGCAGGCAGTTGCGGACGCGCCGATGGCCATCACCGCCACCACTGCCGTCAGCATTCTGGACACTCGAACCGCCATTGCAACCGCCTTCACGTGAGTAAGTAAAGGCTTACCTTAGACGACCGTTCAGGGCAGCAAACCCTCGCGGGCCTTCTCGACCCCGGCGAGCACCAGAATCAACATCGTCAACATCGCTTCGTCGTCCAACCCGTTGGCCGGAAAGGTGTAGCGCAACAACACATCTGCGAGCTTGTCGTGGGTGTTGACCGAAATCGCGCCGAACTGCGAATCGGCGTTGCGGTCGGCTACCTTCTTGTGTAGTGCGGGCTTGAGCGGTCGATCCCACGCCAGCACCGCGGTGAGCGAAAGCACCTCGAGCTCCGGCGAGAGCTGCACCGCGCGTAGCGAGCACAGCGCACCTGCATAGTCGAACCCCAGAGAGCCTTCCTCCCCCACAGTGACAGTGGCGAACTGCGCTAGCGCCAACTGAGCCCGCGTCTGCAAGGTGAGGCCAGAAACATCGTCACTCATATTTCACTCCACCGAATCGTCGGTCCCGCGACGCGAATTCGATGCAGGCCTCCCACAGATCTCGACGATCGAAATCGGGGAACAGTTTCTTCTGGAACACGAACTCCGCGTAGGCCGACTGCCACAGCAGGAAGTTGGAGGTTCTCTGCTCCCCCGAGGGACGCAGGAACAGGTCGACGTCGGGCATGTCCGCCTCGTCGAGGTACTTCGCGACGGTCGCCTCGGTGATCTTTTCCGGGTTGATCTTTCCGGCGGCAACCTGACGCGCGATTTCCCTTGTGGCGTCGGCAATTTCGGCTCGCCCGCCGTAGTTGACACACATGGTCAGCGTCATCACCGTGTTGTGCTTCGTCAGCTCCTCGGCCACTTCGAGTTCTTTGATGACGCTGCCCCACAGTCGCGGTCGCCGACCTGCCCAGCGCACCCGCACACCCATCTCGTTCATCTCGTCTCGTCGACGCCGGATCACGTCGCGATTGAAACCCATCAAGAACTTGACCTCGTCGGGACTGCGCTTCCAGTTCTCCGTCGAGAAAGCGTACGCAGACAACCACTGCACACCGATTTCGATGCAGCCACAGACGGCATCCATCAGTACTGCTTCGCCCTGCTCGTGCCCTGCGGTTCGCGGCAATCCACGATCCTGAGCCCACCGGCCGTTACCGTCCATGACCAGAGCGACGTGACGAGGAATCAGCTCCGGCTGCAAGATCGGCGGCCGCGCACCCGAGGGGTGCGGGTCCGGCGGGCGAACCGCCGGCCGTTCGTCAGGCCGGTGTTGCGGCTCGCGTCGTCGAATCACGGTCCCCATCCTGCCCGACGGTGTCGGCGAACACGGAGTCAGGTTGGGCCAGCGGCACCTGGTGTGGATGCGAGCGCTCGATGAGCGGAAGTGTGCGGAGCTGGCGTTCGAGGTGCCACTGCAGATGAGCCGCCACCAGGCCACTGGCCTGCTTTCGGACCGCATCGGAGGTGGTGACGGTGTAGTCCCACTCCCCTCGTTCGAGGGCCACCATCAAATCCAGAACACCGGTCGATGGCGTCGCAGATCCCGGCGGTCGGCAATGCACGCACACAGCGCCACCCGCGGCGACGTGGAACGCACGATGCGGCCCCACCGCAGCGCATCGAGCGCAGTCCGTCAGTGCGGGAGCCCATCCGGCGAAACCCATCGCACGCAGCAGATACGCGTCGAGTACCAACTCGGGCGGCCGCACGTGCTGCGCAAGGGCACGCAGCGCGCCGACGGTCAGCTGATGCAGGCGCTGCGCGGGGGCGTGTTCTTCGCCGGCCAGACGCTCGGCGGTTTCGAGGACTGCGCAGCCGGTGGTGTACCGGCCGTAATCGGCAACGATGTCCCCGCCGAACGCGTCCACCGTGTGCACCTGAGTGACGATGTCGAGGTTGCGTCCGGGATAGAGCAGGACGTCGATGTGCGCAAACGGCTCCAGCCGTGCGCCGAACTTGGACTTGGTGCGGCGCACCCCCTTGGCCACCGCACGGACGATGCCGTTCTCCCTGGTCAGCAACGTGACGATGCGATCGGCCTCACCCAGCTTGTGCTGGCGCAGGACGACTGCGTTGTCACGGTATGGCCTCACGCTCTCCAGTGTCCCACGTGGGCGTCGACGAAGATCGTTCCCGCGCTGACGGTGAGTCGATACTGTGCACACGTGGATTTCCATCGGTCGACACTCGTTGCTCAGGCTGCCGAACTCGCGTCGAGACGCGTCACCTCGGTCGAGGTGGTCACCGCTGCACTGGATCGCATAGAACGCAGTCAACCCACCCTCAACGCGTTCCGGATCGTGCGACGCGATGCCGCCCTCACCGAAGCCGCCGAGGCCGATCGGCTGATTGCTGCGGGCTCGTCCGCTCCCCTGCTCGGCGTTCCGATCGCAGTCAAGGACGACGTCGACATCGTCGGCGAACCGACCGCATTCGGCTGCGCAGGCCGGTTTCCGCTGGCCACCGAGGACTCCGAGGTGGTCCGCCGACTGCGTGCTGCAGGGGCGATCATCGTGGGAAAGACCAACAGTCCCGAACTCGGGCAATGGCCGTTCACGGGCGGATCGTTCGGCCACACGAGGAATCCGTGGCACCGAGACCGGACTCCGGGCGGTTCCTCCGGTGGTAGCTCTGCCGCGGTAGCAGCCGAATTGGTTTCCGCCGCTTTGGGTTCCGACGGTGCCGGTTCGGTGCGCATCCCGGCGTCGTGGACCAACCTCGTCGGCATCAAGCCGCAGCGCGGCCGAATTTCCACCTGGCCCGATGCCGAGGCGTTCAACGGCATCACTGTCATCGGTCCGCTCGCCCGAACGGTGGCCGACGCAGCCCTGCTTCTCGACGTGGTCTCCGGTGGGCACGACGGCGATCTGCACCGGCCGACTCCGCTGACGGTCTCGGACGCCGTCGGCCGCGACCCCGGTTCCCTGCGCATCGCGTTGAGTCTGCGCAAGCCGTTCATTCCGACACCCGCGGCACTCGATCCCGAGATCACGGCTGCGGCGTACGAGATGGCTGCCGTGCTGCGGTTGCTCGGTCACCGCGTGGTCGTCGACGATCCTGCGTACGGAATGTTGTTGGGGCTCAACTTCCTACCGCGGTCGTTGGCCGGAGTCGCGGCCTGGCTCGACCGCCTGCCCGACCCGTCTCTGGCCGACCCCCGCACCCGAGCCAACGCCCGGAGCGGACGAGCCCTCGCCGGCGCACCACTGCGGGCGGCCCGCGCGGCGGAGCCACGGATAGCCCGCCGCATCGGCCAGTTCTTCGACGACTACGACATTGTGCTCGCCCCGACGACGGCCACGCCGCCTCCGCGGGTCGACGCCATCGACGGCATCTCCAACGCCGACACCGACCGCGTGATCACCGAACACTGCCCGTACACGTGGCCGTGGAACGTCCTCGGTTGGCCCAGCGTCAACGTCCCCGCGGGACTGACGAAAGCCGGTCTACCGATCGGTCTGCAGCTGATGGGCCACGAATCCACAGAGCCTCTGCTGGTCTCGGTGGCCGCTCAACTCGAGAACGTACTGCAGTGGCATCGCCGACGCCCCGAGCCGTGGTGGAACCGGGTGAGCGACACCTCGTAGCCTGCTCGTCAGGGCACGTCAGAAGCCGAGCTTGCCCATCTGCTTGGGGTCGGTCTGCCAGTCCTTGGCGATCTTGACGTGCAGATCCAGGTAGATGCGGGTACCGAGCAATTTCTCGATCTGCAGTCGCGACGCGGTGCCGACCTCTTTGAGTCGCGAACCGCCCTTGCCGATGATGATGGCCTTCTGGCTGGACCGTTCGACGTACAGGATCGCGTGCACATCGAGCATGTTGTCGTGGCCCTCGCGCGGCACGACCTCCTCGATGACCACTGCCAGCGAGTGCGGGAGCTCGTCGCGGACACCTTCGAGCGCTGCCTCGCGGATCAGCTCGGCCATGAGGATTTCCTCCGGCTCGTCCGTCAGTTCCCCGTCGGGATAGAAGGCGGGACCCGGCGGCAATTCGGAGGCCAGGAGGTCGACGAGCTTCTCGATCTGCTCACCGGATTCGGCCGATACCGGGATCACGTGCGAATTCTCGCCCAGCAACTTCGACAACGACATCAACTGCTGTACGACGCGTTCCTTCTTGACCTTGTCGATCTTGGTCACGATGCCGATCAGGGTGGTCTTCGGCGCGATGTGCCGCACTTGTTCGAGGATCCACCGGTCGCCCGGTCCGATCTTCTCGTCGGCGGGGATGCACAGTCCGATGACGTCGACCTCGGAGTAGGTGTCCTGCACCAGGTCGTTGAGGCGTTGTCCCAGAAGCGTTCTCGGTCGGTGGAGCCCCGGGGTGTCGACGAGGATCAGTTGCGCGTGGTCGCGGTGCACGATGCCGCGGATCGTGTGGCGCGTGGTTTGGGGTCGCGAGGACGTGATGGCGATCTTCGACCCCACCAGTGCATTGGTCAGGGTGGACTTGCCGGTGTTGGGCCGGCCTACGAAACAGACGAATCCGGATCGGAACTCTTCGGTGTGTTGCTCGGACATCGAGCACCTCCAGATTTCAGTGTTGGTGAGTGACGTCCGACGAGTCGTCGTCCTCGGTGGATTCTTCGTCGGGTTCGAGCTTTTCGACCAGCACGGTGGTGATGCGGACGCGGCCCTTCGGGTCGGCTCCGCCCTCGCCGCGCAGCAACAGCCCGTGAGTGGTTACTTCGGAACCGGGCAGCGGCACGCGGCCGAGCTCGTAGCCGAGGAGTCCGCCGACGGTATCGACCTCCTCGGATTCGATGTCGATACCGAAGATTTCACCCAGATCCTCGAGCGGTACCCGCGAGGACACCCGGAACCGTCCGTCTTCGAGTTGCTCGATGGGTGCTACCTCGTCCGAGTCGTATTCGTCGGCGATCTCCCCGACGATCTCCTCGATGACGTCCTCGATGGTCACCAGGCCCGCGATGCCGCCGTACTCGTCGACCAACAACGCCATATGGTTTCGGTCTCGCTGCATCTCGGCGAGAAGACTGTCGAGCGGCTTGGAGTCCGGCACGAACACCGCCGGACGCATCAGTTCGGAGACCTGTACGCCTCGCCCACCGTCGGTGGAGTAATACGTCTGCTGCACAAGGTCTTTGAGGTACACCACGCCGACGATATCGTCCACGTTCTCGCCGATCACCGGGATGCGAGAGTGCCCACTGCGCACGGCCAGCGACGTCGCCTGCCCCGCCGACTTGTCGGATTCGATCCACACCATTTCGGGCCGCGGCACCATGACCTCGCGGGCCGAGGTATCGCCCAGCTCGAACACCGATTGAATCATTCGGCGTTCGTCGTCGGCCACGACTCCGCGCTCGCGCGCCATGTCGACCAGCTCACGAAGCTCGATCTCGGATGCGAACGGGCCGTTGCGAAATCCCTTACCCGGGGTGATCGCGTTACCGATGAGAATGAGCAGCCTGCTGATCGGCCCGAGGAGCCAGCCGAGGGCGCGCAACGGCAACGCTGCGGCGAGCGCGATCGAGTACGCGTTCTGCCTACCCAGCGTTCTCGGACCGACGCCGATCACGACGTAACTGACCAATACCATTGCCACAGCGGTGATCACGAGCGCGGTGGTCGAGTCGATCAATTGGGTCAGGCCGCCTGCGAGCAGCACCGTGCCGCCGATTTCGCACAGAATACGAAGCAGCACCATGAGATTGACGTACCGCGGGCGGTCGGCAACCACGACGACGAGGCCGGTGGCACCCGGTCGCTCGTCCTTGACCATGTCTTCGATCCGCGCCCGCGAGACGGTGTTCAGGGCCGAATCGACTGCGGCGAACAAGCCGCCGAGAGGAACCAGCAGAACGGCGAAGACGATGAGTGCGGCAGCACTGCTCACGCGCTAGGACCCCGCACTCCCGCTGGTCCGAACACGCACATCATCGGTCGAGACCGTCGACGAAGCCGGCCTTGCCGAGCAGCCGAGCGTCTCGAACGGCCTGTTCGGCTGCCTGCTCCGCCCGCCTGGCGTCCTCGTACCATTCGGCCAGCAGACGGTTCTGCAGCTCGAACATTTCCTTCTCTTCGTCCGGCTCGGCGTGGTCGTACCCGAGCAGGTGCAGCACGCCGTGCACGGTGAGCAGCGCGAGCTCGTGTTCGAGCGAATGTCCTGCTGCCGCGGCCTGATCCGCCGCGAAGGACGGGCACAGCACGATGTCTCCGAGCATCGCCGGTCCGGGCTCGGGAGCATCGGGACGACCGCCCGGTTCGAGCTCGTCCATAGGAAACGACATCACGTCGGTGGGGCCGGGCAGATCCATCCAGCGCATGTGCAGATCTGCCATGGTTGCCGAATCCACCAGCACCATGGACAGTTCCGCAGCGGGGTGCACGTCCATGCCGGCGATCGCGAACCGTGCGACCGAGACCAGTTCGGGCTCGGAGATGTCCATCCCCGACTCGTTGGACACTTCGATACTCATCTAGCCACTACCCACGCTCTCGTTGCCTGCATTACCGTTTCCGTACGCCTGAATCATCTTCTCGCCGAACGCGGCCCACCGGCACGGCGTTGCGCGCGGTTCGCGATGACGCCTTCCGATGCGGACTCGAAGCGCTCGTAGGCGTCGACGATTTCCGAGACGAGCCGGTGACGCACCACGTCACTACTGGTCAGTTGCGCGAAATGGATGTCGTCCACATCGGTGAGAATCTCCGACGCCGCACGAAGGCCCGACCGGGCACCGCCGGGTAGGTCGACCTGCGTCACGTCTCCGGTGACGACGATCTTCGATCCGAAACCGAGACGCGTGAGGAACATCTTCATCTGTTCGGCCGTGGTGTTCTGCGCCTCGTCGAGAATGATGAACGCGTCGTTGAGCGTACGGCCACGCATGTAGGCGAGCGGCGCGACCTCGATGACTCCGGCCTGCATCAGCTTGGGGATGGCCTCGTCGTCCATCATGTCGTGCAAGGCGTCGTGCAGTGGACGCAGATACGGGTCGATCTTCTCGTGCAGGGTTCCGGGCAGAAAGCCCAGGCGCTCACCTGCCTCCACCGCAGGCCGCGTCAGGATGATGCGGCTGACCTGCTTGGTCTGCAATGCCTGCACTGCCTTGGCCATGGCCAGGTAGGTCTTGCCCGTGCCGGCAGGACCGATTCCGAACACGATCGTGTTGGCATCGATCGCGTCGACGTAGCGCTTCTGGTTCAAGGTCTTGGGCCGAATGGTCTTGCCTCGACGCGACAGAATGTCCAGGCTCAGCACCTCGGCGGGAGAATCCGACACCCCCTCGGTGAGCATGGCGATCGACCGGCGCACTGCGTCGGGAGTCAGTGGCTGAGCACGTTTGGCCAATGCCGCCAATTCGGTGATCACCCGCTCGGCCAACGCCACATCGGGCACCTTCCCGGTGAGCGTCACGGCGTTTCCTCGTACATGGATGTCGGCCGTCAGCATCTGCTCGAGCGCCCGGAGGTTCTCGTCGGACTGTCCCAGCAGCGGCATCACTGCTTCGGGGGCGAGCTCCAAGGTGGACCGAACGTCGCGCTCGGCGGGAAATTCGCTGTGTTCACTCACGTGGTGGCTATGGCCTGCTCTCTTGTTTCGACCGGTGACGCTGATGTTTTCGAACGCGTCCGTCAGGTCGCGCTCGGACCAAGTTTAACGCCGCAGGATCGATGCGCATTCCTATTACCCACGGCGCTCGCCCAGGACGGCCTCGAGCGAGAGCGCCCAGCACCGCGAATCCGGGTTCAGGAAGGCGAAGTGGTCCTCGCCCGGCACGATCGCCGGCTCCGCGTCGTCGCCCGCGGCTCGTGCGGCCTCGACGTACCTCGAGCTCTGCGAAGCCGGGACCTGAAGGTCATCGGATCCGTGCAGACAGATCGTCGGGATGCCGATGGGTAGTCGGGCCAGAGGTGAGGCCGACCGGTACAGCTCGGGCTCGTCTTCGTAGCGGGCCTGCAGCAGTGCCTCGACCGCCGGATTGGTACGTCCCGACGCCCCGCGCGGCTCCAGATCGAGGACACCCGCCTGCGAGACGATGCGCGACGGCCGGACCGTCGTGTCGGTTTCGCCGCCGAGCCACACTGCCAGGTGGCCGCCCGCCGAGTGCCCGATGACGCGGACATCGTCGACACCGACCGGGGCGTGGTGCTGTACCACCCCGGCCACGGCGTCGAGTGCGGCGCGCACGTCGGCTTGCATCTCCGGCCAGTGCCCGCCCGCACCGACGCGTCTGTACTCGATGTTCCAGGCCACCGCACCGGCTCCGGCGACAGCTCGGGCGAACTGGGTGCCCAGATTCGACGCGTACTGCCCACTCCAGAATCCACCGTGCACGATCACGACCACCGGTGTCGCGGGCGTGACCGGCGCGGACGGCAGATAGAGGTGACCGAACTGTTCCGGATGATCGCCGTACGCGATCTTGATGCGAACGCTCATGCGTTCGGGAAATCGGGCGGAAGTTGCGCCCACCGCGTCGTCAGAACGCCGAGAGCTCCCAACGCAACAGCTCCGGCCGTCGAGGTTCGCAGCACCGTCGGCCCCAGCACCACCGGGGTCGCGCCCGCCTCGGTCAGAGCCGCGATCTCTCTGTCGTCGAGGCCACCCTCGGGTCCGACGACGATCGCGACCTCGGGCACCGAATCGAACGGCAGGTCGCGAAATGCCGAGGTGGCCGCTTCGTGCAGCACGGCGACGATGCCGCCGCCCGCCACGATCCGGTTCACGAGGGCGTACACCGAGCGTGAATCGTGCAACTCGGAGACCTCGGGGATGTATGCGCGACGCGATTGCTTGGCCGCCTCGGCGGCGGTACTGCGCCAGCGCGCGACCCCCTTGGTCGCCTTGGGCCCTTCCCAGCGAGCGACGCATCGCGCCGACTGCCACGGCACCACGGCGTCGATCCCGGCCTCGGTGGCCAGCTCGATCGCCAGTTCGGAGCGGTCCGCCTTCGGCAACGCCTGAACCAGCGTCACCGTGGGCGTGGCTCGCGGCATGTCCGTGCGCGACTGCACCGTCAGTTCGAGTCGGTTCTTCTCGGCACCGACGACGACCGTATCGGCCAGACCGCCGGCACCGTCACTGAGCAGCAGCCGCTCGCCGACTCGGATCCGCCGCACGGTCGCGGCGTGATGACCTTCTTTGCCGTCGAGCACGGCGAGCTCTCCCACGGCCGGCAGCGGCGTGAGATAGAAGACCGTGGGGGCCATGAATCAGCGCCCGCTGAAGGCTTCCCGCAACCGCGAGAACAGGCCACCGCTGTGCGCCGAACCGGTGGTGACGACCTCCGCCGAATCGCGGTCGCGCATGGTCTTGAGCTGTTCGAGCAGGTGGGTCTGCTTGCTGTCCAGCTTGGTCGGCACGATGACCTCGAGGTGGGCGTGCAGGTCACCGCGGATACCGGAACGGAGCTTGGGCATCCCGTGCCCGCGCAGCACCGTCGTCGAGTTCGGTTGTGTCCCTTGCTCGATCGAGATCTCGGTCGGGCCGTCGATGATGGCGTCGACCGTCACCGACGTCCCGAGTGCCGCGTCGACCATCGGGACGCGAACGGTGCAGTGCAGATCGTCGCCGTCACGGACGAACACCTCGTGCTGCTGCTCCACGATTTCCACGTAGAGATCGCCTGCGGGGCCGCCACCCGGCCCGACCTCGCCCTGCGAGGCCAACCTGATGCGCATGCCGTTGCTGACGCCGACCGGGACCTTCACCGAGATGTCCCGACGCGAACGCACCCGGCCGTCGCCGCCGCACTTGCGGCAGGGGTCCGGGATGGTCTCGCCTGCACCGCGGCAGGTGGGGCACGGACGGCTGGTCATGACCTGGCCGAGGAACGAGCGCTGCACCGACTGCACTTCGCCGGCACCGCCACAGGTCTCGCACCGAACGGGCTTGGAATCGCCGTTGGTGCCCGAGCCGGTGCACAGGTCGCACAGGATCGCCGTGTCGACGGTGATGTGCTTGGTGACGCCGGTGGCGCATTCGTCGAGGGTGAGTTTGGTGCGCAGCAGCGAATCGGCTCCGGGTTGTACGCGTCCCTTGGGTCCGCGCTGTCCACCGCCTGCGCCGCCGCCGAAGAACGCTTCGAAGACGTCGCCGAGGCCGCCCCCGAATCCGGCACCGCCGAATCCGCCGCCACCACCGCCGCCGCCCTGCTGCAGAGGATCGCCGCCGAGGTCGACGATTCGACGCTTCTCCGGATCGGAGAGCACCTCGTATGCGGTGGAAATGTCCTTGAACCGGGCCTGTGCGGCCTCGTCCGGGTTCACGTCCGGGTGCAACTCTCGCGCCAATTTGCGGTACGCGCGTTTGATCTCCTGGTCCGTAGCCTGCTGGCCGACGCCCAAAGTCCCGTAATAATCCCGTGCCACGTCGTCTCTTTCGTCCTAGAAGATGAATCTCGTTCGTTGATGCTGTGTCGCGGCCGCTGTGCCCCCGCGGCCGACGATGGATCGTCGGCTCGCGTCAGCGCTCGGCCAGGACCTCGCCGATGTACCTGGCAACCGCCGCGACCGACGCGATTGTTCCTGGATAGTCCATTCGGGTGGGGCCGAGAACGCCCATCCCTCCCAGGACCATGCCAGCAGAGCCGTATCCGGTGGAAATCACCGATGTTCCGCGCATCTCCTCGACCTGCGTCTCCTCGCCGATACGCACGGTGACGGTGCGGGTGTCCTGCGTCACGGCGAGCAGCTTGAGTACCACCACTTGCTCTTCCAGCGCTTCGAGTACCGCTCGGAGCGATCCCGGAAACCCTGCGTCTCCCGCGAAGTCCGCCGCATTGCGCGTCAGATTGGCCGTTCCGCCGAGAACCAGCCGCTCCTCGGGATGTTCGACGAGCGATTCCACCAGCACCGTGGCCGAACGAATCATCGCGTCACGCAGGGCGGGAGGTGAATTTTCGGCCAGCTCGGCCACGGCTGCGGACGCCGCCGCCAGCCGCTTGCCTTCCAGTGCGCCGCCGAGCAACCGCCGCAACTGGGCCAAGTTCTCGTCGTCGATGACGTCGCCGAGTTCGACGATGCGTTGATCGACCCGGCCGGAGTCGGTGATGAGCACCAACAGCAGTCGAGCCGGTGTGAGGGCGACGACCTCCAGATGTCGAACCGAGGACGCCGACAGCGTCGGGTACTGAACCACGGCTACCTGCCGGGTCAGCTGAGCGAGCAGTCGAACACCGCGGCGCAGCACATCATCCAGGTCGACGCCGTTCTCGAGAAACTCCAGGATGGCGCGACGCTCGGCCGCTGACAACGGTTTGACGTCGGCGATCCGGTCCACGAACTGGCGGTAGCCCTTGTCGGTCGGCACCCGCCCGGAGCTGGTGTGCGGTTGGGCAATGTAGCCCTCTGCCTCGAGGACAGCCATGTCGTTACGCACGGTCGCACTCGACACACCCAAGTTGTGACGCTCGACAAGAGCACGCGATCCGACGGGCTCCTGAGTGGACACGTAGTCCGCCACGATCGCTCGCAGAACCTCGAACCGCCTGTCGTCGGTGCTCGACATCGGTGCCCACCTCCGTTCTCGTTGTCAATCGTCGCTCGAGTCTAGTAGCCGAGGAACGCATGCTCGTGCAAGGCCTTACTGTGGTCCGAGTGGAAACTGTCTTTCGATTCGGTCCAGCGGTTCGAGGCTCGCGATGATCTTCAAGGGTGTACGAGACGGTAAGCCCTACCCGGAGCACGGCCTGTCCATCAGGGACTGGTCGAGAATTCCTCCACGCCAACTGCGTTTGGACGAGATCGTCACCACCACCAAGGTGCTCGAACTCGACCGGTTGTTGTCCGAGGACTCCACCTTCTACGGCGACCTGTTCCCCCATGCTGTGCAGTTCCGAGGCGTCATCTACCTCGAGGACGGCCTGCACCGCGCTGTCCGGGCGGCGCTGCGCAGTCGAACGGTGTTGCACGCCAGAGTGTTCGACTACGACGCCCTGGGAGCCTGAGGGTTCGAGGGCCCTGAGAACACTGCAGCCTGAAACAGGTCGTTCAGGCCGCGGCGATGGTGCGCACCACGGCGTCGGCGAGCAACCGGCCGCGGTCGGTCAGCACGAGGTGATCGCCTCGCTGCACCATCAATCCGTCCGCCACGGTCTGCTCGGCGGCTGCGAGCTCGGTCGGCCCCAGCAGACTCATCGGCACTCCTGAGCGCAGACGCACGGTCAGCATCAGTTCTTCGAGATGACGGTCCTGCGCGGTGAGCAGCTCACTGCCCTGCACCGGCAGCTCGCCCGCGGCGAGCCGATCGGCATAGGTGGCCGGGTGTTTGACGTTCCAGAATCGCGTGCCGCCGATGTGGCTGTGCGCTCCCGGCCCGGCACCCCACCAATCGCCGCCGTCCCAGTAGCCGATGTTGTGCCGGCAACGCGCATCGGCATCGGCGGCCCAGTTCGATACCTCGTACCAGGACAGGCCTGCTGCGTTCATGGCCGTGTCGATGCGCTCGTATCGGCTCGCCAACACGTCGTCGTCGGGTGCGGGCAACTCACCTCGGCGCACCTTTCGCGCCATGGCGGTGCCGTCCTCGACGATCAGTGCGTACGCGGAGACATGGTCGACACCCGCGTCGAGCACCGCAGCGAGGGACTGGTCGAGATCGCTGTCTCGCTCGCCCGGCGTTCCGTAGATGAGGTCGAGGTTCACGTGCTCGAAGCCGGCTGCGGACGCTTCGTTCGCTGCGGCCACCGCTCGCCCCGGAGTGTGGGTGCGATCCAGAACCGCCAGAACGTGCGGCGCCGCGGACTGCATTCCCAAAGACACCCGCGTGAACCCGGCGTCCCGCAGCCGCTCGAAGAATGCAGGCGACGTCGATTCCGGGTTCGATTCCGTGGTCACTTCCGCACCGTCGGACAGCCCGAAGCTCGACCGGACCGCGCCCAATACGTCCGCGAGGCCGTCGCCGCCGAGCAACGACGGCGTCCCACCTCCGACGAAGACTGTGTCGGCCGTCGGTACTCGACCCGCGCCCGTTCCGATCAGGTTCGCCGCAGCGTCGAGTTCTCTGCGCAGGCCCTCCAACCAGGACTGCGGCGACGCCGATGTGCCCAGCTCCCCGGCCGTATACGTATTGAAGTCGCAGTACCCGCATCGCGTGGCGCAGAAGGGCACATGCACGTAGATCCCGAACGCACGTTCCCCCACTCCGTCGAATGCGCCGGACGGCAGCTCGAAGACTGAGGAGGTATCGACGACGGTATTCACGGACTCCAGTGTCCCAGAGTTCACCGGCGGCCCGATCCACGCGCCGCCCAGGGCGTTGTGCACGCACGACTCGCACCCTGCCAGCCTATTTACCGGAATTTTGGGGTAAATAGGCCGCCGCGGTCGGCACCCGGTCGATGACGTGGCACAATGGCACCCGTGACCGACTCAGGAATTCGACTCGTGGCGCGCCGCCACGTCGATCTCGGCCGTGTCTGCAGCGCGTCGTGTCGACACACGACCGGCTGCTGACCCAGCCCTCCTTGGAGCAAGTCCATTCGATCCACCGGTTCCGCACCATCTCGTGAGCGCTCTTCTGCGCAACGATCGGAGCCGGCCCGCACCGAAGATGCAGGAGCATTGCATGTCGTCGACCAGCGACGCGACCACCGACGCTGCCTCCGCCACACCGCGAGAGCGAGCGCCGCGGCCGACCAAGCGTCGCGCCGAAGGCCAGTGGGCTCTGGGCTATCGAGAGCCGCTCAACGCCAACGAGCAGTCCAAGAAGGACGACAACCCGCTCAACGTGCGCGCCCGCATCGAGAACATCTACTCGAAGCAGGGTTTCGACAGCATCGACAAGGGCGATCTGCGCGGCCGGTTCCGCTGGTGGGGTCTCTACACCCAGCGTGAACAGGGCTACGACGGCACCTTCACCGGTGACGACAACATCGACCTGCTCGAGGCGAAGTACTTCATGATGCGCATCCGGTGCGATGCCGGTGCATTGAATCTGGAGCAGCTGCGCACTCTGGCTCAGATCTCGAAGGAGTTCGGCCGCGACACCGCGGACCTCTCCGATCGCGAGAACGTCCAGTTCCACTGGATCGAGGTCGAGAACGTCCCCGAGATCTGGCGTCGAATCGAGGCAGTCGGCCTGAAGACGACCGAGGCATGCGGAGACTGCCCGCGTGTGGTGCTCGGTTCCCCACTGGCAGGTGAAGCGGTCGACGAGATTCTCGACCCGACGTCGGCCATCGACGAGATCGTCGAGCGGTACATCGGCAAGCCCGAGTACTCGAACCTGCCACGCAAGTTCAAGACCGCGATCTCGGGTCTGCAGGACGTAGTGCACGAGATCAACGACGTCGCCTTCATCGGTGTCAACCACCCCGAGCACGGGCCCGGCCTGGACCTGTGGGTCGGCGGCGGCCTGTCCACCAACCCGATGCTCGCGCAGCGCGTCGGTGTCTGGGTTCCGCTCGCGGACGTTCCCGATGTATGGGAAGGCGTCGTCTCGATCTTCCGTGACTACGGCTACCGCCGGCTTCGCACCAAGGCGCGCCTGAAGTTCCTCATCAAGGACTGGGGCATCGAAAAGTTCCGCCAGGTCCTCGAGGACGAGTACCTGCACCGCAAGCTCATCGACGGCCCGGCTCCCGAGAAGCCCGCTCGGCCCCGTGATCATGTCGGGATCCAGAAGCTCAAGAACGGGCTCAACGCCGTCGGTGTCGCGCCCATCGCGGGTCGCGTGTCCGGCACCATCCTCGCGGCCGTCGCCGACGCCGCCGAGAAGGCCGGGTCGGATCGCGTCCGATTCACGCCGTATCAGAAGCTGATCGTGCTGGATGTTCCGGACGAGACGCTCGAGCAGCTGATCTCGGACCTCGATGCGCTGGGCCTACCGGCTCGCCCCTCGCATTGGCGCAAGAATCTGATGGCGTGCAGTGGCATCGAGTTCTGCAAGCTCTCGTTCGCCGAAACCCGCAAGCGCTCACAGGTTCTCGTCCCCGAGCTCGAAGAGCGCTTGTCCGACATCAACAGTCGACTCGACGTTCCGATCACGATCAACATCAACGGTTGCCCCAACTCGTGCGCGCGGTCGCAGATCGCCGACATCGGGTTCAAGGGACAGTTGGTCGACGACGGGGACGGGAATCAGATCGAGGGTTTCCAGGTTCACCTCGGAGGCAGCCTCGGCCTGGACAGTGCGTTCGGCCGAAAGTTGCGTCAGCACAAGGTCAACAGCTCCGAGCTGGGAGATTACATCGACAGAGTGGTGCGCAATTTCGACAAGCACCGCGAAGACGGCGAACGGTTCGCTCAATGGGCCGTGCGAGCAGACGAGGCGGATTTGCGATGAGTACCAGACTGAATTTGACGGTCGACCAACTGAAGGACATCGCCGAGCGCGGTGCCCGCGAACTCGACGGCGCAAGCCCGCTCGAGTTGTTGCAATGGACCGAGGACACCTTCGGTAGCGACTTCATCGTCGCCTCCAACATGCAGGACGGGGTTCTCGTTCACCTCGCCGCACAGGTTCACCCCGGAGTGGACGTCCTGTTCCTCGACACCGGCTACCACTTTGCCGAGACCATCGGAACGCGCGATGCCGTCGAGGCCGTCTACGGCGTGCACGTCGTCAACGCCCGCGCCGAGAAGACTGTCGCAGAACAGGATGCGATCGACGGCAAGGACCTGTTCGCCCGCGAACCGAACCGCTGCTGCGCGATGCGCAAAGTGGCGCCGCTGAAGAAGGAACTGGCGAACTACAGCGCGTGGGTCACCGGCATCCGGCGAGTCGAGGCCCCGACGCGCGCCAACGCTCCGTTGATCTCGTTCGACGACGCCTTCGGCCTGGTGAAGATCAACCCGATCGCACCGTGGTCGGACGAGGAGATGCAGGCCTACATCGACGAACATTCGATCCTGGTCAACCCTCTCGTCGACGAGGGATATCCGTCCATCGGGTGCGCACCGTGCACCGTCAAACCTGCCCCCGGAGCCGACCCGCGCAGCGGTCGTTGGGCCGGCAAGGCCAAGACCGAATGTGGGTTGCACGCCTCATGACACTCGACCTCACGACGGCGACCGTCGGACGCACCCATCTCGATGCAGATCGGTTCGACACCCTCGACGCACTCGAATCCGAAGCCATCCACATCTTCCGAGAGGTGGCCGGCGAATTCGAGCGCCCCGTCATCCTGTTCTCGGGCGGCAAGGACTCGACGGTTCTGCTGCACCTGGCCATCAAGGCCTTCTGGCCCGCTCCCCTGCCGTTCGCACTGCTGCACGTCGACACCGGGCACAACCTGCAGGAGGTGCTGGATTTCCGCGACCACGTGGTTGCGAAGTACAACCTGCGCCTGCACGTGGCCAGCGTCGAGGAGTACCTCGCCGACGGACGTCTCACCGAGCGCCCCGACGGCATCCGCAACCCTCTGCAGACCGTTCCTCTCCTCGACGCGATCTCCGAGAACCGGTTCGACGCCGTGTTCGGCGGTGCCCGACGCGACGAGGAACGCGCCCGCGCCAAGGAGCGAATCTTCTCGCTGCGCAACGCATTCGGGCAGTGGGAGCCGAAGAAGCAGCGTCCGGAACTGTGGAATCTGTACAACGGCAAGCACTCCCCCGGCGAGCAGGTGCGCGTGTTCCCGCTCAGCAACTTCACCGAACTCGACATCTGGCGCTACATCGCTCGCGACGACGTGGAGTTGGCCAGCATCTACTACGCCCACCAGCGCCCGGTGTATCAGCGCGACGGCATGTGGATGACGCCGGGCGTCTGGGGCGGACCGGCCGAAGGTGAAGAGTTGCAGACACTGTCGGTGCGCTACCGCACCGTCGGCGACGGATCCACCACCGGCGCCGTCCTGTCCGAGGCTGCCGACAATCAGGCAATCCTGGCCGAGGTCGCCGCGTCCAGGCTGACCGAACGCGGAGCCACTCGCGGCGACGACCGCGTGTCCGAGGCTGCCATGGAAGATCGCAAACGAGAAGGATACTTCTGATGAGCAGCACCAGCACGGGTACGCAACTCCTTCGCCTCGCTACCGCAGGCAGCGTCGACGACGGCAAGTCCACTCTTGTCGGACGCCTGTTGTACGACACCAAATCCGTTCTCGCAGACCAGATCGATGCCGTCACGCGCGCGTCCGTGGACAAGGGACTGGCCACACCGGACCTGTCCCTCCTCGTCGACGGCCTACGCGCGGAACGCGAACAGGGCATCACCATCGATGTCGCCTACCGCTACTTCGCGACGCCGCACCGCTCGTTCGTGCTGGCCGATACCCCCGGACACGTGCAGTACACCCGCAATACCGTCTCCGGTGCGTCGACTGCGCAGTTGGTCATCCTGCTCGTCGATGCCCGTAAAGGTGTGATCACCCAGACCCGCAGGCACGCAGCCGTTCTGGCTCTGCTCGGTGTTCCGCGCCTGGTGCTCGCCGTCAACAAGATCGACCTGGTCGAAGACCCCGCGACGGTGTTCACCGACATCTCGGCCGAATTCAATTCACTGACCTCCTCGCTCGGGTGGTCCACCGAGGACGTCATCGAAATCCCCGTCTCGGCGTTGCACGGCGACAACGTGGCAGTGAAGTCCGACAAGACCCCGTACTACGACGGGCCCACCCTCATCGAGCACCTCGAGTCGGTCCCGGTGGACGCCGAACCTCACCGGGTCGGTCTGCGATTCCCCGTGCAGTACGTGATCCGGCCGCGCACAGCGGAATTCCCGGACTACCGCGGATATGCCGGCCAGGTCGCAGCGGGCTCCGTCGACGTCGGCGACGAGGTCGTCATCCTGCCCTCGGGCACCCGAACGACAGTGGAGCGCATCGACACCGCGGACGGCGAGCTGCGTACCGCGCATGCCGGCCGTAGCGTCACCCTCGTCCTCGCCGACGATGTCGACGTCTCGCGCGGCGACACCATCGCCTCCCCGCAGGACGCACCGGAACCGATCGGCGACTTCGAGGCCACGGTGTGCTGGCTCGCCGAGAAGCCGCTTCGCCCGGGCGCTCGTCTGCTGCTCAAGCACGGCACTCGTACCACCCAGGCCATCGTCGGGGCTCTCGTCGAGCGTTTCGACGAACAGGACCTCACTGCACACGAGGGCCCGGAATCGTTGGAGCTCAACGAAATCGGACGCATCTCTGTTCGCGTTGCCGAGCCGATCGTGGCCGACGACTACGCCGTCAACAGGCACACCGGCAGCTTCTTGCTGATCGATCCGGCCGGTGGCAACACACTGGCAGCCGGTCTGGTGGGCAACGCACTGGCCGCCGTCGAGCTGGGGTCGGCAGTTCCGGCGTGACGGCTCTGCTCGCGGTGGCGCACGGCAGCCGCGATCCCCGCTCGAGCGAGACGATCCACCGCGCCGTCGACGTCCTGCGTCGACGGCGTCCGGATCTCGATGTCCGCGTGGCGTTTCTCGACCTCAGTGAGCCCAGTGTCGAGCAGGCACTCGACGAGCTGGCCGATGCCGGGCATGTTCGCATCGTCGCGGTTCCGCTGTTGTTGGGCAGTGCTTTCCACGCCCGAGTGGACCTGCCTGCTTTGTTGGCTGCAGCGCGGGTGCGGCAGCCGCACGTATCGATCGGTCAATCCGAGGTGCTGGGCGACGACCCACTTCTCGTCGACGCCGTTCGTGATCGTGTTCTCGACGCCGGTGCGGTGCTCGGCGATTCGACCGTCGGAGTCGCCTTGGCTGCCGTCGGATCGAGCGATTCTTCGGCGAACGACCGTAGCCGTCGAGTTGCGAACGAAGTGGTGTCCGGCACCGGCTGGGCGGGAGTTGTCACCTGTTTCGCCACGTCCGTCGATCCGTCTCCACTCGACGCGGTCGCACAGCTGCGCGCGCTGGGAGCCACCCGGATCGTGGTGGCTCCCTGGTTCCTGGCACCCGGGAGACTCACCGACCGCATCTCACAGGTGCTGGACGGCGTCCCGAACGTGACGTACGCCGATGTTCTGGGCCCTCATCCGGCAGTGGCCGAGCTCGCCTCCAGGCGGTACGACGCAGCTCTCGCGCACGATCGCTCGATCGCATAGCACGAAAGGTACTGCTCGTCCGATCAGTGCACCGGAGCCGATTCGGTCGTATCCGTGATCGTCGGAACCCGAGTCGCGCGGACGTAGACGGTTTCGCCCTCGTGCAGCCCCAGCGCCTCGCTGTCGCCGCGCGTGATCTGCGCCGCGAACAACTCGCCGGTGGCCGCGTTCTTGAGCTCGACCTTCACCTCGAAGCCGAGGCGTACGACCCGTTCGACGACGGCCCGCGTCACCCCGGCAGATTCTGCCGTGCCACTCGCCTGCGCCTGTGCCAACGACGGGTCGCGTCCGACACGAATGTCGTGCGGGCGCACCAGAAGTCCGTTCAGCCTGGCCACCTGACCGAGGAACGACATCACGAAGTTGTTTGCAGGGCGATCGTAGAGATCCTCCGGGGTGCCGACCTGTTCGATTCTGCCCTTGTTCAGCACCGCGATTCGGTCGGCGACGTCGAGCGCTTCTTCCTGGTCGTGAGTCACCAACACAGTGGTGACGTGCACCTCGTCGTGCAATCGGCGCAGCCACGTCCGTAGATCTGCGCGCACCTTGGCATCGAGGGCACCGAAGGGCTCGTCGAGGAGGAGAACCTGCGGGTCGACCGCGAGTGCACGTGCCAGCGCCATGCGTTGACGCTGTCCTCCGGACAGCTGCGCCGGGTAGCGGCCTTGGAAACCCGCCAGACCGACGATCTCGAGCAGTTCGTCGACCTTCTTGGCAATTTCGGCCTTGGGCCGCTTGCGGATCTGCAAGCCGAACGCCACGTTGTCGCGCACCGTCAGGTGTTTGAACGCGGCGTAGTGCTGAAACACGAACCCGATCTCGCGACGCTGCGGGCTCACCCAGGTGACGTCCTGGCCTGCCAGCACCACTCGGCCCGTATCGAGCTGCTCGAGGCCTGCGATGGATCGAAGCAGCGTGGACTTGCCCGAGCCACTCGGTCCGAGCAGCGCCGTCAACGAGCCCTTCGGGATGTCGATGCTGACGTCATCGAGGGCGGCGAAATCGCCGTAGCGCTTGTTCGCGCCGACCACGGAGATCTCGATCTCGGAAGATGTCTCGGTCATTACTTCGTCCTCTTCTTGTCGAGAACCGTCATCAGCAGCAGCACGATGACGGCGATCGCCATGAGCAAGGTGGACGCCGCGTATGCGCCCTGCTGATTGAAGTCCTCGTACCGTGAATTGACCAGCAGTGTGAGCGTCTGGGAAATGCCGGGCAGGTTGGTGGAGACCATGATGACGGCGCCGAATTCTCCGAGCGAACGTGCGACGGTGAGCACCACGCCGTAGGTCAGTCCCCATCGGATGGCAGGCAACGTGATTCGCCAGAACGTCTGCCAGGTACTCGCACCCAGAGTCGAGGCAGCCTCTTCCTGCTCTTCACCGATCTCGTACAGGACCGGTTCCACTTCGCGAACGACGAACGGCAAGGTGACGAATATCGTCGCGATGACCATGCCGGGTAGCGCGAAGATGACCTTGAAACCGAGGCTTTCGATGCCACCGAACCATCCGTTGGCACCCCACAGCAGGATGAGCGCGACGCCGGTGATGATCGGCGACACCGCGAACGGCAGGTCCACGATCGCTTCGAGTATCCCCTTGCCGCGGAACCGTCCGCGTACCAATGCCAACGCTGTGACGATTCCGAACACGACGTTGATGGGAACGACGATCGCCACGATCAACAGGGAGAGTTGGAGAGCGGATTGCGCGGCGGGAGTGGTGATCTGCTCCCAGAACGCCACCACCCCGTCCTCGAACGTGCGAAACAGGATGGCACCGAGGGGGAACAGCACGAGCACAGCGAGATAGATCAGTGCGACGGCACGCAGGGACAGTTTGATCGGGAGACCGATTTTCACGAGATCTGCTCTTCCCGTCTGGCCAACCTGTTGCCGATGATGCGGAGCACGAACAGCACAGCGAAGGCGATTGCCAACAGCACCACAGAGATTGCGGCTGCGTCGACCGGCCGGTCGTACTCGATGAGTTCACGGATGTACTGCGAAGCGACCTGCGTGTCGTTGGGGATGTTGCCGCCGATCAACACCACAGACCCGAATTCGCCGATGGCACGGGCGAACGCGAGCCCACCGCCCGAGAGCACAGCCGGAAGCAGTACCGGCAACACGATGCGCCGAAAAATGGTCCAGTTGTTCGCACCCAGCGATGCGGCCGCCTCTTCGACGTCCTTGTCGAGTTCTATCAGCACCGGCTGCACCGCACGCACCACGAACGGGAGCGTGACGAACAGCAGCGCCACGATGACCGCAGGCTTGGTGGCGTTGAAGACGATGCCGATCGGACTCGACGGTCCGTACAGCGACAGCAACACCAAGCTCGCCACGATGGTCGGTAGTGCGAACGGCAGGTCGATCAGGGCATTGACGAAACGCTTGCCGGGAAACTCGTCGCGTACCAGAACCCACGCGATCAGAGTGCCGAGAAAGAGGTTGATCACGGCGGCAGCCACGGACACCAGCAGAGTCACCTTGAACGTGGCGATGGCACGTGTCTCGGTGACCGCATCCCAGAAACCACCGAGGCCGCCGTCGAACGACTGAACCGTCAACGCCGCCAACGGCAGCAGCACGATGACACTGAGCCACAGAACAGCGACACCGAGGCCCAGCGGACCCACCGAACCGGGGCCCCGGAACTTGCGACCTTCCCGCCCAGCACGAAACCGAGGTGTCGCACTGAGCGGGGCGATCGAACCCGGGGCCGCGGGTTCACCGGTCGACGACGACATCTACCGAGTACTTTCCTGGTAGATCGTCGCAATTGCGCCGTTGTCTCCGAACAGGTCGGCGTCGACCTGAGTCCAGCCGCCGAGATCATCGATGGTGTACAGCTTTTCGGGCGTGAAGAACTTGTCCGAGTATTCGGAGGCGATCTCCGGATTGGTCGGCCGGAAACCCGCCTCGGCCCAGATCTTCTGGCCTTCGTCGGAGTAGACGAAATCGTTCAGAGCATTCGCACGCTCGAGGTTCGCACTGCTGTTGATCACTGCCACCGGGTTGTCGATGCGGAAGGTGACGGGAACGTCCACGTGCTCCACCTTCTGTCCCTGCTCTTCGATGAGCAGTGCCTCGTTCTCGTAGCTCAGTAGCGCGTCGCCCTGTCCCTGCAGGAACGCTTCGGTTGCGGCGCGACCGGATTCGGGCTGCACAGGGAAGTGATCGGCGACGAGCGTACGAACGAAGTCGAGACCGGCCTGCTTGTCCTGGCCACCGTTGCTCTTGGCGGCGTACGGCGCGAGCAGGTTCCACTTCGCCGATCCGGAGCTGAGGGGGCTCGGGCTGATGACCTGAACGTCGGGCTTGATCAGGTCGTCCCACGTCTGGATGTTCTTCGGATTGCCCTCGCGGACGACGATGGTCACCACCGAGCCGAACGGCACCCCGCCGTACGCGTTCTGGTTCCAGTCCTCGTCGACCTTGCCCGCCTTGACAAGTCGAGTGACATCCGGCTCGACGGAGAAGTTGACGATGTCCGCAGGCGCGCCGTCGGCAACCTTGCGCGACTGGTTTCCGGATGCGCCGTAATCGGCGTTGATCGCCGTACCCTCTCCATCCTCGGTGGCTGCGAACGCCGGACCGATTGCGTCCCAGCCGTTCTTCGGCACTGCGTAGCCGACGAGTGTCAGAGCCGGGCCACTGGCAGTGTCCGACCCGCCCCCGACGACATCGCTGGAACCGCCGCCGCAGGCGGTGACCAGAAGAGTTCCCACAGCTGCGAACGTGGTGAGCAGATAACGAGAACGATGCCTCATTGCGAAAGGCCTTTCATGGTGGTGTGACGATGAGGAAAGAACACAAGACACGCAAGGAGATTCGCGCTGAGCGCCGTAGCAGTCAGGACCCGGCCGGCGAAGCAGCGAACTGGCGGCACGGACTCCGGTCCGTCGTGCGGACACACTGCACTACGCGGCGACAGTGGATCGACGAAACCGATTCGCGAAGGAAAGAATCAACAACAGTCGATATCGGCGACTGCCAGCATGCCGACAGCAATCAACGCCAACTGGTGGCGGACGCGGTACTCGGCGGCAGAAGACACGGTCAGGAATCTAGCAGAGGTTCCGGACCGACTCTAATCAGAGGAGTCGTGCGCGTGCACGACGGGCGCGTGTCAGCGAGTGATCAACCACGCGATGACGACCAACGCCAGCAGCGCGATCAGAGCCCATGTCACCCGAGACCGCGGCATTACAGTCCATCCTTCGTCGTAGACGTCGAGGCCGAGAGCTCGGCCTCGCGTGCTGCGCTGGCGTCACGGCCCAACACGCGCAGGATCACTGCCAGCACGCGATCGAACACCCGAGCCGAGACGAACGCAACCGGAACGAGCACTGCGAGGACGACGACCGACTGCGGAACGAACGGAAGGCCCGTCACCCACAGCTCGACGCCGTCCCACCACCGCGCGAACGATTCCATCCTCGCAGCTTAAACCAGGGCTCCACCTGAGCCGCGCCACGCCGAGTACGGCCTCTCAGTGGACGGCTGCCACGGATCGGTCGATGATTACGCCATGACGGCATTCGATGAGGTTTCGCCCGTGCCCCCGGTCGCCGAGGAGCCGGCCATGGGCTCAGGACATCCAGGCCTGGGCGGAACGGAAGTCCAAGGTGCGTTGGGCAGCACCGATGCGCCGGTGTCCACGTTGGTCTCCTACCGCAGCGCGTTTCCGCCCATCGACGACTACGCATTTCTCTCGGACTGCGAGACGACGTGCCTCATCGCCCGAAACGGCTCCGTCGAATGGATGTGTGTGCCGCGGCCGGACTCCCCCAGCATCTTCGGAGCGATTCTCGATCGAAGTGCCGGCCACTTTCGAGTCGGCCCCTACGGTCAGTCGGTCCCTGCGGCGCGGCGCTATTTGCCCGGCGGCCTCATCGTGGAGACGACCTGGCAGACCGAGACCGGGTGGCTCATCGTGCGTGACGCGTTGGTGATGGGCCCCTGGCACAACACCGATCAGCGTTCTCGAACTCACAAGCGCGCACCGAGCGACTGGGATGCCGAGCACATCTTGCTTCGAACCATCAAATGTGTCAGCGGCACAGTCGAATTGGAGATGAGCTGCGAGCCCGCCTTCGACTACCATCGGGCACCCGCGACATGGGAGTACACCGGCAAGGTGTACGAGGAGACCACCGCGACCTGCGAGGCGAGCGCCGACGGCGACCAGCCCACCCTGAAATTGACCACCAATCTTCGGATCGGCATCGAGGGCCGCGAAGCACGCGCGCGAACCCGAATGACGGAGGGCGACAACATTTTCGTTGCGCTGTCGTGGTCCGATCTTCTCGCACCGCAGACGTTCGAGGAAGCGGCCAGCAAGATGTGGCAGACCTCCGAATGCTGGCGGCAGTGGATCACGATCGGCCGATTCCCCGATCATCCGTGGCGCGGCTACCTCCAGCGCAGCGCTCTGACCCTCAAAGGACTGACCTACGCACCCACGGGAGCACTGCTCGCCGCGTCGACCACGTCGCTACCCGAAACACCTGGTGGGGAACGCAATTGGGACTATCGCTACACCTGGGTCCGCGACTCGACATTCGCTCTGTGGGGTCTGTACACGCTCGGGCTCGACCGTGAGGCCAACGACTTCTTCGCCTTCATGTCCGATGTAGCCACCAGTGCAGACGGGGAGGTCAACCCGCTTCAGGTGATGTACGGCATCGGCGGTGAGAAGACCCTCGACGAGGCCGAACTACCGCACTTGTCCGGGTACGACGGCGCCCGACCGGTACGTATCGGCAACGGTGCCTACGACCAAGAGCAGCACGACATCTGGGGCACCATGCTCGACTCGGTGTACTTGCACGTCAAGTCGCGTGAACACGTCCCGGAGTTCCTGTGGCCTCTGCTCAAGCGGCAGGTCGAGGAAGCGATCGCGAACTGGCGCAAACCCGACCGTGGCATCTGGGAGGTACGCGGTGAGCCCCAGCACTTCACGTCCTCGAAGCTGATGTGTTGGGTTGCGCTCGATCGCGGTGCGAAGCTCGCCGATATCCACGGCGAGAAGGACTACTCGACCAAGTGGAACGAAATCGCCGACGAGATCAAGGCCGACATCCTCGACAACGGCGTGGACTCGCGCGGCGTGCTGACGCAGCGGTACGGAGATCCCTCTCTGGACGCGTCGTTGCTACTCGCACCCCTCCTGCGATTTCTGCCGGCCGACGACGAACGCATTCGTGCCACAGTGCTCGCCATCGCCGACGAGTTGACCGAGGACGGCTTGGTTCTGCGCTATCGAACCGACACCACCGACGACGGTTTGTCCGGCGAGGAAGGCACGTTCACGATCTGCTCGTTCTGGCTCGTGTCCGCTCTGGTGGAGATCGACGAACTCCCGCGCGCCAAGCACCTGTGCGAACGACTGCTTGCCTACGCGAGCCCGCTCAAGCTCTACGCCGAAGAGATCGACCATCGCACCGGCCGTCACCTCGGCAACTTTCCGCAAGCATTCACGCACTTGGCGTTGATCAACGCCGTGGTGCACGTCATCCGAGCAGAGGAAGCGCAGGCATCGGGACACTTCCAGCCCGCCCACGCCAACCCCTGAGCTGTCTGGTTCAGCGGCCGAGTTGTCCCGCCCATTCGGCGACCAGCTCGGCCGCCGGTTTCGCCTGAGTGCGGCGATAGCCGGTCCCGGCCCACATCGACAGTCCCGACGGGTCACCCGCAGCTGCGGCCTTCGCGCGCATCGGCGCAGTCAGATAGTGCAGGTCGGGATACGCCAGCGGGGCGGCGTCGGAGTTCTCGCGCATGAACTCGTTCACCAAGCCCCGCGCAGGACGGCCCGAAAACGCCTTCGTCACTGCGGTACCCGACGCACTGGCCAGCTGCTCGCGGTGCACGGGCTTCGTTCCTGCCTCGGGAGTGTTCAGAAACGCGGTACCCAGCTGGGCTGCATGCGCAGCACCCGAATCCAGCAGCGGCGCAATGTCGTTGCCGTCCATGAGCCCGCCGGCCGCGATTCGGGGCAGATCCGATATCTCGCGCACTGCGACCAGCAACTCCGTCAACGGCTCTTCCGGAGCCGACCCGTCGAACGTGCCTCGGTGTCCGCCCGCCTCGGGACCCTGCACCACCAGCGCGTCCACACCGTTCGCGGTGGCGATGGACGCGTCGGAGGCGGTTGACACCGTTGCCCACACTTCGGTTCCCACCGAATGCAGCTGGGCAACCTCGTCGGCATCGAAGGTGGCGAAAGTACTCGACACCACCGGCACCGGATGGGCAAGCAGCCAGGCGAATTTCTCCGGGTAGTAATCATCGCGGCGTTTGAGCACGCCGGGTTCGGCGTCGAATCGCTCGAACCACGATGCCAGATGCTGGGCGTAGGAGTCGACATCCGCGCCCGACGGCTCCTCGGGTAGGAAAAGATTGACCCCGAACACCAGACCCCGCATCGAATCCACCTGCGCGGCAAAGGCATCCGGCGTCAACAACGCGCCGGCAATCATTCCGAGTCCGCCGGCCTCGGACACAGCCCGGGCGAGCTCGGGAGTACTCGGACCGCCCGCCATGGGCGCACCGACAACGGGAACACGCAATTTCTTCAGGATCGGTGTCGTCACAGATTCGAAATGTACTCGCCCGACATTCGCGAGAGGGTTGGGCGGGGGCCGCGCGCCCCTGTTGCCGACTGCGCGCCCCTGTTCTGAAGCGAGCGGGGGCGCGCAGTCGGCAAAAAGGGTGTGAGGTTACGTCCGGCTACTTCTTCGGCTTGTCCGACGAGGACTCCGAGGACAGTGCCGCCACGAAGGCTTCCTGCGGAACTTCGACCCGTCCGATGGTCTTCATTCGCTTCTTGCCTTCCTTCTGCTTCTCGAGCAGCTTGCGCTTACGGCTGATGTCGCCGCCGTAGCACTTGGCAAGCACGTCCTTACGGATGGCGCGGATGTTCTCGCGGGCGATGATGCGAGATCCGATAGCAGCCTGAATCGGCACCTCGAACTGCTGCCGCGGAATCAGTTCCTTCAGCTTGGTCGTCATCTTGTTGCCGTAGGCCGCAGCGGCGTCCTTGTGGACGATCGCGCTGAAGGCGTCGACAGCCTCGCCCTGCAGCAGGATGTCCACCTTCACCAGCGCACCGCTCTGCTCGCCGATCTCCTCGTAGTCGAGGCTGGCGTATCCCCGAGTACGTGACTTCAGGATGTCGAAGAAGTCGAAGATGATCTCGGCCATTGGAATCGTGTAGCGCAGTTCGACACGAGTCTCCGACAGGTAGTCCATACCGCCGAGCTCGCCTCGTCGACCCTGACACAGCTCCATGATCGAGCCGATGAACTCGCTCGGCGAAATGATGGTGCACTTGACCATGGGCTCGAACACTTCCCGAGCCTTGCCCTCGGGCCAGTACGACGGGTTGGTGACGATGTGCTCGGCACCGTCTTCCATCTCGACGCGGTAGACTACGTTCGGCGAGGTCGAGATCAAGTCGAGGTTGAATTCGCGCTCGAGCCGCTCGCGGGTGATTTCCATGTGCAGCAACCCCAGGAAGCCGCAGCGGAAGCCGAATCCGAGAGCCACGGAGGTCTCCGGCTCGTAGGTCAGGGCCGCGTCGTTGAGCTGAAGCTTTTCGAGGGCGTCGCGCAGATCCGGGTAGTCGGAGCCGTCGAGTGGGTAAAGGCCCGAGTAGACCATCGGCCGTGGCTCGCGGTAACCGGTCAGCGGCTCGGTAGCACCCTTGCGGAACGTGGTGACGGTATCGCCGACCTTGGACTGACGGACGTCCTTGACGCCGGTGATCAGGTACCCCACCTCGCCGACACCCAGGCCCTTCGTGGCCTTCGGATCCGGCGACACGATGCCGACTTCGAGCAACTCGTGCGTCGAGCCGGTCGACATCATCGTGACCTTCTCACGAGGGTTGAGTGCGCCGTCGACCACTCGGACGTAGGTGACGACACCTCGGTAGGTGTCGTAGACCGAGTCGAAGATCATCGCGCGGGCAGGCCCGTCCGGGTTGCCGACCGGAGCCGGCACCAGCTTGACGACCTCGTTGAGCAGTTCCTCGACGCCCACTCCGGTCTTGCCGGACACCCGCAGCACGTCGTCGGCCTCGCATCCGATGATGTGCGCGATTTCGGCGGCGTAGCGATCCGGGTCGGCAGCAGGCAGGTCGATCTTGTTGAGCACAGGGATGATGGTGAGCTCTTTGTCGAGAGCCAGGTAGAGGTTCGCCAGTGTCTGCGCCTCGATGCCCTGAGCAGCGTCGACGAGCAAGACAGCACCTTCACACGCTTCGAGCGCGCGGGACACCTCGTACGTGAAGTCGACGTGGCCGGGGGTGTCGATGAGGTGCAGAACGAATTCTTCGCCGTCGACGACCCAGGGCAGACGCACGTTCTGCGCCTTGATGGTGATGCCGCGTTCGCGCTCGATGTCCATCCGGTCCAGATACTGCGCACGCATCGACCGGTCGTCGACGACGCCGGTGAGCTGCAACATCCGGTCTGCCAGCGTCGACTTTCCGTGGTCGATGTGGGCGATGATGCAGAAGTTCCTGATCCTGGACGGATCGGTGAACGTCGTGTCGGCGAAGCTGGGCACTCGTATCCTTCGGCTGGCGTGTTCGAAATGAGCGAACGGGTTTCCCTATCGTCCCACGAGCGGAACGGTGCGCCGTCCCCGGCTGTCCGTCGTGGCTGGTCGCCCGGTGAGTCAGGGCGGTTTGTAGCGCTGCCGCCGTGGCTACACTCGCCGCATGGCTGGCAACTGGAGCAGATTCGGCAAGGAACTGGGCAAGATCGCACTGCGCGAGGGCCCGAGGCTACTGCGTCAACTACAGAACTCCGGTGCGCTGCAGAAAGGCAAGGACGCGATCTCCGGAAGCGCGTCGCGCACGCCGGCTCCGGCACCTCGCCCCGGCCGTCCGGTGGCATCGCAGACCAGGCCGACCGCCCAACGGGCGCGGACCATCGAGTACTCCCCCGATCTGGACGGCAAGGCCGATCCGGGTGAGATCGTCTGGACCTGGGTTACCTACGAGGAAGACGCCACTCAGGGCAAGGACCGCCCGGTGCTGGTCATCGGTCGTGAGGGCAACGATCTGCTCGGCCTGATGCTGTCGAGCCAGAGCAGCCGCGACGGCGACCGCGACTGGCAGTCGATCGGATCCGGTGCGTGGGACGCCGAGGGGCGCCCGAGCTGGATTCGTCTGGACCGAGTTCTCGACGTGCCCGAGGACGGTATTCGTCGCGAAGGCGCAATCCTCGGTAGAGCTCAGTTCGAGTCCGTGGCAGATCGGTTGCGTCGGGACTACGGCTGGAACTGACCTCGTGCGCGTTTTGCGTATCCCTGGGTACGCAAAACGCGCACGACGCTAGGCCAGTCGCGTGATCTCCACGACCACGTCGAGAGCCGTCGAACCGCCGCCGGAGAAGATGCCCTTGAGCGGCGGGACGTCGGCGTAATCACGGCCGAGTCCTACCGACACGTGCTGCTCGTTGACGGCGATGGCGTTGGTCGGGTCGTAGCCCCACCACGCACCGGTCCAGGCCTCGATCCAGGCGTGAGACTGGCCCTCGACCGTCGCACCGATCGCGGCCTGCTTCTTCGGATGCAGGTAGCCCGAGACGTACCGACTGGGGATGCCGACGCTGCGCAGCATCAGCAGCGTCAGGTGGGCGTAGTCCTGACACACACCCTTCTTCTCCGACCAGGCCTCCACCGCCGAGGTGTGCACACCGGTGGTACCGGGAACGTACGACATCTCCTGGTTGACCCAGTTGGAGATCTCGACGACCGATTCCTGCGGCGGCAGACCCTTCGACAGCTTTTTCGCGACCGACGCGAGTTGCCTGTTCTTCGGCACGTACTCGGTGTTGTCGAGCACCTCGTTGAAGCGGTCGGTGATCGGGTCGCTGGCCAGCTCCTCCCATGAGGCGTTCTCGTCGGGGTAGACGAAGGGGTCGGTCTCGACCACCGACGAACCGGTCACCTCGAGCTCGGTGTGCGGCGCGTGCAGGTCGAATGCCGTCACCGCCGTTCCCCAGTAGTCGGTGTACCGGTAGGAGCGGGTCACCGGGTTGGTCTCGACTCGGTTCAGAATGACGTTCTGCCGGTTGTCACTTCGCGGCGTCAGTCGAGCCTCGTTGTACGACGACGTCACCGGTGCGTCGTACTGATAGCCCGTGGTGTGCACGACACGCATACGCCAGCTCACAGTTCACCTTCCAATTGATCTTCGTATGTGCCGGACCCGGCATCGGTCCACGCCACCCACGGCGCGGCATGGAAGTACTGCTTCGAGATCGCCTCGCCGAGTTCGCGGCAGGTTTCCTGCAATGCCAGCAGCCGATCCTGCAGGTCCTCGAGAATTGCACCGGGACGCAGGAATTCGAGCTCACTTCGAGCGCGACCGAGTAGGCGCTGCGCCTCGGCGCGGGCACCGACGCGACTGTTCGGCTGATGATCGAGCTGGTCGAGAGACCGTTCCGCCTCGGTCAGTGCGTAGAACACCGAACGCGGAAAGAGTCTGTCCAACAACATGAATTCCAGTACTCGCTGGGCATCGAGCGCGCCGCGGTAGGTGCGCAGGTAGGTGTCGTGGGCACCGGCCGAGCGAAGCACAGTGACCCAAGCCGGCGACGACGGCCGGTCACCGGCTCGCGAGAGCAACAACCGAACGATCATGTCGATGCGCTCGACCGAGCGACCGAGCAGGAGAAAGCGGTAGCCGTCGTCGTGGCTGAGGGTGGAGTCCGCGAGACCGGCGAACATCGCGGCGCGCTCCTCGATGTAGCTGAAGAACTCGGCCGGGCCGGTGCGCTTGGACGCCCTGATGCGCTCGTTCAATCCGTTGTACGTGGTGTTCAAGCACTCCCACATCTCACTGGACGTGACTTCACGCGCACCTCGGGCGTTCTCGCGCGCACTCGACAGTGAGTCCACGATCGAACCCAATCCGTCGCGGCTGAAGGCGACGACCTCGGTAAGCGACCACACGTCGAGCGAGACGTCCGGCTCGTGCTGGAAACCGAGCACTCGCAACAACACTCGCGAAGTGTGGTCGGGATCGACTGTGGCGTCTTCGAGAAGTTGGTGGACGGTGACATCGAGAATGCGGGCCGTGTCGTCCGCTCTCTCCACATACCGCCCGATCCAGTAGAGCGACTCTGCGTTGCGCGCGAGCATTTACTGTCCACCGCCGTTCGAGTCCGAGTTCGTTGCCTGCTGCTGTTGCTGCTGCTGCTGCTGCTGATTCATTTGTTGGTCCATCGTCAGCTCCGGGCCTTGTTCGGCCATCGGTGACTCCGGCGGAACGCTGACGATCTCGTCGCCGGCAAGTTCCTGCTCCTCCTGAGAGGTCCGAGTGGCGAGCACCCAGGTGTCCTTGCTGCCACCGCCCTGGCTGGAGTTCACCACCAGGGACCCCTCCGGCAACGCCACCCGGGTCAGACCGCCGGGCAACACCCAGACGTCGTCGCCGTCGTTGACCGCGAACGGCCGCAGGTCGACGTGGCGGGGTACCAAGCGATCGCCGATCTTCGTCGGCACCGTCGAGAGCTGTACGACGGGCTGGGCGATCCAGCCGCGCGGATCCGCGCGGACCTTCTTGCTGATGGTGGCGAGTTCCTTCGGCGAGGCGTCGGGTCCGAAGACGATGCCGTAGCCGCCAGAACCTTCCACCGGCTTGATCACCAGTTCGTCGATGCGGTCGAGGACTTCCTCGCACTCGTCGTCGAGCCAGCACCGGAACGTGTCGACGTTGGCCAGCAGCGGCTTCTCGCCCATGTAGTAGTCGATGATGGTGGGAACGTAGGTGTAGACGAGCTTGTCGTCGCCGACGCCGTTTCCGACGGCACTCGAGATGACGACGTTGCCTGCGCGGGCGGCGTTGACCAGACCTGCCACTCCCAGCACCGAGTCGGGACGGAACTGCATGGGGTCGAGATAGTCGTCGTCGATGCGTCGGTAGATGACGTCGACCTGACGCTCACCCTCGGTGGTGCGCATGTAGACGATGTTGTCTCGGCAGAACAGGTCTCGACCTTCGACGAGCTCGACGCCCATCAGCCGAGCGAGCAGCGAGTGCTCGAAGTACGCCGAGTTCGCCACGCCCGGAGTGAGAACCACCACGGTCGGGTCGGCCTCGTTGAGGGCGGCCGATGCGCGCAGTGCCCGCAGCAGATGCGAGGCGTAGTCGCCGACGGCACGCACGCGGTGACTGGCGAACAGGTCCGGGAACACCCGGGCCATGGTCCGGCGGTTCTCCATGACGTAGGAGACGCCCGAGGGTGAGCGCAGGTTGTCTTCGAGGACACGGAACGTGCCCTGCGCGTCGCGCACGAGGTCGATTCCGGCAACGTGGATACGTACGCCGTTGGGCGGGGTGATGCCGACGGCCTCACGGTGGAAGTGCTCGCACGACGTGATCAGGCGTTTCGGAACGACGCCGTCCCGCAGGATTTCCTGGTCTCCGTAGATGTCGGCGAGAAACATCTCGAGAGCCTTGACGCGCTGCTTGATGCCGCGTTCGAGACGCGACCACTCCCCTGCTGCGATGACGCGGGGCACCTGATCGAGCGGGAACGGGCGTTCTTGGCCGGACAGCGAGAACGTGATGCCCTGGTCGACGAACGCGCGTCCGAGCGCATCCGATCTGGCGTCCAGGTCCACGGCGTTCGCCGGGGCGAGCGCCGTGTGGATTCCTTTGTACGGCGTTCGAGTACGACCGTCCGAGTCGAACATCTCGTCGAAGGCGAGGCTGTACTTTCCGACGTCGGAGTACCCCCCGAACACCCCGTCTGCATCGGGTTCGACACGATCCGCTGACTTCGTTCTGGTCGCTTTGGCCTTGGAGGCGGCATGCGTTGCCGATCGCGGACTCATCCTGGCAATGTTGCTACAGAGACAGGAGTTAGGCGCGGTAGAAGCGTTAAATTCTTGAAACGGCTGTGGAGGGCGACTCCGAATTGGGTTCTGCCGTCCTGTGCTGGTATTCTCGATCTTCGGCGCAGGGCTCAACGCTCAGCAGCAGACTTCGGGCATTCCAGCATGGATCGCCCTGACCGGAATACCGACGAAGACGACAAGGATTTTACGCGTGGCCAATATCAAGTCCCAGAAGAAGCGGATTCTCACCAACGAGCGTGCACGCCTGCGCAACCAGTCGGTGAAGTCCTCCCTTCGCACCGTCATCCGCTCGTTCCGCGAGGCACAGGCTGCGGGCGACAAGGACAAGGCTTCCGAGATTCTCCTCGATGCCGGCCGCAAGCTCGACAAGGCTGCCAGCAAGGGCGTCATCCACAAGAACCAGGCCGCCAACAAGAAGTCGGCACTGGCTCTCGCAGTCAACAAGCTCTGATCTCGTACTGAGCTCGACCGAGCCCGCTGCATCCGATGAGGACGCAGCGGGCTTTGTCGTGCGCCGGGCACCCCGCTAGCGGTCACCCAACGAGGCGACCTCGGCGACAGCTCGCTCCACCGCGTAGTCCGCGTCCGCTGCTTGGCCTTTGACGTCGGCGTTCAGCTGCGCCACCACGCGCAGGGCCTGCGCTATCGAGCGGCCGTTCCAGCCGCGCGCTTGGCCCTGCGCCTTCTTGATTTTCCAGGGCGGCATTCCCAGTTCGCCTGCCATCCGGAACGGGTCACCGCGACCGGCCGAGCCGACGAGCGCGATGGTGCGCACGGCATCGGCGAGCGCATCCGCGAGAAGAACGTGGGCCACTCCCCGGTGCATCGCCCACCGCAAGGCTTCGAGAGCGCCGGCTCGATCACCGATGACGGCCTTGTCCGCGACGTCGAATCCCGATACCTCCGCCTTGCCCGAGTAGTACCGACGCACGGCGGCCAGATCGACTTTGCCTCCGGTGTCGGAGACCAACTGTGAACACGCCGAGGCCAATTCGCGGAGTTCGTTACCGACGGACTCGACGACAGCCTCGATCACCTCGCCGCTGACGCGGACGTCCGCCGCGCGAAACTCGCCCCGGACAAAATCGATCCGCTCGGCCGGTTTGGTGAGCTTGACGCATTCGTGGACCTGAGCCCCGCATTTCTGGAGGGCACCGACCATCGCTTTGGCGCGGCCGCCGCCGGAATGCATGACCACCACGACGGCACCCTCGGGTGGATCGGTAGCCGCGTCGAGCACCAGAGCGACTGCATCCTTACCGGCCTCGGCCGCCGCCTCGAGTACGACGACACGGTCTTCGGCGAACAGAGACGGACTCAGCAGTTCGGCGAGCTCGGGAGCACTTGCGTCACCGGTCCGCAGCCGGGTCACCGGGAGGTCCTCCCCCGGGATCGCCGCATTCGCACGCACCTGCGTCACGATCGCGGCCACCGCACGATCCATCAGTAGTTCCTCGTCGCCGAGTACCAGATGCAGAGGAGCCACACTCGAAGTCACGACCATGATCGTGCCATGCGCCGCCGACACCACGGACATCCGCTTCGGACCGTCACTCACCACACGACATGGGCCGTCCACAGCGCCAGAAGTGCAATCGCGAACGTGGCCGACACCCAGCGGAACAACGCCCATCGCAGCGCGCCCAGGAGCACGACAGTGCCGACGATCGCCGCCGCGATTCCACGGACACCCTCCGGAACGACGACCGATGCTGCCGGCACCGACGCGGCACGCTCGGCCACCGTGATCAACCACCACAACGGTGCCGACGCCAGCTGCGCCGTCACGTCGGCCAACGAGGTGCTGACCACAGCCAACACCGCAGTCACGATGCCCACCACGGTGATGGGAGCGACCACCGGCGAGACCAGTACGTTCGCAACCACACCCACCACGCTGAACGTTCCCGCCATTGCCGCGACGACGGGTGCCGTCACCACGTGGGCCGCCGCGGCGACCGCCACCACCTCCGCAGCTGCCCGGGGCCATCCTCGGGCCCGCAGCCAGTCCACCCAGATCGGTGCCACCAGCACCAGCCCCGCGGTGGCGAACACAGACAACACGAATCCGACGTCCACGGCGAGCCGCGGCCACCACCCGAGTAGTGCCAACACCGCGCCGCACAAGGCCGGGACCGCTTGCTTCCGTCTGCCGGTCACCAAGGCCAGCAAACCGATCGACCCCATCACCGCGGCGCGCAACACGCTGGGGGACGGTCGGGCCACGACGACGAAGGCGATCAGAACGACGAAGGCAATCGTGACGGTGGCGCGAGGCCCTATCCCTATGCCGCGCAACACCAACAGCACGGCACCGATCAGGATCGAGAAGTTCGCACCGGAAACCGTTGGAAACACAGACGTATCAATCCGGCCTGGTACACATCACCCATGAAACGGACACTGCTCGCCCTGGCCGCAGGCTCACTACTCCTGACTGGATGCTCGAGCGACGCCGGAAACGAACCGGCCCCCACAACCGAGACCACGGTACGGGCCGAGCCTCAGACCGCAGCCTGCCCGACGCCCGTGCCCATCGACGACCCGACCGTCGCCGCCGCGGTGGCAGCGGTTCCATTGCCTGCCGGCGCAAGCCTCGTCGGTGGACGCATCAGTACGGACAGCGACGAGCCCGGTATGTTCGCGACGGCGATCACCCTGTGCGATCCGAGCATCACCACCGCCGACGGTCTGCGGCCGCTCGCCACCGAATATGCGAAGGCGCTCAAGGCTTCCCCCTCGGCCGAGCAGATCTTCGCGGTGTACGTCGAGACCTATCAGACCGACGGCAGTGACGTCGTGAACGAGGTCAAACTCAAGGACGGCGACTTCCAGCTACACCTCTGGAACGGCAAGCCCTCCGCGTCGGCCGAGCTGGCGACGTGGGAAGTCATTGCGGGGTAGTTTCCCGTGCCATCCGCGATGCCTCTCGTTGCTTGCGCTCGAACTCGCGGATGGCCTGCCACTCGTCGATCGTCTGCGGGAGCCATCCCTGATTGCGGCCGACCATCGCGTCCGGCTCGGGGAGCATGCGCTTCTTGTCGTACCCCTTGATCGTGTCGAGGGTGAGGCCGAGACGGTCGGCGATTTCGCCGCGTGACAAATAAATGATCATTTTCGCCCAATCAATTTCAGAAGACAAAGCCTGGTTACCTATAGACGATACCACCCTTAAGGGTCTACGTCAACACTTAAGGGGGTACGGGTTCGGGGGGCCGAAGCCCTCCCCCTCAGGCCGCTGCCAGCCAGGGGCAGAGGACGTAGGTGGTGAAGTTGGAGGTCTCGTCCAGCCACTCGGTGACGGTCTCGATGTCGATGTACTCCGGCTCCCAGCCCTCCTCGGCGGCTTCCCGGTCCTGCTCCTTGTTGTAGCGGGTGACGTTCTTGAGGGTGGCTTTGATGTCGAAGTCGCGGGGGCTGTGGCCGGCTGCGGTGATGATGTCGGTGAGTGCCTGGGCGGTGATCTCCGTCTTTGTCATGTTTATAGTCTAACCCCTTAAGGGTGTATTCGCAACCCCTAATTGGGAATTCTTTTTCTGCAATTTCATATTGCACTGTACCCCCTTATAGGGTATCGTCTATAGGTAACCGGGCTTCATCTTTTTCATTCGAACGCAGAAAAGCGCCCCCACCTCGCGATGAGGTGGGGGCGCTTCGTTCGTGCAGGCGCGTCAGAGCGTCTTGGTGCCGTCGTCGTTGGCTGTGGTCGGGTAGACCGATGCCGGGTCGGTGGCTGGCACCTCGGCCGTCTCTGCGGCTACCTCGGCGGTCTCGCCGGGCGCGGCAGCGTCGGTGCCCTCCCCCGCAGTCGAGTCCGAGACTGCGGGGGAGGGATCGACGAACTCGATCGGTGCCGGGTTCTCGGCCTCCGGGTCGACGAGCTTGGCGAAGGCGTCGGCGATCACCTTCGCCTCGTTCTTCACGCGCAGCACGCCGGTCAGGTCGATGGCCGTGTGGCCGGCCGCGAGCTGCTCTTCGAGCTTGACGATCTCGGCCTCCAGGGCGTCCGTGTTGTCGGCCTGCGCCTTCACTCCGGCCGCGACGAGATCGAGGGTGAGGTCGAGCTCTTCCACCGCTGCGTCGAGATCCTTCTGACTTGCCATGATTGCCTCCTGATTGGTGATGATCTCGGCAACCCAGGGCGGGGTACCGAGTAGACGCCATAGCCATTGCATGGCGGTTCCTCCTCTGGTCGAGGATTTGTGGGCCCGATCCGGGCATGAAAAAACACCCGCACTGTTCGTACGGGTGTTCGATAACTGTTAGATTGTGGGCAGCGGGACGCGGTCAGGAAGGGAAGCCTGGATCGTGTCCCGCGACTACTTTCGGGAGGCGTCGTGGAGCTGTACCGGCGCGGTGATCGGTGGTCAGAACCGGCGCCGAAATTTTGCCCTCGGGGGCACCGGCTCGGACCGGGCCGCGTGCTCGTCGGATCGCAGGTCTGCTCGTGCGAGATCCACCACCACCGGACTCACGCCTGCCGGGAGTGTGACGCGGTGACCTACACGCCGCCGATGACCGCCGAGTGCACCGACTCCAGCTTCGACGGGCGCGCTCGGTAGCTACTCGACGACGGCTTCCTTATGGATGATGAGGTCGTCGGAGCCGTCGTACCGGTATGCCCGGCGTCCATCCGGGAGCAGCACCCATCCGGCCTGTCCTTCGTCAGCGGGTGGGGTGAAAGCGCTCTCGTCGGTCATGCCGTCGAGTATCCCAGGGCGCACTTCTCGCGTTATGCACCCGCCTCGCTAAGCCTTCTGGGCGTCGCGGTATTCGACGAGATCCCACTTCTGTCGCTCGATGCGGACACCGAGCCCTTGTCGTTCGATCCACTTGGAGTGCTCGATTGCCTCTTCGTCCGAATTGAAGTCTTTCGTGGTCACTGCGCCGTCGCGGTTGGTGAATCGATAGGTAGTCATCAGGGCACCGTAGCGCGCCAGACCGAGCGGTACGGCACAATGCTGCGCATGGCTCGGAACCGGCGCGCACTCAGCAGCAAGACCCAGAAGCTCATCGGCGGAGGGCTCGCTGCGGTGACGGTCGTCGCGGTCACGGCGGGCCTGCTGTACGACAACGTCCGCACGTCCGGTGTGGATGTCAGCTCCTCCGCTGTCGCCTATACGCCGGCACCACCAGTCGACAAGACCATCCCGGTCGTGCCCATCGCGGATGTGATGCCACGCCTCGACGACCCTGCTCGCGCATTCAACGTCGTCGTTCTCGGAGACTCGACCGGAGCCGCACGCCGAGGTTGGGTGATCCAACTGGCCGAAGCGATGGGCGAGCGCACTGGACGCGAGACCAAAGTCCATCAGTGGAGCGTCGAGCAGGAACCAGACGTCTACCTCGACCCTTACGGGATCAAGCAAGGCCCCGGTTCGCCGATCACCATCTGGAACGGATCGGCATCGGGCGAGAACCCGTCCTACACGATGACCATGTGGAAAGAGCTTGCACCGATCCCGGACGAGACGGTCGATCTGGTGATCATCAATCACGGCCACAACGTCGGAGAAGGCAGCCTCGCAACGGCCGGCGCGCTCATGGCCAAGCGCGCAGCTAAGCAGTTCCCAAACGCCGCTGTCGCGACGATCCTGCAGAACCCGGAGCGACCCGGCTCGGTCCACGCCGAGGCGCAGGACGGAAACGTAGAGCAACTCCGCGAGCGCATCGGACTGATCGGACTGCCAGTGATCGACGTCCACACCCCGTACACCCAGATGCCCGGTTGGGAGTCAGCGTTCGACACCCCAACCGGGAACCTGCACCCCGACCAGGCCGGGTATGACCTGTGGACCAACGTCGTCCGTCAGACGCTCGGAATCTAAGCCGGGATTACACCCGCCCAGACGTCAGCACCAGGGCCGTTCGCGGCTTTGTACATTCCCGACCTGCCAATGCGGAACGTGCCGGATCCGCGCACCTCGAACTGGAACGCCATGCGCAGCGTCGCGGTCGACGGCACCACGACGAGCGGCGTCTGGAACACGCCCTGACGTGGGAAATACTGTGCCTCGGGAAACACGATCCCCGCCGTCTGTTCCATGTCGATGCCCTGCGCGCCGACGCCGAAGTCCGGCTTCATTGCGATGAGGTTGAGGCGCACTCGGCTGGTGGTATTGGCGGGGATGTCCGTGTCGGTCTGGAACTCAGCGAGCGCGTAGAGCTGGTCGGCAGTGTTGTACACCGTCCCGAAGCCGGTGATGTTCTGCCCGATCTTCAGCTCACCAGAGACGAGCGTGATCTCCTGCCAGAAGCCGGGGATACCGTCCGTTCGCGCCACCTTGCGGCAGGTGAACACCGTCGTCGACAGTGGGTCGACACGCCACGAGTCGGAGAGCTGCCCCGACCCGCCTGCGCCGATGGTGCCCGCGGTGCCGAATTGCAGAGGGTTGACGATCAAGTTCGACGCGTCGCCGTTGTTCTGCGGGCACACGTCGATCGCGGGAGTCATCAATGCGACGCGCTCGGCGGCAATCTGGCCCATCGCGGCCGCGCCCTGCGGATTAGGATGCAGGCCCGAGGTGTCCGAGACGTTGGTGTGTCCGAGTTTCCAATCCATCGACGAGCCCACCGACAGCTTGGAGTTCCAGTCGATCAGGACCAGGCCCTTGCGCTCGCGGGCGGTGCGCCGCAGGTAGTTGTTGATCTCGTTCGCGCGGTCTTTCACCACGGTCGTAGCACCGGTTTTCGGGGTGACCGTGAGCTGCACGATGCGGATACCGGCTGCGTCAGCGGCGTTCCACATCGACACCAGATTCGCGACCGTCTCGGCCTGCGTGAGGGAGGTGTCGTTCGTCGGCCCGCCGAGGAACACCCAGCCGGGAGCGAGCGCGACAACGTCGGCCTGAAACCGTGCTGCCTGCTGCGTGGTGGTCTCGCCGGGGATTCCCGAGTTGCGGAGCAGCTTGAATCGGTGCCCGAGTCGGCAGTTGAGGTGCGTCCACCAGCCGTTCGAGTTCGCTGTGCGGATGGTTCCCGAGTTGTACTCGGAGTGCGCCTGGTTGACGATCGAGTCGCCCATGATGACCGCGGTCATCTTCATCGTCGGATCGCCACCACCACCGGCCGCGACGATGCCCTGCACCGATAGTGGGGCGTACGCGGCCGCGACGTCGGTGAGCGTCTGGCGGGGATTCTTCCTGGTCGCGCGGGCCATCAGGAGAACACCACACCGGACAGAACGAGCGTGATGGACGCCGCAGTACCTGCAATGGCCGAGACGAAGTCGCCGGGGCCGAGGAAGTGGCCGGCCAACTCGGAGACCGTGATCGAGTCACCGGCCACGAGCGAATAGGTGAGGACACGATTCGCGGCACCCGCAGCCCCACCCGACTTCACGAGCGAGAGCGATACCAGCACCGTCGCCGCCGAGGTGTTCGTCAGGGTCGCTGCGGCGAGCTTGGTGGACGACGCAGTGGGGCACGTGTACTGCGTGACCTCGGCTGCGGTGAGTTGCTGTGAGACCAGGACGGACGGCAGAGCGCTCGTCGCGGCCATGATGTTCTGGGGCATGGTGCGCTCCTAGTTTCCGAGTCCGGCGATGGTCAATGCGAGGGATTTTCCGAAGGCGGTCTGCGCCTCCGCAGCGGGTGAACCGGCACCAGAAACGGGTGCATAACTCTGGTCAGCTTCCTCCTTGGTCAGCCCTCCCCCGCCACCGCTCGGCGGGTTGAGCATCAGGTACGCCTCGACGGCCGCGCCCACGACGACGTCGGGAGTGCCGGCCGGAATCCCGAGCGCCGCCGCGATCAGAGTCGAGAGCGTCGGGGTGCCCGACGCCGGGACCGTGAACGCGAACTCGCGGCCACTCAGCATCACCGACGCAGGCCCCGGCTGGAGATCGACCGTGATGACGCCGTTCACCGGGTTCACGACCTGGACGTCCTCGGTGACGAGGTTCGTCCCGGCCGTGCGGACCGCTGGCGACGTGAAATGCACTGGCGTGACGCGGGATACGCCCGCGATGTTGGTGAGCTTCTGAGTGACGACGGTCATCGAGATCTCCGATCTTCTCGCTGCTCGCGCAGAAGGGATTTCATCATCCAGAGGTAGGCGACGATGCCGGACCCGTAGACGATCAGACGAATGGTGTCGCGGTTCCAGTAGTCCGATTTGTAGATGACGCTGAGCGAGATCTGAATCAGGACGATCGACAGCACGATGGACTTCGCGAGGTAGACCCGGCCGACCCGGTTGTGCTTCCAGCCGTCCGAGGAGCGGATCGCGTATAGCAGAGTGAAGGCCACGACGACGATCGCGAGGGCGAAGAGCGCCCAGTTGCCCACATCACGCAGGGTCATTTGCCACCCCGCATGGACTGCTGCAGCATCTCGGTCCATCCATTGCGGCGCAACTCCTTCCAAAGCACTTCGGTCACTTCGACGGCCTCCTCACGGGTCTTCTCGGACTGCATCCGGCGCTCGACCGACTGGGCATGGTCCATCGCTGCACCGAGCGCCTGAGCTTCGGCTTCTTCGATCCGCTTCGACCAGGGCAGTCTCATGACGGATGCCCCGCATTTCCTGTTGCTTCACGAATTGCCTGGATGACATGGGCTGAAAGCTGCCCGGCGACCTTCTGCTCGGACACGGTCTCGACGAGGGTCGCGATCGTCTTCGCGTCTTCGGACTCGCGGCCCTGCGAGTGATCGGCCGCGTCCTGCAGGGCCTTCATCAGGCGGCGATGAGCGGGGCCGAGGACGAGCCACTCGCGGATCAGTGCGAGCCCGATCAGCAGAACGAAGATGATGACGACCCCGACCACGCCCACGCCTTCCCAGGCCGAAGGCGTGAGCAGGTTCATCACCCGATCCTGGGTTCAGCCGCCAACCAGGCGAGCACACCGGAGCGCTGCAGCAGGTCGTTCACGCCGGGGATAGCCAGCACTCGGGTGACGACGCCCGTGACTGCGAGCGCTCCGGCCGAGACGCCTGCAGCGCCAGGGACTCCGGCATCGTCCGCTGCCGCCACGATCGCGGGCAGGAGCGGGCCGACGCCGACAAGGAAGGCGAACAGGGTCCGAATCGTCGCTCGCCAGGGGTATTTCGACTGCGATGCATCCTCGGGAAGTGCGTGCCGTCCCATCACTTGCCACCCTTCAGGAGTGCGAGGATCTCGTTGTTCTGATCCATGACACGGGCGATGCCGTCGACCAGCGTGCGGGCCTTCACGTCACCGTCGCCGAGCTGCTCCCACCCCTCGAAGTTGGGCCCACCCGCGAGCTGGGTGAGGATCACGGCGACCGCCTCGGTGAGGAATCGGTTTCGTGCCGGGTCGGTCTCGACGGCGTGGCCGAGGATGTCGAACCCCTTGCCGTCGGGGCCGAAGAACTGTCCTGCCACTGCGGTTGCTTCGCTCATCTCGTTCTCCTTCTCGGGGGTGGCCGCACCGAACAGGGCGGCGAGTTGGGTGTCATCACCGCGGAATGCGTTGACGTCGATCGATTGGCCGGCAACGCGGCCCTTCTCGGAAAACTGGAGGAAGGCGACGTCCTTATTGCCGAACGGAAGCCATCCCTGCTGACCGTCAGGTCCGCGCCAGTCGTCGCCCGGGTACAGCTTCGAGGCGTAGTCGGAGCCCGCGACGTAGTGCGAGTTCCACAACGGGGCCGGAAGCCAGGACAGGTCGAACGACTTCATTCGACTCGACCAGTACCAGCGCGGGATGTAGACCGGCAGCAGACGAGCGCCGCGATCGAGGAACGCCTGCACCCGTTTGGCGAGATCCTGCGCGGACCCAGCTCGGTCCATGTCCTCGTAGTCGATCTGAACGAGTGAGGTGCCGCCGTGTGCGAAATAGGCATCAGCTTCTCGCTGCGGATCGGCGTCGACCTTGCAGAACACGTACCCGGCATTACGGCCCGGGAAGTGTTCGGCCATCTGCTCTTTCGCGCGGGGCCAGTACGGGTCTCGGTATCCGGTCCCCTCGGTCACCTTGTGGGTGGCAAAGGAGAAGCCCTCGCGCTTGGCTGCTGCGAAGTCGAAGTTGCCTTGGTGATTGCTGACGTCGATTCCGTACAGCGTCATCGTCTTTCTCCGATCAGTTGGGTGAGGATTGCCGACCACCACACGTCATCGTTCTCGTCGACGGCCGGGATTGCCGGAGGTGGTGGCGCGGGCTGACCCGGCCACGCAGCGCCCGCGAACCACGGTGTGGGATCGAGGCGGTCCGGCCCGGGCTGTGACCACACGGATCGGTGCACCTCGAAGTGCAGGTGCGGTGCGATCGGCTTCTGTCGGGTGCCGCCATTAGTCGTCGAATCGGGGTTGATGTACCCGATTCGTTGGCCGGCTTCGACACGCTGCCCGACGCGGACCTCGGGGATGATGTGGCCGTAGACAGTCAGGCCCGATCCGTCGGCGGTCGGGTGGTCGATGTTGATCCACTGCCCGAATCCCGACGCCGGTCCGGCCTTGGTGACGGTGCCGCCCTGAGCGGCGTAGATCGGCCGGCCACCCGAACCGCCCTGTCGGCCATAGTCGTTGCCCCAGTGCGTTCCACCCCGCCACTGCTGATAGCCGAACGTGTCGGTGACGAAGAACCCGAACTCGACGGGTAGGTACCTCATGCGTCCTCCTGTGCTGGTCGGTTCAGGCGTGCCGCAACTCGGCCGGAAAGTGTTGCCGCGCGGGCCATGAGCGTCCCCGGCTCGGGATTGAGCAGGAACGTCAGATTGAGGAATGCCACCGCGCCATCGAGGCCGTGCTCGCGGACGTAGTTCTCGGCGTGATCGACACGAACCAAGTACATCGGCCAGTGCGTATGGGCTTGCAGCCGGTCCAACTCGTCGGGGGTGGGGACGACGATCTCGGTGGTGCGGTCCTCGTTCATGATCCACACCGCGTCTGGGTGACTGTCGTCGGCGAGCAGCTCGAGGAATTGCTCGCGGGTGACCTTCACGACCCTTCCATCAGCTCGTAGCCGATGTCCGACAGGGCTTCGGCGTGAGTCCTGTCTGCCGCACGGTGGAGAATCCACATGATCGGTTGGCTCGGGTTCTGCCGGATTGCGCCAGTCTCGTCTGCGGCCAGAACGATTGCCTCGTCTGGACAATTAGGGAGGGTAGCGACGGTAACCGCAACGTGGGTGACGCCGTTCAGGGGCGGGGATAGCTCGTAAAGATGACTCGTGGGCTGCAAGGTCGAAACGTTCTCGATCGTCATTGTTGCCGTGGGCATTTCGCTCCCTTCACTATTTGTACGAGGTGATCCAGCAGGCACCCGGTGCACCATTGCCACCATTGCCCGCGAATCCGAAGATGTTGTAGGAGCCGCCGCCGCCACCAGGTGCGCCCGGATTGCCGCCGTTGCCGCCACGGCCGCCGTTGCCAGTGCCCGCGTTGCGTGCGCCACCACCACCACCCGTGCCCGGGTAAGGCTTCGTTGGGGGTGAGGGCGAGTTTCCGTTACCACCAGCAGCACCGCTAGTACCTGCTCCTGCGGCACCGCCATTGGCGAACGCGTGACCTGTACCCGCAGTAGGTTCGTACGGGACAGTGAATCCACCGGCCGATACGACGTAGCCGCCGTTACCTCCGCGGATATTGAGTGTTTTCGACCCAAAACCGTGTGCGGTCGAGAGAGCGCCGCCCGCAGCGAGGAACGCTCCGAACGTGCTGTTGCCTCCACCTGTGCCCATCGTGTTGTCAGCGGTGGCACCGACGCCGCCGTTGCCGAGCGCGACGGCAACCGTGGCGGGTAGATCGCCGTCGAAGAACTCAGCGTCGTTCCACCCACCGGAGTAGCCACCAAGGCCGCCGCCGTTCGCGCCGAACTGGGTTCCGTTCGATCGACCACCGCCACCGCCACCGCCGATGATCTCGACGACGTGACGGGAGAACCCGGTTGGTTTGGTCCAGGTCCCATCCATGCCGAAGTAGGCACGCTGTGCGGACGCGCCGCCGCCCGCATCGACTTGGTCGATCCGGTTATCCAGCCGCGGCACTTCGACATCCGCTACTTGGTTGACTCGATTCTTGACCCCGAGCATCCCGCCAATGAAGTCCGCTGCCGCGCCTACTATTCCGAAGATTCCTTGCGTCAGAAACCCAAGGAATCCCCCACTCCCCCAGAGGTTGTTCTGACCCTTCCCGTACGCGGTCACCGCGGGATTCTTGAGACGGTTCCGAATCCCCGCCTCGGACTCCAGACTGCCGAACTTGTTGCCATCACCGACGACATACGCCTCGTCGGGTGGCGGCTGATTGGGATACGACATCTCACACCCCTCGGTGCTTGTTCAAGATTTGCTGTCGCGGCTTCCCCGAGGCCATCTCGGCGGCGATGACGCGGCGCTTCTCAGCAGCCGAGCACGCCATCAGATACCCGTTGACGGTGCTCGGAGTGTGTTTGCGCGGATCGAACAGCTCTCCGTTGATCTCGGAGGCAGTATCGACCGGTTCCGGCTCCTGGCCGGGCACCACTCCGAGGTAGCGGAGTTGCTCGGCATGGATCTTGTTCTCATCGACAGTGAATTTCGACAGATCGGCCACCTCGAACTTGTCGCGCTCGGGTTCGTCGCGGCCGATCCAGTCCGACGTGCCGTTGAGGTAGTGATCGGGGCCCCGATACGGCGTGACGAGCTTGATGACGCGCAGCTCATCGTGGTACCGCAGGCCTCCGTCGTACCAACGCTGCGACCATTGCTTGCGCATGTCCGGTGGCGGGGTGAAATTCTGCACCGCAGTGAACGGCAGCTCGACCATGAGCGGTTGAAACATCTGCTCGGGATCGTTCATGTCGACGTTGTCGAACGTGGGCAGTCTGGCCATGTGAATATTCCTCTCCGAGAACGCGCTTCGATGGAGCAGAGGTGGTTACAGAACGCCGAGCTGCTGGAGCATCGCGAAGAACTCCTGTAGATCCTGGAATGCACGCAACATCGGGTCTTCGTGCTGGCGTTCGCCGATCTGGATCGTCCAGGTGCAGGCGTCGTCGCGTGACCATGCGAGCGTCAGCTCGGCAACGCGCTCGACGAAGATGCGTCCGGCCGGCATCCCGAGGATCGTGAAGCCGACACGGTCGCCGAGGAAGAAATCACCGAAGCCCTGGGCACCCACACGCCACGGCGAGTTGTCCTCGACGGTGAGCGTGCAGCGATTGACCTCGCGCGACTCGTACATCGACGCGCGCTGCGCGAGGACGTAGCCGATCGTGTACGCCCGGTCTGCGCCTTCGGCCCATTTCTCCTTCTTGTGCGACCAACCCGAACGTTGTGCTCTCGCGACGCTCTTCCAGACGCCGAACGCGAGGAACGTGTCGGTGTACAGAGGGGCCAGCAGCGCATCCGCGACGCCGCCGAGTGGAGGAACGCCGGGGATCATGGCGGTCAGATCGCCGGTCATGGTCACGAGGGCTTTCAGAGCCTCGTTGGTGCCCGGCATGGAGTGGCCACCGGCCACCGACTGCACGGCACCAGCTGGCTTGTGCGAGAACGACGACGACGAGATACCCGTCCGCTCACCCTCGGGGAAGATGACGCCCGGCATCTCGGGCTTCGTGCCGCGGTATCCGGGCTGGTAGTACTCCCCCGGGATGTTCGGATCGTCGATCTGCTCGATGGTTTCGGTCAGACCGTCGCCGCCGATGTTGACGAGTTCGTTGATGATCCCGCCGAAGATGTTGCCGCGAAATGCCGTACCGGTGGTGAAGCCCGACTTGTCGACGAGATCCCAGACCAGGCACCCGTTGCGTAGGTTCGCGCCTGGCCACGGCGGCTCATCGCCCTCGAAGTAGCGTCGCCACTCCCACGAGAGCTGCCCGTCGGTGACGGCCTTGCGGGTCGCCTCGTGCATGTTCTTGAATCGAGACAGGATGACGCCGCCGACGCTGTTGTCTGGGCCCATCATCGGCTTCACGGCCATCGACCAGGTGCTCTGATCGAGGTTGAACCATTTCGACAGATCGAGTGGGTTGTCCGGGAGCATCCATAGCGACGCCTCGAGACGGAGAATGTTGCAGAAAAGCGTTGTCAGGCAAGAGAACTTGGCCGATCCGAACATGAGCCACTGATGCGGGAACTGCACCTCGGCCGGCAGGAACGGATTCGCCCACGCGAGGATGTTCTTCAGTTCCTCGTAATCGGACTTGAAGATGACCCGGACGTATTTCTCGCCGTTGTCGTCCTTGTTGACCTGAAGTTCTTCCATGCGGCCGGTCCAGCGCGCGCCGTCCTTCTCGACCCGGACGTGCACGTTGGTCGTCGGCCGCGCATCGATGTCGACCAGCCACTCGGACAGGTAGTAATCGATCGGCATATCCATCTTGCCGATGCCGGTCTCGTTGTCGACCCACTGAAACGAGGCGTTGTACTCCTGCTTGCAGACTCCTCGGAAATTCCAGTCGCCGTCGTAGAGCTCGACGAGCGGAGGATGCAATCGACGACGTTGTTCCGTCTCGATGCCCGCGGTCATCTCCTCGAACATCTTGTCGAAATCGAGGGTCTGCACTGTCGCCATACCGACCTCCGATCAGGAGAGAGCTACTGGAGTCCCCAAGGCCTCGTCCACGGACGCGGCAGCCGTAGGTTGATGCCGACACCAGCGGGTGCCAGCGACATTGCGACGTTCATCTGTCGCGCGGGTGTGTAGGGCGGGATGCCGTACAGGAAGCGGACCATCTTCATTCGCATGTAGTAGGCGGTGTCGATCGACGACCGGAACTGCCCACCCTTGGCCGCGCTGTCTGTGTTCACCATGACGTTCTCGCCCGCGAGCATCGTGGGCATGACGATCTGTCGATTCGCATGTCCGACAGCAGCATCGAATGACCGGGTGCTGTAGTAGTCGCTGCCGAACGAGTAGTCCGGAAGCGTCGGCTTCCCCGGTGCCTGGCATTGCCAAATGGCGAAGATCGGAATGTCGGTCGGATTGAGCCACTCGTCCTCGGCGAACGAGCCGTCCTCGCGACGCCAGATGTTGCCGGTGACCGTGGAACCGTTCGTCGTGTCCGACGGTGCGACCCAGGTTTTCGCGACCGACTCCTCGTACCAGAACGGATCACCCGAGACGCACGTGACGATGATCGTGTCGACCTGCGTCTGATTCGGGTCCGACTTCGCCGCGATCTTGAGTTCCTTCGCGAGCCGGATTTTGAGATACCGACGCGAATTCTTCGTCTCGATCCAGAGCTTGCAGTCCTTCTCGGCCGACCAGGCTTTCGCCCACTCCGAGTCGTTGTCCTGCCAGTCCGGACCGCCGACGTTCCCGGCGATCTCGACGGAGAACACCGTGCGCCGCTCGGGGAACTTCTTACCCTGGAAATCGGCACCGTTTTGGAACGCCCACGACTTGTACATCGTGACGAACGGGGCGTCGTAGAAGTCGTCGATATCCGACCCCAGTACGACGCCCCGGTTCCCTGCCTTCGGACCGGCGAGACAGAACATCTCGCCGTTGTGGCCCTCGAACTCGACCACCGTGGAACGTGCCACCATTCCAATCCCCCTCTATCTGGTTGCTTGGAATGCGAGAGCGTCCTCGCGACGACGTGCACGGTCCTTCGACATCGCCTCGTCCATATCGGCGACGTGGTAGTGGATGTGCTCCTCGACGATCTTCGCGCCTTCGAGCAGACCCTTGAGCAGACCGCCTGCCTGCGTGGGGATTCCGAGATCGGAGAACGCCTGATCGACGTTCGCCTTCACGAAGTCACCAGCAATCGATCCAGGTGTGGCCGACGTGTCGATGCTCGACTGGTATGCCGAGTCGACGCCACCTCCAGGCGAGAACGATGCTCCTGCACCGGAACTGCTCGAACTCGAGCTGCTCGGTGCAGTAGAACCGCCGCTCGTGCTCGGCGATGCCGGAACATCCACATCGGCGTCACCGACAGGAAGCTCGGCCGGCGCAGGATTGCCTCCGGTGAACGAGCTACCCGGCAGATGCCAGAAGTCGGTGAACTGCGAATCGTCGCCACCCACGGTCCCGCCGAACTTGCCGCCACCGTACGAGCCGCCCATCTCGAAGTTCTCACCCGTCGGCAGGGTCGCCGCCGTGTGTCCACCACCGGGCCCGCCGTTCTTGAACCCGACGAGCAGATCTTCGCCACGAGTGCCCTTGCCCTGGACGAAGCCGCGTGCGGCCAGCTCGTCGGCCTCGTTGCCCGTCGCGAACCTGCTGCCGAACGGATCTCGACCGGTTGCGTAGTTCGCGAGCGCCGAGACGGCACCCGAGCAGTCGCCCCAGTTGACGCCGCCCCAGTCGTACGGCTTCCCATCGACGCCCCGGGCGAAGTCGCGCAGGGCTTCCTTGGTGACCATGCCGCCGTCGGCAAAGCCCGCCAGCTCTCGGCCGCGCAGGATCGCGTCGACGAGTGGCGAGTCCTCCTCCTGGCCCAGCACGTTGCCGGTGTAGTCACCTCGACCGATGAGCGAACCGAAGCCGCCGACCATCGAATGTAGGAAGTCGGCCGACGGAACCCACCCGTCGTTGATTGCTTCCAGGATCGGAAGCGTCTGCGGCGTAACCGAACTCGCCTTGTTGATGAATTCGCCCGTCGAGGCGCGAATCAGCATCGAGTCGGACCGCGGCCCGCCCGGCCCGTTGAGCATGCCGCCGTCCCGGAAGTACGGGATGTCCGGCGTATCGATACTGACCCGACCGCCGCCGACGATGCTCGGCAGATTGAACCCGAGCGAGAAGTTGTTCCACTTCCCGATGATCCAGTTCAGGACGCCCTTGAACCCGTTACTCAGGCCGTCCCACATTCCCGACGCGGCGTCGGAGATGCGGCCCGGCAGGCCGGTGACGAAGCCGACCAGCTCATCGAACTTGCCGACGACCCAATCCTTCGCCTCACCAGCTTTATCGCCGATGTATCCGAAGTAGTCGCCGAGCGCGGTTATGCCGCCCGAGACCTTTTCGTACATCCAATTCCAGCCCTGCAGGATGGCATCCCACGTCGCTGTCACGATCTCGCGACCGACCTCGGTCTGAGTGAAGAAATAGACCAGTGAACCCACGAGTGCCCCGATGGCGACGACAATGATGCCGATCGGATTCGCCGTGAGAGCGGCATTCCAAAGCCATTGCGCTGCAGTGGCGATAGTCGTTGCCGCCTGAATTCCCATCGTGACGGCCTTGTACGTGATGTAGGCCGCGCCGAGTGCGCCGACCGTGATCGCGAGAACCTTGGTGACGGTCTCGTTCTCCTGCATCCAAATGACCGAGTTCTGTAGCGCCTCGACCAGGCCGGTTTGCAGTGATCGCTTGAACTCTTCGAGCTTGGTTGCGCCGTTGTCGCTGAGCGTCGTTCCCATTCGCTCGGTCGCGCCCTCGAATCCGGCCATAGCCGGTTCGGCACCGGCCAGCCCGGACAGGAAGGCGGGAATCTGGTCGATCGAAAGATCCTCGAGAGGAGTGCCGAACAGGGCGATTGCAGTGTTCGCACGAGTCGCCGGATCTTCGATCCCCAAAAGCCCCTGCGCGGTTCTCTGTAGCGCGTTCTGCGCTCCTTCCCCACCTGCCGCTACAGCATTGGACATCTCCTGCGCGTCAAGGCCGATCGCCTTGTATGCGTTCGACGAGGCCTCGCTCATGTCCGATCCGCGGATTGTGAATTCCTTGAGCGAATCACCGGTCTTGTCGAGCGCGAACTTGCCTTGCTCGGCTGCGCTTACCAGGAGATTGAAGGATTCCTCACCGGTGAACCCGAGCGAGCGAAAGTTGGTTCCGTACTCCTGGATGATCTCGGGCAGCTCGTCGCGCATCGCGGCCGGGACGCGCTGAAAGCTCTGCGTCATCAGGTCGAATGCCTCGGTCGAGTCAGCCGCCAGCCCGTTGTTGAGCAGCTGCGAGGCGGTCTGCACAGCAGACGAGACGTCGGTGCCGAATGTGTCCGCGAAGTTCAGAGCATTCTTGGTGACCGTATCGAGACTGGCCTCGCCCTCGAAACCCAATGTGTGGAAGGACGATTGGACGATGCCAACCGCTTCGGATACTTCACCCATCGACTCGCCGAAGGCTTGCGAATAGATCGAGGCCGTCGTGCTGGCCAGCTCGGCTGCCTGCTCGCCATCGACGCCGAGCGATGCTGCGAGTCGGTCGGTCGAGACCTCGTTCTCCATCGAGGACATCGCGAGTTCCATCGCGGTTCCGACGCCGGCCGCGGCGATGGCCATGCCACCGAGCTTCTTGGCGTTATCGTCGATCGAGCCGCCGAGATTGCCGAGCCCCGAGCGGAATCGACCGGTGCTCTGCTCGGTCTCATCGGTCGCGTTCGCGGCGCGACGGTTCGCCTCTTCGAGATCGTTCGTCGCGCGAGTGGTGGCCTCGGTCGTACGCAGGGCATTGCGCTGCGCGGTCTGCAGGCGCTCCTCTGCGGTGGCCAGCTGTGACGCTGTAGCGCGACCGGAATCGCGCAGTTCCTGCAGTTTGAGCTCGGCGACCCGGACCTTGCCAGCGGCGTCGGCTTCTTTGTCGCGCGCGGTCGAAAGCTTGGCCGATGCGGCAGCGACCTGCGCTCGGGAGGCCTCGATGCCGGACGCAATTCCAGCACCGGCCGCACGTCCCGCAGCGCGGCCTGCCGTCCCGAGCGTGCCGGTCAGTTCGGATTCGAGAGCACCAGCTGCGCCGCGCATCGAGGGGATGACCTGCAGGACTGCGTAACCGACGTTCTCCATGCAGGCACCCCCTCGCGACTAGATTTCGCCGGCCTCGATTGCGCGATTGCGCTCGGCGAACTGCTTTTTGAGCTGCCTGATTCGGCGATCGCGTGCCGCACTCTGCTTTGGCTGCACGCGTGGGATCGGCCGGGCCGGGTGATCCTTGCCGGTCCAGGCCTTCCAGATGTCCGAGAGCAGATACTCGGTGTGACCCCACCGGGGCTTGCCCTTGTTCGACTCGATGACGAGCGACGAGTCATTGGGCAGGTTTTGAATCCGTACCCAGATCTCGCGCAGCGTGAGTCGTCGCTGTCCGCACTTGTCGAACCTCCACCGATCCGAATAGCGGATCCCGTGGAAGCGAGAGAGGTCCGCTTCCACGAGGTCCGCGTGCTCGTCCAGTGCTCGGAGGAGGGTGATCAGTTTCCCGTGCTCAGATCCGTCACGGCCTCGTTGATCGTGTTGAACAAGTCGCGAGCTTCGGTGTTCGTCAGACGCGGCCGAGCCTGCCTCAGAAGCGCGGTCTGCTCACCGCCCAGAAGACCTGTGAGCGCAACGGGGACGTTGCCTGCAGCGAGAGGTCGGGTAACCGTCCAGAAGTCCCACTCGTCCGGATCGGACGCGATATGGAACGTCATTCCCTCCCACTCGACGGTGACGGTCTCGGTGCCCTCGGCTTCGATCTGCGCTGCGGACTTCTTGCGGTCCTGCGGCTGCTTCACGTTGGCAGGCTTGTGTGGCTGCGCTCGCTTGGCTGCGGCCCTCTTGGCGGGGGCGCGGCGAGTGGCGGACTTGATCGGTGTGGGTTCTGCGTTGGTCATGGTCGCGGTTCCTTCGTGTCGGTGGAAAGTTTCAGCCCCTCGGTGCGGAGCAGGTGACGGAGTAGCTCGGCGATCAGCAGATCGCGCACATTGGCGTCGGCCTCCTCGTCGTATCCGACCTGGTCTTTCAGGTCGCGATCGAACGCGGCGAGCGTGTCGACCGTGGTTCGATTCGATGGGTCTGCCTCAGCTGCGGTTTCACGTTTTGCGATCTGCACAGCGGCGAACAATCTGTTGCGCGTGAGTGCGTCGTTCGGGATTGTGCCGTCGGGGTTGGCGATACCGAGACGCTCCGCAGCGGCCCGGATCTCGTCATTGGTGGGCATGTCGGACATTCGCGGTTCTTTCTCTCGTTCGCGGTTCGGATCAGGTGAAGACAGCGGGCCGGTCGAACCGCGTGAACTCCCGGCCCGCTGTCGATCAGGAGCCGACGACCGTGACGCGCGAGGCGGGCGACGGAGTCAGCAGGCTTGCATCAGCAACGAGCAGCTGATTGGTCTCGCCGAGGAACTCACCGGCGAGCTTGATCACGTACGCCCCGACGGTGCCGGTTACCGTGACCTGGCCGGTGCCGAGGATTGCCTCGAGTGCAGCCTGTACGGCAGTGGTTGCGGCGTTGTACGCGATCGCTCCGGTGACCTGGTCCTCGAACGCGAGAGTGAAGGTTCCGGTCGTAGCGCCGACGACGGTGACAGTCTGCGTCTCGTTGACCGGTGTGTACTGACGGATGTAGAGCAGACCGTCGCCCTGTGCGTAGATCGTGGCGGTGACTTCCTTGCCCGACGGATCGGACTCGTTGCGGTCGAGGTTCGGGATCCACAGTGACGATGGCACCGCAGTGAACATGCGCTCCTTGCGGCCGAAGTCGTTGATGGTCTCGAAGCACACGCCCATCAGCGCGGGACGCGGGACGCGAATGCTGGTCGCCGACGACCCGGGGTGTGCGATCTTCCGCGTGATGCGGTTATCTTCGAGAAGCGTGAGCTTGCGCGACTCCTCGTAGTTCTTGTAACCCTTGCGGTACAGGCCGATTCCCCAGCCGAAGTGGGTCGACTCGTCCCACTTACGCTCGTTCGAGAAACCCGAGTCGCCGTCGAGGATGCCTCCGTTCGCCCACGCGCGTGGCAGTGGGTCGGCGATGGTCGCGGGCTTGAGGGCGGTACCGGTCGGGTCGAAGTAGACCCCGGCGTTCGCCCAGATGTTCACTGCTGTGGGGTTGTTTGCGGGCATGACTGAATCCCCTTTCGGGAGTTGGTGTGATGGAGCCACCCGAAAGGGGTGGTCGAGCGCGAATTAGATTGCGGCTGTGCGCATGCGAGTGAGTACGGTTGCCGATGCCATGAGGCCGAGATTCTTCGAGTCGCGGGCGTCGAGCACTCCGGTGCCGGGAAGGATCTTTGCGACACCAGGAATGCTGGAGCTGAGCAGCAATCCGATGGCCGTGCTGACGATCTCGCGCGAGCCGGTGCGACTGTTCGACCAGACAGTGAGTCTCAGCGTCGGCTTGCTCAGCACGGGCCACAGGAGCCCGCCGCCGTCATCGGCCACCACAAGCATCGGTGGCTTGTTCGGTTTCCACTCGTCGTCGAGGGCGAGTGCGCACCGAACACCGGGGAATCGGCCGGCGAAGTCTTCCGCGAGGAAGTCCTTCACCGGCCGGGCTGCATCCTGCGGTACGTACACCGTCACGAGGTCACCTCAAGTCCCACCGCTGCGGCCGCTCGGGTGAGCGCGCCGTCGGAGACCTGCAGCTCGACGCCGCGCGGATCCGCGATGATCACCAGCGCCGCCGAGCGGTCGGATGTGTACGGAGCCACGACGACGTCGATCTCGTCGTCGTCGATTGCGGCGCGGACATTCTGTGCGATCTGCTCGGATGCCGCGTTGGTCATCGGGCCGAACGACTTGAGCACCTTTCCGACCCCCGCTCGGTCGAGGCGCAGCCGAACCCCCGAGGCCATCAGCCCACCGCCTTCATCAGCTCGACGACCCAACTGCAATCCTCGGGATCTTCGTCGTCGATGTTCTCGGCAACGTCGCCGTCGATCTCGAACTCGACACCGCGGACGATGATCGTTCCGGTGTTGACGATCGAGACCGGAGGACGCTCGGTGATGTAAACCCGCATTCGGGTTACGCGTCCGTTGCGGCCTCGCTCGGGTGCCTCGGTCGAGCCGAGCGGCTCGATGACACAACCAGGGATCGTGACCGGAATCGACGAACCCGCAATCGGATCGTCGTTGTCGTCGCGGCGCTCCCCCGGCATGTAGATGACCGATTCATCGAAGGTCGACACAGTCACTCCGATCGCCGAAGTGGCCAACGGGCATCTCACCGAACGAGATTCCGAGCAGTTGACAGTGCCATTTCAGGAAACGAAGTTCACCATCGGGATTGGTGAGAGTCCCTGCGCGCGAACGAGGCCCGACCGCTTTGGTGTACGACAAATGCCCGCGCATCGAGCCGGGTGTCATCGCGTCACGCACCACCGACGTGACGACGGTGCGAGCATCGTCCTCGTCGATCGGCTTCGTCGATTTGCGTCGAATGATCCGAGACGCTGCGGCGAGAAGATCCGCGGCATCGTTCCGCTCGAACTCGCTGAGGGGACGCCATCTCGACTCGAACTCGCCGACTTCGACGAACGTATCGGTGTCAGCCATGACGCCCCCCTTCATCACGGCAGCAGCTCGATGAGCTTTGCGCGCGTGAGATCCTCGGCCGCGTCCTCGGCGAACCCGGCCGCACCATCTGTCGCTTCGTGAACCTTGACGGCGTACGCGACCCACTCGGCCTTGGTTGCCGTCGGTTCCGGTCGATCCGGATTACCGGTCGACGCCGGGGGCTGATCGGATGGCGGCTCACCGTCGGGAATCAGGAGGTCGACCGGGTCTTCGATCACGACAACCTCGGCGATGAACCCCTCGTCCTCGAGACGCTTGATTTCCTCGCGCGAGACGTCCGATCCGACGGGCTGGCCCTTGTAGACGTAGGCCCGCGACCCGGTGCTCTTGAGCTTGACGATGGTCAGGGCGGCTACGCCGATGTACTGCTTCGCCATGTCAGACTCCCGTCACCTTGATAGCGGCGTTCGGTTCCTGGACCATCGGGACACCGACCTTGCGGGCCTGCAGACGCTGGCCATCGGCGTGCTCGAGCCGGAACTTTTTGGTCTGCACACCGTCTGCCGAACCGGTGTAACCACCGCCCTGGTCCTCGAAGGCGATAGACCCGAGCTGTGTCGAATCGAGGCACATCACCGTGGTCGACGGCGGCATGTTCGTCGTCTTGACGATGGTGAATCCGGCGATCTTCTGGATGCGGCCGGTGAGAACCGGAGCCTCACCCTCGCGCGGCAGCCGGTCGAGAATCTTTGCGGCCGCGAGGAGTCGTGCGAACTGCGTCGGACGCGCGAGGATCATGTCGACCTCGAAGCCCTCATTCAGTTCGTCGATCACCGCGCCGGACAGCAGCGCGTCGAGGAACGGATCCGCACCCGCGGTGTTCCATGCAGCCGAGGCGGCCTGCGTCTGCGTGACAGCGGACGCGACGGCCGACAGCACCGTCTCGTCGAACTGCTTCGCGAGACGGTTCGCGAGCTTGATCAGCTTGCGGCTGACGATGTCCATCCGGTTGCGCGAGACCAGAGTGTCGGGGAACTCGGTTGCGAGAGCCCACTTCTCGGTCTTGACCTGAGTGATGGGACCGGCAGTATCGCCGGTCAGCGGGTACTCGCCCATGTCGCCGACGCGCTCGGCCAGGCGATCCGAGTAGATCGACTCGCCGGTCTCGAAGATGGCCGATCCGGAGCCGGTCAGATCGACGCGGCCGGACAGGATCTTGTCGCCGACGAGGCGCTGTTCGACGAGTGTGCGCAGCATTCGGTAGATCAGGACGGGATTGTTCATCAGTCGGTCGACGGTGATCCGCTGACCGTTGATCGTGGGCCCCTGGTCGGGGTAAGTGGTAGGCATCTGCCCAATTCCTTTCTCAGCGAGTGAACTTGACGGGGAACTGGACACCAGCGCCGGAGGCGGCTTCCAGCGCGGTACCGACCAGCGCATCCGGCGCGTCTGTGCCGGAGACCCAGGTCGTGACCTGACCACTGGCAGCGCACTTCACGCGCGCTCCCTGAGCGATCGCACCGGCAGCGGTCGGGTACTGCACCGCTCCCGAGTAGGCGACGAACAGCTGACCGACTGCCGCATCCTGAGACGCGACGCCGATCCAGTCGAGAGCGCCAGCGCCCGCGGTAACGCCCGCGGCAGTGACGATCTGGCCACCAGTGACCCCGCCTGCACCCGCGACGCGCGTGGGCTGGCTCTGGCCTCCGGTGAACTTGGGCAGGTAATCAGGCATTGAGAGCTCCCTTCGGAAGGCCGAGGCTTGCCTCGAGCGCGCCGATGTCGTCGGCGGAGAAGTCGGATTCGGGCGCGTCCTTGGCCGTGCCGATGGACGCGCCGACGGGCACGAGTCCCGCGGCCAGTCCGGCCAGTACTTCGCGTCCACCCTTGGGGTCGGCCTTGAGGTACGAGAGCCAGTGATCGCGCTGTGCGGGCGGGAACTTGCCGGCCTTCACCGCCTCGTCGACGAGACGACTACGGTCGTCCTCTTCCTGACGCTGCGCTGCCTGCTCGCCGCGTGCGGCTGAGGCCTGCAGAGCTGCGAGCTGCGTCGCGTCGATCTGGACCACACCGGGCGCTGCAGCGCGAGATGCTGCGGCAGCCGCGGGGACGGGCTCTTCGGGCGTGGTGGCCAGCTCTTCGGCTGCGGTCACCATCGCATCGACATCCGCATCCGCGTCCACCCCGAGGGCTTCACGGAAGGCGGCTTCCTGCTCGTCAGTGAGTGTGAGTGCCACTGTCGAGCCTCCTTTCGGATCGTTCCCGCCCGCGTGATCCGCGGTAGGGGTTGACGCCGAGGCCGATTGGCCGGGGCGTGATTCGGCACGGTTCGCGTACCGAATGGCTGTGGGTGCAGACGCCGCAATGTCCGGCGCTGCAGCAGGATCGGCAGGTGCAGCCGGGGTGACGTCCTCGTAGCGAACGACGACCGGGATGGCGGTCTCGAAGGTCACGCCGTCGGCACCGTCTCCCGTCACCGTGATTGGCACTCGTGAACGAGTTCCGGTGTCGTCGTCGATGACGATGAGCTGCAGCGGATCGAGCTGCATCTCCTCGATCCACACCGACCAGGGCGCATCCTCGTAGTAGGCGCGGCGTACGTCCTCGGTGCTGACGCCCAGCGCTACGGCGGGCGGCTTCGGGTTGGGCATGGCAGATCCCTTCAGGTGGACTGTGACTCGCTGGCCGTGACCACCGGACGACGCCGCGACGCCGTACAAAGTGGCGACGTCCTGCAGCGATTCGAGAGTTCCGATGGCCGGGTGCTCTACTCCGAGCAGCGCGACCGCGGTGATGACGAACGGGTGGGTGTGGCCGATGGCGCACTGGTACTCCCACTGCCCCTCGATCGAGCGATCCGGAAAGGCTGACGCGAGAACGGGTCCGAGCCATCCCGGCATGCCGACGTAATCGCCGACCATCGTGTGGCCGTCCTCGGCGACCGCCATGTTCGCGATCCACCCGACGGCAGGCTCGCCGTCGAAGCGGGGATCGGTGTGTCCGAGCTTGAGAACCGGGCGGCGCACCGCAGGACAATCGAGCGCGGCCACCGCCGAGGCGAAGTCGCCCGTGGTGAACGTATGCACTCCCGTGCTGGCCGACCATGTTCCGGTGTGCATCAGCTCCACCGACGGCAGGTGAGAGAGCGCAGGAGCGATAGGAACGGTCACGTCGTCACCTCTTCCGGTGCCGGTTCAGGTGCAGGCGTGGCCGGTGAACCCGACCCGAGCGGCAGGCCGTACGCCTGGCGCACCGCAGCCTTGATCGCCTCGTCAGGATCGAGCAGGCCGCCGTCGACCAGCATCTTGAGGGCAGGGGCAACGGCGTCGTGCCGAGATCCGATCTCGTCGAACACGATTCGCGGAGCCGCCACCTCAGGGCCCCAGTTCAAATCCACGAGGTCTTCGACGATGTGCTGATTCGCCGTCTCACACAATGCGTCTGCGAGGGTCTGCAGTGACATCACGAAGAAGTCTGCGAACGTGCTACCGAGCGCCCACGATCCGGTCTTGTCGCCGAGGTTTAGGAAGTGAGCCAGGACCGCGCGGCCGATCTGCGCATCGTGGTAGTTGATGGCCGGCTGCGCGTCGGGCAGGTTGCCCTCGACGCCGAGGAGCCGCAGTCTCGCCTTCCAGGGCAGAGCTGCTCCGGACGCATCTCCCGAGCGGTATGACCGAGCGATGTCCTCGCCCTTGTCGAGCTGGGCCTGCTCGTCCCGCTCGCCCGCCTCGTAGACCGGGACGCCCATGCCGTTGCGCTCGATCGTCTGCGCCTGCACTCGGAGCAGCCGATCCTTGAGCAGCCAGTTCTTGTACGCGGGCCGTAGCAGCGAATTGCCGAGCCAGTCCGCGCCCTCCTTCTCGTACACGTAAGCGACGAGCTGAGTCACCGGAATCGGCTTGTCCGCGTCGTACTGCTCGATCGAGACCAGACCACCATCGCGGGCGACGTTGATTGCCGAGATGGTGCGAGGCATCCGAGGACCGAGCTTGCGAAGTCGGAGCAGGCCAGTCGTTTCGTCGACCGCGTACTCCTGCTCGAAGAACATGTGCCCGTACTGAATCGAGAGCAACGCGTTCTGAAGATGCTCCTGCCACGAGAACCGGCCCTTGGTCCGGCCGCGCGGCTTCGGCTCCATGCCGTGGATCGGCAACCCGAGATCTTGCGAGACGTGCTCGTACACCTCGGGGTCTGACCCGTTCGGATCCAACCGCCACCCGGTCCGCATCACAGGGAGACTGACGGCGCGCAACACCGACTTGATCTGGGCGTCCTGCCGTTTCATCTGCTCGTACACCCGCGACGCGAGCGGCCATCGCAGCTCCGGAGTCTCCTCGACTTCCACGTCCCAGTAAGAGCCACCGGTCATGTGGCCGTTGGCATTTGCGTACCCGATCGTCGTCGGCTTCGCGACGGGCATTGTCTTGGCTGGCGCTGTCATCGCTGCCCCCTTCCTAGAATCCGACGGACATCAGGTCGTAGGTCTCGCTGCGGCGCGACTGCGCCGTGACGGGTCGCTGCGTCGGCATCTGCACGGGCACACGGGCGAGGGACTCGAACTCGATCAGGCCCCAACGAGCCAACGTCGCCGCCTCGAGCGGCGAGATCACTTCGTCTTCGGCTGGAACCCAGATGAAGCCGCCCGATGATTTCTTCTGTTCGGCCCCGACAACTGCGTCGGCGAGGTTGGAGTCACCGACGTGCGAGAGCTGATTCGACGTCGCGTCGTTGAGGAAGCCGCCGCAGGCTTGCACGTGCTGCTGCACCGTGGTGGTCTCCGGCTCGATCCCATCCTTGATCAGCTCCGGGACGATGATCATGGCCGGATCGCGCCGCTCGATGATCACGGCAACCGGTTTCTGCAGGTTGACGATCCGGCGCACGTACGACCTGGCCTCGGCGCGAGTCATCTTCTCGTGCTTGCCGACCTCCAGATGGATTCGGCCGGCCTCGGTCTTCTGCGCCGACGCGATCGACCACCACTCGTTGTTCTCCGACGACGAGATGGCCAGGCATGACGGACCGACGAGCGGTGAATCGACGTCGATCATGTCTGCCCACCTGCCCGCGGTGATCGACGGAACGTGATCTGCCGGTGGCGGTTTCCAGATTCCGAACCGCTCGCGACCGAACTTCTCGTCGTCCATCTGCCCGCGCTCCACCGTGCGGATGAAGTCGTAATCGAGGTGCAGGCCCAGCGCCGGATTGCATGCGTAGAGCGCGTCGTCGTCGCCGTCGAGATCGACGCCCTCGGGCGAGCTCCACTCGAAGTACGCCAAGCCGCGGTCCTTCGCGAGACCGCGGTTGCGGATCTTCTCCAGCGCCTCCGACGACTCCATACCGGCCGAGGAGACGTACCAGATCTGCGCATTCGGCACTGCTGCAAACGCAGGCAGGGCGTCGGCCAGCATCTCCGGATCGAGGTCGTACGCCTCGTCGAGGAACAGGGTGTTGCCGGTGAAGCCACGACCCGAACCACCGGAGCGGGCGACGAACTGGAGGATGCCCCAGTCGGTCTCGATACCCATCAGCTCGTTCGACTCGCGATACCGGCCCGCGATCTTGCGATCGAGGTCGGGAGTCTGCCGGCACAACTTCTTGATGCGCCGGAACATCTTGCGCGAGGTCTTCATCTGGTGCGCCGAGTAGATGATCTCGGCGTCCTTCGTCAGGAACATCGCCGCGAGCTGCCGAGCCTCGATGACCGCGCCCTTGCCGTTCTGGCGAGGGACGATCAGGCCGACCTCCATCGCCGACCAGCGCCCGCCTGCACGCAAACCGAGGGACTCCTCGATCACGTACTCCTGCCACGGGTCGAGAATCAGACCCGCATGCTTGGCCAGAGCGACCGTGTCCTGTCCCAGGCTGGTCAGGTAGAGCGGAACGCTACTGTGCTGCGGTCTCTGCGAACCGATCCGCGACTGATTGAGCGAGAGCGTCAAGGAAACTCGCCCCCGCATCCCCGACGTCGCTACTGCCGCCGCCAGTGCCGAGCTTCAGCTGCGAAGCAAGCTGCCGAAGAGTGGTGATCGTCTGACGCCGCTCGACCAGGAGCGCGTCCACCCGCAGATGAAGGACGACGTCGCCGTCACCCTCCGACTTCGGGACCGTCACGGTGGCCCACGCGTTGGAATCACCCGCCAACAGCTCATTGATCCGGTCGAGCTGGTCGGCCATGCGGCACAATTCGGCGATCACGACTGCTCGCACGGCGTCGGGCTCGGATCTGGTCAGATCACGCCACAATGCCGCGCCTCGTGGCCGCAAATTCTTGGGTCGGAGCGCCTTCGGAATGGCCACGGTCACCCCGTTTTCGCAGGTCAGACCGCATAAACCATGCATGGTCGGTGCATAATCATGCGGTATTTCATGCATGATGCCCGGATTTCCATGCGGGGGGAGAGAGAAACGGCCTGACGCGCACCGAAGGGTCAGCTGGTGGGGGGCCTAATGTTTACGGAGCCCCTGGTCAGGGGCTTGCATGCAGTGCATGACAGCTCCAATCGGCATAACGCCTGGTCAGCGACCTGCATGACCATCCATTGTCATGCATGGACGCCTGGATGGTCATGCATCGTCGTGAATGGTCACCACGCCATGCGGTTGCCGAGCACCTTGCCCTTGAGCGCCGGCCTCGTGTGGTCTCGACAGCCATCGCCTCGTGCGCTGTTGCAGGGCCCGTGGAGCAGTCTGTCGGCCTTCGTGCCGCCCTTGGCCCGTGCTTTCGAGTGGTCGGCAGCGAGGCCCTGAGAGAGGTACATGGGCTCACCGCACCACCAGCAGATCGTGCCCTCGATGTGCTTGCGCTTCAACTCCTTGGCCACCTGTTGGTGATCCCACCCGAGCCCCTTCTCGGTGGTGGTCTTGGGCGTGGCCCGTGGTGCGTGTGTCGCTCCCCTGCCCTGATACCAAGCCTTGACTGCACCCTGCATCTGCCACGGTCGCTCGGCCTTGGCTCGGGCCATGACGGTCTCGTACCCCGGGTCGATGGTCACGACCTCGGCCCCTCGGTTGCGGTAGCTGGTGAGCAACGCATCACTGGGCGATGAGTGGATCACGTACACGTCGACCTCGGCGCTGACGCGTATCGCTGCATCGATGGCTGCCTGCCTCGCGGCCTTGGTGACCTTCTTGACCGAAGCCTCGTGGGAGTGTGCGCTCTTGCCCTCGCTGGGGATTGTGAGCGCGTGTGCCAGCTTGTCGTAGTCGACGATGATGTCCCCGCGTTGGGCCTGCTTGGCGCACCAGGTGCTCTTGCCTGCGGCAGGTGGGCCGATCACGACGTACAGGCTCACCGCGCCTCCCCACGTCAAAAAGCCCCTCGGCCGTTGACCAGTGGCACGAGGGGCGAGCGTCGAATGACGATGGGGGCCGGGGGCAATCCAGGTGAAGATACACTGGGTCCGTTGGCAGAATCGAGTCTAGACCATGCCGACCAGGGATGACGTGAAGCGGCTACTCCTTCTTCGGCAGCCGCCCGATCGCGTCGATGATCGAAACGGCATCCTCGGTGTCCATGCTCTTCGGCGACTTCGAGAATCCTGGATCGCCGAAGACCCTGCGACCGAGTACCAGTCGAATCTGCTCGCGGCTTTCCGGCTCTCCAAAGCCGGCATTGAAGGCCTCGATGCTCCTCAGCTGAACCGCAGCGGTCCTGGCCCAACGTGCACCGTCTCGGTAGTGGCTCGACAGTCTGCCAAGGTAGCCCGAGAGCCCGAGGAGCGGAATCGTGAGCCCAAGCTTGGCCAGGACCAGCGGCAGGGTTATGTCGTGTACACCGGCAACTACCCAGATGCCAACACCTATTGCGCCGACCAGCGAGCCCGCTGCCCCACCAGACAGCAACATCGCAGTACGACCGTCGCGCTTTGCATCATGACCAAAGCTATTACCCAGTAATGCTTCTCCGGTACTACCCGCAGCAGTCTGAGCGGCCTTCTTCGCATTCGCCGCCTCTACTTCAGATAGGCGGATTCGGCCAACTGCTGCGTCGGTCTGCTTTACGCGTCGCTGCAGAAGCATCTCGCTATCCGGTGGATACTCAAGGACTATTTCAGCAATCTTGGCGTCAAATTCGCCTAACTTTCGCATCCATGCGCTGCGCTTCTCCCTGGACCAGGCGGTTGTGGCTTGGAAGTCCGACAACGCGATAGTTCCAGCCATATTCCACTCGTCCAACACCAACTTCGCCGATTCGACGGCCGCCTCGGTTCTCAGGTTCGTCACTGTCATCAGGCTCTGCAAGAGGTCGCTCACTGGAGTTCGGTCACTGAGCAACGACCGAACTGCTTGGCGGTCTCTTTGATCGAGCCCTTGCCAGCCGATAATCTCCGCTGCGAGTTCGAGTCGCGGGGTCAACTCGGAACCTTTCGGCAACCCCGGTGCGAGGTCAAGCGCAATCGCTAACTCCTGCAGTAGTGCGCGCCAACCACCCCCATCGACCAAATCCGCGCTGAGCTCTTCCCTAATGAACCCTTGCCAATCCACCATCCGTGCATCCTTGCACCCGATCAAACATGAGCAACATCGAGCACATCGCCGAGCCGAAAAACTGCTGGGTCGCTTCGCCTAATCCAGTAACGCGAAATCCCACCGTCTTTCTCGCGCCAGCCCTTCGGCTTGATCAACCCGTCCCGCGCCCAGCTGTACAAAGTCGACCGCGGTACACGATGACCCAACTCGGTGAGAAGCGTTCGTAGCTCGGGGATTGTGTACAGCCGCTCGTGCATCTGGTTGAGGATGCGTCGATCGAGCTGGCGCACGTCGTACATGGAGCTGCACCGTCGGCACCGCACCCAGTCCTCGCCGCGTTCGACGTACAGGTCGGCTGTGCACTCGAAGCTCTTGCCGTCCTGGGTCCAGGTGTAGCCGCACGGCCCCTTGTAGGCGAGCGGTGGCAGCGCGTCGATCACCCTGCGCACTCGGGCGAGCGCCGAGGTGATGTCGTCGTGCATCTCGCCGACGGCCGGCAACGCACGCAGTGTGGCACCGTGCACGACCATCCATATCGCGGCCTGCTCGACCCAGTACGTCGGATCGTCGCTGAACGCAGCAGGGTCGCGGCGTGGTCCGGATCGGTTGTTCTGGACGAGCTGGATCAGTCCGGGCCGATCCATTGCGTCGCCGACCAGCCACTCGCCGCCGAGGTGGTCCGACAACACGCGAGCCCATCCGGTGATCGCGTTCTCCATCTCGAAGAACGGCCCCTCGGTGGGACGAGTGCGGTACGCATCGTTCGACAGGCGCACGGGCACAGCCGTTTCGGCACTCTTGCCGCCGACCGTGCCGCGTGTGAGTCGATCCTGGCGCGCTCGGGTGATGGTCATGTCGACCACGAGGCTTGGCACCTTGCGCAGCTCGGCGACGAGGGTGTCGGCGCAGAGCTGGCACAGCGCATAGTCGTCGTGGACGATGCGGCCGCAATTCGAGCACTCGATCAGGCTCACCGACGTCGCCGCCTCGTCGCGTCGAGTGCCCACATCGGCGGTTCCTCCCGCTCACGGGTCACGGGCGGCAGCGGTGCCGTTCGACGGTTCAGGGGCGCTTGCCCGCCGATGCTGACCTGCCAGGTGGCAGGAGCTGCCGTAGACCAGTTGAGACCGTTCTGTCGAGGAGGCATCAGGTAGAAATCACGGCTACCCCAGCGATCACCCCAGATCAGGCGATTCCGGTTACTCGGATCGAGCATGCGGATCTGAGCGTCGACGTCGGTAGCCCACCACGGAATCGAGCCGGTGGTCTCGATCGTCGCGTCGACTAGCTCGGGCAGCGTGCCAGTGATCTTTAGCTCGTAATGCTCGCCCAGCGTGTCCCAGACAGCCGACCAGAGACGCGATCGCAGCGTCTTCTCGACCGTGTAGGCCGGGAACGCGCGCTCACGCGGTATCCACATCCACGGGCGAGGTTCGGTGGGTACCGGGTCGAACAGGTCGTTGTAGGAATCGAGGAGGCCTTCCAGTATTGACACTGCGCGTTGCGCAGGAGACGGACGGCGGTCGACCACCGAGTAGGTGATCGACGCTCCTCGGCGGTAGTCGTACACAGGTAGGCCGTCCTGATACGACGTGGGGAACATCGGGTTCGTCCACGTCATCAGGCGTTCGAGATACCCCGTTGCGTCACCGAATCCAGGGGCGGTTCGACGCATGAACGAGGCTCGACGCATGAACGGGTCGAGAGGCAGCGATGACCACGGCGATTCAATCGGCCACCCCTCGCGGATCTTCTTGAGCTGCCAAGGCGTCGCCCACGGTCCGATGAAGTCCGATCCAGGGCAGATCACCTCGGAATCGTCGGTGGCGTAGCGGTACTCGTCGAGCGCCTTCGTCGCCTCCTCGAGGGTGATCGAATCACTCTGGCCGAATGTCTCCTGACACCACATGCAGTTGCAGTGCAGCGGGCTCAAGCCAAGGCCTGAACTCTGTGCTCGCTGCCAGTCGTCGCGCAGCTGCTCGATTCGGACGGTGATTGCGAGCCCGTGCCAGTCACGCACGCAGTGAGGGCATTTCGGATGCTGCGGGTCGTCGTAGTCGTACCCGTTGAGCGGTTCGCCCGCCTCGAGCTGCTCGTCGATCAGGGCGTCGATGTCAGCGATGATGTCGCTCATAGTCCTGCTCCTGTCCAGTCGACCTTCGGTGAGTAGTGGCATGGCAGCTCGGGCTCGTACCACCCGAGTTTCTGACCGCCGATGGTGCCGAGCGTGAGCGCGTCTGCTTCGTTGTCGTTGTGGACCTTCGCGCCCGGCCACAGCTCGGTCATTGCCTTCATGACGTCGTCTTTCTCGGCGTGCCCGTTGCCGGTGGCGAACATCTTGAGCGTCGTGGCCGGCACATCGATGACCGGGATTCGGCGGCGTGCGAGGAAGCGCACGAGGTCGAGCAGTAGTGCGCACCGCTCCTGGTAGAGCCCCGAGTACTTCGGCGGCTTGAACGGCAGTGCCTCGACCATGACGAGCCGTACCGAATCCGGCAGTGCCGCAACGATTGCGTCACCCTGCTTGCCGATCCGGAGGGCTCGCTGAGCGATGGTGCCGCCCGTGTTGACGCTGCCGACGGTCTTGAGTTCGGGCACGTTCTTGCCGGTGACGAGACGCGGATTGCGAAGGATCGCAATGCCGGTCGCGGTCATCGATGGGTCGATGCCGACCACGCAGCCACTCACAGCGGCCTCGTGGTGCGCATCGACGCGTATCCGTCGATCAGCGGTGCGACGTCGGCCTTCTCGGCGTCCTGCATGCGCTGGAGTCGCTCGGCGCGGTTGATCCGAGCGTGGTGTGCCGGGAAATTCTGCAGCTCGTGCATCTGCCCGTCTCGGCCCTTGGTGACGCAGGGTGCGCCCTTGTCGGCACCGCAGTAGCGGCAAGGGATCGTGAGCGCCAGTTCGCGTTGCTGGAGCTGGTCGAGCGATGGCTCACGCATGATCGGCCTCCGCTGGTGTCCGGTCCAGCGATCGCCAGTCCTCGATCGAGAGCGGTTGCACGTGATCGCATTTGACGACCGGGAGGTCGAGCTCCCACAGCTCGCCGGGCTCGATGCGGTTGCCCTGGCCATCACAGAACTCGCAGCTGTCGATCACGGCTCGACGGGTGGCTTTGGCCGATGCGGCGCGCTCCTCGTCGCGTCGGTGCCACTCGGCGTTCGCTCGGCGGTAGTCGCCGCATGCACCGCAGCTGCCGACGGCGGGTTCGTTGATGTGCCTGGGGCATCGAGGTGGGGGTTCGGGACCGATGCTCGCGCGCTGGTGACCTTCCGTACTTACGTAACCACTATTGGAGTATGGAGAGGGTGAAGGAGAGGGAGAGGGAGTAGAGGGGGGTTGCCGAGGGGGTTGATTCGGGGGGTGCGATTCATACTGAATCGGGGGGTCAATCGAGGGATCGAGTACGGGGTGAATCGGGGTATGACCGAGGGGGTAAGTCGCGGGGTCGACCGAGGGTTGAGTGAGTAGCTTCTGGACCATCTCAGACGCCCACCCCTTGAGGTCCGGCATGTCCGTACGGAGCCGAATCAGCTCGTGCACGATGACCTCTCGGAGCGTGTTCGAGGCGACCGCGCTGTGCGCCTTGGCCATCGAGACGCCCATGTGTCGTTGCTTCATCAGGCCGTCGTTGCGGATGAACGAGCGCACGAGCACTTCCTCACTCCCCTCGTCTACGACGATGTACAGCCGGTCCACGAGTTCGGCCGAGCCCGCGTCGAGGCCTGCTAGGGTCCAGCCGTCTGCGAGCTGCAGCATGCGCTTGGGACGCCAATCTGCGACGCCGCAGTACGACAGGCTCGGTGCGGACAGCAGTGTCAGGTAGAGGTGCTGAGCGCGCGTGGTGAGCTTTCGCCAGTCGGGGTCAGACCAGATCGAGGTGAAGATCCGGCCGTGTTCACGCGCCATGAGTGACCTCCTGCGGGTTCGGATTGGGCTCTTTCAGGAACGTCACCCAGTGCGTGCTGGATCGCTTACCGCTGCGATTGCCGATCAGTGGCGAATGCGGTGTCAGTGCGAGGATCTCGGACACGGGGATGTGCGTCTCGTTCCATTTGAAGATCAGGACGCCATGCTCGGCCAGGACTCGGAAGCACTCGGCGAATCCGCGAGCGAGGTCGTCGCGCCATGTGAGTCGGTCGAGAACGCCGTACTTGAGCGCCATGTACGAGTCGATACCGGCGCGCGCGAGATGCGGTGGGTCGAACACCACGACGCGAAATGCCCCGTCAGCGAACGGGAGGGCGCGGAAATCGAGCTGTACATCGGGCGCAACCGTGAGCAGTCGCCCGTCGCATAGCTGATGTTCTTCGGATCGCCTGTCGCCGAACACCACGCGGTTGTCGAGCTTGTCGAAGTAGAACATCCGACTGCCTGACGCAGGGTCGAGTACGAGCTGTTCGCCGCTCACCGCCGCACCCCTTCCAGTGTCCGACGCTCGTACGACCCCTGCGGGTAACCGAGCGCGCGATCAGCGTCGTTCTCGCTCAAGAAGCCCCGAAGCGCCTTTCTGAGCCCGACGATGCCGAGAGCGATTGCGGCAGAGGCGAACAGGAGCAGCATCACTTGCCCCACCCCTCGTTGATCCACCGAGCGGCATAGTCGGTCCACGTCTCGCCATACAGGCCGAACGGATAGGGTTCGACGCCGTACATCGTGTGTTGAGTGCGGCCGGGCCGACCGTAGGGCGCGAGGTAGCCGATGAGGCCCTCGATCGCCTCGCTGTAGCGACCGGGACGGAACCGCGAGAACCAGTCCCGATCGTTGATCGCATGGACCTCGTCCGCGGCTTCGTTGACGACGTCGCGACCGCCCAGTGCCTTGCGCTGCTCCATCGCCGCGTACGGCGAGATGGCACCCGTGATTCTGCGGACCGGCGAGTTGGCCGGAGCGCTCGTGATGATGTCCCTCGGGTTCGCCAGCTCCAGCGTGACCGTGTTGGCCGGCCACTTCCCGTGCGAAGAGTGCAGACCGTAGCCCGGTGCCGGGACGGCCGAGTCACCCTTCGCGCGTGCAGGGTTGGCGATGTTGACGGCGAACGCGACGTCGAGCTTCGTGCCGTTCGCGTTCAGGAGCTCGCCGCGCTGTACCTTCTCGAGGAACCGCGAGACGACGATGCCGCCGAGGCTGTACGAGATCAGACCGACGCGGTTCTTCGTCTCGCGCACCTGCCACGCGAGATCGGCGACGCCGAGGTCGACACTGACATCGAGCGGGTAGGCCCGCTGCCCCGGCAGCCGCCCGATCTCGCCGATGGTGGCCGGGTAGTTGCAGTCGCTCAGGCTGAACTTGGCCACGTTGAGCTTGCGAGCAACCAAGCCGCACATGCCATTGCGGGGACCGGACGTATTCCCGGTCCCCCGTACGGTGATGACGTCTATCACGCGAACACGTCCTCACCGAATGGCACGCGGCGAACCGTCATCGACTTGTCGACCGCGTAACGGAGCGCCTCGATCTCGCTGCCGAAAGGAACCACTCCGCTGCGGTCCGAGTAGTAGGCAATCCAGACGCCCGACTCATTCCAGAAGTTCCCACTGGACACCGCCGCCATCTGCTCGGTCTCCATGTTCTGTTGGCGCGGTTGCTGATTCCACATCACGCAGCCACCAGCCTCGGCCGCAGAAGCTCGGCCTCAACCTGCACGTACTCGCCGAATCGCAAGACGGTAGCCATGTTGCGACCTTCGTCAGAGGAGATCAGATCGAGGCCCGACGAGATCAGCTCGCCGACCTTGATCCATACCTCGCCAGGCTCCTGCCACGTGACCCACACGGGCTCGACGACCTTGAGGATGCGGGGCCGCTTCACGCGTCACCGCCGGAGAACTGCGGGCCGGTCGCTTTCGAGATCGAGGTGACGTTCTCGGCCTCGCCTTCGGACTCCTGCTCCTCGTCCGGGTCGGCCACCTTGCCTTCGCCGTCGATCATCGAACCCTGGCCGTCCTCGGGATCGTTGACCCGCTTGCTGATTCCCTCGACAACGCGGATCACCTTGACAGTCGCCGTGACCCGCTGGCCCTCGTCGGCCATCTCTCGCTCGAGATGGGACGTCACGCGGCCGCGCACGGTGTAGGTCACCTCGTCGCCGATGTCGGGCAGCTCGAACGACTCGCTGGACAGACCCGCAAACTTGATACGGCCCTCTTCGATCATGGGGTTTGCGCTCACTGCTGTTCTCCTGTCGATGGGGTGAGGTTGAGCCATTCGATTGCGCGTTCTGCGACGTACTCCCAGACGCCTTCCGGTGCGGTGCCGAACGGCAGTCCGCGATGTGCCCGATTCCATGAGCCCCGCAGGACGGCGGCGAGCTGGACTGCCTCCTGCGCTACTTCGAGCTCGATGTCGTCCTGTTGCTTGAGGTGGGCGAGAATTCCGGCGCCGATTTTGGTGAGGTCTCGCAGCGTCTCGACGCTGGCGATCTGGCCGTACATGAGAGAGGCACTGACGTCGTCGCGCTCTGCAGCCAGCTTCGCGTTGTCGAGCGCGTCGGCGGTCATGACTGCAGCTCTCGGAGTGCCTGTGCCGCCTCGTCGAAGTTCAGATCGGACGGCAGCTCGAGATCCCTGTTGAACAGGTTGCCGAGCCACGCGAGCTGCGTGTCGAGATCGTCCATGACGGCCTTGCGAAACGCCTGCTGCAGTGCCGCCTGCTGATCCTCGGTGCTGGGCTTGACCTCGGTCTGTTCCGGTTCTGGTGCCGCATCCGAGGGCGATTCCTCGTCGATGGTCGGGCCGGAGGGATTGTCGACGCCGAGCTTGTCGCGCAGGCCTTCGATTCCCTTCGGGGCAGGCTTGTCCACGCGCTCCGAGCTGGCCTGAACGGCGCGCTCGTCTTCGAGGTCTTCCTTCGAGTACGGCATGCCCATGAGGACGTCGGGAGCGGCTCGGCGGCAGGCGTCGGCCAAGGCCTTGGCGTAGAGCATGCCGCGGGGGTCGGTCTTGTACTTCGTGTTCCCGGCGACGTATCCGGCCTGAGTGGCCAGCTCGATCGTCCAGGTGACCTCCTCCCAGTTCTCCGAGCCCGCGTGACGCGCGCGCACGGTCGCCGACTTCGTTGTGCTCTCGACGGTTTCGACCTCGTGACCCTTCGAGATCAGCAGTGCGCGCATCGCGCGGGCGTACATGCCGGGCACCCCGTGCACTGTGAAGATGTTCTGCAGCGATGTAAGGGGATTCCAGCCGAGCTGCTGCCCGTGATAGATCGCGATCGCAGCTTCCTTCCGACCGGCGCGCTGGCGACCCTTGGCGTCCTTCTGCCCGTCGTACGCCTGCACGGTCGTGTGGATCATCGACGCGAGGACATCGGCGGACTTCAGTGCCGCCACATGCGCTTCGAGATTCTCGGCGACGGTCATCATGGCCGGCGCGATTGCGTTGGCGGGTGCGTTGTAGGTATCGAGTTCAGTCATGCTGCGTCGCTTCCTTTGATTGATCCGAGGTCGAGCTTCGTGTTGGCGTAGAGCGAGACCGAGTCACCGCGGCCGGGCCGACGATCGGCCACCTTCTGGCCGTTGCACATCGCGTACTGGGCGTTGCCCATCGCGTCGAGCATCCGAGATTTGAGACCGGTCAGGGTCTTGGTGGTCTGCTTGAGTTCGCTCGTCCAGCTCAGGTAGGCCAGAGCGAGTTCGTTGTCGAGTTCGACTGAGCTGCCGTCGATCTCGGGGTGCAGCTTTCTGACTGCCTCGTACGTCGAGACCGAGTCGTCCAACGGCGGTGGCTGATTTCTGACTAGGGATTCATGCCAGAAGTACGCCTTCTCGAGGATGACCTTTGCAATGCGTTCGTCGTACTCGATGTCGTAGATCCGAGGCATGCCGTACTGCGGCCAGAGGACGATGTTCGCCGTGTCGTGCCAGCCGGTGATGAATTGCTGCCAGATCACCTGAGCCGCATAGTCGGCCGGGCACTCCCCCGAACCGTCGTCGCCCCACTCGGCGAGATCACGTGCGGTCTTGACCTCGACGACGCGGCGCTTGCTTCCACGGGATCCACGACGGTCGATGGTGGCCGCATTGGCGAACGCGAGATCCTTGCGTGAGTACTGGACCTCTTCGCGCGAGAGACGCCAGCCCGGGTTGCGCAGCTTCCAGAACTCCGACGCGGCCAGCTCGGCGGCGTGACCGTAGTCGTAGTTCTCCTGCTTCGCCTCCGAGATGGTCTCGGTGATGTTGCCGGCCATCTGGTGCCAGAGCGCGAACTGAGAGGTCCAGCGCGAGATGCCCAGGATGCCTGGAATTTTGGACGCGGTGATGGTGCGCAGCCACTCGGGTGAACCGGGTACCAGTGTGGTCATACCGCCACCTCCGCTTGCCGCTTGCGGTAACGCATCAGCTCTCGGTCTCGGCACACCTGACGTTTGTGAACCTTGAGCTCACGGGCTATCTCGAGCGCCGACCAACCGGCCGCAGTCAGCCGTGCGACTTGCTCGATCCTGAGGTCGCGTTCGTCATCGCCTCTGCGTCGCTTGGATATCGGACGATTGGCTACGGCTGCGACAGCCTCGAATGACGTTCTCCGAGTCTTGTAGTGGTGGCTGAAATTGTGTCCAGCCCACACTCCGAACAAGTCGCCGGGGGTCATCTGTAGTGCCTCGCGGGCGCAGTCGGTGATCACGGGGCAGGTCCGGCAGATCGCCTTTGCTCGCTTTGCAGCCTCAGGGTCGGCCGGAAAGAACAGTTCCGGGTCGACGGTTCGGCAGGTCGCGCTCGTCACCCATTCGGGAGTCTCGGTCATGACGCCGCCCACCCGATGACGCCGATCGCGATTGCAGCAGCCAGTAGCAGGAAAACCGTTGCAGGCGTGAGGGTGCAGTCGTCGGCGACGGGCAGGTGGTCGGTTGCCTCGTACGGGTCGGTGTCGGCCTCGGTGTACGTCGTTCCGGTGGTGCCGGCCGCAATGTCCTCGGTCAGCTGTGGACGCTCGTACGGAACCCACCAGGGCTCGCGAATGGTCTCGATCATGCGGCACGCTCCGCTCGAACCGAGATCTCGTCGCCGAACACGATGGCCTTGAGCCCACCGCTGAGGGTGACGATCCACTTACCGCCGCGGCGCGTGCGCTCGGCGTTGATCAAGGCGCGGGCACGGAGAGCAGCTGGGCTGGTGGGCATTTCGTGATTGCCGATGCGAGCAAGGCAGATTACCTCGCGGTCGGACTGAGGAATTGTGAGGATCACCAGGTCACCCCCTGAGCTTCGAGCTTCTCCAGCTCGTCTGCGATGGCGGTGTATTCCGCGGCGTGCTCACGGCAGACCGCGATCGAGTCCTTGCCGAAGAGCGACAGGTTCATCCACGTGCCACCGCCCTGTGCGCCCTTGACGTCTGCGCGAATCATCTGCTGACCACCCGTCCGCACCTTCGTGACGAGGATGTCGATGTCGGTCATGCGATCTGCCCTTCTGTGCTGTGGGCGGGGAGCGGTAATGTGCCGCCCCCCGCCGTGATCCCCGCGCCAACATGCGAGACGCATGAGTCAGCGGGGAGGTGGAGCCCGGCCAGCGGTTCCGGTGTGTCGGCAGGAGCGCCACCGCTGGCCGGGAGTGCGAAGTCGAGGATCGCGTCGATGAAACCGGCGACGAACTTCTCGACGAGATCTGTTGTGGGAGCGCTCATGCGGAGCGCATCCCCTGCGCGTGGGCCGCATCCATCTTGTCGGCCATCTCGCGCAGAATCTGAGCTTGCTGGAGTAGGCAGATCGGGTTGCTGCCAGGGACGGCGACGATCTGGCCGAAGGCGCGTTCCGGGTTGTCGGGGTCCGGTCCTATACCGACAATGGTCGTCGCGTAGCGGAAGGTGTCCGTCACCTTCTGCAGCTGTGCCATCTGCTCGGGGCTCATCAGATCAGCCCCGCAGTCTGCGACGCGGCGAAGAGGATGCCGAGCAGTAGGCCGGCAAAGATCAGGCGGGGACGGAGGTACTGGACGGCCGTCACGGGAGCGCGATGCTGGCTCATGCCGCACCCCGACTCTGACGATCGGTCGAGCGGACGAAGTTGCGGACCACGTCGTACTGCTCGGAGCTGAGCGGCACCTTGTGGGTCTGCTCGACCTTGGCGAGCCATGCTTCCTCGGCGGGCGTGAACACGGCCCCCGCGAGAGGCTGGCTATTCGCCGCCCGGTCGGTACTCTGATACATGGATTTCCTTTCGAGGTGATTGGTTGGTCCAGAGCCGCTGCCTGTTCCCGCAGGTAGCGGCTTTTTCTATGCCAGGATTGCCTGACTCATGGAATGTGCGGCATGTGCCACTGGAGGCAAAACGTCACCCTCCTCGGCGTCGAACAAGTCCTCCCACGGGACTCCGAGGCGAGCCGCGATCGCGACTCCCAAGTCCTCCTTGATCGTGCGGAGCTTGCCGGTCTCGATCAGGTAGATGGTGCTCTGAGTCCGCCTGACGAGAAACGCAAGCTCGCGCTGACTGAAGTGACTCTGCATACGCCAGCGCCGGATCTTCCCGCCGTCCTTGACTCGCATCCAGACCTCCTTTCGTTGAACTGGTGGGCGCTTCTTCGCTCGCGTAGCCATCTTGCTCTCCAATCGTTGCGGTGACAAGTGGATCATGCGCCATGTGTCACCTACTCGTCAAGCCGACGAGTGGTAAACCTCCACGTGAGCGCCCAATGGCGCATGATTCACTTGTCACGCATCATTTCCCGCAGACTTATACGAGTGACGACCAGAGAGGGAGAGTTCGCCGCATGACAAACAGGCCATCCCTGACGGAGCTAGTCGAGACGGCGGCGAAGCGTCACAACGACGCGTCCGGTCGGAGACTCGCTGAGATCGCGCAGGCAGCGAAGCATGACCTCTCCCACGCAACCCTGAACCGGATCCGCACCGGCAAGTACAAATCACGCCCGTCGGACGCAACGCTCGAGGCGATCGCATTTCTCGCGGGCGTCGATAACGGAGTCGCGTATACCGCTGCGGACGCGGAACTCGAGGTGGGTAGTGATGGGCCGGAGACTGCAGCCGCGGATCGACGCAGGAGACGGCTCGCTTTGGACCTGGCGCTGAGCGCTGACTGGCTGGTGTGGTTCGTGTCGAATCTCGACCCAGACGCCCCGCTGGATATCGACAACATTGTCGATGCCGTCGATTCACACATCACGAATGCCGTGGATCTCGCCGAGGACATCTTCGGAGGACACGAGGCGCTCAGTGCTGCCAAGGATCGTGAGATCTCCCGCACCGAGCAGATTGCCGAATTCCGTCGACACGCACATGCAATGGGCGTCAGGGCCTCTTCCTTGAATCGGCGAAATCAAGGAGCACAGCCTGACTACGACCTCGCTCGACGTAAAGGCGAGACCGAGTCGGAGTGGCGACGCCGGACCGAGATACAACCCGAAGACGAATCTCAGGCCGAATCGCGGCTCGATGGGAACTAACTACAGGTTTCCATCCATGAAGGCGATCAAACTGCTCTCGATTCTCAAGTCGCTGGGCTACCGCTCCGTGGCCAAGAGCGGCCCGGGAAGTCATACTTGGCTGGAAGCCGAGGGCCGTCCAAGAATTCGATGGGCGTTTCACAACAAAGTCTCGCTCGCGCCAGGTCTGGTGCGCTCGGTGCTCATGAAAGAAGCTGGTTTGACGTTCGATGAGGCAAGGGAGGCGGTCGAGAATGGATAACCTCCATATCGTCTACACCTCCTACGGCAGTGACTACGGCTGGGCTATCAGCTCACCGCAAATTCCCGAGCTGATCGGTGGCCGCAAGACCATCGACGAGTTGCTCCGTGACACCGAAGACATCCTCCGTTTCGCAGGTGTCTCAAGCTATGGACGCCTGTGGCGTCACGAACAGATCGCGACAGAGGATCCGCACGGAAACGAGTACCTGATTCGGTGGCTCGTGGACGATCAGGTGTCCGACGATGACGCCGACGACCCCATGTCTCGATCAAGCACTGCCGGCCGCTTGCTCTCCTCCGCGCAAAAGGGGTACCCGGAGTACCTCCTCCGACGCCAGCCTCAGCTGATCACCGGCGAGCGCCTGTTAATAGCCGTCATGGCTTACGACACAATCGGATACTGCATGGACCAACTTGAGGACGGCCAAGGCGCAATCATCGCGCTGCATCGAGGAGAGGATGCGATCTACTCCGTTCCGCTCGGGATCTCAGCAGGCCTCGACGGGTGGACGTGGGAGCTGGAAGACCTCGGATTGACTCGCGACGATCTGGTGACCACCACCGTCGACAGGGTGCTCGATTGGGAAGCCAACCGACTCGGATCGCGCAGTGACGCGCTGAAGATTCACGCGCTCACCCTTCCGCCCTCACGGATACCAAAAGGCGAGATGGTTCATCTCAACCCGATTGGCAGCAGAGAATTACACTAATGTAATCCCAGCTCAGAGCCGTTTCTGTCGGTACCGGTCGTTACCGTTCGATCATGACCTGGCACCCGTGGCGGCACCTGCGAGACCACCATCCGCATCTGCACGTGACCTACCCCGACGGCGGCACCGGATGCCTCGGTCGGTGGACGAACGGCGGCATCGAGATCAACGCCAGCTCGAATCAGCGTGAGCGTCGGTGCACCCTCACGCACGAGCTGGTCCACGTCGAGCGCGGCCCGGTCCCCCACGATCTCCGTCTCGCGATGCGCGAAGAGGAGACGGTCGAACGGATCTCGGCCGAGCGCCTGATCGAGATCGACTCACTTGTCGACGTGCTCGCCTGGAATCGGTACCGCGTCGACGACGAGACGGCCGAGGAGCTGTGGGTCGACCTGGCCACCCTGCTGACGCGGGTCAAGAACCTCGACGACGACGAGCGCGCGTACATCGATCGCGAGCTGGAACGGAGGCAGCCATGACGCCGCAGCAGATGGAGATATTGGCATTCGAAAAGCGTTGGTACACAGCGCAAGGCTCGAAGGAGGCCGACATCACCGAGCAGTTCTCGATGTCGCCGGTTCGGTACTACCAGCTCCTCAACCGACTGCTCGACGATCCGGACGCGCTGCGAGCCGACCCGGTCCTCGTAAAGAGGCTCCGTCGGATCCGCGACTCCCGTGCGCAAGTGCGCCGCGCCGGCTAGATGAACGTCAGGCGCACGGACTCCGGATCGAAGTGCCGACTGGCCGTGGTCTTGCGCAGCAGCTCGACCTTGACGACGGCCCGGACGAGAGCGCGCTTGGGCTCCCAGTCGGCCGCGTCCCACTTCACTCGGGCATCGGGACCGGCGAACGCAGCGACGATGGGCGGCAGCACGAGGGATCGAGCACGGCGCTCTGCGGCCGCGATCTGCGGCAGGAGCTTCGCCTCGACGCGGGCCAGCGCCGACGCACTGAGCGCACCGTCTGCGGCCTGGTCCGTGAACGAGTCCAGGCGCTGGCGCAGCGACCGCGATTCGGCGAGCGCGTCCGCCCCCTCGGTCGACGTCGTGTTCAGCAGTTCGAGAATGTCCGGCTTCTCCAGGCGGCGCACCACCGCCTCACCGACGAGCTTGTCGACGTGAGTGGTGCGACGGGTGACGCAGAACCCCTCACGGCAGACGTACGTGTCGTAGCCGCGGTTCTTCGCGCGATTCACCTTGCCGCCGCAGACGCCGCAGAGCGCGATGCCGGTGAGCAACCAGGCGGGCTTGCGGCCCGTCGTCGAGCTGCGAGACGGGTCGGACAGCAGAGCGAGGATCGCGTCGTGGTCGGCCTGCGAGATCAGCGGCTCCCATGTCGCCGGTCCGGTCACCGTGCCCTTGTGCACTCGCAGCGCGGCGTACGTCGGCGACTCCGCAATCTTGCGCATCGTGATCGGGTTCCACTTCACGGCCTTGCCCTCGCGGTCCGGCCTCGGTCCGGGGATCCCGCGCGCGTCGAAGTCCTTGCAGATCGCGTACAGCGCCTCGCCCTCGAGCAACCGTCGGACGATCTCCCGCACGTGCGGGGCCGTCACCTCGTCGGGCACACGCGCCATGGACTCGCCGGTCTCCGGGTCGCGCAGGATGCGGTAGCCGTAGGGCAGCTTCCCGTGCGGCTTGCCCGCGGCCGCATTCGCCCTGACGCCGCGCAGGACTCGCTCCCGGGTCTGCTCGGCCTCCTTCTCGGACAGCAGCGCATCGAGGCCCGTGGTGAACCGGTCGTCGCCGCGCGTGAGGTCGTATGTCCGACCCGAGTACGACCAGAGCACACCGCGCTCGGCGCACAGATCACGGAGCTGGACGTAGGCCTTGAGGTCACGCTGCGCCCGCGAGGCCTCCCACGTCACCAGTACGTCGCCGGGCTGCAGTGCGCGCTCCAGGTCGCGGTACGCCGGCCGATTCTTACCCGACCACCGAGACGCGCCCGTGTCGTTGTCCGTGAGCACCTCTGCCACGTCCCAGCCCTCGTGAGCGCACACCTCGCGGCACTCGGCCTCCTGCTCCACCACGGAGCGGCCACGGCCTGACGGATCGGACGAGACGCGGGTGTACAGGATGGCTCGCATGCGGCCAGAGATTACTCTGCCTATCCGACAGTTTCCCCCGACACCGCCGTCAGATGCGTCAAGCCCGCGGCTCGGAAGTTCTCGACTACCTGCTCGTCCAATCGTGAGACATCGCCCACGACGAGGCCCGGCAGTAGACCTGCCCGGTCCGACGGGAGCGAATTCTGCGCCACGTCTGCCAGATTCGAGCGAAACGAGCCCGCCGCCGACGAGACCGGTCCGGGCTCACCTACTGCCACCGGCGGACCGGTCGTTCGGATGACGGCCACGGTCATATCGGACCTGGTGGGCACCCCGAGCCGGCCTCGGACCGTGATCTGCTGGCCCGGAAGTAGTGCCGACCATGTCGACTCCGGCGCCACGATCGATACCCGGCCGCCGACGTAGAGCGCCTCGCCGCCGACATCGACGCGGGTCATCTCCGCCTGCAACATCACCATCCGCGGCCCGGGCGCGGGTAGGCGTCGCGGGTCTTCTTCGAGATCGACCACTGCCGTGATCCATGCCCGATTCTGCGCGGCCGCAGCCACTGGATGCTCCGCCACTGAGCGCATCTGAAGCCAGATCGCACCGCCGAAACACAACGCCACGACGATCACCGCGGCCGCCCCGGACCACACGTGTCTCGCAGTGTCCGCTCGACCCGTCGAGATCCTTTGCAGCACAACGGCTCCCAGCACCACGATCGCGCACGTCACCACCGTGGCCGTCACCGCCGCGCTCGGACCGGCGAGAATACCGGTCGCAGTGATAGACCAGGATGCCGCCGCCGCCGGAATCAGGCGGATGTCGAAAGGAACTGGTTCCTCGGAGTCCGTCGACGACGGCACCCCGGTCACGAGACTCGGACCAGGTCGCGAATCTTGGTGAGCCGGCCCGGGCCGATACCGTCGACCTCGGCGAGCTGATCGACCGATACGAAGCGGCCGTTCGTGTCTCGCCAGCTCACGATCGACGTTGCCGTCACCGGTCCCACACCGGGCAGCGCATCCAATTCTGCGACCGTGGCCGTATTGAGGTCCACTGCTCCGCCGGCGGCAGGGCCCGCCTGGTCCGTCGTCGAACCGGCAACTCCGCCCGGCCCTGCATCCTGACCCGACGTGGTGCCGCTGACCGGAGGGGCCGCCGGAGCCGGCACCAGCCCCACGACGATCTGATCGCCGTCCGACACCCGAGCTGCCATGTTCAGCGCCAACAGATCGGCACCCTCCACAGCCCCTCCCGCTGCGGCCAAAGCGTCGGCGATGCGCGAGCCCGGTTGCAGCCGAACGAGACCGGGATGCGCGACGAGTCCGACGACACTGACGACAAGTTCTGTTTCCGCGACCGGTGCCGTGCCGGCCGTCTTGTCCGGCGACCGGCCCACCGACCCGGATTCGGACATCGCCGAGTCCGGCGCGCGGGTATCGGCGGCGTCGGTGGAGACCACCGCCAGTGGTGGTGCGGGCGCAGGCGTCGGCGCATCTCGAAACACCGCGAAGCCGGCGACGAGGACCACGAACACACCCGCCGCCGCCAACGCCTTCACACCGGGTCGGCCGGGATCCACCCGCGCGAATCGCCACCGCTGCGGTAGCAACGACGACCATGGTGATTCGGGACGCTGCGCGGCAGGAAGCAGCCACTCCGGATCGGGACGCACGACGCCGTCCTGTGGTTGCCCGATCGGCGGCTCGCCCTGGGGATCATCGAATTCGTCGACTCGGCGCGGCTCGGCGCGCGCGGAATCATTCTGCCTCCGCACGGAATTCAATCGTGCCACCGTGTGTGCCCGATCGTCGTCGCCGCCCATGTCTCAGGACGCTAGCGCCTTCCGGACGAACCCGACCGGGGCGAACGGTGGTCGCGAACTGCCCTGTGCACAACCGAGAGTCTGTGGATGACGCGGCTCGATACGCCCTACCGATGACCAGGAGCGACGACTACGCCGACGGCACCGGGACCGACGTGTGCACCGAGCACCGCACCGAACGGCAGCACGTCGACGCTGGTCAGGTCCGGGATACGCGCCATCAGCATGGCTGAGACGTCCTCGGCTCGCTCGGCGCACTGCATATGATGCACAGCCACGACAACCCCGGATTGCGTACCGATGTCGGCCGCCGCGGCAGCTGCCGCGTCCACCAGCTTGCTCAGTGCTTTCGAGGAGGTTCGCGTCTTCTCGCGCAACACCAGCGCACCATCGCTGATGTACAGCACCGGCTTCATCGCCAGGGCCGTACCGAGCAGGGCTGCGGCAGTGCCGATACGGCCGCCGCGGCGCAGGTGATCCAATCGATCGACGACGATGAAACATCTCGACGACGCAGACCTGCGAACAGCATTGTCGTAGACCTCGTCGAGTCCGGCTCCACCCGCTGCGGCATACGCTGCTGCCAGCGCCGGGTAGCCCAATCCCATTCCGGCAGAACCGGAATCGACAACCTTCACCAACGATCCGATCTGCTCGGCGGCCTGCCGCGCAGCCTCCCAGGTGCTCGACAGGCCCCGGGAGATGTGCAGTGCGACGACGCCCGCCCCGCGACTGCGTTCGAGAGCTGCGGCATAGACCTCGGTCAGCTCGCCCGGAGACGCCCCCGCGGTCGTCACCGGCTTTCCGTCGGTCGATTGTTCGGGAATCTCGTCGATACCCTCACGATGGTCGACGCCGTCCACCAACACATGCAGCGGTGCCACCGTGATACCGCACTCGGCGGCTATGGACGCGGGCAGGCAGGACGACGAATCGGTGACGACGGCGACGGTCATGGGTGCCGGATCGCTGCCGCCGCTGCCACCGGTCGCAACACCGTCAGCATTGCGTCGGCCACGGCCACGTGTGCATCCCAACCCCAGTGGATTCCGTCGGGGTTGGCGTTCTCGGACTCGATGTTCGGACGAACTGCCTCCGCGAGATCGACCATCGGAACACCGTTTTCGTCGCTCCAGGCACGCAGCGCTCGTACCGCGGGCTCGCGCCCCGAATGCACCCGCCCGTAGGCGTCGCACCGATGCACCGACGGATAGGTACCGACGACGGGCAATTCCGGCCGCACGTAGGCCAATGCGGCGCGGGTCTGCTCGAGGTAGTCGACACTCAGTCGCGGCGGAAGCGCCACCGGCCAACCCAGATGCGACAGGACCGGCTGCACCGCTTGATAACCCGCGCGAACGACCCGCCGAAGTGCGGGCGGACGAATGTAGCGGATCTGCTCACGCAACGCGGTCGGTAGCGGCGACGGCAACGAGTCCATGCCGCCGATTCCGAGTACGACGGCACCGGCCCGCGGTATCACCGCCCACACTCGCGGATCCTGGGTCAGAGCCCACCACGCATCGCGGCTCGTCCAGCCGATGCGGGCTACCAGCTCGACATCCCAATCTAGCTCTGCGGCAACGATATTGGGCCACAGTCGAGGATCGTCGACCGGCAGCCCGCCCTCGGGTCCGTAATAGCTCAGCGAGTCCGCCAGCACGAGCAGCACGGGGCGCGCGGCGGCCTCCTCAGAGGACGTCACTGGCCACCCGCGCCGAGGCGTTCCAGACGTCGAGCCGCCAGGACGGGTTGTCGCCGGGCCCGTGCGCACCGAGCTGTACCCAGCTGGTGTTGGCGAGGCCGCCGAGTACCGGCCAGCGATCGGTCGGCAGTGCGAGCAACGCTGCGGTCAGGGCCGCGATCAACCCTCCGTGCGCCACGAGCACCAGTGGTCGCTGGTCGCCGTCGGCACCCCACTCGGGAACGCCGCCGAGGAGCTCACGCACCAGCGGCACGCTGCGGTTCGCAACGTCGATGCGACTTTCCCCACCGGGCGGGGCGACGGTTGCGTCGGCACGCCAGGCCGGACGCGCACCGGGGGCGATGTCGTCCACCTCGGTGTGGGTGAGTCCCTGCCAGTCGCCGAGATGTGTCTCCCGCAGCCGCTCATCCGTGGACACCGGGACTCCAGCCGCGTCCCCGAGAGCTTCCGCAGTGTCGAGAGCGCGCTTGAGATCGGACGAGACGATGCGGATGGGCGCGCGGACAGCCAATTCGGCCGCAGCCGTCTTCGCCTGACTGCGGCCCAGCTCGGACAGATCGGTATCGAGCTGGCCCTGCATACGGTCGGTGGCGTTGTAGTCAGTCTGACCGTGGCGAAGCAGGATGAGCCGCCGGATCATTGCTCCGGTTCCGGTGCCGGGTGCTGACCGAGGCCCGGAACCTCGATCGTCGGGCAGTCCTTCCACAGCCGCTCGAGCGCGTAGAAGTTGCGCTCTTCGTTGTGCTGGACGTGCACCACGATGTCGGAGTAGTCCAGCAGCGCCCAGCGGCCCTCTCGGGTGCCCTCGCGACGCACCGGCTTGTGTCCGGCCTCACGAAGCTGGTCCTCGATGTTCTCGACGATCGAGTTGACCTGACGCTCGTTGGGCGCGGAGGCGATCACGAAGCAATCGGTGATGTAGAGCTGGTCGGAGACGTCGAGGATCACCACGTCGCTGGCCAGTTTGTCGTCGGCTGCGAGCGCGGCGATACGCGCCATCTCGGCGGCTTCGGCTGTTGCAGTCACTTCGGTGTACTCCCACTCGTATGGCTCGGGTTCGCGGTCACTGCGCTGGTGACCGACCCGGCCGGTTGCTTCTTCTGTGGCGCCGGTTCCGACATGGTGACGGATCCGTCGAGGCGCTGCGCGCCCCGTGGTCGATAGAGGTTCCTCTTCGAGATGTATTGCACGACGCCGTCCGGGACGAGGTACCAGACCGGCCGATTTTCACCGGCACGACGTCGGCAGTCCGTCGACGATATCGCGAGTGCCGGGATTTCCATCAATGTGAGAGTGTCGGCGGGCAACGATCGTAGATGGTTGGCCAGATGATCGACGCCGAGCTCGAACCCCGGCCGCGTCACTCCGACGAACTTCGCGAGCTCGAAGAGCTCCTCCCAGTTCTGCCACGTCAAAATGGACTCGAGCGCATCGGCACCGGTGATGAAGTACAACTCGGCATCGGGGTGCTGCGCTCGAAGATCCCTCAGGGTGTCGACGGTGTAGGTCGACTTCTCCCGGTCGACGTCGACCCGGCTCACCGAGAACCGAGGATTCGACGCGGTGGCGATGACCGTCATCAAGTAGCGATCCTCGGCCGGGCTGACCGACCGGCCCTCCTTCTGCCACGGGGTCCCGGTGGGAACGAAGATGACCTCGTCCAGACCGAACGTGGCCGCCACCTCGCTCGCAGCCACGAGGTGACCGTGGTGAATGGGGTCGAAAGTGCCGCCCATGACCCCCAACCGGAGAGTCGGCGTGGTGTTCGTGTCCTCACCGGGGCCGGATTCGTGCTGCACAACCGACGATTCTACGTCCGCGGCAGCGACGCCGGTTACACGCCTCATGCCGGCAACAGTCGTGAGACCACCGTCGCGAGCTGTTGGGCCGACCGACACTCGTGCATCGCAATCACGTCCGCATACACCTTGGCCGCCGAATCACCGGATCCCCACTGAGATTTGGGCTCGGGGTTGAGCCAGTAGGCGTGCTTGGCCACCGAGACGATTCGGGCCAACGCCGGCAGCTTCGGTTCGCGATAGTTCGTCCGGGCATCGCCCAGAACGAGAACCGAACTGCGGCTGGTGATGACCTGCGCGTACTTCTCGTCGAACGTCGTCAGGGCATGCCCGTAATCCGAATGACCGTCGTAGGTCACGAGGTCCGCTTCCCGCACGATCCGGCTCATGGCTGCCCCGAGGTCTGCCCCGGAATCGAAGAACCGCGTCACCTCGTCGGTGGAGTCGACGAACGCAAAGATTCGCACCCGGGAGAACTGTTCACGAAGAGCATGCACCAGCAGCAGGGTGAAGTTGCTGAATCCGGCCACCGACCCCGAGACATCACACAGCACAACCAGTTCCGGCCGGGCACGACGCGGCTTACGCTCCACCAGGTCGATGGGAATACCGCCGGTCGACATGGATTTGCGCAGCGTGCGTCGCAGATCGATGGAGCCGTGCCTGCTTCGACTGCGGCGCACCGCAAGTCGCGAGGCCAGCAACCGCGCCAGCGGTGCGACGTTACGCCGCAATGCAACCATCTCCGCGTCCGAGGCACGCAGGAAATCGACTTCCTCCGCCAGTTTCGGCACACCGTAGCTCGCTACCCGGTCGCGGCCCAGTTTCTCGGCCGACCGTCGCCTCGTCTCGCTCTCGACCATCTTGCGTAGGTCGGCAATGCGTTGCGCTGCAGTCCGTTTGGCCACCTCCGACTCGTAGTCGTCGGTGGGCCGATCCGGCGCGTCGTCACTTCGGCCCAGCAGGCCGTCGAGGATCTTGCGAAGCAGCGTGTCGGGAGCAACATCACGCAACGCCTGATAGGCCGAGAACGACGGCCCGTTCGAGGACTTGTACTGACCGAGCTCTTCGACCATCTGGGCCGCCAGCATCTGGGTCAGTTCGGCCGCCTCCGCCGAGTCGTCCGAGAGCAGTTCGACGATCAGTTCACGCAACGCATCGATATCGACCTCGCCTGTCTCGGTGCGAGGCAGCGCGGTGTCGATCTGCCCCGAATCCCTGGTCCCCGACGCCACCGGAAACCACAGGTCGAACAACGCGTCGAACACCCCGCGGTGCGTCGGACGCCTCAGCAGCGCGCAGGCCAGCCCTTCGCGGACCGCTTCTCTGTCCAACAGATCCAACACCGACAGCACTCGTCCGGCATCCACGGTCTCCGACGGCCCCACCGAGATCCCACGCTTACGCAACGCCTCGACGAAGCCGACGAGATGCCCGGGAATTCCGTGTGGGGCGAGCATGTCAGTTCAGCCGCAGTTCGGCGGCGGCGCGCACCTGATCCGACTGATGCTTGAGCACCACTCCGAGCGTCGACCGGACCGCGTCGTCGTCGAGGGTGTCCATGCCGAGGGCCAGGAGTGTGCGACCCCAGTCGATCGTCTCGGCCACCGACGGCAACTTCTTGAGCTGCATCCCACGGAGCACGCGGACGGTCTTGATCATCTGCTCCGCGATTGCCTCGGGCAGTTCGGGAACGCGGCTGGCCAGGATTCGACGCTCGAGGTCCGCGTCGGGGAAGTCGAGGTGCAGGAACAGGCAGCGGCGCTTGAGAGCTTCCGACAACTCGCGCGTGGCATTGGAGGTCAACACGACGAACGGGGTGCGCTCCGCCGTGATCGTGCCCAGCTCGGGAATGGTGATCGCGAAGTCGCTGAGCACCTCGAGCAGCAGGCCCTCGATCTCGACATCTGCCTTGTCGGTCTCGTCGATCAGGAGCACGGTCGGCTCGGTTCGGCGAATGGCCTGCAGTAGTGGCCGAGCCAGCAGAAACTCCTCGGAGAACACGTCGAGCTTCGTCGAGTCCCAGTCGGCACTCGAGCCGGATTGAATACGGAGGATCTGTTTGGCGTGGTTCCACTCGTACAGAGCCCTCGCCTCGTCGACGCCCTCGTAGCACTGCAGTCGCACCAGTTCGGCTCCGGTCGACTGCGCGACCGCGCGCGCCAATTCGGTCTTGCCGACTCCGGCGGGACCTTCGATCAACAGCGGCTTGCCGAGGCGATCGGCGAGAAAGACCGATGTGGCCGTGGCCTTGTCGGCCAGATACCCCGTCTCGGCCAGACGGGCCTGAACATCGTTCACGCTCGCGAACAACGGTGGTGTCGTCGGTAGGGCACGGTCCACGTCACAACTCCTGGAAGATCGGGTCTGGCGGGTTGAGTGGCTGCAGGCCGGTCAGACTGGTCTGACGTGCCCGTCGCCCCACACCGTCCATTTGGTCGAGGTCAGCTCGGGCAGGCCCATGGGGCCGCGGGCGTGCAGCTTCTGGGTGGAGATGCCGATCTCGGCACCGAAGCCGAACTGCTCGCCGTCGGTGAACGCGGTGGAGGCGTTGACCATCACGGCAGCCGCGTCGACTCGTCGGGTGAATTCGCGCGCAGCACCGATGTCCGACGCGACGATCGCCTCGGTATGGCCGGTGCCGTATCGGTCGATGTGGTCGATTGCCTCGTCGATGCCGTCGACCACCTTCAGCGCGATGTCGAGCGAGAGGTATTCCTGCGACCAATCGTCGTCGCCTGCAGGAACCAACCCCGGCAGATCACCGTGCACCGTGACGCTGTGCATCTGGAACGCCTGCAACAACCTCGGCACCATGGTCTCGGCGATCGCGGCATCGACCAGCACCGTTTCGGCGGCGTTGCACACGCTCACCCGGCGGGTCTTGGCGTTGAGCACGATCTTCTCGGCCGTCTCCGCGTCGGCAGAGGAATGCAGATAGACGTGGCAGTTACCCACCCCGGTCTCGATGGTGGGAACCGTGGCATCACGCACGACCGCGGCGATCAGACCCGCTCCCCCACGCGGGATCACGACATCCACCAGCCCGCGGGCCTGAATGAGGTGGGTGACCGTCGACCGATCAGCACTACCGAGCAGTTGTACGGCCGATTCCGGCAGCCCGTGGCTCGTGAGCGCACCCTGCAGCGCCTCGACCAGGGCTGCGTTCGACTGCGCCGCGGACGAGGACCCCCGCAGCAGCACTGCGTTCCCGGATTTGAACGCCAGACCGAACGCGTCGACGGTCACGTTGGGACGCGCCTCGTAGACCATGCCCACGACGCCCAGCGGAACCCGCATCTGCCTGATCTCGAGCCCGTTGGGGAGCGTCGATCCGCGGATGACCTCGCCGATCGGATCGGGTAGGCCCGCCACCTGCCGCAGCCCGGCGGCAATACCGTCGATGCGCGGTGCCGTCAGCCGCAGCCGATCGAGCAGACCCTCGTCCGTTCCCGCAGCGCGGGCGATCTCGATGTCGGCGGCGTTGGCTGCGAGCACCGGCTCCGCTGCGGCCAGCACGGCGTCGGCCGCGGCATGCAGCAGCGAATCCTTCTCCGCAGTGGTCAGCAACGCCAGTGCACGTGAAGCGACGCGGGCTCGGCGAGCAGCCGAGTGCACGTTCTCGCGCTCGTCGGCAGAGGACGGCACCGAAGCGGCCGAGACGGAAGCAGTCATGCACTACACACTAATAGGGCCGGGGAATGAAGCTGCATCTCCACGTCGTTGCAGCACAGCGTGGACATCGCCGACGTCACCGACGTCGAGACCGACAGACCGGAGGAACCACCTGTGAGTGCCCTGTTCGAGCCCCTGACATTGCGCGAGCTCACCTTTCCCAACCGGGTATGGATGGCACCGATGTGCCAGTACTCGGCCGACGAGACGGGCGAGAACGTCGGCGTCGCGGGCGACTGGCATCGCACCCACCTGGTGAGCCGCGCGATCGGCGGAGCCGGCCTGATCATCACCGAGGCCACAGCGGTCAGCCCCGAGGGCCGAATCAGCCCGTCTGACCTGGGCATCTGGAACGACACACAGGCCGACGCACTGGCCGAGATCGTCACCGAGATCTCGTCCTTCGGTACCGTCCCGGGCATCCAGCTGGCGCATGCGGGCCGGAAGGGCTCGACGGCGGCTCCCTGGCTCGGTGGCACATCACTGCCCGCCGAGGATCCCCGGAGCTGGGAAACCGTGGGCCCGAGCGCCGTACCGTTCGGTCGTTACGCGACACCACGGGAAGCGACAGCCGACGACATCGCAAAGATCGTCGACGATTTTCGTAACGCTGCGCAGCGCGCACTGAAGGCCGGGTTCCAGGTAGCCGAGATACACGGCGCGCACGGATACCTCCTGCACCAATTCCTCTCGCCAGCCAGCAACACCCGCACCGACGCCTACGGCGGCGACTTCGCGGGGCGGACTCGCCTGCTGATCGAGGTGGTCGACGCGGTCCGTGAGGTGTGGCCGGCCGAGCTTCCGGTGTTCGTCCGTCTGTCGGCAACGGACTGGCTCGACGAACCCGAGAAGTCCGATGCTGCAGCCGACTTGGAAGCTCCGAGTTGGACCTCTGATCAGACTGTCGCGCTGGCGCAGATACTCACCGAGCACGGCGTGGATCTCGTCGATACGTCCACCGGCGGGAACGTACGCGCCGAGATTCCGGTCGAACCCGGCTACCAGGTGCCGTTCGCACGGCGTATCCAGAACGAGACCACGATGCCGGCCGCAGCGGTGGGGATGATCACCGAACCGAAACAGGCCGAGGACATCGTTTCGCTCGGCGAGGCGACTGCGGTGCTCCTCGCCCGCGAGCTGCTGCGCGATCCGTACTGGCCACGGCGCGCGGCCCGCGAACTCGGAGTGGAGATGACACCGGCAGTGGCACCGCAGTACGAGCGGGCCTACTGACAGTCACATAACGAGACCGGTCACACCACGAAACCGAGCTTCTTGTCGACGACATTGCGCAGCTGTTCGCCGCGAAAGTATCGCTGCGCGTTGTCGACGAAGACGTCGGCGAGACGACTCTTCCACCCCGACGCGTCCCCGCTCATGTGCGGAGTGACGACCACGTTCTCGGCCGCCCACAGCGGATGGTCGGCCGGGAGCGGCTCGGTCTCGAAGACGTCGAGCGCAGCCCCGGCGAGGTGTCCGGAAGCGAGATGCGTGAGCAGTGCACCGGCGTCGAGTAGCTCGCCGCGACCGACGTTGATCACCCTCGATCCGGGACGCATCGCGGCCAGGACCGCGTCGTCGACCAGGCCCCCGGTTTGCTCGGTCAACGGTGCGACGAGCACCAGATACTCGGCCGCACCGACCACTGTCGACAACTCGTCGCTCGCATGTACCGTCCCGAAATCCGGGTCGCCCTCGCGAGCTGTTCGGCCGACTCCGGAGACCGACATGCCCACTGCCGTCAACAAAGTGGCAATGGCTCGTCCGATTGCTCCGGTGCCCACGATCATCACGTGTGCACCGTCGATGCGTTCGGTCTCGCGGTGCTGCCAGGTGTTCGAATGCTGCAGTGTGCGCGAACGTTCGGAGTCCTTGGCGAACGCGAGGATCTGGGCCAGCACGAACTCCGCGATAGGTCGGTCGAACACTCCACGCGAATTGGTCACGACCACATCGGATTCCACCAGTTCGTCGAACAACAACGAGTCCACGCCGGCAGCGGCGATATGGATCCACTTCAGCGAACCGCACTGCGGCCATGCGGATTCGACTGCGGGCGAGAAGAAATCCCACAGCAGCAGGGCTTCGGCACCGTCGACGGCCTCGGCGAGCGTGTCGGCGGTGGCATATCTGATGTCGGCGACCTCCGCGACGGATTCGAGTCCGTCGGGAAGGTCGCCGGCATGCAGAACGGCCAGGACCGGACGCACTACTTCGACTTGTATCCGACGAGCTCGACGCCGGACGCAGCGACCTCGTCGTCGTTGTCACCGGGGCACTGGGTGCCGCGCAACGATCGGCCCGCGGTTTCGGGCATCAACAGGATCGGAACGAACGCGATGGCAGCTGCGATCATCATGTACCAACCCGGGATCAGGTTGGAACCCGTTCGGCCGATCAGGAACGTCAGAATCAGCGGTGCCGTGCCGCCGAAGAGCGCCGTCGAGACGTTGTATCCGATGGCGAACGCTCCGTAGCGCACCTGGGTGGGAAACAGTGCGGGCAACGTCGACGACACGCAGGAGCACATGATGACCAGCAGCACGCCGAGACCGAGCAGGCCGATGCTCTGGCCGATCAGGCCGGTGTTGATGATCAACAGAAACAGCGGGACGCTGAAGACGAAGTACCCCACACAGGCGACCAGCAGCAACGGCTTTCGGCCCACCCGGTCGGACAGAGCGCCGATGGGGTTGATGATCAACATCATGATGATCATGATGGCCACGAGAGTGAAGTTGGACTGAGTCGTGCTGTGCCCCAACGTGTCGCTGAGGTACGAGGGCAAGAACGTGAGCACCGTGTAGTACGCGATGTTGAGCAGCAGCACGAATCCCATCAGAATCAGGATCCGCTGCCAGTACGTCAGGGTGGCCTTGAGGGAGGTGACTGCTCCACCTGCACCTTCTTCGACCGTGCCGCCGTCTTCCTTGGCCTCGGCGAACACCGGAGAGTCCTCGAGCCGGGTCCGCAGCCACAACGCGACGATGCCCAGCGGGAGCGTCACCAGGAACGGGATTCGCCAGCCCCAGGCCTCCATGGTCTCGTCTCCGAGCCCGACGTTGAGCAGGGTGCACAGGGTGGCCCCGCCCACCGTGCCTGCGAGGGTGCCGAATTCGAGGAACGACCCGAAGAATCCGCGGCGCTTGTCGGGCGCGTACTCGGCCATGAACACTGCTGCGCCGCCGTACTCACCGCCGGTGGAGAAGCCCTGCACCAGTCGGCAGACGAGCAACAGCAACGGTGCTGCGATACCGATGGTGTCGAACGTCGGCAGCACACCGATCGCCGCCGTGGCCAACGTCATCATCGAGACGGTCAGGACGAGGACCTTCTGACGACCGATGCGGTCGCCGAGCGGGCCGAGGACGATGCCGCCGATGGGGCGAATGATGAACGACGCGGCCAGCACGGCGAACGTGGAGAGCAGGCTCGCTCCACCGTCGTCCGACGGAAAGAAGTTGGCGGCGATGTAGACGGCGAGGTAGCCGTACACCGCGTAGTCGAACCACTCCACGGCGTTGCCCAGTGCGGACCCGCCGATCGCGCGATGCAGAATTTTCGTTTCGTTCGCGCTGAGTGTGTCGGTACTCGGCGGATATCCGGTCGGCGAAGCTGCCGACCCTGAAGTTTCGGTCACGGTCCAATACCTCTCGCTTTATGACAACGTGGAGCGTCGGTTTGGTACTTCGCAGCGTCCGACTTTACGTCGACGCCGGGCGCACGTCTCGAACAACCCCCTCTTGGAAAACTAAAGACCAGGTGGCGCAGCGATTCTGGTGGCGATCAACGCGTACGCCTTTGCGCTGTCGGTCAATTGCTGCACGGCGACGGACTCGTCCGGCCGGTGCGCCTGGTTTTCGATCTCCCCGGGACCGAGCACGACGGTGCGGATACCCATCTGCTGTGCCACGAAACCACCATCGCACGAAGCAGTCCAGATGTCAGTGAAACCGGCAGATCCGATGTCGCGAACCGATTGCATTGCAGTGGTGACCAATCCATCGTCCGCAGCGGTCAGAAAGCCCGGCATTTCCATCGACACCTCGAGATGTACCTCGATTCCCGAACCGGTGATACCTGCCGCGTCGATCCGCGAACGTAGGTCGTCCACCACCTCCGCAGCGCTCTCATCGGGTAGCAGCCGACGGTCGACCGTGAGCACGCACCGGTCGGCAACCATCGACGTACCGGTGCCTCCCGTCACGGTGCCCACGTTCCAGGTAGCGGGACCGAGTTCGGCGTGTGGATCCTCGTCCAATTCGATCTGCCAGTCCTCGATGACGGCGACGATGCGGGCGGCAGCGGATATCGCATTGGCACCGTTACGCGGCCGACCTGCATGAGCCGAACGCCCGCGCACGTCGATCTCGATATTCGCGGCTCCTCGGCAACCGACGATGGTCACCAGGTCCGTCGGCTCAGCCACCACGCAACACTGGAAACGACGGGGTCCCGGGTCGGCGACGAATGCTCGAATACCCAAGCCCGCGTCTTCCTCGTCCACCAGACACGCCAACGTCATCGGGAAGCGATCTGCAAGACCGGCACGGTTCACCGCATCCATAGCGGCCACCACTGCGGCCACTCCCCCTTTCATGTCGCATGCTCCCCGTCCGACCATGCGCCCCTCTCGCACGACCGCGGTGAACGGATCCGTGGTCCAGCCCGTGCCCGCCGGAACGACGTCGGAGTGGCCGACGAACAGGACCCCGGGGGTGTCATCGGGTCCGATCGAGGCGATCACGTTCGGTCTGCCGGGAGCGACCTCGATCGTGCGAACGTCGAATCCCAGTGCGCGACATCGCTCCGCGAGTATTTTCGCGCACTTTTCTTCGGTGTCGCCCGGATTTTCACCGCCCGCCTCGATCAACGCGGCTGTGAGAGAAACGATCTCGTTCTCATCGACGGAGTCGAGCAGAGACTGCTGGGCACTCGGAACGGTCATCGCGTGGGGTCGGAGGCGAGCAGATGCTTCGATTTTTCCACCGCGACGGCCAACCGCCTGATGCCTTCCTCGATGCGCTCGGGTGTCGACGAGGCGAAGCACAGCCGTAGCGAATCGTGAAACTTGCCGCCCACCGACAACGCCGGTCCGGGAATGTAGGCAACTCCTTCGGCCAGTGCGGTTTCGAACAGATCCTGCGTCGAGAAATCGTGATCGTTTCCGCGCAACGTCGCCCACAGAAAGAAGCCCCCGTCGGGGTCCGTGGTGGACATCGCGTCACCGAAGTGTGTCGCAATGCTGTTCTGCATCGCCATCTTTCGCGGTAGGTACACCGCAGCCAGCGACCGCAGGTGCTCCTCGAGCAGCCCGCGCCGGATGTACTCGGCCACCATCCTCTGTGCCGGTAGATTCGTACAGGTGTCCATTGCCTGCTTGGCGTTGACGATCAACCGACGCGCTTCGGGGGCCGCGTCCACCCACCCCACGCGCAGACCGGGAGCGATCATCTTCGAGAAGGTCCGCACCGAGAAGATCAGCGGATCGTTCGGACTCAGCGCCCCGAAACTCGGGATCGGGTCCCCCGAGAAACGCAGCAGGCCATAGGGATCGTCGTCGAGAATCACCGAACCCCATCGGTGTGCCAACTCGATCAACAACAGTCGACGCTCGAGTGACAGCGTGACCCCGGACGGATTCTGAAAGTTGGGAATCACGTAGATCATCTTCGGTAGACGCCCGGCTCGCTCGACGAGTTCGGGTAACGCCTCGACGATGAGACCGTCACTGTCCATCGGTGCCTCGAGAATGTCGCCGCCGTAGCTCAACACGGTGGCAGTTCCGTTGGTGTACGTGGGACTTTCGACGATGACCAGATCACCGGGATCGACGAACAGCTTGCAGGCGATGTCGAGACCCTGCATGCCGCCCGAGGTGATGACGACCCGATCCTCGGACGTGGGTTCGCCGACGGACTCGAGATACGCCAACAACGCGTCGAGCAGACCCGGATCACCCTCGGTGGCACCGTAATCGAAGGCGTCCGCTGTGAGCACACTGCCGGCGATCTCGGTGAACGCGGCAGCCGGAACCGTCTCGGCTGCAGGAGATCCCATCGCGAACCTGACGATGTCGTGTTTCTGGGCAGCGAGAAGCGATGTCGACGAGTCGATCACCGATCCCACCAGTTGGTCGGTGCGCAGGGCCCAGGGAATGGCAGGAGTGGAGCCTGCGGAACGACCCTTCTGGGCAGGAGTGGAGCCTGCGGAACGACTCGAAGTAGCAGGAGTGGAGCCTGCGGTGGAGGTGGTCATGTCTCACTCCTTCGTCAGTAGTTCTCGGGGGTATGCGGTGAATGTTTCGACGCCGGTGTCGGTGACTCGGACTGCTTCGGACACCTCGTATCCGTAGTCGTCCATCCACATTCCGCCGATGATGTGAAAGGTCATGTTCTCGGCCAGGACGGTCTCGTCGTCGGTGCGTAGGCTCACTGTGCGCTCGCCCCAGTCGGGGGCGTACGCGACGCCGATCGAGTAGCCGATGCGCGAGGGTTTGTGGAGGCCGTGCTTGGCCAGGCTGGTGTTCCATACCTGAGCCAGCTCGGTTGCGGTGACCCCGGGGCGGACCGTTGCCAGTACCTCGTTCAGCGCTTCACCGGTGGATTCCGCGAGGTATTTCAGACGCGGACTCGGCTTGCCGAGCACGATCGTCCGAGCCATCGGAACGTGGTATCGCCGGAACACGCCGGCCAGTTCGACGACGGTGGTCTCGCCGCGGACGAACCGTTGGTCCGACCACGTCAGATGCGGAGTGTCCGCTCCTGCCCCGGTCGGCAGCATCGGCACGATGGCTGGGTGATCGCCGCCGAAGTCGGCTGTGCCGCGTACCTGTGCGTTCATGATGGCGGCAGCGGCATCGCACTGCCGTTCTCCTACCGAAATCGCGTGGTGCGCAGCAGACATCGCGGCCTCGCACACCGTCGCCGCACCGCGCATCAAGGCGATCTCGGCCGGCGACTTGACCACGCGGATCCAATTGACCAACTCGTAGGAGTCGGTGAATCGGTACTCGGGTAGCGATTTGACGAGCGCTTCGAAGGCTTTGGGGCTGAAGTAGTACGAGTCCATCTCCAGTCCCACTTGACCGTGCTCGAAGTTGTTGACCAACCCCAACTCTCGTAGCTTGGCGGCTACCCAGACGAACGGGTGGGTGTCTCTGCGCTGAACGAACGTCTCCGGGTATCCGAAGGTGTGGTCCTGCGGCAACCACGACGTACGGAACGCACCGTTGGCATCCATCTCGCGAGCGAAGAAGTACAGCTCGCCGTCCAGCGGCACGTACAGCATTTGCGGGGTATAGAACGAGAGTGCGTTGTAGCCCAGCAGATAGTAGAGATTCGCGGGGTCGGTGACGATCAGCGCAGTCAGGTTCTGCGACGCCATGCGCTGACGGACGGCTGCGAGCCGGTCGGCGTATTCCTCGTCGGTGAACGTGATGGGCGTGCTGTTCGGTACGTCCGGGTAGCGAGCCAGGCCGGGAGCAGCCCGTCCTGGAGTCTGCGCGGGTCCGATTGCGGTGACGTAGGCATCGTCGGATGAGGCGTTCACGGGCACCCCCTTCGGGAGGTCTTTTAGTAGATTGTTGACAATCAGGCTATCCGCAGGTGCCGGTGGGGAGCAAGGGCTGCCGTGTTAAAGCTGTGTTGCGCCCGAAGGCTCTACCCGGGTGATGCGAGTACGGATTGCCCGGCCTGCTCGTCGACCATGGCTCGCGTCAGATCGTGCACGGCGGTGTCCATGTGTTCGTGGACACCCTTCTCGAGCGCATCCCAATCCGATCCCAGCAGCAGATCGACGATCAGCTGATGTTCCTCGACCAGAGCCTCGGGACGGTAGTAAGCAGTTTCGAGATTTGCCATGCAGATGCGTGCCTCGGCCGCCAGCGTGGCGTACATACGCGACATCCGACTGTTCCTCGTGGCCGCTACCAGGGCAGTGTGAAAGGCAAGGTCGCGTTCGGCGAGGCCACGCCAATCCGCCCGATCGATGAACGGCTGCATCTGCATCACGATGGCCGAGAGTTCGTCCGCGGTCTTGATCAGCTGCGCACGATCGCCATGTACCAGAGTCCATGCCGCACCGACCTCGATCGCTGCACGCGACTGGTAGATCTCGGCGACGTCGCCGCTGCTGAGCTCGACGACGAACACACCGCGGTTGCGGTAGCTGACGAGCAGTCCCTCCTGATTCAGACGCTGCAACGCCTCTCGCACGGGGCCACGTGAAATCTCCAGCTCCGCCGCGACATTCGCCTCGTTGATCTGTTCTCCGGGCGCGTAGGACCCGTCGATGATGCGATCGCGAATCTGATCCGCGATCACCATCGACGTGTTGCGTGCGTCGATCGGTGTCAGGCGTCTCGAACCGGGCATGATCAGAACCTTCCTCAGCTGCGGGGAATCGCGAAGTATTTGTACTCCAGAAACTCGTCTATTCCGACTTTCCCGCCCTCGCGGCCGAGTCCCGATTGTTTGACACCACCGAACGGGGCTGCCGGATTCGACACCAGCCCGGTGTTGAGCCCCACCATGCCCACCTCGAGGCGCTCCCCCATTCGCAGAGCCCGATCGATGTCCTGGGTGAACACGTATCCGACCAGTCCCCATTCGGTGTCGTTGGCCAGCGCGACGACCTCGTCCTCGGTGTCGAAGGGAACGATGGCGGCCACCGGTCCGAATATTTCCTGGGACATCAGATCCGATTCGGTATCGACATCGGTCAGGACGGTCGGTGGGTAGAAGTAGCCCGGCCCGTCCGGGGCCGCTCCACCGACGACGGCGCGGGCACCGCGCGCGAGAGCATCGTCGACCAGAGCCTGGACCTTGCCCCGGCCTGCGTCGTTGATCAGCGGCCCCACCTCGGTCCCGTGAGAAGCGCCCGCGCCCACCCTCAGCGCGCCCATTCGGTCGGCCAAAGCATCCGAAAAGCGTTGTGCCACACTGCGGTGAACGAAGAACCGGTTCGCTGCGGTACATGCTTCGCCCATGTTGCGCATCTTGGCAACCATGGCTCCGTCGACGGCGCGGTCGAGATCTGCATCGTCCATGACCACGAAGGGTGCATTCCCGCCCAGCTCCATCGACGTCCGCATCACCGTCGCCGCCGCTTGTTCGAGCAGAATCTTGCCCACTGCCGTGGATCCTGTGAAGCTGATCTTGCGGGCAGCGCCGCTGCTCATCCACGACCCCACGACACCCGACGCATCGGTGGTCGGCACGATGTTGACGACGCCCGCAGGCACCCCCGCCTCGTGGAGAATCTGCACCAGCGCAAGTGCGGTCAGCGGCGTCTGCTCGGCGGGCTTGAACACGACGGTGCAGCCTGCCGCAAGGGCAGGCCCGATCTTGCGAGTTCCCATGGCCAGCGGGAAGTTCCACGGCGTGACGAGAATGCAGGGCCCGACCGGCGCGCGGGTGACCACGATGCGGTTCTTCCCGTCTCCGGTCAGGGTGTGATCACCCGAGATGCGTACCGCTTCCTCCGAGAACCAGCGAAAGAACTCGGCTCCGTACGCCACCTCGCCGCGCGCGTCGGCGAGCGGTTTACCCATCTCGGCGGTGATGATCGCAGCGAGCTCTTCCGAGCGGGCCATGATCATCTCGTATGCCGTCCGCAGTATGTCGCTTCGCACTCGCGGTGCGGTGGCCGCCCACTCCGCCGCGGAGTCGACGGCTGCAGCGAGCGCTTTCTCTGCGTCCAAGATACCGCCGTTCGCAACCGTGGCGATGACCTCGCCCGTGGCCGGGTCCACGACGTCGAATCGGGCGTCCGATACCGACGGAGACCACACACCACCGATGAAACAATCTGTGGGAGAGGTGATGCGCGGACGCGTGAGGCTGGTGGTCGAGCTGGCGGTCATGGCCGCGGTCCTTTCGTCGAACGTGGATCGAGTATCTGTGCCAGGTGTACGGATGCATCGTCGCCCGAGTCACCGGTCAGTTGGCGCACCTGCATGTGACAGCTGAATCCGTCGGTCAGAACAGGAGTGTCGGGTTCGGTGGCCCGCAACGCGGGCGCGAGAGCCTGCTCGGCGACATCCATGCTGAGCTCGTAATGCCGACTCTCGAAACCGAAATTACCTGCTACACCGCAACATCCGGTGGCCTCACGTACCGACTCGATGCCCACCGCCGCGAGGGCTCGGCGCTGCGTTGCATCGCCGAAGACGGCGTACTCGTGGCAGTGAGTCTGCACCGTGACCGCAGCCGGCATGTTGCCCGAGGGCTGCCAGCCCGCGCTTGCTTGATCGATCACCGCTCCGGCAAAGCTCTGGACGCGCGCCGCGACCCTCCTCGCCGCGTCCGTGGGGACCAGTTCGGGCATGTCCTTACGGAACGCGGCCGCACAGCTCGGTTCGGTCACGACGATCGGCCTGTCGGTACCGTCGTCCAGCGCCGCAACGGCTTTCGTCAGCTGCTTGCGAGCGGACTTCAGCTGACCCGTGGAAATCCACGTCAAACCGCAACACACATCCGTTCGGCATTCGGTGGTGCGTCCGGAGTCTTCGAGAACGCGTTGTGCCGCACCCGCGACCTCGGGGCGAAATCCTTGTGTGAACGTGTCGACGACGAGCACCACATCGGCGTCGCGGCCACCGCCGACTCGGACGGCATCGGCCAGTTCCTTCGACGACGCGAACCGAGGCAATGCGCGTTCGGTGGTCAGCCCACCCAGACGTGCCGCCACTGCCGACACCCGGGGTGTCAGCAGACGATTGAGCAGCGGTGCCGTTCGCATCGTCACCGCGAGCCATCGAGGCAACCACCCGAGCGAGTAGTGCGACAGCGGCCGCAGCCGCCTCGCGTAGTGATGGTCGAGGAACTCCGATTTGTACGTGGCCATGTCGACGCCGACAGGACAGTCCGAGGAGCAGGCCTTGCACGACAGGCAGAGATCGAGCGACTCCGCAACGTCCTTCGATGCCCATCCGTCGGCCACCGTCGGAGAACTGCGCACCATCTCCTGCAGCACCCGCGCCCGGCCCCGCGTCGAATCCTTCTCGTCACCCGTCGCACGGTAGCTCGGGCACATGACGCCACCGGTTGTCGTTCTACATTTACCCACGCCCACACAGGATTGGGTCGCATGGACGAACGGGTCCAGATCGGGTCGCGACCCTATTTGGTGGAGATCGAAGCTGGTCTTCCACTCCCGGGCCGGGATGCCTTGAAGCATCAGGTTGTCCATCAGGGGTTCGGGGTCGGTGATGGATCCGGGGTTCAGGATTCCCGCGGGGTCCCAGATGCGCTTGAACCGGGAGAAGGCGTCGAGCATGCGAGGGGAATACATGACCGGCAACAACTCCGAGCGCGCGCGGCCGTCACCGTGCTCGCCCGAAAGACTGCCGCCGTGCTTGACGACGACGCGTGCGGCAGCGCGCAGGAAGTCGTACATCACTCGTCGTCCGGCGTCGGTGCGTTGGTCGAAGGTGATCCTTACGTGCATGCAGCCGGCACCGAAGTGGCCGTACATCACTCCGGTCAAGTCGTGTTCGGCCAGTAGCGAATTCAGGTCCGCGAGATACGCCGACAGATTTCCCGGTGCCACGGCGGCGTCTTCCCAACCGCCCCAGGACTCGACTCCACTCGCCAGGCGCGTCGCCAAACCGGCACCGTCCTCGCGCACCCGCCACAACGCTGCGCGATCGGCCGCATCGGTCACGATACGACCCTCTTTGACGCGCCCGAGCCGACCGAGCGCCTCGAGCAACCGAGATGCCTTGTCCTGCACTTCTGTCGCATCGGCCCCGTCGAGGTCGACGTACAACCAGGCATTTCCTGCAGGGAGCCCCCGTACCGAGTCCGGTCCGCGGCGATACTCCATCGTGCCGGCGATGTTGTCGTCGATTCCTTCGACGGCCGCGGGTGAGAACTCGAGAATGGTCGTCACGTCCGCCGCGGCGGCCACCACGTCGTCGTATCCGAGACACAGCAGCAGTGCGGCTGGGGGTACGGGCACGACGGCGACGGTCACCGACACGATCACCGCGCAGGCACCTTCGCTTCCGACGAGTGCTCGGGCAACGTCGAAACCGTTCTCCGGCAACAGATGCGAGAGGTGGAATCCCGATACCTGACGCGGGATGCGACCCAACTCGACCCGCAGGAGGGCCAGGTTGTCGGACACCAGCGAGCGCAGCTCGTTCGAGATACGTTCGGCTGCAGCGACAGCCGCCGAGTCCTGGGTTCTCAGCGCCTGCACACCACTGCGGGTGACTCGCAGCAGGTATCCGTCGGCGGTCACCACGTCCATGGCCACCGTGTGGTCGGCGGTGCGTCCGTACCGCACGGAGTGGTTACCGCACGCGTCGTTGCCGACGGCTCCGCCCACCGTCGCGCGGGTCTTGCTGGACGGATCGGGCGCAAAGGTGAAGGCACCGTCGGTCCGCGTCACCAGCTGACGTTGCAACTCCGAGATGACGATTCCGGGCTCGACGACGGCAGTCCTGGACTCGGTGTCGACCGAGAGCACTCGGTTCATGTGGCGCGAGAAGTCGAGGACGATCCCACGGCCGATTGCGTTGCCCGCCATGGAGGTACCGCCGCCACGCCCGATGACGACAACGTCGGCGGCGGCACACAGCGACACGACCGTAGCCACTTCGTCGGCGCTGCGCGGAAAGACGACAGCGGCCGGCGGGACTCGGTAGTTCGACGCGTCGTAGGAGTATTCGGCCAATCGTCGGGACGAATCGTCGACATCGATGCCCAGTCTTCGCACTCGCTGTACGAGTGCGGGCACCTCGGAACGAACAGGGGCTGCTGTCACAGCACGTTCTTCAATGTCCGCGACAACGCGTCGAGTCCGAACGTCATCTCGTCGTCGCTCACGATCAGTGCTGGAATGATACGAACCACGTTGCCGAGCGCACCGCAGGTGAGCAACAGCAGCCCTTCGTCGATGGCACCCTGTTGCACCCGCAGAGCAGCGGCGGCGTCGGGATTGCCCGAGCTGTCGACGAATTCGAGCGCCTGCATCAATCCGAGTCCCCGAGCATCACCGATGGCCGGGTGCTGTTCCTTCAGCGCGAGAAGGCCGTCGAGGAGAACTCGGCCCTGCGCTGCCGCGTTGTCGACCAGCCCTTCCTCGCGCACGACGTCGAGGGTAGCGACTCCCGCCGCAGCAGCGACGGCGTTGCCGCCGTAGGTTCCGCCTTGCGACCCCGGCCATGCCTTGCCCATCAGCTCTGCCGATGCGGCGATCGCCGAGATCGGGAACCCGCTGGCGAGTCCTTTTGCGGTAATGAGGATGTCGGGAGTGATCGACGAGTGCTGATGGCCCCAGAACGTTCCGGTGCGTCCGACTCCGGCCTGCACCTCGTCGACGATCAGGACGATGCCGTGGGTGTCGGCGCGTTCGCGCAAGCCCTCGAGGAATGCAGGGGGCGTGGGCAGGTACCCGCCGTCGCCCAGCACCGGCTCGATGATGAACGCAGCCGTGTCGGCGGGGCTGGACATCGTCATCAACAGGTAGTCGAGTTCCTTCAGCGCGAAGGCGACTGCGGTGTCGATGTCCCATCCGTACCGAAATGCATACGGAAACGGTGCGATGTGCACCCCACCCATGATCGGCGAGAATCCCGATCGGAACTTGGTTCCCGCCGTGGTGAGCGATGCAGCCGCCACCGTTCGCCCGTGGAAGCCGCCGTGGAATGCAACGATGTTCGGTCGACCGGTTGCCATGCGCGCCAATCGGATCGACGCCTCGACTGCCTCGGATCCCGAGTTCGCGTAGAACACACTGTCCAACCCGGCAGGCAACACTTCTCCGAGCTTGTCGGTCAGCGCGAGCAGAGGCTGATGCATGACGGTCGTGTACTGGGCGTGGATGATCTTGCCCACCTGTTCGCGAGCTGCCTCGACCACGCGGGGATGGCAGTGACCGGTGCTGGTGACGCCGATGCCGGTGGTGAAGTCGAGGTACTTGCGCCCGTCGGTCCCGATGATCCAGCTGCCCTTTCCGTGGTCGACGACGATCGGGGTCGCCTGCTTGAGTGCGGGGCTGAGGTGGGTGCGAGTCGACGCTGTCATGGACGCCATCGTCACCCACCGATTCCGGATTGTCAACAATCTGCAATTGTGAATTCCGGGCGGGATCGACCCGTTCGGTCGAGCCGAGAGCGATAGGGTTCGGTCGTGTCCGCATCGAACCCCCGCTCGAGCAGCCCGCGCATCGTCGTACTGGGCAGCATCAACATGGACCTGATCACTCGGACCCCCGCCCTGCCCGAACCGGGCGAAACCGTGTTGGGGACCTCGTTCGACACCGCACCCGGCGGCAAAGGTGCCAACCAGGCGATCGCGGCGTCGAAGTCGGGAGCTCGCGTGAGCTTCGTCGGGGCGGTCGGGGACGACGAATTCGGGCCGACACTGCGGCACACCCTCACCAGCGCAGGCGTCGACGACCATGCTCTGCGAACCGCAGCAGGAGCGTCCGGTATCGCCGCCATCACCGTCGACGACCGAGCCGAGAACAGCATCGTGGTCGTGGCCGGAGCCAACGGCGGTGTACACGAGCTCACCGACGACGACCTGGCAATCATCGACGAGGCCGATATCCTGCTGTGTCAGTTGGAGATTCCCCTCGAGACCGTACTCGCCGCGTTCGAGTACGCACACTCCCGCGCCGTCGTGACGATGCTCAACCCGTCCCCCGTCCAGGATCTGCCCGACGCTCTCGTTGCGGCCACCGACGTCCTGGTGGTCAACGAGGCCGAGGAAGCGCGCATCGGGAGTCGAGTGAAGAACATAGAACATGTGGTCACCACGCTGGGCGCACGAGGCGCGAGATATCGCGGCTCGGAATCGTTCGAGGTACCCGCGCCGAAGGTCGAGGCGGTCGACACCACCGGAGCGGGTGACGCATTCGCCGGAGCACTCGCGGCATCCTGGTCGAGCGGACCCCGCGCTGCCATCCAATGGGCCGTCGCCGCAGGTGCTTTCGCTGCGACGGGAGCCGGCGCGAGCGCGTCCTCGGGAACGAGGGCCCAGATCGAATCCCTCCGCGGTGCGGACGCGCGATGAGTGCGTACGACCCGACCGAGCTCCGCCTGCTGCGCCGCGCACGCGATCGAATGGATCGCGATTTCGCGAAACCGCTCGACGTCCCGTCACTCGCCAGAACCGCGCTGATGTCCACTGCACATTTCAGTCGCCGGTTTCGGGAGGCCTACGGCGAGACGCCGTACGCGCATCTGATGACACGACGGATCGAGCGCGCCAAAGCGCTGCTGCGACGCGGAGACGTCACGGTCACCGAGGCGTGCTTCGCCGTCGGCTGTACCAGTCTCGGGTCGTTCAGCTCGAGATTCACCGAGATCGTGGGCGAGACACCGAGCGCCTACCGCGCCCGCGATCATCGTGGCAGCCACGCCGTACCCAGCTGCACCGCGATGGTTCTCGGACGCCCGATGCGAGGGCCCACATCCCCGACGGCGGCGGTGACCGAGCCGAGCAGAATCGAAGAAGCATCTGCGGCCGGGGCGTCCTAGCCTTCATCCATGACACTTTCACTGAGCCACGTTCACGTCTACACCGACGACCCCGATGCCTCGGTAGCGTTCTACCGGGACGCTCTCGGACTCGAGGTCAAGAGCGAGGTGGCCAACGACGGCTACCGCTGGATCACGCTGTCCACCAGCGAACAACCCGAGATCGAGGTCGTGTTGTCGCAGCCGCACGCGGGCCGTTCTCGGGAACTGGGCGATCAGCTCGCCGCGCTGCTGGCCAAGGGCGAGTTGCCGGGACTACTGTTCCGCGCCGACGACCTCGACGCCGCGTTCGAGCGGATCCGCGCGGCGGGTACGGGCGAGATACTGCAGGAGCCGACGAGTCAGCCCTGGGGTGCCCGCGATGCCGCGTTCCGTGATCCGGCCGGAAACATGGTGCGCGTCAGCCAAGCCTGAAGTGTGGCGCCCGCCTCGACTACAGAGCCGAGGCGAGCGCCAGACCGCCACCGCACGCGAGTACGGACGCCACCAGTGTGCCGATCGCGTTGACGGCGGCGTCGGCCCGACGGCCCTGCTGCAGTAACCGCACGGTGTCCACGGTCGAGGTACTGAAGGTGGTGTAGCCCCCACAGAACCCGGTTCCGAGAACTGCCTGCGCATCGGTGGAGCCGGCGCGCAGCATCACCCAGCCGGCCAGCAACCCGAGCAGGAACGAGCCCGAGATGTTGATGCCGACGGTTGCCCACGGGAAGCTCGTGCGCGAGCTCAGCCGTGACTTCACCTCCGCATCGACGAAGAATCGCGCGACCGACCCGAGCGCGCCGGCCAGGATCACCAGGGCCGCGATCATCGGATCACTCTGTTGGCGAACATGATTCCGGCTCCGGCCGCCACAACTCCCAGCACCACACTGACGACGGCGTATGCCGACGCCAGTCCGGTGAACCCACCCCGGACACCCTCGACCGTTTCGAGGGCGAAGGTGCTGTACGTGGTGAACGCGCCGCAGAACCCCGAACCGCCGAGCAACCGGAGCCGACGCCGCGCACCCGTATCGGGACCACTGCGCAGCAGCGACTCGAGCAGCAACCCCAGCACGAATGCACCGACGATGTTGATTCCGAACGTGGCGAGAGGCCACTGCGACGTCGTGTGCGGGAGACGTTCCTCGATCGCGTAACGAGCAGCAGTACCTGCCGCGCCGCCGACGAATACCGTTGCCAAGACCGCGAGATTGCGATGCGATGCCGGGTCGCTCACCGCCGGCTCTGCTCTCTGTCGTACCGATGCTGCACGATGAACAGTATGACGACAGCGACGCACGCGACCGTAGGCAACTTGCGCGAAGACGCCGAAAGGCTGCTGCGTGAGCTCGCCGGCCCCGATGCGGTGTTGCGCGAGGACCAGTGGACGGCAATAGAGGCGCTGGTCGTGCACCGTCGGCGAGCGCTGGTGGTCCAGCGGACAGGTTGGGGTAAGTCGGCTGTCTACTTCATCGCCGCGAAACTACTGCGCGCCCAGGGTCTGGGACCGACGGTCATCGTGTCGCCGCTGCTGGCGTTGATGCGAAACCAGGTCGCCTCTGCGCAGCGCGCCGGGGTGCGGGCGGCGACCATCAACTCGGGCAACATGACCGAGTGGGACGAGATCCATCAACAGGTGAACTCGGGCGAGCTCGACGTGCTGTTGGTCAGCCCCGAGCGCCTGAACAATCCCGACTTCCGCGACCAGGTGCTGCCGTCGTTGGCCGGTGACGCCGGCCTGGTCGTGGTCGACGAGGCCCACTGTGTCTCCGATTGGGGACATGATTTCCGGCCCGATTACCGGCGGATCCGAACCCTCATCGCCGAACTGCGCGACGGCATACCCGTGCTGGCCACCACCGCGACCGCGAACGACCGGGTGGTCGACGACGTCGCCGCCCAACTCGGGGTCGGCGGCGGAGACACCCTGGTCCTACGCGGCGGACTCGCACGAGACTCACTACGGATGTCGGTGGTGCGGATCGAGAACGCCACCGAGCGCGCAGCGTGGCTCGGCGATCACCTGAAGACCCTGCCGGGCTCCGGAATCATCTACACGCTGACGGTCTCGGCCGCCAAGGATCTCGCCGCGCTGCTCACCGACCAGGGCCACGTCGTGGCGTCGTACACCGGTCAGACCGACCCCACCGAACGCGAATCACTCGAAGCCGACCTACTCGCAAACCGGGTCAAGGCGCTCGTCGCGACCTCCGCACTCGGCATGGGGTTCGACAAACCCGACCTCGGCTTCGTCGTGCACATGGGGGCACCGTCCTCGCCGATCTCCTACTACCAGCAGGTCGGTCGCGCCGGCCGCGCCACCGAACGCGCCGACGTCGTACTACTCCCCGGCCACGAGGACCGGCAGATCTGGAGCTATTTCGCCTCCGTCGCATTCCCGCGGGAACATCTCGTGCGACAGGTCATCGAGGCACTCGATACCGACAAGGCTCAGTCGACCCAAGCTCTCGAGCCACTGGTCGAGCTCAATCGCAGCAGGCTGGAGATGGTGCTCAAGGTCCTGGACGTCGACGGGGCCGTCAGACGCGTCCGTGGCGGTTGGATGGCCACCGGTGAGTCGTGGACGTACGAGGCGAGCCGCTACGAACGCCTCGAGCAAGCCAGGGACCGTGAGCAGCAGGCGATGCTCGACTACCAGAGCACCGATGGGTGCCGGATGGAATTTCTTCGTCGGCAGCTCGACGACCCCGATCTCGGCGCACCCGGCGCCGAGTCCGACCGTTGCGGCCGATGCGACAACTGCACGGGCGAGCATCTCTCGTCCGCGGTCGATGCCACGTCGGTCGACTCTGCGAGGGCCCGGCTCGATCGCCCCGGACTCGATCTCCAGCCCCGAAAGCAGTGGCCCAGTGGGATGAAAAAGCTCGGTGTATCGCTCTCGGGCAAGATCGGCACCCCGCACCGACCGGGTCGCGTTCTCGGCCGCCTCACCGACCTCGGGTGGGGTGGACGCTTGCGAGCCCTGCTGGATGCACCCGACGCTCCCGTCACCGAGGCGCTGGAGAAGGCCTGCATCTCGGTGCTGGCCAACTGGGACTGGGCCGACCGGCCGACCGCCGTGCTGGCCCTCGACTCCCCCACCCACCCGCTGCTGGTGCGCTCGGTAGCCGAGCGCCTGGCAACCGTCGGGAAGCTGGAGAACCTGGGAGTGATGCAGGTCAGACCCGGACATCCCCCGGTATCGGCCGCGAATTCGGCCTTCCGAGTTGCCGGCCTGGTGGACTCGTGGGAGGTTCCGGACGTATCGTCCGTAGACGGGCCGATTCTGCTCGTCGATCTGCTCACCGACACCGGTTGGACGTTCACGTGTGCCACCGCCGCGCTGCAGGCTGCGGGAGCGGATGCGATCCTCCCCTTTGCATTGGCAACGCCCAAATAGGGCATAGCGGCAACGCCGAACCAGGGCCTTCTCGGAATGCGGGTTTGAAAACGCGCCAGGTGGGTACCGCCAGCCGATCCTAAAATATGTGAGCACCATCACAATCGGCGGTTAACCAGGCAAAGCATGTCCGATTCGGGCGTCGATTCTCCGACGCACTCGATATGCTCCCGCCTCCTTGTTACGGTCGTATTTCCTATGAAGCCTGCATTGCTGAGAGGTACCCCGCTCACTGCGCCGGACGCAGTGAAGTTTCGTAAGCCACAGATCTCCGACGGAGTCCGGCTCTGGGAGATCGCAAGAGATTCACGAGTTCTGGACCTGAACTCCAGCTACTCGTACGTGTTGTGGTGCCGAGATTTCGCGGCCACCACCGTCGTATCCGATATCGACGGCCGCGCAGTCGGTTTCGTCACCGGATACATCCGCCAGGACGCCCCTCGAACGCTGTTCGTGTGGCAGGTCGCCGTGGATGCGGACCAGCGCGGCAAGGGACTTGCCGGTCGCATGCTCATGGAGCTGCTCGACCGCCTCGAGCCACAGGGCATCACGCACCTCGAAACCACGATCAGCCCGGACAACGAAGCGTCCATCGCAACCTTCACCAGCCTCGCACGCAAGCGAGGTACCGACATCGTCAAGTCGGATTTGTTCGCGCCCAACGATTTCCCTGATAGCCACGAAGCAGAAGAGCTCTACACCGTAGGCCCGGACGCATCGCGGAATTACGAAAGGAACAAGCAGAACATGACCGAAAAGAACACAGTGACAACAGAGAAGCCCGACGTATTCGAGACCGTCGAGTCCGGCGTGCGTAGCTACAGTCGCCAGTGGCCCGCCGTATTCACCACAGCGAAGAACTCGGTCATCACCGACGAGAACGGCAACGACTACCTCGATTTCTTCGGTGGCGCAGGCGCACTCAACTACGGCCACAACAACGACATGATCAAGAGCGCGTTGGTGGACTACATCACCAGCGATGGCATCACCCACGGACTCGACATGTCCACCGTCGCCAAGCGTGAGTTCCTCGAGTCGTTCAAGAAGAACATCCTCGACCCCCGCGGCTTGGACTACAAGGTTCAGTTCCCCGGTCCGACGGGCACCAACACCGTCGAGGCAGCGCTCAAACTCGCTCGCAAGGTCACCGGGCGCGAAGCGATCATCAACTTCACCAACGCATTCCACGGCATGACACTCGGCGCGTTGTCGGTCACCGGCAACTCGATGAAGCGAGCTGGCGCCGGAATTCCATTGGTGCACACCACCCCGATGCCGTACGACAACTACTTCGGCGGCGTCACCGAGGATTTCCAGTGGTTCGAGCGCGTTCTCGACGACTCGGGCAGTGGATTCAACCGACCGGCCGCGGTGATCGTAGAGACCATTCAGGGCGAGGGCGGAATCAACGTCGCACGACCGGAGTGGTTGCGCGCGTTGGCCGAACTGTGCTCGCGACGCGAAATTCTGCTGATCGTCGACGACGTGCAGATGGGCTGCGGCCGCACCGGCCAGTTCTTCTCGTTCGAGGAAGCCGGCATCACCCCGGACATCGTCACCCTGTCGAAGTCCATCGGCGGCTACGGCATGCCGCTGGCGCTGACACTGTTCAAGCCCGAGCTGGACGTCTGGGCACCGGGTGAGCACAACGGCACCTTCCGCGGCTTCAACCCGTCGTTCGTCACGGCAAAGGCAGCCATCGACCACTACTGGTCCGACGACAAGTTCGAGAAGGAAACGCTCGCCAAGGGCGAGCACATCCAGGATCGGTTCATGAAGTTGTGCGCCAAGTTCGACGGCATCTCGACTCGCGGTCGAGGCATGGTCCAAGCCTTGGTGTTCGACGACGCGGAGTTGGCCGGCAAGGTGTCTCAGCTGTGCTACGACGAGCGTCTGCTCGTCGAGACCGCGGGCCCCAAGGACGAGGTCGTCAAGCTTCTTCCCCCGTTGACCACAACGATCGACGAGCTCGACCGCGGCCTGGACATCATCGAAAGTGCAGTGGCGAAGGTTCTGTCCTAGCCGCGCCCAGCACACACCGACATCGAAGGAGACATCGCATGATCGTTCGCACCACCGAAGAAATCACCGGAACCGACCGCGACATCTCGAGCGAGGACGGCAACTGGCGCAGCAAGAGAATCATTCTGGGCGGTGACAAGGTCGGCTTCTCGTTCCACGAGACCACCATCCAGCCCGGAACGGTGAACAACTTCCACTACGCGAATCACGTCGAAGCGGTGTGGCTCATCGAGGGTGAGGGAACGCTGACCGATCGCGAGACCGGACAGACGTACGAGCTCGGACCGGGGTCGATGTACCTGCTCAACGGGCACGAGCGTCACACCGTGGAGCCGCGCACGACAATGCGCATGCTGTGTGTGTTCAACCCGCCGGTCGTCGGCAACGAGACGCACGACGAAAACGGCGTGTACCCCCTCGTCGAGGTACCTGCGTAACGCATCTCTTCACAACACCGGGCCCGTATCGACGCATTGTCGGTGCGGGCCCGGTGTCGTCGTGGTCGGTCGATGCGTGACACGACTCTTCGCTATCCTGGACGAGGTGAATGCTCCGACCGCGCCCGCGGAAACGTATCGGCAATTGCTTTCGATGCTGGACGGAAGAACTGTTGCAGTGCTCACCGGTGCCGGCATGTCGACCGACTCCGGAATTCCGGACTATCGGGGTCCGAAGTCACCACCGCGCAATCCGATGACTTTTCAGCAGTTCATCGGTGATGCCGAGTTCAGAAGGCACTACTGGGCGCGTAATCACGTGGGTTGGCGACACATGGACGCGGCAGTGCCCAACGACGGCCACCGAGCCCTGACCCGTCTCGAACGCGCAAGAGTCGTCACCGGCATCATCACCCAGAACGTCGACATGCTGCACACCAAAGCCGGCAGCCGCAACGTCATCGATCTCCACGGTGTCTACGCCCGCGTGCGCTGCCTGAACTGCGAGCGGTTGGTATCGAGGTTCGAGTTGGCCGGACGCTTGGATCGAGCCAACCCGGGCTTCGTCGAATCCGTTGCTCCGGCCGAGGGCGTCGAGATCGCACCCGATGCCGACGCGATCATCTCGTCCACCGCGCATTTTCGGATGGTCGATTGCGAATACTGTTCCGGCATACTCAAACCCGACATCGTCTATTTCGGAGAGAGTGTCCCCAAACCGCGCGTGGCCGAGGCCTTCGACCTCGTCGACCGCAGCGACGCACTGCTGGTGCTGGGGTCCTCGCTGACCGTGATGTCGGGCCTGCGATTCGTCAGACACGCGTTCAAGACCGGCACGCCCGTTGTCATCGTCAATCGGGGTTTTACCCGTGGCGACGAATTCGCCTCTCTCACACTGCACACCGGCTGTTCGGAAACAGCGACTGCGCTGGCCGACGCGTCCGATCAGGCGCGGACGAGATCGTCCGCGTGAACCACCGGACGCTGTAGCTCCGCGGCCAACTCCCCCGTGGACCGCCCGAGCATTCCGGACAACTCCCCGGAGTCGTAGGCGACGACCCCACGGGCCACCAGTACACCGTCGGTATCGACGAGAGAGACGACGTCTCCGCCGTGAAAAGAACCGGACACGGCCGTGATCCCCGCAGACAACAACGACCTGCGCCGCTCGACGACTGCTCGCACGGCGCCGGCATCGAGGTGTAGCTCACCTGCCGCGTCGGCCGCATGCCGCACCCAGAACTTTCGTGCCGACAACCGCGTCGGGCGCGCCGCGAAGGCGGTGCCCACTGCGGACGTCGTCAGAGCGTGAGCAGCATCGGATGCCGCGGCCAGCAGCACCGGAACCCCGGCGTCGGCCGCCAGGCGCGCAGCAGAGAGTTTGGAGGCCATACCGCCGGTACCGAGCGCTCCCCCGGACCCGGCGACGACGCCGTCCAGATCCTCCGGGCTGGTCACCTCGGGGATCAACGTGGCCGAACCCTTACGCGGGTCACCGTCGTACAGCCCATCCACATCCGAGAGCAGGAACAGCGCGTCGGCACCGACGAGGTGTGCCACGAGTGCCGCCAACCGATCGTTGTCACCGAACCGAATCTCGGCGGTGGCCACGGTGTCGTTCTCGTTGACGATCGCTACTGCGCCGAGCGACCGTAGCCGATCCAAGGTGCGCTGCGCATTACGGTGATTGGTTCGCCGCGCGATGTCCTCGGCGGTCAGCAACACCTGCCCGACCGTGCGGCCGTACCGGTGGAACGACGAACTCCAGGCGTTGACCAGAGCAAGCTGCCCTACGCTCGCCGCAGCCTGCTTCGTTGCGAGGTCACGCGGGCGTCTGGTGAGACCGAGTGGTGCCATGCCTGCACCGATCGCGCCCGACGAGACGACGACCACGTCGGTGCCGCTACGCATCCGCGACTCGATGGCGTCGGCCAACAGGTCCAGTCGAGCCAGATCGAGACCGGCATCGAGGCTGGTGAGCGCCGAGGATCCGATCTTGACCACGATGCGCTTGGCGTCGGCGATCGTACGACGGGTATCGGTGAGAGCCTCTGCGGGCGAATCGGATTCACGCACCGACACCTCGTCTACTCCTGTTCGGTATCGAGCCCGCGGCGAACCTGACGGGCATGCTTGCGCTCGGAGGCACCGATGCGCTCGACCTGATCGAGTCGAGCATCGGTGCCGCGACCGGTCATCGTGATCTCGACACCGGCCGGGGTCTGCGGTTCCCAATCGAAGGACACGTCGCCGATGGTGACCGACGCGCCCGGCTGAGCGCCCGCCTTGATCAGTGCATCCTCCACGCCGAGCCGCGCGAGGCGGTCCGCGAGGTAGCCGACAGCCTCGTCATTGGTGAACTGCGTCTGGCGCACCCACCGTTCCGGACGGGTACCGCGCACGATGAAGCCGTCCGGGATGTCCGGATCCTTGACGACCTTGAAGCTGTCGTCGTTTCGTGCGACGGGACGCAGCACCTGACGCCGCGGCTCCGGTGCCGGGTGAGCTGTGCGGTAATCCTCGACGAGCTTCGCCAACGCGAACGTCAGAGGCTTGAGACCGGCGCGCGTCACTGCGGAGATGGTGAACACCGGCCAGCCGCGAGACTCGAATTCCGCGGTGACCATCTCGGCGAGCTCGGCACCCTCGGGAATGTCTGCCTTGTTCAGTACGACGATGCGGGGCCGGTCGGCGAGATCACCGAGGCTGGCATCACCGGACAGGGCCGGCTTGTAGGCCGCCAGCTCCGCTTCGAGAGCGTCGACGTCGGAGATCGGGTCACGGCCCGGATCCAGTGTCGCGCAATCGACTACGTGTGCGAGCACAGCGCATCGCTCGAGGTGACGCAGAAAGTCCAGTCCGAGACCGCGGCCCTGACTCGCGCCGGGGATCAGTCCGGGGACGTCGGCGACGGTGAACGTGGTGTCTCCACTGGAGACGACACCGAGGTTGGGCACCAGTGTGGTGAACGGGTAGTCGGCGATCTTCGGCTTCGCTGCGGAAAGAACCGAAACCAACGAGGACTTACCGGCCGACGGGAATCCGACGAGGCCGACGTCGGCGACGGACTTGAGTTCGAGGACGAGTTCGCGTTCGATGCCCTCTTCGCCGAGCAGAGCGAAACCGGGCGCTCGACGAGCCTTGGACGCCAGTGCTGCGTTGCCGAGCCCGCCGCGCCCGCCGGGAGCGGCGTCGAAACGCGTTCCCTCACCGATCATGTCGGCGAGGACGTTGCCCTTCTTGTCGAGCACGACGGTGCCGTCGGGGACCTTGAGAATCAGGTCCTCTCCGTTGGCCCCTTCACGGTTTCCGCCCATGCCCTGAGTTCCGTTGCCGGCCTTCGCATGACTGGAGAAGTGGAAGTCGAGCAATGTGTGGACGTTGCTGTCGACGACGAAGATGACTCCGCCACCCTGACCGCCGTTGCCGCCGTCCGGGCCGCCGAGAGGCTTGAACTTCTCGCGGTGAACCGAAGAGCAGCCGTTGCCACCTTTGCCGGCGCTGACGTGCAGCACCACGCGGTCGATGAATCGTGACATAGCTGTCTTCGATCCTTTCTGGAAGAAAAACGGGGTGAAAAAAGCGATAGGGGCGGACCGGTCTCGTGACCCTGGTCCGCCCCTATCGGGAGCTGTGAACGTGCGCGGTGGACGTCCGACCCGGGCAGTTGCCTGCCGTGCCGGTCATCGTGAGCGCGAGCTGCAGAAGGACTAGGCCTCTACAGTGACCGGAACGATGTTCACGGTCTTGCGTCCGCGCTTGGCACCGAATTCGACTGCGCCGGGAGCGAGTGCGAACAAGGTGTCGTCGCCGCCACGGCCGACGTTGACGCCGGGGTGGAAGTGCGTGCCGCGCTGGCGGACCAGGATCTCGCCTGCGCCGACGGTCTGGCCGCCGAAACGCTTGACGCCGAGGCGCTGTGCGTTCGAGTCGCGACCGTTACGGGAGCTTGATGCACCCTTCTTATGTGCCATGTTGCATACCCTCCTCGGGGTGAATCAGCTGAAAAGAACTCGGGTCCGGTAAGACCTGGTTACTTGATGCCGGTGACCTTGAGGACAGTCAGCTTCTGCCTGTGTCCCTGACGCTTGTGGTATCCGGTCTTGTTCTTGAACTTGTGGATGCGGATCTTCGGGCCCTTGGTGTGCTCGACGATCTCACTGGCGACCGAGATCTTTGCCAGCTTGTCTGCATCTGTGGTCAGGTCGGATCCGTCTACGACGAGGACCGGAGCAAGCGAGACAGCAGTGCCGGGCGCTCCCTCGATCTTCTCGACCTTGACGAGGTCACCAACAGCGACCTTGTACTGCTTTCCGCCGGTCTTGACGATCGCGTACGTTGCCATCGGAGGGCTACCCCTTGCTTCTTCGAACTTGCTCGCGTTGCGCATGGCACCGCGACTGGTCTGATAAAACGTGTTTGCTTGCTCCCATTCGGCCGATCCGGACCGAACTGCATCCGAACCACTCGAGAACTGTTTCCACTTGCAGGACCGCTAGGCACAACAAGACAGTGTCACCGGGAGCGACTTATCAAGGTTACGGCAGAGAGACGGCCAGGGTCAAACCGCCTCGACCCCTACACATCGATGTCCACCGGCGGGCCTGCCGGACGTGCCGCTGCCCGTCTCCTGCGCGGACGCGCGGTCGGCACGTCCACCTGCTCGACAGGCTGCTCCGCCGCCGCTGTCAGCGGCGCTGAATCGGCCACCGTGTCACCGCCGGCCGAACCTGCGTCGGCACCATCGTCGGCGTCTGCCGTGGCCGAAACCACCATCAGCACACCGGCATCCGGCGCAGCACTGGTCGGCGCGGCGGCCTTCCGAGCCACCCGTCGACCCCGTCGTGGAGTGGCCACCACCGGCTCCGGCTGGGCGGGGGTGTCGTCGGACGACTGCGTCGCCCCGGTATCCGCGGAACCGCCGTCGCCGACGGATTCTGCAGCCGGCACCGGCTCGTGAGCCTGCGCGCTGTCCACGGTTGCCTGCGCGACGTCCGCGTCCTCGTTCGCCGCTGCCGCGACAGCCACGTCCTCCGCCGAGACCACGGTGACCGACTCGTCCTTGTCACCGGCGGAGCCGGACGATGCCTGCGAGACCTCCGCGGGGCTGACATCGGCCACCACGTCGTCGTGATGCGCTGCCATCGCCAGGGCCACGGGGTGTGCCCGCTTGATCGACGGGTCGACCACCGGGTGGTCGGTCCCGTCCGTCGTGCCCGACTGTCCGTTCGGCGTCGACCGCTCGGTGTTGTCGGACCGATCGTTTCCATCGGACTTGGCGTCCTTGCCGCGTCGACGCCTGCTGCCGTTGCCCGAACCGTTCGAGTCCGAACGTGACGAGCTCGGGCGTCCACCGTCGGAGTCCGGCTTGGCGTCGATCGGGAACGGATGCACGATGATTCCGCGACCCTGGCAGTGCTCGCACGTGGTGGAGAAGGCCTCGACCAACCCCGTGCCGAGCTTCTTGCGCGTCATCTGCACCAGACCGAGCGAGGTCACCTCCGACACCTGATGACGGGTCCGATCACGGCCCAACGCCTCGGTCAGGCGGCGGAGCACCAGATCACGGTTAGATTCCAGCACCATGTCGATGAAGTCGACGACGATCATGCCGCCGATGTCGCGCAGACGCATCTGCCGAACGACTTCCTCGGCCGCCTCGATGTTGTTGCGGGTGACGGTCTCTTCCAGGTTGCCGCCGGAGCCGGTGAACTTTCCGGTGTTGACGTCGACGACCGTCATCGCCTCGGTGCGATCGATCACCAGCGTGCCGCCCGAGGGCAACCACACCTTGCGATCGAGGGCCTTGGCCAGCTGTTCGTCGATGCGGTGAGCTGCGAACACGTCCACGGAGCTGCCGTTGGCCTCGTAGCGCTGCAAGCGCTCCATCATGTCCGGAGCCACGGTCTCCACGTAGTTCGACGTGGTCGTCCACGCCTTGTCACCCTCGATGACGAGCTTCGAGAAGTCCTCGTTGAAGAGGTCGCGAATGACCTTCACCAGCATGTCGGGCTCTTCGTACAACGTCTGCGGCTGCACGCCCTTGCCTGTTTCGGCGTTCGCGGACCGCTCTTCGATGCTGGCCCACTGGGCCTGCAGCCGCGTCACGTCACGCGCTAGTTCTTCCTCGCTGACCCCCTCGGCCGCGGTCCTGATGATGACGCCGGCCTCGGGGGGAACGATGTCGCGCAGAATCTCCTTGAGTCGCTTGCGCTCGGTGTCGGGCAGCTTGCGGCTGATGCCGGTGGAACTGCCACCGGGAACGTAGACGAGGAAGCGTCCGGCCAACGACAGCTGAGTCGTCAAGCGAGCGCCCTTGTGGCCCACCGGGTCCTTGCTGACCTGCACCAGAACCTGATCGCCCGGCTTGAGGGCCTGCTCGATCTTGCGCGCACTTCCGCCGAGACCGGCAGCGTCCCAATTGACCTCGCCTGCGTACAGCACACCGTTACGACCACGGCCGATGTCGATGAACGCTGCTTCCATACTGGGCAGCACGTTCTGCACGCGGCCGAGATAGACGTTGCCGACCATCGACGCGGTGGCGCTACTGGTCACGAAGTGCTCCACCAGAACGCCGTCTTCGAGCACGGCAACCTGCGTGGTCAACGGATGGTCCGGGGTGGCCTTCTCGCGAACGACCATCACGCGGTCCACCGACTCGCGGCGCGCCAGGAATTCCGATTCGGTCAGAATCGGCGGCCGACGTCGCCCGGCATCGCGGCCGTCACGGCGACGCTGCCGCTTGGCCTCGAGCCGAGTCGAACCGGAGATGCCCTGCACCTCGTCGCGCGGTGCGCGGCTCTTGTTGCGCGGCTCGCGTTCGTGCACGACGGTGTTGGGCGGGTCGTCCTCGGACGAGGCAGCTGCTTCCGCCGCGGCCTCGGCTCCGGTCTTACGACGGCGGCGGCGCCGACGACGACGGCTCGAGCCGTCTCCGTCCGAATCACCGTTGTCGGAATCACCGTTGTCGGAGTCGCCGAAGTTGTCCTGAGCGCCGGACTCGGACTCGTCGTCACTGTCCTCGCCCTGCTTGTCCGACCCGTCGGTGGTGGCGTCGGTCGTGGCGTTCTGCCGATCGGACCCGCGGCCGCGTGACCGCGAGCGACGCGAACGCCGTCCCGAACTCGAGGGCTGGTCGTCGCCGGAGGTCTCGTCGGCATCGGAATCGTCGGACTCGTCCGCTCCGGTGGACTCGCCGTCTGCCGAAGAGGCGGACGTGCTGCTGTCCGTCTCGGAGTCGGTGTCGTCCGAATCCTCGTCGGTCGAGTTGTCGTCGGACGAGTTGTCGTCGGACGACTGCTCTCCGCGTCCACGCCCACGACCGCGGCGACCGCGGCGACGGCGACGGGGCTGAGACTGGTCGTCGTCGTCTCCCGAGCCGTCCGCTGCCGAGGAAGCCCCGGACTCGTCGGACGACGCATCCGATGCACCGGACTCGGACACGGGAGCACCGGACACAGCGGTGTCCTGCGCGGCGGTGTCGGAGGTGACCGTCGAGACGTTCTCCGCGACGGGCGACTCGCCGGTGGCGGGCTCGTCCGTGGCCTTGTCGGACGCAGCGTTGTTGTCGGACGGTGCCTCGTCCTTGGGTGCGGCCTTGCGGCTACGTCGACGCCGTGCGGGGGCCTCGGACGGCGCATCCGCCGATTCTGCTGCGGGCTCTGCCGCTGCCGGCTGCAAGAACACCGGCGTCGCGAAGGTCGTGGCCGTGGGTTGGGCCGCCTCGGGCTCGGCCGTGGGCGCGCTGGTGAACAGCGTTGCCTCGGCAGCGGGGACCTCTACCGAGGGAGCCGTCTCGGCCGGGACCTCGACCGATGCGGGCTCGGGCTGCTGGTCTGTCGACGCATCCGGTGCCGGCGACTCCGCTGCGGAGGCATCGGGGGCGGGTGCGGTCGGCCCGTTCACCGAATCGCGCACCGACTCGGCAACGTCTCGGCTCAGACTCGACTGCGCGCTGCGGGCTTCGATGCCGAGCTCACCGAGAGTGACGAGCAACTGCTTGCTGGTCACACCCAGAATCTTCGCCAGTGCATGCACACGCAGCCTGGTCGGCAATTCGATGGTGTCGGGTTGCACGGAAACCGCGTCGGATTTCGCGGACGACACCGCGTCGGTGTCCTCCGGATTTCCTGCGTTCGTGCTCTGTACATCTTCGGGCGGGCTTTGATCGGCCACGTAGTCTCCTCGGGCCCCCGGGCGCGTTCATCCGAAATCGGGTGTGACGCGGCCACGCGAGGGCAATCCTTGTGTACTCACGTCGGGTTGGACGTCAGCTGTTCGGTCTCGCTCTCCACAAATCGTGTGAGCCACCTCGTGAATCTCGGTGGCCGACGACGGCGTGTGCAGTGCCTGGCTGGATGGTGGTGTCTCGGCGATCCGAGCGCCTGATCATCAAGCATGAACGCGAACGAGCCTGTCTCTCGTTCGCGACTCTGCGATGACGGGCAGCGGGTCGACGACAGTCATCCGATCGATCCCACGAGCACTTTTTCTCTAGCGAACTTCGGTGGAGCTGAACAGAGGTGGAGCGTGTGAACGTACAAGTGCTGTGGGGTCGATCTCCGTCGAGTATCCCACACGCGATGATCCGTACGAGCCACGCCGCACCGATCGGACTTCGAGCGGGTGCGGCGTGACTGCGGAAGTGCTCTGCGACGGGCTTCTAGGAGGCGGTCAGGTCGGGGAACCACAGGGCGATCTCGCGCTCTGCGGATTCCACCGAATCGGATCCGTGTACCAGGTTCTGCTGACCGTCGAGGGCCAGGTCACCTCGGATGGTGCCGGGAACTGCTTTGGCAACCGGATCCGTGCCGCCGGCGATCTGACGGAAGGCTTCGATGGCACGGGGGCCTTCGAGAACCGCGGCCACCACGGGCCCGGAGGTGATGAACTCGAGAAGGTCGGGGAAGAACGGCTTGCTCTCGTGCTCCGCGTAGTGAGCCGAGGCCACGTCGCGAGAGACGGTCTTGAGCTCGAGGGCGACGATGCTCAGACCCTTCTTCTCCACGCGGCCGAGGATCTCTCCTACGTAACGCCGGGCAACTCCGTCTGGCTTGATCAGTACTAGGGTGCGATCGGTCACGTCGACGACAGTAATGGACACCGGCACCCGGTCGCGCGGCGCATGGCCCCAACCGACCGGTCCGGTGTCAGTCGCGTTGCCCGGGCAGCATGCCGCGTCGAATGCGTTCGGTGATGTCCCGGCGCAGATAGAGCAGATACAGCCACACGGCAAGGAAGATCAGACCCACGGCACCGATGGACAGATGGAACACGGCCCCGGCCATCACGAAGAACTGCAACGCGAGGTTGAGCTTCATCGCCCAGGGTTCGCCCTGTTTCCCCGCGGCCAGAATCATCACCACGGCGAGCGCCACGATATAGGTGGTCGAGAACCACGTTGCGCCGCCGCCGAGAGTCGCCACGACCGGAAGAGCGAGCAGAGTCACGATCGCTTCCAGTACCAGTGTGCCCGCCGACACACCGCGAAATCCCTTCCACGGGTCGTTTGTCGGTGGTCGAAACTCTGCTTCGCTCACGCGGGATCCTTTCCGAACAACGTGCGCGCTGCACCCACGGTCACCACCGAGCCGGTGACGACGACCCCGGCACCGGACACGGCTTCGCCGGGCTCGGCCACTTCTTCGGCCAACCCGATCGCCGTTTCGAGCGCATCGGGCAGCGTCGACGCCACCACGACCCGCTCGTCGCCGAACTTGGCCACGGCTATGTCGGCCAACGCGTCGACATCCATCGCTCGACCGGACCCGTTGTGGGTGACGACGATGTCGTCGAACACCGGTTCCAATGCTTCGAGGATCGCGCCGACGTCCTTGTCCGCCATGACACTGACGACTCCGACGAGTTTGCGGAAGTCGAATTCGTCGGTCAGGGCGGCCGCCAGTGCAGCGGCCCCGTGCGGGTTGTGCGCGGCATCGAGAAACACCGTGGGCGCGTTGCGTACTCGCTCGAGACGACCGGGATTGACCACGGTCGCAAAGGCTTCGCGCACGGTGTCCTGGTCGAGTTGACGGTCCGGGCCCGCCCCGAAGAATGCCTCGACTGCTGCGAGAGCGAGAGAGGCGTTGTGCGCCTGGTGCTCTCCGTGCAACGGCAGGAAGATGTCGGTGTAGACACCGCCCAGCCCCTGCAACTCCAGCTGTTGTCCGCCCACGGCTATCTGCCGACCGAGAACGGTGAACTCCGATCCGGCCCGTGCCACGGCAGCGTCTGCCTGCACCGCCGCACGAAGCAGGACCTCGGACACCTCGGGTTCCTGCTTGGCGAGGATGGCCACCGTGTCCCGTGGCACGAGTAGTTCCGGTGCCTTCTTGATGATGCCGGCCTTCTCCCCCGCGATCGTGGACAGATCGTCCCCGAGGAATTCGACGTGGTCGAGACCGATCGGGGTGATGACGGCGATCTCACCGTCGACCACGTTGGTGGCGTCCCAGCGGCCGCCCAGCCCGGTTTCGATGACGGCGACCTCGACCGGTGCCTCGGCGAAGGCCGCGAACGCCATGGCGGTGACGACCTCGAACTTGCTCATCCGCGGTCCGCCGGCGGCCTCGGACTGTGCATCGATCATCTCGACGAACGGTGCGATCTCGTTGTAGGTGTCCACGTAGGTGCGCGGGGACACCGGACGGCCGTCGATACTGATCCGCTCGGTGGCCATCTGCAGATGCGGGCTGGTGGTGCGGCCGGTACGCCGATGGAAAGCGGTCAGCAACGCATCGATCATGCGGGTGACGGACGTCTTGCCGTTGGTTCCGGCCACGTGGATCGACGGATACGCCTTCTGCGGAGAACCGAGCAGGTCCATCAGCGCCGAGATTCGGGCGGTAGACGGCTCGATCTTCGTTTCGGGCCAACGCTTGTCGAGCTCGGCCTCGACGAGTGCGAGCTCGGCCAGGTCGACCGGGGTCGGTGGTGGTGACGGCAGGGCGTCGTCCGGCTCGGTCACTTAGCTTCCCATCGATTCGAGGCGCGCGCCGATGCGCGCGATCTCTTCGCGAGCGATCGTCTGACGAGTTCTGATCTTGTCCACCACCGCGTCCGGGGCCTTGGCCAGAAATGCCTCGTTGCCCAGTTTGCCGGTCGTCTGTGCCAACTCCTTCTCCGCAGCTGCGAGATCCTTCACCAGTCGCGCGCGTTCGGCGACCAGATCGACTGTGCCCGAGGTGTCGAGCTCGACGACGACGGTGGCCTTGCTCGTACGCACCTCCACCGATGCCGTCGCCGCGAAGTCCGCACCCGGCTCGGTCAACCGGGCCAGCGAGGTCACTGCCGAGATCTGGCCCTCCAGGTCGGCGTCACCCACTCCGACGATGCGAGCGGCGACCTTCTGCGAGGGCTTGAGCCCCTGATCGCTGCGGAACCGACGAATTTCGGTGATGAGGCGCTGCATGTCCTCGATGCGTTGCGCGGCAACAGGATCGACCGGATCGGCGGCAGGGGTCGGCCACGTGGCGACCACCAGGGACTCTCCCCCGGTCAGCACCTTCCACAGGGTCTCGGTCACGAACGGGACGACCGGGTGCAGCAGGCGCAGCACCGCGTCGAGCACGTTGCCCAGGACTCCACGGGTGGATTCGGCGATGCTCTCGTCGGCGAACTGCACCTTCGCAATTTCGAGGTACCAGTCGCAGACCTCGTCCCACGTGAAGTGGTAGAGCGCCTCGCACGCCTTGCTGAACTCGTAGCGATCGAAAGCCGAATCCACCTCTGCTCGAACCTGATCGAGCCGGTCGAGAATCCAACGGTCGGCGTCGGTGAGTGCGGCGCGCGACGGCAGCTCGGCCGGCGCTGCGCCGTTCATCAGGGCGAACTTGGTGGCGTTGAACAGTTTGTTGGCGAAGTTGCGCGAGGATTGCGCATGGTCCTCGCCGACGGACATGTCGGCACCCGGGTTGGCACCGCGGGCCAGCGTGAACCGCAGTGCATCCGCGCCGAAGCGGTCGACCCAGTCGAGCGGATCGATGCCGTTGCCCCGAGACTTGGACATCTTCTTGCCGAACTGATCGCGAATCAGTCCGTGCAGGAAGACATCTCGGAACGGAACCTGTGGGCCCTGCTTTCCTGCGGTGATGGCGTCGTCGGCTCCGACGTAGGTGCCGAACATCATCATCCGGGCGACCCAGAAGAACAGAATGTCGTAGCCGGTGACGAGTACGCCGGTCGGGTAGAACTTCTCCAGTTCGGGAGTGGCCTCCGGCCAGCCCATCGTCGAGAAGGGCCACAGGCCGGAAGAGAACCAGGTGTCGAGGACGTCGGGGTCCTGCTCCCACCCCTCGGGTGGGGTCTCCCCCGGTCCCAGGCACACCGTCTCGCCGTCGGGGCCGTACCAGATCGGAATTCGGTGGCCCCACCACAGCTGACGCGAGATGCACCAATCGTGCATGTTGTCGACCCAGGCGAACCAGCGCGGCTCTTGACTCTTGGGATGAATGACGGTGTCGCCGTTGCGAACTGCGTCACCGGCCGCCTTGGCCAGGGTGTCGACCTTGACCCACCACTGCAGCGACAGACGCGGCTCGATCGGCTCACCGCTGCGCTCGGAGTGTCCGACGCTGTGCAGGTACGGGCGCTTCTCGGCGACCACTCGGCCTTGCTCGGCCAGGGCCTCACGGACCTTGACACGCGCCTCGAATCGGTCCATACCGTCGAACTGCGTTCCGGTATCGGCGATGCGGCCGGCCTTGTCCATGATCGACGGCATCGGCAGTGAGTGTCGAACGCCCATCTCGAAGTCGTTGGGGTCGTGCGCCGGAGTGATTTTCACTGCGCCGGTACCGAATTCGGGATCGACGTAGTCGTCGGCGATGATCGGTATTTTTCGTCCGGTGAACGGGTGCTCGAGGGTGGTGCCCACCAGAGCCCGGTAGCGCTCGTCGTCGGGGTGCACCGCCACAGCAGTGTCGCCGAGCATCGTCTCCACTCGAGTGGTGGCCACGATGACGTGCGGTTCGGAGTCGTCCAGCGACCCGTATCGAAGCGAGACGAGTTCGCCCTCGACGTCCTCGAACTTCACCTCGATGTCGGAGATGGCCGTCTGCAGCACCGGCGACCAGTTGACCAGCCGCTCGGCGCGGTAGATCAGACCGTCGTCGAACATGCGCTTGAACATGGTCTGCACGGCCTCGGACAGGCCGTCGTCCATGGTGAATCGCTCACGGCTCCAGTCGACACCGTCGCCGATACGACGCATCTGGCCGCCGATCGTGCCGCCCGACTCGCGCTTCCAGTCCCACACCTTGTCGATGAACAGTTCGCGACCGAACTCTTCCTTGGTCTTTCCGTCGGCGGCGAGCTGCTTCTCCACCACCGACTGCGTGGCGATGCCCGCGTGGTCCATTCCCGGGAGCCACAGCACCTCGTACCCGAGCATGCGCTTGCGCCGACTCAGCGCGTCCATCAACGTGTGGTCGAGGGCGTGGCCCATGTGCAGGCTGCCCGTGACGTTGGGCGGCGGCAGCACGATGGAGTACGGCGGCTTGTCGCTGGTGGCATCGGCCTCGAAATAACCGGCATCCACCCAACCCCGGTACAGCTCGGCCTCTACCTCGCTGGGGTCCCAGCTCTTGGGCAAACGGTCGGCTGGGTTGTCTGGGGTCTCTGGCGCTGAACTGGTCACCGGTCGATTCTAGTGGCCCAGTATTCGCGGCATCGACGCGCTCTCGCCCAGGACATGCCCCGCCAGAAATGCCAGTACCACCTCGTACCAGACCTTGGCGTGTTGAGGCGTCAGAATCCAGTGGTTCTCGCCGGGGAAGTACAGGAATCGGTGCTCGGTCTGACCGTCGTCGTCGGCGGGCAGTCCCGATTCGCTGAGCAGTTCGTACCACAACCGTAGGCCCTCGCCGATCGGCACGCGATAGTCCTTGTCACCGTGGATGACCAGCATCGGCGTCGAGATGTCCGCGACGAACAGGTGCGGAGAGTTCTCCACCGCCATCTCGGGGGACATCTCCCGCGCCCAGTACCACGGTGCGTCGGTCGTCGGTCCGAACTGATCGAGTGCCCACAGACTGGCGTGGGTGACGATGGCGTCGAATCGGTCGGTGTGCCCGGCGATCCAGTTGGCCATGTACCCGCCGAACGAGCCACCCATTGCGGCGGTGCGCGTGTCGTCGATATCGGTTCGGGCAACCGCCACATCGGTCAACGCCATCAGATCGGTGAACGGGGCACTGCCCCACGCGCCCCAACCACGCTGCACGAAATCCTGGCCGTAGCCCGTGGACAACGCCGGATCCGGGAGCAGCACCGCGTACCCTCGCGCCACCATCAGCCATGGATTCCACCGCCAGGACCACGTGTTCCACGAACCCAGTGGGCCGCCGTGCACCCACAGCAGCAGCGGCGCGGGCGAATCGTCCGACACACCGTGCGGCAACGCCAGCCATCCTCGGACTCGACTGCCGTCCTCGACGGCGGTCTCGATCTCGGTCAACGTGCCGGGCAGCGGGCCGTTGTCGATTCCGGCGTCGAGGTCGACCACGGTGCCGTCGGACAGGTCGATCGAGACCGGGTGCGGGGCGGCCAGATACGAGGCGGCCACAGCGACTACGCGCTTTCCGTCCGACGACACATGGATGTGGGTGTACGCGTCGTCGGTATGCGTCAGACGACGCGGCTCCGCACCCGCCTCGATCACGAAGATCGGCGACCGGCCGTCGTCGTCCGCGGTGACCAACACGCCGGACCCGTCCGGCAGCCAGACCGGACCGATCGGCCATCGATCCCAGCCCGGAGCGAGATCGGTGACGGAGTCCGTACCGAACTCGTACTGCTGCAACGTCATTCGTGGCGCTTGTTCGGGAGTCGAGATCGATTCACGGACGAACGCGACGGCACGGCCGTCGGGCGAGATGGCCGGTGCACCCAGATCGGCATCCGCGTCGTCGACGATCGTGGTCCGTTCTCCGGTCCCGGTGTCGATGCGCACCAGTATCGTGCGGACGGTTGCCAGCGGGCCGGGCACCGACCACGTGGAGACGACGAAAGTGCCGTCGGCGCTGATGTCGAAGGCCGCTTCCTGCAGAGCGCCTGCCGCGTCACGCGTCAGATCACGCAGTGGTGCCGACTCGAGGTCGGTTTCCGTCTCGCCTGCGAACAGATGCGGGGTTGCGGGACCGAGATCGTGATCCCAGAAACGCACCGGCACACCGGTGTGCAGAATTGCATCCACCTTGTTCGTCTTGCGCTCGGTACGCAGGCCGTCGTCGTCCTCGTCTGTCGTGGACGAGCCGAACACCGGCGAGAAGCCGGCGAACCGATCGACGGACCGAGCCGCTCGCACGTCACCGATTCCCGCCGACCGGGTCTCGACCACGTGGGCCTCCCCGCCGGCGGCGGGCAGTATCCACAACTGTGCCGGATCATCCTCGCTGGAGCGGCGCGAGAACATCAGATTCCCGGACGCGGTGAACACCGGCGCGCTCTCGCCCAGCTCGCCGTGGGTGATTCGCCGCGCCGGAGACCGTCCGTCCACGTCGATCTCCCACAGCGACGTTCGGTACTCGGTGCGCGAATCACTCAGAGCAGCAACGACAACGACCGCACGAGAACCACTGCGATCCACCGCCAACCCCGTGACACGTCGGGCCGCGATGTACTCGTCGATGTTGTCGTAGACACTCATGCGAACGACAGTAGTGGCAACAGATCGTTCCGCGTCGGCTGTGTCCGGTTCAGTCCTCGCCGAGATCCTCACGCAACTGAGCGAGCGTGCGCGCCAGAATGCGCGACACGTGCATCTGCGAAATTCCGACCTTTTCGGCGATCTGCGTCTGAGTCATGGACCCGAAGAACCGGAGCACCACGATGCGACGCTCGCGCTCGGGCAGCTTCTCCAGTGCGGGCCGCACAGCGAGGTAGCTTTCCATCTTCTCGAGTTCCGGGTCGTCGGCACCGAGCGTGTCCATCAGCGGGAGGCGATCCTCGCTCACCACCGAATCGACCGACACGGTCTGATACGCGCTGCGGGCAAGCAGTGCCTGCGATGCTTCCTTGACGTCGATCCCGAGTTCGGCGGCGATTTCGCTCGCGGTCGGGGCGCGACCGAGCTTCTGCGACAACGATCCCACCGCCTGCGAGATCATCGAGTTCAGCTCTTTCATGCGTCGCGGTACCCGTACCGACCAGCCGGCGTCGCGGAAGTAGCGACGTGCTTCGCCCATGATGGTGGGGACGGCGAACGAGACGAAATCCGACCCACGCTCGATGTCGAACCGGTCGACTGCATTGACCAGACCCAGCCTGGACACCTGCAAGAGGTCCTCGTGCGCTTCACCGCGTCCACCGAATCGGCGCGCGATGTGTTCGGCAAGGGGAAGGCAGCGCGTGATGATGCGGTCACGCAGCACGGAACGCTGCGGTGAATTCTCGTCCAGCGCCTGCATCTGCTGGATCAGCGCGACCACGTCGCTGTAATCGTCGGACTCTCGCCGTGTGCTTCGTTCCTGCGGCACCGGCACTAGACCTTGCTCCTCCGCTTGACCACGTCGATCGCGACGGTGCGGCCGGCAACGTCGTCGATCGCGTCGTCGGCGCGGAGTTCGATGGAGTCTGCGAGAGTTTGCAATACGTGCCAACCGAAGCTGTCCTGCTTCGGGACCGACGTCGGAGTCAGCGTGGACGTCACGACGATTCGGATCCCGGCATCGTTGACGGAGAACCTGCACGAGAGTTCCGCGTCGGCGACCGAACCTTTGATGAGCTGGGAGCACACCTCGTCTACGACGAGTTTCACGTCGGCGATGTCGTCGAGAGTGAAGTCACTGAGCACCACGAGAGTCTCCGCGACGGCCCGCACCACCGGCAATTGGTCGGCTTCGGCGCGCACCCTCAGCTCGACCGGTGCACCGGAATCTCGCTCCAGTTCTTCGATCTTGCTGACCCCAGCCATCCGCACTTCCCATCGTCGCCAAGCAGTTCGTTTCTCGTGTGCCGAGCAAGACTACCCAGCGGGGAAGCTTTCAATCCTCGCAGTACACGAGTGTCGCCCCCCCCGAACACACCGCGGAACGAACCTGCGGTGAACGGCCGACCGGTGCGGGTGACGTGCGCCCGTCGAACTGGCACGATCGACACCGTGGCACATTCGGATGAGGATTACTCGCAGGCCCTACGAACTCTCGCCCAGCGGCTCGGTACGTCGACGTCGTACCGAGGCTGGGACGACACCGAGCACGACGTGAGCGACGCGACCCTGCGGCAGGTATTGGCTGCACGCGGTTACGCGACCGAAACCACCGAGGATGTCGATCGGGCACTGGAGGACATCGAGAACGCACCGTGGCGTCGCCTGCTTCCGCCCGTGGTCGTCACGACCCAGGGCACCGACGCGACGGTGTGGGTGCATGTGCCACACGGCAATCCGGTGGAAGTGTCGATGGTGTCCGAGGACGGCGACGCCATCGAGGTACCGCAGGCCGACGTCTGGGTCGATCCGCGCGAGGTGGACGGACGGCTGATCGGACGTGCCACGTTCGTGGTGCCCGGCGATGCCCCGCTGGGATGGCACAGCCTCACAGCGACGACGATCGGTGAGGACAACACCGTCCGAACCTCGGACACGGTCGTCGTGGTCACACCGAAGTCGTTGTCGCCCAATGCCGAACTTGCCGACAGGCAACGTACCGGTCTGCTGGCACAGCTGTATTCGGTGCGCTCGACGCGTTCGTGGGGCATCGGTGATCTCGCCGACCTGGAGGACATGGTCGACATCGCCGGCCGCGTGCATGGATTCGACTATCTGCTGGTCAATCCGCTGCACGCCGACCGGCCGACGACGCCCGTGGAGGCCTCTCCGTATCTACCGACCACGCGACGCTTCTTCAATCCGCTGTACATCCGTGTCGAGAACATTCGGGAGACGGCGCTGCTCTCGCCCAAGCAGTTCGGCAAGATCCAGGATGCCGCGGCTCGATTCGACAAGGCGAACGTTCGCACCAAGAAGCTGAACCGGGACGCGACGTTCAAGGCCAAGCTCCGCGCCCTCGAACGCGTCCACAAGGTCGAGCGCAGTCCGGCCCGCGAGTCCGCGTTCCGGGCGTTCGTCGAACGCGAGGGCACCGGGCTCCGGGATTTTGCGGTGTGGAGCGCGCTGGCGGAGAAGTTCGGCCCGAACGACCCCGCATGGACCGATCGCGCAGCGCACCCCCGCACCGATTTCGTCCTCGAACAACGCGCAAAGCTGGCCGGGCGCATCGACTTTCACATGTGGCTGCAGTGGATCTGCGACGAGCAACTGGCCGCTGCCCAGCGAGCCGCGCTCGACGCCGGGATGGAGATCGGCGTCATGCACGACCTCGCGGTGGGAGTCGCCCGCGGCGGGGCCGATGCGTGGACGCTCGGCGACGTGCTGGTGTCCGGAGTCACCGTGGGAGCGCCGCCGGACAACTTCAACCAACAGGGCCAGAACTGGAATCAACCGCCATGGGATCCGGATCGACTGCGCGAGATGGCCTACGTCCCGTACCGAGACATGCTGCGCACGATTCTGCGTCACGCCGGGGGCATCCGCGTCGACCACATCCTGGGCTTGTTCCGGTTGTGGTGGATTCCGCAGGAGGCCGAGAACGCCGGCGGGGGAACGTATGTCGAATACGACCACGAGGCGCTGATCGGCATTCTCGCCCTCGAAGCCGAGCGCGCGGGCGCGGTAGTGGTCGGCGAGGACCTCGGGGTGTTCGAGCCGATGGTGCAGGAATACCTCACCGAGCGCGGAATCTTCGGCACCTCCATCCTCTGGTTCGAGGCCGATGATTCCGGACCCATCCCGCCCGAGGACTACCGGACTCTGTGCCTGACGTCGGTGACGACGCACGACCTGCCTCCCACCGCTGGATACCTCGAAGGCGAGCACATCGAATTGCGGTCCCGACTCGGCCTGCTCGAGCGCGACATCGATGCGGAAAAGGAAGAGGATTCCCGTGCGCGAGAGGCGGTCCTGGACCTGGCCCGCACCCGCGGATTGCTCGCCGCCGATGCCGACAACCACGAAACCGTCGAGGCGTTGCACCGGTTGGTCCAGCGCAGCCCGTCACTCCTGATCGGCGTCGCTCTCGTCGACGCGGTCGGTGAACATCGCATTCAGAACCAACCGGGTACGGACGAGACCCAGTACGGCAACTGGAAGGTCCCGCTCGCGGACTCCGACGGCTCGGCAGTGCTGGTCGACGACCTCGCCGAACACCCGCGATTGGTGTCGCTCGTGCAGGCAATGGCAACCGAGTCGTCGGACCGATGACACGAGGGTCCACAATCGAGGTATGAGCTTTCGACGTCGCCGCGTATCGAGTCGGCACTGATGGGCCGGATCACCGCTCGCAGACCCGTCGTCCGAATACGCGGCGAACACCGAGTCGACCGTCCCGACACCTTGGTGGTGGAGGAACCGATGGAACTGCGCGTCGACGGCAGAGCCCTTGCCGTCACGATGCGTACGCCGGGCCACGACGTCGAACTGGCCCACGGTTTCCTGCTGACCGAGGGCGTCATTGCATCGCGTGCCGATATCGCTGCGGCGCGGTACTGCGACGGCGTCGACGACGAGGGCGCGAACACCTACAACGTCCTGGACGTCACGCTGGCACCGGGCGTGGCAGCCCCCGAGACCGGGGTGGAACGCAATTTCTACACGACCTCGTCGTGCGGGGTCTGCGGCAAGGGGTCACTCGACGCAATTCGGTTGCGCACCAAGCATTCTCCTGCTGACGACGACGTCGTGGTGACGTCCGATGCCCTCGCCGGGCTACCGGACACCCTGCGCGCAGCGCAGAAGGTCTTCGACACCACGGGCGGCTTGCACGCTGCGGCACTGTTCACTGCGGACGGCGACATGCTCGTCCTCCGCGAGGACGTCGGACGCCACAACGCGGTGGACAAGGTCGTCGGCTGGGCCACCGAGCACGATCGAGTTCCGCTGCGCGGCACGATATTGATGGTCAGTGGCCGCGCCTCGTTCGAGCTGGCGCAGAAGGCGGTGATGGCCGGGATCCCCATACTTGCAGCGGTGTCCGCACCGTCGTCTCTCGCGGTCGATCTCGCGACCGAATCAGGACTGACGGTGATCGGCTTTCTCCGCGGCCGGTCGATGAACATCTACTCCCGCGCCGACCGCGTCCTTTTGTCAGACGGTATCTCCTGAGTCGTTCCACAGGCTCCACTCCCTGGCAACATCGACGAGTAGCTCGGCTGCGGTGGCGTTCCTCACCTCGTCCACCGAGATTCCCGGCGCGGTCTCGACGAGGCGCAGTCCGTCGTCGGTGACGTCCAGAACCGCCATGTCCGAGATGATCCTGTGCACGCAGGCCTTTCCGGTCAGCGGCAGAGTGCAGGACTGCAGAATCTTCGGTTCACCCTTCCGGGAGACGTGCTCCATCATGACGATCACGCGACGGGCACCGTGCACCAGATCCATGGCACCACCCATCCCCTTGACCATGTGCCCGGGGATCATCCAGTTCGCGAGGTCGCCGGTGGCGCTGACCTGCATAGCACCCAGCACGGCGACGTCGACCTGGCCGCCGCGGATCATTCCGAACGACTGCGACGAGTCGAAGTAGGACGAGCCGGGAAGCACCGTGATGGTTTCCTTGCCCGCGTTGATGATCTCGGGATCGAGTTCGTCCTCGGTGGGATAGGGGCCGACGCCGAGCACGCCGTTCTCGGAATGCAGAATCACCGAGACGTCGGTCGGAATGTAGTTGGGTACCAGGGTCGGCATGCCGATTCCGAGGTTGACGTACTGCCCGTCGCCGAGCTCCTGCGCCACCCGGGCGGCCATCTGTTCGCGGGACATCTTCTCGCTCATGCTCGTACCGTCCTCTGCTCGATGCCGACCTCGACCAGGCCGACATGCACGACCCGCTGCACATGGATGCCCGGGGTGTGCACCTCGTCCGGACCGATCTCCCCCGGCTCGACCAGGTGCTCGACCTGCGCCACGGTGATCCGACCCGACGCGGCGGCGGGTGGATTGAAGTTCCGTGCGCTGGCATGGAACACCAGGTTTCCGTGCCTGTCGCCCTTCCAGGCGTGGACCAAGGCGTAGTCCGCGACGATGCCGCGCTCCATCACGTAGGTGACCCCGTCGAATTCCCGGGTCTCCTTCGGCGGACTCGCCACGGCGATGCCGCCGCTGCCGTCGTAGCGCAGCGGCAAACCGCCGTCGGCCACCTGCGTCCCGACACCCGCGGGGGTGAAGAACGCCGGAATACCGGCACCACCGGCTCGCAGCCGCTCGGCGAGGGTGCCCTGCGGGGTCAGCTCCACCTCCAGTTCGCCGCCGAGGTACTGCCGTGCGAATTCCTTGTTGGATCCCACGTACGAGCTGATCGTGCGCCGAATGCGGTGCTGCGCCAGCAGCACTCCCAGACCGAAGCCGTCGGTCCCGCAGTTGTTGCTGATGGTTTCGAGGTCGGTCGCTCCCTGCTCGAGCACCGCGGCGATCAGGATCTCCGGCACTCCCACCAACCCGAACCCGCCCACGGCGATCGACGACCCGTCGGGGATGTCCGCTACCGCTTCTGTGGCACTGGCCACGACTTTGTCCAACATGGCAGCGACGGTACCCGACAATGTGCGTTATGTGAACAGGTTGCCACCATGCGAACACATGTATACGGTGGCGAGTGCGCTTGATCACCACGATCGTCAGGAGCTGTCGATGCTTCATCTCCCGCCCGAGTACCGGGACCAGACGGGTGTCCATGCACCACGCGACTTCGCCGAGTACCGGACCACTGCCCTGCGGCATCCGGCGCAGCCGTTGACGCTTCTCCCCCAACGATTGACCGAGATCACCGGTCCGGTTCTGGGCGAGGGACGGGTCACCGACTCCGACGCCGACCTGACTCTCGCGCGAGGTGGTGAAGCTCAGGGGCAACGCATCATCGTGCACGGACGGGTGCTCGACAGCGACGGCAGAGCGATCCCGAACACCCTCGTCGAGGTCTGGCAGGCCAACGCGGGCGGGCGTTACCGACACTCGGGTGATCGCTGGCCAGCACCTCTCGACCCGCATTTCGACGGCGTGGGCCGAGTACTCACCGATGCCGACGGCCGATACCGTTTCACCACGATCAAACCGGGCGCGTACCCCTGGGGCAACCACCACAACGCATGGCGGCCTGCCCACATTCACTTTTCCCTGTTCGGTCACGCATTCACCCAGCGGTTGGTGACGCAGATGTACTTCCCCGACGACCCCATGTTCTTCCAGGATCCCATCTACAACGCAGCCCCCGAAGACGCGCGTGCTCGCATGATCAGCACCTTCGATTACGAAGCAACACAACCGAACTGGGCTCTCGGGTTCAGGTTCGACATCGTTCTGCGCGGACGCAACGCCACCCCGTTCGAGGAGGACGACCACGATGACTGACCCCGAGTTCGCTCCCCGGTACCCGGTGGTGACCGGTGCCGATTTCACCACCGCACCGTTCGGTCAGACGCCCTCTCAGACGGTCGGGCCCTACGTTCACATCGGTCTGCTGTGGCCGGACGGACAGGACGTGGTACCTCCCGGCACCGCCGAGGCGATCACCCTGACGTTCACCCTCGTGGACGGGGCTCGTCAACCGGTGTCCGACGCCATGATCGAGACCTGGCAGGCCGACTCCGACGGTCGCTTCGACCATCCGGACGATCCACGGGGTGCCGTGGCACCACGTGTCGCAGGTTTCCGCGGCTTCGGTCGAGCATTTGCCGATGCACGGGGAACGATGACGATCACGACCATCAAACCGGGGCCGTTGCCCGCCGAGAACGACCTCGTCGAAGCACCCCACATCGACGTCGGAATCTTTGCCCGCGGAATGCTCGAGCGGGTCGTCACGCGGATGTACTTCCCGGACGAGGCCGAGGCCAACGAAATCGATCCGGTGCTGTCCGCCTTGCCCGCCGACAAGCGAGCCCGACTCGTCGCCACCACAGTGGACGGCGGCTACCACCTCGATATCGTGTTACAGAACACCGATCCGGACGGAGACGAGACCCCGTTCTTCGCGCTGTGATGCACGCTCCCGAACTGATCGACGATGCGGTGAAAGAGGACCATGGCTTCCGATAGAGGGGCACTGTTCGATCCGACATTCGGCAGCGAGATCATCGCACCGATCGTCGGCGACCGAGGCTGGGTTCGGGCGATGTTCGACGTCGAGGCAGCCCTCTCCCGGGCGGCTGCCTCGGTCGGCGTGGTCGACGCGAAGCATGCGGACATCATCACCGCGGTCGCGGCAGAGCTGGGTGAATCTCTGGACATCACAGCACTCGGAGCGGCTGCAGCGGCCGGTGGGAATCCGGTGATACCACTGGTGAAAGTACTGCGAAACGCGGTGTCCGAGCGCGGAGTTCCTGCTGCTGCAGTGCACCCCGGGGCGACCAGCCAGGACATCATGGACACCGCGTCCATGCTCGTCGCACGTGACGCACTCACGGTCGTCGAGGCGTCGCTCGGTGATGCACATACCGCGGCGCGAGGCCTGGCGCTGGCGCACCGAACCACTCCTATGGTCGCGCGCACCCTCGGCCAGCAGGCGTTACCCACTACTTTCGGGCTGGTGGCCGCCAATTGGGCTGGGGCGCTGCATCGTTCGAGTCACCGTCTCGCTGCGGTTCGGCGGTCGTGCTGTGTGCAATACGGTGGTGCCGCCGGAACGATGGCCGCCGTACATCCGCACGGTCCGGCCATTGCCGCCGCGCTCGCGGACGCCCTCGGTCTGGCACCACAGACTGCGCCCTGGCACACCGACCGCGTCACCGTCGCAGATCTGGCGTGCGCGTTGGGTATTGCCGCGGGCTCCATTGCGAAGATCGCCGGGGACATCGTGTCGATGTCCGCCACCGAACTGGCCGAGGTGTCCGAGAACGCGCCGGGAGGTTCGTCGGCAATGCCACACAAGCGCAACCCGATCGCCGCCGTCACCGCGCGGGCTGCGGCCCGACGGGTGCCGGGAGCCGTTGCGACAGTGCTGGCGAACATGGACCACGAGCAGCAGCGCGCCGCCGGCCCGTGGCACGCCGAATGGGAGACCGTCACCGATCTGCTACGCCTCACCGGCGGCGGTGCGCATCGCATAGCGACGAGCCTGACCGGTCTGCATGTGCATCCAGATGCCATGGCGCGCAACCTCGAAGCGACGGGTGGTGCACTTCTCGCCGAACGGGTCACGGCGGCGCTGGCACCGCACACCGAGCGCGCCCGCGACATCGTCACCGACCGATGCGCAGCAGGTGCGCCACTGGACACGGATCCCGCCATCACCGCCTTCTTGACGCCGGCGGCGGTCCGCGAGATGTTGGATCCAGCAGGCTATGTGGGTCACGCACCCGACTTGGTCGACGACATCCTCGCTGCGTGTGCACCGGACACCGAACGCCCCACGGATTCGAAGGACATCTGATGACAGTCACTCTGGCTCACCACCGCACCGAGGGGCCGCACCCCGGTGCGGATACCGTCGTGCTGATCGGCTCGCTCGGCTCGGACCGATCGATGTGGGACCCGCAGGTGGGCGCACTGTCGGCTTCCGTCCACGTGTTGACGGTCGATCTACGGGGACACGGTCGATCACCGGTACCCCCCGGCCCCTATTCCGTGGCCGATCTCGCCGGTGACGTTCTTGCACTGCTGGATTCACTCGCTCTGGAACGCGTCCACGTGGTCGGACTCTCCCTCGGCGGTGCCGTCGCTCAATGGATTGCGATTCATCGCCCCGAGCGGGTGCGCACTCTGTCTCTGCTGTGCACGTCCGCCAAGTTCGGTGAAGCCGCTCAGTGGATCGACCGTGCCGCGACCGTCCGCGCCTCGGGGACAGCAGCACTCGCGGACGCTGTACTCGCACGGTGGTTCACGCCCGAACTCGCCGCCCGCGACACCGATCTCGTCGCACGGTGTCGACGCATGATCGCCGAGACCTCCGACGAGGGGTACGCGGCATGCTGTGAGGCGTTGTCCGAGTGGGATTCTCGCGCGGACCTCGCCAGGATCGCCGCTCCCACCCTCGTGATCGCGGGCCGACAGGATCCGTCGACCACTCCGGACGATCTGCGCTTCATCGCCGACGGCGTTGCAGGATCGACGCTCCTGACACTCGACCCGGCCGCACATCTGGCGAACGTCGAACAGGCAGGCCGCGTCACGGCGGCCATTGCCGCTCACGTCGGAGCGAATGCGTACTCCGCCGGACGGTCCGCGGCGCACGACACCGGAATGGCAGTACGGCGCAGTGTGCTCGGTGACGCCCACGTCGACCGCAGCATCGCATCGAGAACCGAATTCACGGCCCCGTTCCAGGATTTCATCACCCGAACCGCATGGGGCGACGTCTGGGCTCGTCCCGGACTCGACCACCACACCCGCCGACTGCTGACTCTGGCCGTTCTGACGGCCCTGGGTAACCACCACGAACTCGACATGCACATCCGAGCGGCGTTGCGTGCCGGTATCGCACCCGACGAACTCGCCGAGGTGTTCTTGCACACCGCGGTCTACGCGGGAGTACCGAACAGCAACAACGCTTTCGCATTGGCTCAGGCCGCCATCACCGAGAGCGAAACCTCGTGAGTGCCGCGGACACACCGCCGTCCTCGGATTACGTCCAGTCTCTCGGACGCGGCTTGGCAGTGATCAGAGCCTTCGACGGTGAGCATCCGCGTCGAACGCTGGCCGACGTGGCCCGAGCGACCGACCTGACCCGCGCCACCGCCCGACGGTTTCTGCTCACGCTCGTCGAACTCGGATACGTGCGTACCGACGGCTCGATGTTCTGGCTCACCCCGCGCGTACTCGAATTGGGGTACAGCTATCTGTCGAGTCTCTCGCTCCCCGAGGTCTCGGGCCCCCATCTCGAGGCGCTCGCCGAACGAGTGCGTGAATCGTCCTCGGTGTCGATACTCGACGGTGACGATGTGGTGTACGTCGCCCGGGTTCCGGTCAGCCGCATCATGACCGTCGGCATCAACATCGGCACCAGATTTCCGGCGTTCGCGACCTCGATGGGCCGGGTGCTGTTGGCCGGTCTTCCCGCGGACGAACTGGATGCGTACCTGGAGCGAGTGCGGTTGACGCCGTTGACGGGCAAGACCATCACCACCGCGGCCTCGCTCGCTCGGGAACTCGAACGAGTGCGGGTCGACGGGTTCTGCCTCGTGGACCAAGAACTCGAAGAGGGACTGCGTTCGATCGCCGCACCCATCCGCGACAGCGCCGGCGTGGTTGTCGCCGCAGCCAACGTCTCGACCCAAGCTGCACGTCACTCTGCGGACGCCGTGCGCGCCGAACTACTCCCGGCCTTGCTCGACGCCACCCGCGCCATCGAGACCGATCTGCTCCGGGTGAGTACCGGAGCCAACGACAAGCGAGGAAACACCCATGCCTGAAGCCGTGATCTGCGAGCCCCTGCGTACCCCCGTCGGCCGTTTCGGTGGCCAGTTCCGCGACATTTCCGCCCAGGCCCTCGCTGCCACGGTCATCACCGAACTCGTTGCGCGAACGGGTATCTCCGGAGCGGACATCGACGACGTGATCCTGGGCCAGGCGTCACCGAACGGTGATGCACCGGCCATCGGTCGAATCGCCGCCCTCGACGCCGATCTCGGCATCGATGTGCCCGGCATGCAGATCGACCGACGCTGCGGCTCCGGCCTACAAGCAGTACTGCAGGCGTGCATGCAGGTGCAGTCCGGCGGCAACGACCTGGTTCTGGCAGGCGGCGTCGAAAGTATGAGCCAGACCGAGTTCTACGCGACCGGCATGCGGTGGGGCGTCAAGGCCGAGGCGGTCGCCCTCTCCGACCGACTTGCGCGGGCCCGAGTGACGGCGGGTGGCAAGAACTTTCCGGTGCCCGGCGGCATGATCGAGACCGCCGAGAATCTTCGCCAGGAGTTCTCCATCAGCCGCGCCGATCAGGACGCGCTGGCCGTGCAGTCGCATCGGCGTGCGGTCGCCGCCCAGAACAGCGGCGTGTTCGCCGAGGAGATCGTGGGTGTGTCTGTACCCCAGCGTAAGTCGGAACCGGTTCTGGTCTCGACCGACGAGCATCCACGGGCCGACACGACCGTGGAGTCGTTGGCGAAGCTGAAGGCAATCCGTGCATCGATCGATCCCGAGTCGACGGTCACCGCGGGCAATGCCAGCGGACAGAACGACGGTGCCGCGATCGCCATCGTCACCACCCCCGAAAAGGCTGCGGCGCTGGGACTTCGACCGCTGGCGCGGCTCGCGAGCTGGGGCGTTGCCGGAGTCGCTCCGCGCACCATGGGAATCGGTCCGGTGCCCGCCAGCGAGAAAGCGCTCGGACGCCTGGGGCTCACTCTCGACGACATGGGCGTCATCGAACTCAACGAAGCCTTCGCCGCCCAGGCGCTGGCCGTGACTCGGTCCTGGGGTATCGAGTCGGACGACCCGCGGCTGAACCCGCACGGTTCCGGCATCTCGCTCGGCCACCCGGTCGGGGCCACCGGTGCCCGAATCCTTGCCACCCTGCTCCGTGAAATGGACCGCCGAGAGGTCCGCTACGGACTCGAAACGATGTGCATCGGCGGCGGACAGGGCCTGGCCGCGGTGTTCGAGCGACTGTCCTGATCGCTACTCACTGCTGTAGTTGCGCAGCCAGGCGCACAGCCGAGTTGGTCTCCCCGTAGCCTTCGTACCCGCCTACCCGCTGCACCACCTCGAAGAAGAGGTCGTCGCCCACGGTGCCGGTGAAGAAGTGGAAGAACTCGCCGCCTGCGGAGTCGGCGTCGTACAGGATGCCGAGCCGCTGCATCGCGTCGAGGGTGTCCGGACCGAGGCCGAACCGTGCGTTCAGGTCGCGATAGTAGTTGGGCGAGATGCGCAACGGCGTGAGACCGCGTTCGGTCATTGCCTCGGCCGCGGCGTAGATGTCCTCGCATCCGAACGCCACATGTCCGACGCCTCCGCGGCGGGCGGCGGGCAGGGGGTCGGCATCGGACGGGCGACCGGGAACCATGTTGAGCGACAGGCGAATGGTGCCGTTCGTGGTCGTCAGGGTGAGGGCCTGGCTTCGCACCAGTCCGATCGCGTCCACGACGTCCTGACCGTCCCGGGGCACCATGCCGAACACCGAGCGGAGCAACAGCATCACGCCGTCCCAGCTTTCCGCCGGGACCGCGAGGGCGATGTGGTCCACGTGCGAGACCAAGGGCTTGTCCTGCGGCACAGGCACTCTGGGAGCAAGGTCGAATGCGGACTGCCAGGCACCGGCGCTGTCTCGGGTGCGTAGGTCGAGCGAGGTTGCACCGGTGACGGCGAGCCGCACCACCGCGTCGGTCGCGTCGGCCACGCCCGGCATGGTGACCGTCGCGGCGGGGACCCCCAGGGCGCGGGCTCTGGTCAACCACAGATCGGGCCGCTCGCTGCGGACCCCGATCTGGGCCAGTGCGGGCAGGTGGGCGGGGACGCCCGGTGCCGTCCACAGGGTGTCGACGGTCGTGTCGACCGCGACGGCGAGTGGGCCCTGGGTGAACAGCGACAGTCCGTGTTCGCTGTGCGCGGCGGTGAGGTCGAAGCCGAGGTGACGCAAGGTGGTGCCCAACTGGGCGGCCTTGGCAGGGCCCGCGGCGATACGTAGGGACACGATGTTTTCGATCGGGCCGGGCGGAGGCGGGGAGAACAGATCGGGATTCGGCACGACGGTGTCGACGCTGCGGACCTGCTCCTGCAGGTGGAGCAACGAACGGTGTGCGTCCGACGCCGTTCGGCCGGTGTCGGAATGCCGGAAGACGTCGTTGAAGATCTCGAGAGACCACGGGCCCGTATAGCCCGAGGCCACGACGTGGGCTCCGAAGGTTGCCAGATCGAAGTTCCCCTGACCGGGGAAGCATCGGTGATGGCGACTCCACTGCAGGACGTCCATCACCAGGTGCGGGGCGTCGGCCAGCTGCAAGAAGAAGATCTTCTCGCCGGGTATCTCGCGGATGCCGGATGGGTCGTCGCCGCGGGAGAGGATGTGAAAGCTGTCGAGACAGGTCCCGAGCGCTGGATGGTCGACCTGCCGGACGATGTCCCAGGCATGAAGGTAGGTGTCGACGTGGCTACCCCAGGCGAGCGCTTCGTAGGCCAGCCGCAGTCCGCGGCGATGTGCACGCTCGGCGAGAGTTGCCATCTGTTCGATCAACTTGTCGTCCTCGCGCACTGCACCGGCCAACGGTGACGAGCAGACCAGCAGCAGGTCGCATCCCAGCTGTTCCATCACGTCGAATTTGCGTTCGGCGCGAACGAGGTTGCGCGCGAACTGGTCCGGGTCGTCGGAGTCGGCGTCACGGAAGGGTTGGTAGAGATCGACGGTCAGACCCAGGTCTGCAGCCTTCTTCGCAATGTCTGCAGGCAGGTCCGGTGAGCTGATCAGATCCGGCTCGAACACCTCGAACCCGTCGAACCCGGCTTCGGCGATGGCGCGCATCTTCTCGTCGAGAGACCCACTGAGCGAGACAGTGGCCACCGACGTGGCAATGGCCGTCATGCGGAGGCCCCGGCGGCAGCGACGCGATCTTCGCTGTCGATGAGGGTGCCCATGTGCGCGATCATCCGATCTGCGTTCGCAATTCGGCCGGTGAATATCTCGAAGGCGTCCGCTGCCTGGAACACGGCCATGCCGGTGCCACTCAGGGTTCGGCACCCCGCTCGCGCTGCCTGCATGAGCAATTCGGTCTCGGCCGGCCTGTACACGACTTCCGAAACCCACATCTGCGGACGCAGAAATTTTTGCGGCACAGCAGATCCCGGGTGCTCGAGCATTCCGACCGGCGTTGCGTGCACCAGCCCCGACGCTGCGCTCAGCACGTCGCCGAGCCGATCGAGTCCGGTCGAGAAGATCTCGGACTCGGGGAACATCGAGGCCAGCGAGTCTCGGAGTTGCTGCGCCCGAGAACGATCGGCATCGACGAGTGTCACTTTGGCGGCTCCCCGGCGTGCCATTGCGTATGCCACGGCCGCACCTGCTCCCCCGGCTCCGAGTTGCACCACATCACTCAGATCGGCTCCCGGTAAGCCACGTCCGAAATTTCGGTCGAACCCGGACCAGTCGGTGTTGTGACCGATCGCGCGCCCGTCGGAGAACACAACGGTGTTGACGGCACCCAGACGCGCGGCATCCTCCGAGAGATCGTCGAGGCAGTGGAGGACCCGTTGCTTGCACGGGTGGGTGATGTTGAGGCCGCGAAATCCGAGGTCGGCTGCCGTGGCCACCAGACGCGGTAGGTCGTCCACGGTCAGCCCGCGCCGATCGAGATCGATGATGCGATAGAGGTAGGTCAGACCGTGCTCGGCACCCTCTCGCTCGTGCATCGCGGGCGTGAGCGATTTGCCGATACCCGTCCCGATCAGCCCGCAGAGCAGGGATTCCGGCATGTCGATCTCCTCGAGCTTTAATGTACTAATTGGTGAGTTAGCTCGACGGTACTACGGTGACGGCACGCACACACCCTTTCTCCGCAATTCGCGGCGATAGAGTCGACCCATGGCTCCGCGTACAACCGACACCTCCGACGACAGCGGACCGGCCGTCAAACGTCGGCGCAACAGCGATCTGACCCGACACAACATCCTCGAGGTAGCCACGGAGGAGTTTGCGGACAAGGGCTTCGCCGGCGCACGCATCGACGAGATCGCCGAGCGAACACACACGACCAAGCGGATGCTGTACTACTACTTCACCGACAAGGAAGGCCTGTACAAGGCCGTTCTGGAGCGGTCCTACCTCCGCATCCGCGAGCGCGAACGAGCCGTGGACGTCGAAGGACTCGGTCCGGTCGAGGCGATCCGCGCCATCGCATCGCTCACCTTCGACCATCACGAGCAGAACCCGGACTTCATCCGGCTGGTGTCGACCGAGAACATTCTGCGCGGCGAACATATCGGCACCTCCGAGGCGCTGAGCAATCTCGGTAATCCGGCCGCCGAGCTGTTGGCCTCCATTCTTGCGCGCGGGCAGGCCGACGGGCTCTTCCGAACCGATGTCGACGCGTTGGACATCCATATGGCGATCAGCAGCTTCTGCGTGTTCCGGCTGTCCAACCGATACACGTTCGAGGCACTGTTCGGTCGCGACCTCACCGACCCGGCGCACCGCACACGACTGCGGGCCATGCTCGGCGACATGATCATCGCGTTCCTCACCTCCACCGACGCCTGACACCGAGATCGAGCGACCCGCATCGCATCGGGGGTTGACACGTGGCATGGATCACGTTCAATATCTAAGAGCGCCCGGAGTTAACTATTTCGTACATTAGCGGCCGATCGGGTCGTGTATGTCGAACTGTGCGCCCGGCTTCCCGTCACACGAAAAGAGACGACACCGATGGATCCCCTCACGTCCGGTCACCCGCCCCTGCGCCCCGGAGCCAACCCGCGTAAAGCCGCAACCGCGGCCTGGGTGGGCAGCGCCCTCGAGTACTACGACTTCTTCATCTACGGCACCGCCGCTGCGCTGGTCTTCGGCCGCGTGTTCTTTCCCGGTTCCAACCCCGCCACCGGAACGTTGTTGGCCCTGGCGACTTTCGGGGTCGGATACCTGGCCCGCCCACTGGGCGCATTGGTGCTCGGTCACATCGGTGACCGTTACGGCCGCAAGAAGGTCATGGTTGCCACCGTCCTGCTGATGGGAGTCGCCACTCTCGGAGTCGGCGTCCTTCCCTCGTACGAATCCATCGGCCTCGCGGCCCCGATAATCCTGGTCCTGCTGCGCCTGGCCCAGGGCTTCTCTGCGGGCGGTGAGCAGGCGGGTGCCAACTCCATGACCCTCGAGCACGCACCCGACCACCGACGGGCGTTCTTCACCAGCTTCACCCTCAGCGGCACCCAGGGCGGTCAGATCCTTGCCACGGCAGTCTTTCTCCCGGTCGCCATGCTCCCCGAGGACCAGTTGCTCAGCTGGGGCTGGCGAATCCCGTTCTTCCTCAGCGCCTTCGTCGTTGTCGCCGCATTCCTGATCCGGCGCTCGCTCGACGAGACCCCAGTCTTCGAGGAAGAGGTGGCGTCCGCCGAGCCGCAGCGTCTCCCGCTGACCGAACTGCTGTCCGAGCACTGGCCCGCCGTTCTTCGAGTCATGTTTGCCGCCGTGATCGCCTCGGTCAGTACGATATTCACCGTCTATGCGCTGTCGTACGCAGTCAACACAGTCGGCTTGGAACGAACTCCGATGCTGTGGGTCGGCGTACTCGCCAACGTCGTCGCGCTGTTCGCACTCCCGTTCTTCGGGTCGCTGTCCGATCGCGTCGGTCGCAAGCCGGTGTTCCTGTTCGGATCGATCGGTTGCGCAATCCTCATGTTCGGATACCTCTGGTCCATCTCGGTCGGAAACTACGCGCTCATCTTCGTCTTCGGCATCGTCATGTTCGGTTTCGTCCACAGCGCGACGGGCGGTGTCTGGCCCTCGTTCTACGGCGAGATGTTCCCGGCTCGGGTACGTCTGACCGGAACTGCGCTGGGTACCCAGATCGGTTTCGCCATAGCAGGATTCGCGCCCACCATTGCCGGTGCCATCGCCGGGGCCGAGATCGGTGCGTGGTTGCCGGTCGCCATCGTCACCGCCGTGTTCTGCGCCGTCAACGTTGCGATCGTGTCCACGTCCAAGGAGACCTATCGCACGCCCACCGACGAGCTGGGACGATCCACTCGAACGACTCGGCGCGAGTCGGTCGCTCGTACGACGTCGAACTGACCCGCGATGATCGACGGACTGCGACCGGACCGTAGCGGTGAATGGCGTGTGTACGCCGTGCGCTATGCGAGCCGAACATCCCTGCGCAGCACGCACTTCCACTATGCGGACGACCGGGGTCACGAGCCGCACCCCACCGCGTACTACGTGTGGCTCGCACTGTCGGACACCGAGACCGTCCTCGTCGACGCCGGTCTCGCACCGGCGACGGCGTCACGGATGAAGGGACTGGACTACGTCGGCTCCCCCGTGGACCTCATCGGAGAGCTGGGAATCTCCCCCGGTGACATCGACGTATGTGTGCTGACCCATCTGCACTACGACCACACCGGAGTCGTCGCAGATCTGCCGTCGGCCCGCTACGTCGTCCAGCAGAAAGAGCTCGACTACTGGAACGGTCCGTGGGCGACCCGCGTCGGGCAGGAACGCTGGTTGCACTCGCGGTCCGACATCGACCACGTCACGGGAAGTCCGCGTCTCGACATCGTCGACGGCGACCGCGAACTGGCACCGGGACTCTCGGTGCATGCGGTGGGCGGACATACCGCGGGCATGCAGGTAGTCAGCGTGCACACCGAGCGCGGGACCCTGGTGCTGGCGTCGGATGCGAGTCACTTCTACGAGAACATCGAATCCGACAGTCCCTTCGCGATTCTGCACTGCCTGCCGGACATGTTCGGCGCGTTCGACCGGATCAAGGAACTCGCCGACAGCCCCGAGCATGTCGTGCCGGGCCACGACCCGTTGGTGGCGCAGCGGTGTGCCGCGGTCGACCCGGACCTGCACCCGCACATCTCGGTCCTCGGCTGACACCCTCCCTGAAACAGAACGAGCCCCGATCATCGCGTTCGATGATCGGGGCTCGTTCCGTGTCGTGCCGGAGCTGGTCAGGCCGACTTGTCGCGTCGCTCCGGGCGTTCGGGCTTGCGCGGAACGATGGTCGGCAAGACGTTGTCGTTGACCGTCTCTGCCGTGACCACGACCTTCTCCACGTCGTCCCGGCTCGGGATGTCGTACATCACCGGAAGCAGCACTTCTTCCATGATGGCGCGCAACCCACGAGCACCGGTGCCACGCAGGATCGCCTGATCGGCAATTGCCTCGAGTGCCTCGGACGTGAACTCGAGCTCGACGCCGTCCATGTCGAAGAGTCGACGGTACTGCTTGACCAACGCGTTCTTCGGTTCGGACAGGATGGTGACCAGTGATTCCTTGTCCAGGTTGGTCACCGACGCGATCATCGGGAGACGACCGATGAACTCGGGGATCAAACCGAACTTGATCAGATCCTCGGGCATCACCTCGGCGAAGTGATCCTGCGTGTCGATCTCGGCCTTGGAACGCACCTCGGCTCCGAACCCGAGACCGCGCTTGCCGACGCGATCGGACACGATCTTCTCGAGACCTGCGAAAGCACCGGCGACGATGAAGAGCACGTTGGTGGTGTCGATCTGGATGAACTCCTGATGCGGATGCTTACGTCCGCCCTGCGGCGGGACGCTGGCCTGGGTACCTTCCAGGATCTTCAGCAGTGCCTGCTGTACGCCTTCACCGGAGACATCGCGGGTGATCGACGGGTTCTCGCTCTTACGAGCGATCTTGTCGACCTCGTCGATGTAGATGATGCCGGTCTCGGCCCGCTTGACGTCGTAGTCCGCGGCCTGGATGAGCTTGAGCAGGATGTTCTCGACATCCTCACCCACGTACCCGGCTTCGGTCAGTGCGGTGGCGTCGGCGATCGCGAACGGCACGTTGAGCATCTTGGCGAGGGTCTGGGCCAGATACGTCTTGCCGCACCCGGTGGGACCGAGCATCAAGATGTTCGATTTGGCCAGCTCGACGGATTCGCCGCGCACATCGCGCGCCTTGTCGCCGGCCTGAATGCGCTTGTAGTGGTTGTAGACAGCGACGGCCAACGTGCGCTTCGCAGCGTCCTGGCCGATCACGTAGTTCTCGAGAAAGTCCTTGATCTCGGAAGGCTTGGGCAGGTCGTCGAGCTTGACTTCGCTCGATTCGGCCAACTCCTCCTCGATGATCTCGTTGCACAGGTCGATGCACTCGTCGCAGATGTACACCCCTGGTCCTGCAATGAGCTTCTTGACCTGCTTTTGGCTCTTGCCGCAGAACGAGCACTTCAGCAGATCGCCACCGTCACCGATGCGTGCCATTCGGAGGTTCCTACTTCCTTGTCCGCGTACGACCCGGCCGACCGCATACGCGGAAGGACGGGCTACTTCTCGATCGATGGCATGCCGAGTTCGAGATGCTCCGACCGAGTTCTTGGATGCGACGCTACCCGTGTTCGCCGAACATGGGCGGGTTGTTTCCGGTGATTCGCCGCCCGTTTTCACCAATCACGGCATTCGGGGCGTGAATCGAGACAGCCGGGCCGAGTTGTCCACTCGTGCCCGGCGTCCGATCGTCTGCCGGACCGCGAGGCGATCCGACCGGTGGTACTTGCGTGCTACTTCTGAGCCGAGAGCTTGCGGTACTCGAACACGGTGTCGATGATGCCGTAGTCCTTGGCCTGCTCGGCGGTGAGGATCTTGTCGCGATCGGTGTCCTTGCGGATCACGTCGGGATCCTTGCCGGTGTGGCGGCCGAGGGTGGTCTCCATGAGTCGACGCATACGTTCGATCTCGGCGGCCTGGATCTCGAGGTCCGAGACCTGGCCCTGGATTCCGCCGCTCGAGGGCTGGTGAATCAGCACTCGTGCGTTCGGCAGAGCCGCGCGCTTGCCGGGGGTACCGGCTGCGAGCAGTACCGCGGCAGCCGAAGCCGCCTGGCCTAGGCACACTGTCGCCACGTCGGCGCGGACGTACTGCATCGTGTCGTAGATGGCCATCAACGAGGTGAACGAGCCACCGGGCGAGTTGATGTACATCGTGATGTCACGGTCGGGGTCGAGGCCCTCGAGCACCAGCAGCTGTGCCATGACGTCGTTGGCAGACGCATCGTCGACCTGAACGCCGAGGAAGATGATGCGCTCCTCGAACAGCTTGTTGTACGGGTTCGACTCCTTGACGCCGTAGCTCGAGTGCTCGACGAAGGACGGAAGGATGTACCGCGAGGACGGCAACTGGTTGGGATCGAACAGGTTTGTCATCGTTTCTCCAAGATGTGAGTGATCGAGGGTCGCCGGTAGCGGCCGAATTACTCGCCGACTCCGCCGGCCTGCCGCGCGCGGCTGACGACGTGATCCACGAACCCGTATTCCTTGGCCGCCTGTGCCGTGAACCACCGGTCACGGTCGGAATCCTCGGTGATCTGCTCGACGGTCTGGCCGGTGTGCTGAGCGATGAGCTCGGCCATCTCACGCTTGGTGTGCGCGAACTGCTCGGCCATGATCGCGATGTCCGAAGCGCTGCCGCCGATACCGGCCGAAGGCTGATGCATCATGATGCGCGCGTGCGGAAGGGCGTACCGCTTGCCCTTCGCACCGGCCGAGAGCAGGAACTGGCCCATCGAGGCAGCCAGGCCCATCCCGTAGGTGGCGATATCGCACTCGGCGAATTCCATGGTGTCGAAGATCGCCATACCTGCGGTGACCGAGCCACCGGGCGAGTTGATGTACAGCGAGATGTCGCGGGTGGGGTCCTCGGCCGACAGGAGCAGGATCTGCGCGCACAACTTGTTGGCGATGTCGTCGTCGACCTGGGTACCGAGGAAAATGATGCGGTTTTGAAGCAGACGCTCGTACACGGAGTCGCTGAGATTCAGCCCTGCTGCGGCCGAAGTCATGACGGGACTCTGCTCGTGCGAAGCCGCCGGATTCTGAACAGTCACGGTACCTGCCTTTTCCATAACAAATCGTTGGTTCCTGACACAGACACTAACGAAAGACGGCGGCTCCGGAGTCCCGGAACCGCCGTCGTTCGCTGTGAGCGTTACTTCTCTTGTTCGCCCTCGGAAGAATCAGCTGCTTCGACCTCGTCGGGAGCATCGGCAGGGCTGCCGAACAGCTCGGCGGTGTCGACGCTGGCTCCGTTGGTGTCGGTCACGGTGACGCGCTCGACGACCGAGGCAAGCGCCTTGCCGCGCTTGACGTCGGCGAACACGGCACCGAGCTGGTTGGCCTGCTGCACCTGCTGGATGAACTGCTCGGGCGGCATGCCGTAGCGCTGGGCCTGGAAGATGATCCGCTCGGTCAGCTCGTCCTGGCCGACCTGAGTGTTTTCGGCCTCAGCGATGGCATCGAGGAGGAGCTGGGTGCGCACCGACTTCTCGGCACCCTCCTTGACGTCCTTGTCGAACTCCTCGCGGCTCGAACCCTGCGACTCGAGCAACTCGGCGAGCGCTTCCTCGTTGTGGTCGAGGCCGTGGATGGCCTCGTGCACCTGGGAATCGACCTCCGCCTTGACGACGGCCTCGGGAGCCGGAATCTCGAGCGTCTCGAGCAGCGTCTCGAGCACCTTGTCGCGAATCTGACCGGCCTGCTCGACCTTCGCGACTCGCTCGACGCGCGTCTTCAGATCGGCCATCAGCTCGTCGAACGTGTCGAACTCGCTGGCGAGCTGGGCGAACTCGTCGTCGGCCTCGGGCAGCTCGCGCTCCTTGACGGACACGACCTTGACCGTGACGACGGCTTCCTTGCCCGCGTACTCACCGGCCACGAGCGTGGAGGTGAACTCCTTCGACTCGTCGGCCGAGACGCCGATGATCGCGTCGTCGAGACCCTCGATGAGCTGGCCGGAACCGACCTCGTGGGACAGCCCGCTGGCGGTGGCCTCTTCGACGTTCTCGCCGTCGACCGTGGCCGAGAGATCGATCGAAACGAAGTCGCCGGACTGGACCGGACGATCGACACCGGTGAGGGTGCCGAAACGCTGGCGGAGCGACTGCAGCTGCTCGTCGACGGCTTCGTCTTTGATCTCGAGCGGATCGACCACGACGCTGATGGTCGAGTAATCCGGCAGCTCGATCTCGGGACGCACGTCGACCTCGGCGGTGAACGTGAGCTCGGTGCCGTCTTCGATCTTGGTGATCTCGATCTCGGGCTGGCCGATGACCTTGACCTTCTCGTTGGTCACGGCCTCGGAGTAGCGGGAGGGAAGAGCGTCGTTGACGACCTGCTCGAGTACTGCACCACGGCCGACTCGCGCCTCGAGCAACTTGGCCGGAGCCTTGCCGGGACGGAATCCGGGGAGGCGGATCTGCTGAGCCAAAGCCTTGTACGCGCGGTCGAAATCAGGCTTGAGCTCCTCGAAGGGCACCTCAACGTTGATACGGACTCGCGTCGGGCTCAGCTGCTCGACGGTGCTCTTCACGGGACATGCTCCTTTGTGGTGATTCTTGCTTGCTGGCAGTTCTGGCTTGCTGTCTTCCGCTCGCCACGAGCACGGTGAGCCGTGCCCGCGGCTCTCATTTGTCGGGGTGACAGGAATTGAACCTGCGACCCTCCGCTCCCAAAGCGGATGCGCTACCAAGCTGCGCCACACCCCGTCGTACGGACACCATTGAACAGCAACCGATAGTAGCCCCTCATGGGCGCCCCACCCATGACGTTCCGTGAGACCGGGCTCGACGGGCCGGTTTGGATCCGGCAACCGCTTTGGGTACAGTCTTGAAACGCAGGCGACGGAACTGGCGATCCCACGACTGTTGTTTGCACGCCGATGTAGCTCAATGGTAGAGCCCCTGTCTTCCAAACAGGCTACGCGAGTTCGATTCTCGTCATCGGCTCCATCGAAAGCCCCGCACTTCACGAGTGCGGGGCTTTTTCGTGTCCGCGTATCGTCGACAGTGTTCGAGTGAATCGGACGAACTGGACATGTATCGCCGATGGAAGGCTCAGAAGTGGAAATCGTCCTGATCGTCATCGTCGTGGCCGTCGTGGCACTGCTGGTGCTGCGCAGCAAGAAGAACTCCGCCGCGGCCGCGGCCACCGCACTGGCCGACGCGAAGGCCGACGCCCGCCAGTCGATCGAACGGCTGGGCGGCCAGGTGTACAACTTGGTCGGCTCCGACACCGCATCCAAGCAGGCCCTCGCCGACGCATCCGAGCGCAACATCGCAGCGGGCTCGCAGATCGACCAGGCGACGACCGTCGAGCAGGCGAGGCTGGCCAAACAGACCGCACTGGAAGGGCTCTATTACATTCGCGCCGCGCGCCTGGCGATGGGAATGGACCCGGGCCCCGAGGTACAGGGCATCGACGGCCAACAGCAGGCAGGTCGCGTCACCGAGGAACGCAAGGTCGACTTCGAGGGACGAGAGATCGCAGCCTCACCGGATCCGTCGGACCGGACCCCGAACTACTACCCCGGCGGACGAGTGGCGGGCCGACCCGTCCCCGCAGGCTGGTACTCCGAGCCGTGGTGGCGTCCGGCCTTGGTCGCCGGCGCATGGGGAATGGGCTCGATGTTCCTGTTCTCGGCGATGTTCTCCGGCATGGCCGGGGTGCCGGACGAGACTGCCGCCGGCGGCGACCTGGGTGCCGACGGTTCCGACGGGGGTGCTGGTGACGACTACAGCGGCGGCGACACGGAATACGGTGCCATCGACGACGGGGGCGGCGACATGTTCGGCGGCGACGGCGGCGGAATGGACTTCGGCGGCCTCTAGGTCGCCTGACAGACGGGGCACCAGAACAGGTTTCGCGCCTGCATCGTCGAGTGCAGGATCTCGGCTCCGCACACGCGGCACGGGAGGCCTTCCCTGCGGTAGACGTACGAACGCGGTCGGCGGGCACCGTAGGTGTCGCCGTGATCGTCCTCGGGCCTGATGGTGATGATGCGACCGCGTCGGACACCGATGGCCATGAGGTCCACGAGATCGAGCCAGATGGCGTCCCACTCGGCTCGGTCGAGGTCCTTTCCGGGGCGCATCGGGTTGATCTCGTGCCGGAAGAGGATCTCGGCGCGGTAGACGTTGCCGACGCCGGCGAGCACCTTCTGATCCATCAGCAACGTGCCGATGGCCGTGCGTGACTTGGATATTCGTGCCCAGGCCGCATCCGGGTCGGCGTCCTTGCGGAGCGGGTCCGGCCCCAGACGCGCCAGGAGGGCGTCGACCTGCTGCTCGGTGTAGATCTCGCAGGCCGTGGGGCCGCGGAGGTCGGCACCGTACTTCTCCCCCACGATGCGCAGACGCACCGCACCCACCGGATCGTCCAGTGGCACAGCGTGTTCGGTGAACTTTCCGTACAGGCCGAGGTGAATGTGCACGATCAGGTCGGATTCGTAGCGGTGCAGCAGATGCTTGCCCCACGCCTCGGCCTTCTCGAGGACGAGGCCGTCGATCAGCGCGGCACCGGAAACGAACCGTCCCTGGGGACTGCTCGCCTCCACCGGTGCCCCGCCGAACCGACGTTGATGCAACCGAGCGAGTCGGTGCAGGGTATGCCCTTCGGGCACTTACTCGGGCTTTCCCGGAACCTCGGGTGCTTCGCCGCTGCGCTCGTACTCGGACAGGATGTCGATGCGACGCTGGTGGCGCTCCTCGCCCGAGAACGGGGTGCCGAGGAACGCGTCGACGATGGCAAGTGCTTCGGGCAACGTGTGCATGCGGCCGCCGATGCCGATGAGCTGCGCATCGTTGTGTTCGCGAGCCAACTTTGCCGTCTCGACGCTCCACGCGAGGGCACAGCGTGCGCCCGGCACCTTGTTCGCGGCGATCTGCTCGCCGTTTCCGGATCCGCCGAGCACGAGGCCGCGACTGCCCGGATCGGCGACGACGCGACGTGCTGCGTCGATGCAGAAGGCCGGGTAGTCGTCGACCGGGTCGTAGTCGAACGCACCGCAGTCGACGGGCTCGTGCCCGGTTGCCGTCAGGTGTTCGATGATCTGATTCTTGAACTCGAGGCCGGCGTGGTCGGCACCCAGGTATACGCGCATGCCTAGAGTCTGACAGGTGATGTCACGAGCCGAGAAATTCGCCGGTGTCGACGGCGCGAAGGGTGCGTGGGTGGTCGCATTGTTCGACGGCACGAGAGTGACGTGGACGGCCTGCTCCTCCGTCTCCGACGTGTTGGAGCACACCCGAGACTGCGCGCGAGTGGGCGTCGACATGCCGCTGTCGCTACCCGTGGACGGTTATCGCGTCAGCGAACTGGAGGCGAAGAAGTTCCTGGGGACGGCGCGCAGTTCGATCTTTCACACCCCGGTCGCGGATGTTCTGGGCGCGGTGTCGTACGAACAGGCGTGCTCGATCTCGCGGTCGAAGACCGGCAAGGCAATCAGTAAACAAACGTGGCACATCTTGCCCGCGGTCCGGGCGTGGCGAGATTCGGACTTCGATCCGGAACGGTACGTCGAAGTGCATCCCGAATGCTCGTTCAGGGCGATGTCACCGACCACGGTCTACGCATCGAAGAAGACCGGCCGCGGCGTCGGGCAACGGTTGGCCGCACTGACACGATGGACCGGGGCTCTCGACCTGGACGAGCTGCCGAACGGGCCGCTCGTCGACGACGTCCTCGATGCCGCAGTAGCGGCGTGGTCGGCCAGGCGCTTCCATCTCGGCGAGCATCTGACGTTCGGCACCGACAGCGGCTCAGATCGAATCGTCGCCTGATCCCCCGTGCGCGAACTAGCCCCTCATGCGTGAACTGGCCCCTCGTGCGTGAAAGCTCGGCTCCTGCTACGAGTTTCCACGCACGAGGGTCACGCGATCAGTCGAACTGCGGGTCCTCGTTGCGGGTGCGCTTGAGCTCGTAGAAGTGCGGGTACGCCGCGAAGATCACCGAGGCGTCCCACAACTTGCCTGCCTCTTCACCGCGTGGAATCCGCGAGAGCACAGGGCCGAAGAACGCCACGCCGTTGACGTGAATGGTGGGAGTGCCCACATCGGGGCCGACCTTGTCCATTCCTGCGTGGTGGCTGGTGCGCAGGTCCTCGTCGTAATCGGTGCTCTCGGCTGCCGAGGCGAGATCGGCGGGCAAGTCGAGTTCGGCCAAGGACTCTCGGATGACGACGTCGAAATCCTTGTTGCCCTCGTTGTGGATTCGCGTGCCCATGGCCGCGTACAGCGGCGCGAGGATCTCGTCGCCGTTGCTCTTCGCCGCGGCGATCGCCACCCGCACCGGACCCCACGCCTTCTTCATCATCGCGGCGTACTCCTCGGGCAGGTCGCGGCCCTCGTTGAGGACGGCCAAGCTCATGACGTGGAAGTTGACGTCGATGTCGCGCACCTGCTGGACCTCGAGAATCCAACGTGAGGTGATCCAGCACCATGGGCACAGCGGGTCGAACCAAAAATCAGCGGTGTCTTTCTGTCCTGAACCGGCCACTGTCTGCTCCTCGAAAGTCGATGTCGCTGTCTCTTCATGTCGTAACACCCGGCCACCGCGCGGACATTCCACGCGACCCGTCAGCCAGCGCGCGACACGGCGGACGTGATGGGATGGACGGCACTACCCATAACTACACGAAGAGGTGTCGACTGAAGTGGTTGCTCCCAACCTGACGCGTGACCAAGCCTCCGAGCGCTCGGCGATCATCGGGGAAACGAAGTACGCGATCGTTCTCGATCTCACCGACGGCGAGGGCAATCCCGGCGAGAAGACGTTCCGCTCGCTCACCACCATCACGTTCGCCGCGACCGCCGGAGCGTCGACTTTCGTGGACATCGTCGCAGGCACCATCCGGTCGGCGACGCTCAACGGCACAGCGCTCGACACGACGAACTACGACGAGTCGACGGGGCTGGCTCTGGTCGATCTCGCCGAACACAACGAACTCGTGGTCGATGCCGACTGCGTCTACTCGCACACCGGCGAAGGCCTGCACCGTTTCGTCGATCCGTCGGACGGTTCGGTGTACCTGTACTCGCAGTTCGAGACTGCGGACGCCAAGCGCATGTTCGCGTGCTTCGATCAACCCGATCTCAAGGCCACGTTCGACCTGAAGGTCACCGCTCCCGAGAGCTGGACCGTCATCTCCAACGCAGCGCACGGTGCCGAGCCGGCCGCAGGTGAGCACGTGTTCGACACGACGCCGCTGATGAGCACATACCTGGTTGCTCTGATCGCCGGTCCCTACGCCGAGTGGACCGATTCGTACACCGACGATCACGGCACCATCCCTCTCGGAATCTACTGCCGCGCATCCCTTGCCGAACACATGGATGCCGAGCGACTGTTCACCGAGACGAAGCAGGGTTTCGGTTTCTACCACGAGAACTTCGGCACCCCGTATGCGTTCGGCAAGTACGACCAGCTGTTCGTGCCCGAATTCAACGCCGGAGCCATGGAGAACGCCGGGGCCGTCACGTTCCTCGAGGATTACGTCTTCCGGTCCAAGGTGACGCGGTACTCCTACGAGCGACGCGCCGAGACCGTGCTGCACGAGATGGCGCACATGTGGTTCGGCGATCTGGTGACGATGACGTGGTGGGACGACCTGTGGCTCAACGAGTCGTTCGCGACGTTCGCCTCCGTGTTGTGCCAGTCCGAGGCGACCGAGTACACCAACGCGTGGACGACGTTCGCCAACGTCGAGAAGGCCTGGGCATACCGACAGGACCAGCTGCCCTCGACGCACCCCATCGCCGCGGACATCCCCGACCTGGCCGCCGTGGAGGTCAACTTCGACGGCATCACGTACGCCAAGGGTGCCAGCGTGCTCAAGCAGCTGGTTGCGTACGTCGGTAAGGAAGACTTCCTGGCCGGGTTGCGGGCCTACTTCGTCGATCACGCCTTCGCCAACGCAACGTTCTCGGATCTGCTTGCGGCACTGGAGAAGTCATCGGGTCGCGATCTCTCCGATTGGGGTGCGCAGTGGCTGCGGACCACCGGCCTGAATACTCTGAGCCCCGATTTCGACGTCGACTCGGAGGGCAGGTTCACCCGGTTCGCAGTGTCGCAGACCGGCGCAGCACCGGGCGCGGGCGAGCATCGCGTACACCGCATCGCAATCGGCATCTACGACGACGTCGACGGCAAGTTGGTGCGTACCGACCGCGTCGAGCTGGACCTCGATGCTGCCGAATCGACGAATGTCGAAGCGCTCGTAGGTGTATCGCGCGGCAAGCTCGTGCTGGTCAACGACGACGACCTGACGTATTGCGCAGTGCGGCTCGATCCGGATTCGCTCGGTGTTCTCGTCGATCGGATCGGCGACATCGCCGAGTCGCTCCCCCGCACTCTCGCCTGGTCGGCCGCATGGGAAATGACTCGGTCCGCCGAGATGAAGGCACGCGACTTCGTGGCTCTGGTCCAGCGCGGAATCGGTAGCGAGACCGAAGTGGGTGTGGTGCAACGCCTTCTGCTCCAGGCGCAGACGGCTGTCACCAGCTACGCCGATCCGGCGTGGGCGGCAGAACACGGAGTCCCGGAGTTCGCCGACGCAGTGCTCGAGCTGGCCCGCGGTGCCGAGTCGGGCTCGGATCACCAGTTGGCGTTCGTCAACGCCCTCACCGGTACCGAACTCAGCGAGCGCCATGTCGAGGTATTGCGCGCTCTCCTGGACGGTGACGCCCAGGGGCAGTCCTTGGCCGGACTCGACATCGATACGGATCTGCGGTGGCGCATCGTCACCGCCCTTGCGGCGGCCGGAGCCATCGATGCCGACGGGCTCGATTCGCCGGTCATCGACGCCGAAGCCGAGAAGGACAACACCGCCGCCGGAGCGCGGTCGGCTGCCGCTGCACGAGCTGCGCGTCCCAGTGCCGAGGTGAAGGAGCGGGCATGGACGACCGTCGTCGACGACGACGCGGTTCCGAACATCACGGCGCGGTCGATCATCGGTGGTTTCGCGGGCCCCGGCCAGGGCGAGCTGCTCGAGCCGTACGTCGACCGCTACTTCGAGGCGATCGACGGCGTGTGGGCTCGTCGATCGAGTGAAGTCGCACAGACCGTCGTGGTGGGCCTCTACCCCTCGTGGTCGATCAGCGAGCAGTCGTTGGCCGCAGCCGACAGGTTCCTCGATGGCGATCTTCCACCCGCTCTGCGCCGACTGGTGATCGAAGGCCGCGCCGGAGTCGTTCGGGCACTCGCGGCCCGGGCATACGACGCCAGCTGATCGCAGGTACACATACGACGAGGGCCGGTTGCGTCTCACCCGCGAAGGTGAGATGCAGCCGGCCCTCGTCGTCGCCGGGACCGCCGGCCGAGAACTACGGGGATGGAGCGCGACGAGCTACGGCGCGAGGATGGATGCCGCCATCACGCGGACCGAGGTCACGAGACCGTCGATGAGGTTGCCGTCGCGGAACGGGCCGAGCGCAGCGGTGACGCCGAGCTGAGCAACCCGATCGGTAGCACGGTTCGAGACCCGCTTTCCGGTGCGGATCTCGAGCGCGTGCCGGTTGGGGTCGACAGCGATCAGAACCGAACGAATCGCATCGGGGGTGCCGGGGAATACCGAATCCGCTCCCGCAGCCGGATCGACTCCCAGGTCACCGACGTAGATGTTGAACCGAATCTTCGTCTTCCGGGTCGCCTCGCTCAGTGCGTCGTCGAGCGCGACCAGATCCTGCGTCGCGAAAGGCAGGTGCTCCGGGCTCGGCGTGCCGAACTCGTGTGCCACCGATACGCGACCACTCGCCGTCAGCGCAGCCCCGAACGGCAGGTCCTCTTCTCGGATGTCACCGCCACGTACCAGTTCACCACTTGCCACTTGCAGCACCTCCGATCGAATCGGCTGTGTCCGCGTCGTGCGATCCGTGGCCTCCGAACGGAGTCACCTCGTCCGTAGCGCTCCACAGCAATGGCTCGCGCGTCCACTCGTCCGTCAGCCGGTACGGAGCGACGTCCATCCCCGGCTGCTTGTCGGTCAAGTAGGACAGCGCGCCGACGATTCCGATCACCGCAACCGGAATCACCCCGAATATCAGCGTGGTCTCCAAAATGCTCACGGGGTGTGACGTTAGTCGACAATTGCCCGTCGGACCACGTCGGGGCCGGTGTTGTGACCGAAAAGAGCCAACGGCCGACAGTCAGGCAGCACCTTCACCGAGGTATGCCAACCAGCTCGGGTCCAACTCCTTCGTAGTCGCCAGCAGACGCCAGTGCGGGCCCTTCGGCGGTACGAGCTGGGCTCGCAACGTCCACCCGATCTCACTGAGCAGCTTGTCCGCCTTGCGGTGATTGCAGGAGGCGCAGCACGCCACGCAGTTCTCCCACGAGTGGCCGCCGCCGCGGCTGCGAGGCACGACGTGATCGACGGTCTCGGCCTTGCTGCCGCAATAGGCGCAGCGGAATCTGTCGCGATGCATCAGTGCCGCGCGCGTCATCGGCACCCGCGCTCGATAGGGAACGCGGACGAACGTCCGCAACCGAATCACCGACGGCACCTGGACGGAGTAATCGGCCGACCGGATGAACGGCCCCTCCGGATCGTCGTGGATCACGTCGGCCTTGCCGCAAACGAGAAGAACCACCGCCCGGCGCATCGGAAGCGCGGTCAGTGGTTCGAAAGTTGCGTTGAGGAGCAGCACACGGCGCTTGACCCACGCCGGCACGGCGTCGTCGCCCGTGGCGTTGTGGGCCGTCGGCACCACGCGCAGCGGAGAAGCCCCCGAGGCCGTCTCACGCTGGTCGTGCGTGGTGCGGCCCTCAGTGGGCGGGAGTTGTCGGTGGCGGTGTTGAGAGTTCTTCATGCATTACTCCAGGGAGTGTCGGCGCCCGCGCATGGCTTGCGTGGAACACGGTTCACAGTGGAACACGAATACACCGCCCGCGCACAGCCTTTTTCTGCGCATTTTCTGTTGCCGATCGGTGAACATTCCGGTTTCCGATCGGCGAGTTCGAGGATCGATACCGCTATGCGCTGCGTGACTGGCAAGATTTCTGTGTCTCCGTAGACTTTTCGGGTGGCTGTATCAACCCTTCTGTCCGTATCGCCGTTACCCGAACCTTCGCTGCTGCGAGAGCTCGACACCCGAGCATTCGAACTGACCGACACCGGACGCGACTGGCTGGTCGACCGTCCGTTGCAGATCCTCGGATATCTGGTTCTGGCGATCGTGCTCAGGCTCGTGTTGCACCGAATGATCGACCGCTTCACTCGACACGACGCCGGCCGATCACCTGCACTTCTCCGGCCGTTACGCGACCGGTCCTCGGGAACGGTGAAGGGCGAGATACTCAACGAACGGCGCAGACAGCGGGCCAACACGATCGGTTCGGTACTCCGATCTGCGGTGTCGGTCATGATCCTGACCTGGTTCGTGCTGTCGGTGCTCGACGTCGTGGGTGTGAACGTCGCCCCGTTCATCGCGTCGGCGGGGATCGTCGGTGTCGCCCTCGGTTTCGGTGCGCAGAACCTGGTCCGCGACTTCCTGTCCGGAATCTTCATGCTTCTCGAGGATCAGTACGGGGTCGGCGACGTCGTCGATCTCGGTGAGGCGATCGGCACGGTCGAAAGCGTGGGATTGCGCGTCACCACGATCAGAGATGTCAACGGCACCGTGTGGTACTGCCGAAACGGTGAAGTTCTGCGGGTGGGCAACATGAGCCAAGGGTTCGCGGTAGCTGTCCTCGACCTCCCCGTCTCCCACACGGCCAACATCGACGAGGCCTGCGCGGTGGCCGAGAGAACCACCAACGAGGTCGTGGACTCCGGCGACTTCGACAGTGACATCCTCGAACCCCCGGAGATGCTCGGCGTCAATGCCGTCAGCGCCGATACCGTGACCATCCGAATCACGATCAAGACCCGACCCGGCCGCCAATGGGCAGTGCAGCGTCGCCTCCACCGCGACATCCTGCAGTCGTTCGACGATGCCGGTATCAAAGCCCCGTATGCGCTGGGCCGTCCGGGTGGGGTTGCAGTCGAGAGCAGCAGCTGAGGGACAATGAGCGTGACCGACGCCGACGAGGAACGAACAGAGAGAGTGTGATGACCGAACCGCAACAGACGTTCTACGACGCGGTCGGCGGTGCGGAGACGTTCCGGTTGCTCACGGCGAAGTTCTACGAGGAAGTGGCCAAGGACGAGATCGTGCGGCCCCTGTATCCCGAGGAGGACCTGGCACCGGCCGAACGGCGGATGCGAATGTTCCTCGAGCAGTACTGGGGCGGGCCTCGTACGTACTCCGACGAACGTGGTCATCCACGACTGCGGATGCGGCACAACCCGTTTCGGATCGGGCCGCTCGAACGTGACGCCTGGCTTCGATGCATGCACATCGCGATCGCCTCGATCGACCCGGCCGTCCTGGATTCTGCGCACCGAACGCAACTCGTCGACTACATGGAGATGGCCGCCAATTCGATGATGAACTCGGCAATCTGAGAGCTACGGCGTCACGTTCTACAGCGTTACCAACTACAGCGTCACGAACTACAGCGATGCGCCTCGCCGCGGGCCCGCTGCGCCACCTCTGAGGCGGCCGAGCCTGCGGCGGAGCGAGCCGGCTACCCCGAGCACGAAGCTCAGCGGCGCGGGCAGGTGCTGCCGCAAGATGGCGTGCTTACGCACGTAGTTGTCGACGCGCCATTCCGACCAGGTGCCGGCGCGGAACAACGCCGCATCGCCGGGGACCAGAGTCCGGGGCGCGTGATCTTCGCTGGACACCACGACCGACCCGTCCATGATGTGGACGATCTCGTCGACCGCGAAGTACCACCGAAAGCGTCCGGCCGTGCAATCCCACACATTGGTGGTCGTGGTGCCGTCGGTACTCCTGGACCACTCCGCGACGCGAGCCCGCGGGTTTCCTTCGAGGATCCACGTGGGTTCGATAGGACTGTCGGAGAGCGAAACATCTTCCAGCCGCACGGCTTCTATGGTCGAGGTTCTCATGGTGTCGTCGCGTCCTCACCGTCGGGCGCGGCGCCGGCCGCTGCACGTTTTACGTTGCAGAACATACAACACTTTCCAAACGTGCGGATACGTGTCGGTCATGTGAATGAGCACAATCCTTTACCTTCGGATCGACCGCCAGTGCAGGGTGCCGGGTGCACCCCAGCGCCCTCGAATCGTTCGCAGCTCATTCGTTTGGCACTATTGCCAGTTGTGACCGATCCGATCGAAAGCACCGAGTTGTCGTGGTGGCAGGACGCCGTCTTCTACCAGATCTATCCCCGGTCGTTCGCAGATGCGAACGGTGACGGAATCGGTGATCTCGACGGCATCAGAGACAAGCTCGGCTACCTCGAATTGCTCGGTATCGACGCCATCTGGATCGGACCGATCACGCGGTCGCCCATGGCCGATCACGGCTACGACGTTTCCGATCCCCGAGACATCGACCCCATGTTCGGCAGTCTCGAGATCTTCGACGCGTTGCTCGACGAGGCGCACGCCCGCGACATCAAGGTCACGATGGATCTGGTGCCCAATCACACCAGTGACCAACACCGGTGGTTCCAGGCGGCTCTGAACGCCCCTCGTGGCAGCGCCGAGCGAGCGCGCTACATCTTTCGCGACGGGCTCGGCGACGACGGTTCGCAGCCGCCGAACAACTGGCCGAGCATCTTCGGGGGTCCCGCCTGGACGCGAGTCGACGAGAGGGACGGCTCCCCCGGTCAGTGGTACCTGCACATCTTCGCGCCCGAACAACCGGACCTGAACTGGGACAACCCCGAGGTCTTCGACGACTTCGCGCGCACCCTTCGGTTCTGGCTGGACCGAGGCGTCGACGGATTTCGACTCGACGTCGCCCACGGCATGGCAAAACCTGCCGAGCTGGCCGACATGAGCCTCGAGTTCAACGCACTGATGAAGAACGACGACGACGATCCCCGGTTCAACAACCCCCGAGTCCACGAACTGCACCGCCGCATCAGAGCCGTCATGAACGAATACCCCCACGCGGTGACGGTCGGCGAGATCTGGGTCCAGGACAACGTCCGGTTCTCCGAATACATCCGCCCCGACGAGCTGCACCTGGGCTTCAACTTCCGCTTGGCCAGTGTCGATTTCGACGCCGAGACCATCCGCGATGCGATCTCCAACTCGCTCGCGGCCGTCGAACTGGTCGGCGGCACCCCGACGTGGACACTGTCGAACCACGACGTCGAACGCGAGGTTACCAGATACGGCGACGGAGACCTGGGCTACCACCGGGCCCGGGCCATGATTCTCGTCGAATTGGCCCTTCCTGGAACAATTTTCGTATACAACGGTGCCGAGCTCGGGCTACCGAACGTGCAGCTGCCCGACAGCGCCCTGCAGGACCCGGTGTGGGAGCGGTCCGGGCACACCGAGCGCGGACGCGACGGCTGCCGAGTCCCCATGCCGTGGGAGGGTGATGCCCCTCCGTTCGGGTTCTCCACCACCGATCGCACCTGGTTGCCGATGCCGCCGGAGTGGAAGGGGCTGACCGCCGAGGCGCAGCTCGAAGAGGTCGATTCGATGCTCAGCCTGTACCGCACGGCGTTCGAATTGCGCACCCTGCGGCCGGAGTTCACCGGCGGCGGAATCGATTGGTACGGTGCCCCTCCCGGGTGCCTGGCCTTCCGGCGCCGCGGGGGCTTGATCTGCGCCCTCAACGCCTCCGACGAGTCGATCCCACTCCCACCCGGCGAAGTGTTGCTGACCAGCACTCCGCTGGTCGACGGGATGCTTCCCGCGAACGCGGCCGCCTGGCTCGTCTGAGCCGGCCGGCCGGCTCGTCCGAACCGGCCGACCGGCCACGCTCAGCGTTCGACGGTGAGCGACAACTGTTGGCCCGGGCGGCGAACGAACACCGACCCGAACCTGGCATCGAGGCGCAACCACACCTTGGTGGCGCGTACTCGTACCACCTCTGCGGCGGCGATCCTCTCCGGGTCGACGTCGATCGTCAACGGATCGTTACCGTCGTGCGGCACGAAACCCATTGCGGTCAAGGCGAATACGGTGCGCATGGTGACCGAGACGTCGTCGCCGTCACCGGTCACGTGCAACACCTGCTGTTCGAGCAACGAGCTCGGCGGCCCGTGACTGCTGCCGTGTTCCTTCGCCAGTGCCGCACCGCGCTGTGCGAGTCCGATGAGCACCCGCGCGGGGACGTCGTCGAGATGCTCGAATCCGCTGTCGGGAGGAAGGGTGCCACGCCAGGCGGAGTCCATCGAGAAACCCGGGTCGATCACGCCGTCGTCCGCGTTCTGCAGAGCGGACACCAACACATCGGCACCCGCACTGGTGTCGTCGGGCACGATGGTTCCCGCAATCACCCGCGCGGCGAGCGCATCGAAACCGGTTGCCGCCCAACACGACACGCCCCCGCCGGCCCGAGTGCGCAACCGAACGACAGCAGCCTCGTCCAAGCGCAATGCCCTGCTGCAGAACGTCTGGAGGTTCTCCCGCTCGACCGCATCGGGAACGGTCAGAACGCGCTCATACACGCTGCCAACTCACCAGGAACTCGCGCTCGGCGGGAGTGAGCCGACGCAGTCGCTGCGCATCGATGTCGAACGCCGCGATCTGCGTCGACGCCACCACCGCTGCCGGCGTATCCAGCGACGCCCCGCGTGCCCGCACCTCGTACCCCACGACGAAGTCCACCGCGCGGACCGCATCGATCCACATGAAGACGTCGAGGGGTCCGTCCTCGTGTCGCAGCTGCCCGCGATACTTCACGTGCAGATCGGCAATGACGGCACCGTGACGCAGATTCGCAGTCGGCCTGCCGTCCACCAGCAGCCACGGGATCCGCGCCTCTTCGAGCAACGTCACCATTCGCGCGTGGTTGATGTGTTGATACACATCCATATCCGACCACCGCACATCCACAGCGGCGTGAAAGCCCACCCGCTCGGTGGCGGGTCGTTTGTCGGACAGATGGTCGTCGGGCACACTCACGCGGTCACTACCTCTTCTCGATCGAACGAAAGTTCCATGCTGTCAGGGAACCATGTTTCTCACCTGCCGGGCGGCAACCGAGAGTGTCGCCAGGTCCAGCGTCCCCGTCTCGGCGATCTCGGTGAGCGCTGCACGCGAGCGGGCCAACCGCGACGAATTGGTCGATTCCCATTCGGCGATCTTCTCCGTGACCGACTCGTCCGGTTCGCCCGCGGCCAACACGGCCTTGGTGATTCCGCGAAGGGAGGCGTACAGATCGTCACGAAGAGCCAAGCGCGCCAACGAATGCCATCGATCGCCGCGGGCAAGCTTCGAGACCGCAGTGAGCAACCAGTCGATGCCGATGTGCGCGTCGAGCGCGAAGTAGAGCTCGGCCACCTCCGCTCCGTCCCGGTCGACGATGTCGGCGATATCGATGATGTCGAGCAGGCAGTACACGTCGAGCAAGCCGTAGATCCGTCGTGCCAGCTCGGCCGGAGCACCTCGTTCCATCGCGGCCCCCGAACGCCGGTCCAAATCGACCGCCTGGTGACCGGAGATCCACGACGCGACCCGCGGCTGCAGAGCGCGAACCTGCCCGGCGTAGCGACTGATCTCGGCCCCGACCGCCAACGGCTGCGGCCGATTGGCCAACAGCCACCGGGATACTCGATCGAGCATGCGACGCGATTCGAGCAGCAGCTCGGCGGACACTGCGGTGGGTACGTCGGCCGCCCGAATCGAATCCCACACCTCGTCGAGGCCGAAGATTTCGGTGGCCGCGGCGAATGCCCGGATGGCGTCTGTGCCTGCAGCACCGGAGTCCTCGGTCAACCGATACGGGTAGGTGATTCCGCCACAGTCGATGGCCTCGTTGGCGAGCGTCGTCGCCACCAGTTGACGCCGTAGCGGATGCGCCTTGATGGCATCTGCGTACGGATCCCGCAGTGGCTCGGGGAAATACTTGGGTAGCCGGGGGGCGAAGACGTCGCTGTCGGGAAGCTCGCTGTCGAGCAGTTCAGCTTCCAGTGCCAATTTCACGTGCGCCATCAACGTCGCGAGTTCCGGCGACGTCAGTCCACGCCCGTCTTGCTTGCGACGACGGAGATCGGCCTCGGTGGGCAGAGCCTCGAGCTCCCGGTCGAGCCCTCGACGCGTCTCCAGATCCTCGATGACCCGACTGTGCACCGTCACCAGATGTGGTGCGTCGAATCTGGACGTACCGAGCAACTCGTTCTGCATGATGTTGTCCCACAACACCAATCGCCCGACCTCGTCGGTCATGGACGCAAGCAGCTCATCGCGGTCTTCGCGCGCCAGGTTTCCGTTGGTGATGGCAGTCTCGAGCAGGATCTTGATGTTGACTTCGTGATCGGAACAGTCGACGCCCGCCGAGTTGTCGACGGCGTCGGTGTTGATCTTGCCGCCGGCTGCGGCGTACTCGATCCTGCCCAGTGCGGTGGCACCGAGGTTTCCGCCCTCCCCCACCACGGCCGCCCGCACATCCACGCCGTCGACCCGCACTGCGTCGTTGGCCTTGTCGCCGACTTCGGCGTTGCTCTCACTGGATGCCTTGATGTAGGTGCCGATTCCGCCGTTCCACAGCAGATCGGCGGGGGCCTTGAGGATCGCGTTCACCAACTCGGGTGGTGACAGTGCAGCAACCGATTCGTCCAACCCGAGGGCCGAACGTGCTGCGGCGCTGATGGGTACGGATTTGCGGGTCCGCTCCCACACCCCTCCGCCGGCACTGATGAGCGAGGTGTCGTAGTCCGCCCACGACGACCGCGGCAGGGCGAACAAGCGCTCCCGCTCGACGAACGACGACTCCCGATCGGGATCGGGGTCGAGAAAGATGTGCCGGTGGTCGAACGCCGCGAGCAAGCGAATGTGCCGGCTCAGCAGCATGCCGTTACCGAATACGTCTCCGCTCATGTCGCCGACGCCGACGACCGTGAAATCCTGACTCTGCGTGTCGATTCCGAGCTCACGGAAGTGCCGCTTGACGCTCTCCCACGCACCCTTCGCGGTGATTCCCATGGCTTTGTGGTCGTATCCGGCGGATCCACCGGACGCGAACGCGTCACCGAGCCAGAATCCGTACTCGGCAGCGATGCCGTTGGCCATGTCGGAGAAGGTCGCGGTGCCCTTGTCCGCCGCGACGACGAGGTAGGTGTCGTCTCCGTCGCGGCGCACCACCCCGGTAGGTACCGATACCGACCCGGTAGCGCGGTCGAGATTGTCGGTGATGTCAAGCAACCCGGCGATGAACAGTCGGTAGCAGGCTTTGCCTTCCTCGGCGTATGCCTGCCGATCTCGGTCGGCTTCACCGGTGGTCACCGGAGGACGCTTGACGACGAATCCACCCTTGGCCCCGACGGGCACGATGACTGCGTTCTTGACCATCTGAGCCTTGGCGAGCCCGAGAATCTCCGTCCGGAAGTCCTCCCGTCGATCGGACCAGCGCAACCCGCCTCGGGCCACCGCACCGAACCTCAGATGCACCCCCTCGACGCGCGGGGAGTACACGAAGATCTCGAACGTGGGCTTCGGTTTGGGCAGCTCTGCGATGGATTGCGGGTCGAACTTGAGCGAGAGGTACGGGCGATGTGCACCGTCGGATCCCACCACGAAGTGGTTGGTGCGCAACGTCGCTCGAATGAGCTCGAACATACTGCGCAGAATGCGGTCGGCATCGAGGCTGACGACCTCGTCGATCAGCTCGCCGAGCTGGGTTCCGATGGCCTGCGCGTCCGCCTCGGCACTGGTCTCGGGGTCGAACTGCGCCTCGAACAGTCCGACGAGCAGCCGCGCGGTACGCGGATGCGCCAGGAGGACGCCCTCAATGTTGAACTGACTGTAGGGAAAACCCGCCTGCCGCAGGTACTTGGCGTATGCACGCAACACCACGGCCTGCCGCCAGTGCAGACCTGCACGCATCACCAGTTCGTTGAAACGATCCGCTTCTGCCGCGCCGCTCCACACGGCCGCGAATGCGTCGGTGAATCGATGCTGGACCCGGCTCTCGCGATCGGCCGTGCCTGCCTCGGACAGCTCGGCGTCGAGGTCCCCGTCGATGGCCGAGCGCAACATCTCACGCGAGGCAGAGAGACCGAAATCGTATATCCAGCAAGACATTCCGTCCGGACGCACCACCGGGTACGGCCGCTCGTCGTCGACCTCCACACCGAGACTCTGCAGAATGGGCAACACCTGGGACAGTGATACGCCCGCACCGCCGATGTACAGCGAGAAGCGCCAACTCCCCACGGCCGAACGCTCGTTTCGGTAGAGCTGCATGTCGATCGCTTCGTCGCCGAGTGCTTCGAGGCGGGCAATGTCCGTGACGGCCCTGGCCGGACTGAAGTCCTGCTTGTACGCCTCGGGAAAAGCCTCGGTGTAGCGCTGAATGCGCGCCGGGTCGACGGCTCGGTCGAGGGACACGGCGTCACCCAACGAGTCCTCCCACGTCCGGGTGGTCTCGGTCAGCGCCGCTTCGATCCGGGTGATGTCGTCGGCGGACAGGTGGGGAGAGACGGTGCCCGGTGCGCGGCGCACCGTCACGTGCAGCAGCGCGAGATCCGATTCGGTGACGCGTGCGGTGTAGTCGAGCGAGGTGCCACCGAGCTCTCGGAGCAGTCGGTCCTGGATCGCGAGTCGGACGCGAGTGGTGTAGCGATCTCGCGGCAGGTACACCAGAGCACTGACGAAGGACCCACTCGCATCGGGTCGCACGAACAGCTTGACCTTGCGCCGGCGACCCAGCGCCAGAACAGCACTCGCCGTTTCGAACAGCCACGAAGCAGAGGTCGCGAACAGTTCCGACCGCGGCATCGACTGCAGCACCTCGAGCATGGCCTGGCCGGAGAAGGACCCGAGATCATGGCCGGCCTTGGCGATCACCGACCGCACTCGACGCTCGATCACCGGAATGTCGAGGACGTTCTCGTGCAGCGCGGTGACGGTGAAGACTCCGACGAATCGATGCTCGGCGGAGTCGTCGGCGTCGATCACACTGACGAAATAGGGGTAGACAGCACGATGAACCGTGGCGGGGTTCGGACCCTGCGTCAGAGCAACCAGGTCGCGCTCACCGACCGGTTCGGGTCCGTCTCCATGTTGACCGGCATCGCGCAGCACACCCAGGCTGCTCGATTCCACACCCGTTGCGGTTCGGTCACCGTCGCTACCGTCGATCGTGTATCTGCGGTAACCCAGCAAGGTGTAATGGCCGTCGCCCAGCCAACGCAGCAAGGCAGCCGCATCCCGGTGTGCGACGGCTGGTTCGGAGTCGGTGTCGCCGGACGTCGCGGCGACACCGTCCAACCGATCGGCCACGGCAGCCTGCACGCGACGCATCTCGTCGGTGTCGCCGACGACCTGACGCACATCGGCGAGTACTCGACTCGTCTCCTCTTCCAACTGCGCGACGGCATCGTCGGAGGTGGACGGGTGCAGCTGCACGTGTATCCAGGATTCGGCGATGCCGGCCGAGCTCAGCCCGACGAGCACTCCCTCTGCGTTCCGATCGACGGTGAGGATGGGATGAACCACGTCGGTGTATTCGATGCCGAGACGCGAGAGCAGCGACATGATCGATTCGACCAGCAACGGCATATCGTCGGTGACGATTTGTAGGTAGCTTCCCGCTACCTGCTGTGCTGCAGATTCGTTCGGTCGGTGGACCGCCACATTCGCCGTCCCCGGCAGCCGCTCTGCGGCGAGCCGAACGTGCCGCCGAAAAGAGGCGATGTCGGGGGTATGCGCGGACACTGCGACCGCAGTGGCGTCGGTGTGCTCGAAATACTCCGTACGCAATGTCGCCAACTCGGCCACAAGCCTGTCGTCGAGCCCGTCGGCCCAGTCGTCGTCGGTCAGGTCAAGCGAGCGTGACATTGTTTTCGAGTACTCCCTCGTGAGGATTTCCCGACGCCCGCCGATCGCCGGTCGTCGATGACCCCTCGACCCTAGTGCGGGTGCCCCCACAACCGCAGAGATCTCGGGAACCAGCGCGTCAGGCCGATCCGGCAGTCACGACGAATCGCTGTGGAGATACTCGCTCAGTGCAGTTCGTTCGTGTTCGCGCAGCGGCCTGGACGAGGAGGTGTCGAGGTCGAAGGCCACCATCAGTGCCTCCGCGTCTGCACACACCGTTCCGTTTCGATCGGTGACGACGTGCCGGACGCCGTACGAGGTGGTTCCGATACGAGTGATCCACAGCTCGATCACCAGCGGGCCGGAGTCGTCCAGGATCGGGTGCAAGAAGTTGGTGGTCAACGTACGAACCACCACCGCGCCGCGACCTTTCGAGCCCCCGAGGACCGCGTTCAGAAACTGAACGCGGCCTTCCTGGAGGTACTCGACGAACCGGGTGTTGTTGACGTGCCCGAGGCGGTCGGAATCGCCCCACCGCACCTGAAGTGTGCAGGTGAAGGTCTGTGCCGACATGTCAGTCTCGGGTCAGCTTCCGGTGCGTGACGCGGTGGGGACGCGCCGCGTCGGGGCCGAGCCGCTCGACCTTGTTGGCCTCGTAGCCCTCGAAGTTGCCCTCGTACCAGTACCAGGCAGCCTCGTTGTCTCCGAAGCCGCCTTCCCACGCCAGGATGTGGGTGCAGGTGCGGTCCAGGAACCACCGGTCGTGCGAGATGACCACGGCGCAACCGGGGAATTCCTCGAGCGCGTTCTCGAGCGATCCGAGTGTCTCGACGTCGAGGTCGTTGGTCGGCTCGTCGAGCAGGATCAGGTTTCCGCCCTGCTTGAGCGTCATTGCCAGGTTCAGACGGTTGCGCTCACCACCGGAGAGAACTCCGGCGGGCTTCTGCTGATCGTGGCCCTTGAATCCGAACGAGCTGATGTACGCGCGGGACGGGAATTCCGAGTTGCCCACGGTGATGAAGTCCAGGCCGTCGGAGACCGTTTCCCAGACCGTCTTCTTCGAGTCGATGCCCGAACGGTTCTGGTCGACGTAGCTGAGCTTGACGGTCTGCCCGATCTTCACCTCGCCGCCGTCCGGCTCCTCGAGCCCGACGATGGTCTTGAACAGTGTCGTCTTGCCGACACCGTTGGGTCCGATGACGCCGACGATTCCGTTGCGCGGCAACGTGAACGACAGATCCTTGATCAACACGCGGCCGTCGAAGCCCTTGTCCAGGCTCTTGACCTCGACCACGACGTCGCCGAGGCGCGGCGGGTTGGGGATCTGGATCTCGTCGAAGTCGAGCTTCCTGGTCTTCTCGGCCTCGGCCACCATCTCGTCGTAGCGAGCCAGACGAGACTTGCTCTTGGCCTGGCGAGCCTTGGCACCGGAGCGAACCCAGGCGAGTTCGTCCTTGAGCCGCTTCTGCAGCTTCTGGTCCTTCTTGCCCGAGACCTCGAGGCGCTCGGCCTTCTTCTCCAGGTAGGTCGAGTAGTTGCCCTCGTACGGGTACAGATGTCCGCGGTCGACCTCGGCGATCCACTGCGCGACGTGGTCGAGGAAGTACCGGTCGTGAGTCACGGCGAGAATGGCACCGGCGTAGGCGGCCAAGTGCTGCTCGAGCCACAGCACACTCTCGGCGTCGAGGTGGTTGGTCGGCTCGTCGAGCAGCAACAGGTCGGGCTTGCTGAGCAGCAACTTGCACAGGGCCACGCGACGCTTCTCACCACCGGAGAGATTGGTGACCGGGGACTCGGGCGGCGGGCAGCGCAGCGCGTCCATCGCCTGTTCGAGCTGCGAGTCGATCTCCCAGGCGTCGGCGTGGTCGAGCTTCTCCTGCAGCTCGCCCATCTCTTCCATGAGCTCGTCGGAGTAGTCGGTCGCCATCAGCTCGGCGATCTCGTTGTAGCGCTTGAGCTGGACCATCGTCTCGCCGAGGCCGTCCTCGACGTTCTCGCGAACGGTCTTGGTGTCGTCGAGAATCGGCTCCTGCATGAGAATGCCGACCGAGGCACCGGGAGCGAGGAACGCCTCACCGTTTCCGGGCTGATCGATTCCCGCCATGATCTTGAGGATGCTCGACTTACCGGCGCCGTTCGGGCCGACGACGCCGATCTTCGCTCCCGGGTAGAAGCTCATCGTCACGTCGTCGAGGATGACTTTGTCGCCGTGCGCCTTGCGCACCTTCTTCATGGTGTAAATGAATTCAGCCATGCCGCCCAGCTTATCGGTGCGGCCGCGTCGGAACACCATCGACCGAGTCCGCGCCGAGCCCGCATCCGTCGTCCGCGGTCGTGCGCGGGTTCCATCCACCGGGGACGACGGATGTCGGTGGGCCGTCAGGCGGGTACCGCCTCGCGGATGTCGTCACCGATTCGATCGCGATCCGGCTCGTCCTCCGGTGGTTCGGCGGCACCCCGATCGTCGTCGGTGAGTGCCTCGTCTGCAGGTACTTCGGGCGCGACCGTCCTGGTCCGCTGGATTGCCACGTTGCAGCGCGCAAGGTCCGGCCCGACGGCGCTGGCCCGCATCTCGAGGTCGGATCGTTCGACGCCGTCGCGATTGGTGTATTCGTTGGTGCGCAGCTGTCCATAGGCGATGATCGGATCGCCCTTCATCAACGATGCGCCGACGCCGCGCACGAGTCGACGCCAACACGTGACCGTGAGATAGAGGGTGCCGCCGTCGGTCCATTCACCGGTGTTGCGGTCCTGCCGTCGGGCATTGCTCGCCATCCGGAAGCTGAGGACCTCGTCGCCGGTGGGCGTGGAGCGCTTGACGGGATTGGTGATGACGGTGCCCACAACAGCGCACTGAGCTTCGTACATGGTGTCTTCCTCTCGATGAATGTCGCGTGATTGCGATCGAGATCGACACTGCTACGCCGGAGCCGCCCGTGACGGACGTGTTCGCGAAATGTGGACAACCGCTGAGCCTGTGGATGAACGTCCAGGATCGGCTGGTCATGACGCTACTGGTGTCGGACCGGTGTGCTACTCGGCTGTTTCGACGTAGACGTGCCCACCGAGAGCCGGCACCACCCGTCCGGCGGTGAGCGACGCCACCAGCGCTGCAGTCGAATCGGCGTCTGCGACGGCGACGGTGAGCACGGCTCTAGTGTCGTAGGCGGTATCGAGCACCGACGCCCCGTGTCCGCGTAGCTCCGATTCGACCCGTCCCACCTCGGCGTGGTCGAGTTCGAGGGTCAGCACGTCGCGTCGCTCTCGGGTGAGAAACCGAGCCCGGGCAAGTGCCTCGGTGACCGCACCGCCGTACGCGCGGGCCAATCCGCCGGTACCGAGCTTGGTGCCGCCGAAATATCTGCCGACCACCGCGACCACGTTGGTCAGCCGATGACCGCGCAACACCTCGAGCATCGGCGTTCCTGCCGTGCCGCTGGGTTCGCCGTCGTCGTTGGATCGCTCGATGCGGTGGGTCGAGTCTTCGTGGACGACAACGATGCCTGCAGCCGAGGATTCGACGATGAATGCCGAACAGTGATGTCCGGCAGTCGGATCCGCTTTCCGCGCCGCTGCGATGACCGCGCGAGCATCGGCCTCGGTGCTCGCCCTGTCCACCACGGTGACGAACCGCGATCTCTTGACCTCGGTCTCGCACACAACCCGGCCGGCGATCGTTCGAAGCTCCATCACGCGGCAGCCCAGCTCATGCAACAACCCTGATCATGCAGCAACGCTGTCCACGACATCGTCTGCGGCACGGACCAATTGGGCGTACATACCGTCTTCGGCGAGCAGAGCCTCGTGGCTTCCGACCTCGCGCACGATGCCGTGATCGAGTACCGCGATGGCGTCTGCTGCACGCACAGTGGACAGGCGATGGGCGATCAGAATGGTGGTACGGCCGTGCATCAAACCGTCGAGCGCTGTCTGCACTGCGCGTTCGGTGCGATTGTCCAGGGCGCTCGTCGCCTCGTCGAGCACCAGAATCGGCGGGTTGCGCAGGACAGTTCGGGCGATTGCGATGCGCTGCTTCTCACCGCCGGAGAATCGGTAGCCGCGCTCGCCGACCATCGTGTCGTAACCGTCGTCGAGGCCGTCGATGAAGTCGTGAATCTGGGCCGTCCGAGCGGCAGCCACGATCTCGTCGTCGGTGGCGTCGGGTTTGGCGAACCGCAGGTTCTCCCTGATGGTGGCGTGGAACAGGTAGGTCTCCTGAGAGACGACGCCCACCAGGTCGGCAATGTTCTCCGACGCCAGATGCCGCAAGTCGACACCGTCGATGGTCACCGAGCCGGCTGTCGGATCATGCAGGCGGGCAACGAGGTATCCCAGCGTGGTCTTGCCCGATCCGGTTGCGCCGACGAGCGCGAGCGTGCTCCCGGCCGGTACGTCGAGATCGATGTTGCACAACGTCGGGACAGTCGCGGCGGCATAGGTGAAGTCGACGCCGCGGAATGCGACATCGCCGCGCACGCTCTCTCGCGAGAGTGTGACCGGGTGCTCGGGTTCGGCGACATCGATGGGCAGCCCGAGATACTCGAAGACTCTGCCGAACAACGCCAAGGATGCCTGTACTTCGACGCCGGTGTTGAGCAATTGCATGGTGGGCCGGAACAATTGGGTCTGCAATGCGGTGAACGCGACCAGGGTGCCGATCGTCAACGCACTCCCCTGACCGATGGTGATGCCGGCGAACCAGTACACCAGAGCGGGCATCACGGCGAAGCTGATCTGAATTGTCGCCATCCGCCACTTGCCCGCCATCATCGCGGCCAGTTCGACACCGGCCACCTCGTGCGATCGGTCGGCGAATTTGTCGGTCAGCGCCTGGGCGGAACCGGTGGTCTTGCCCAGAAGAATTCCACTGACGGACAGTGATTCCTCGATCTGGACGGACAGATCGCTGAGCAATTTCTGCCGCTTGGTCGAGATCTTGCGACGCTCGTCGCCGATACGTCGAGCGACTCGCACGAAGATCGGCAGGATGATCAGCGAGAACGTGGCGAGCTTCCAATCGAGCAGGAAGAGCGCGACCACGGTCGCAGCGACCGTCGTGGCGTTTTGCGCGATGGACGTCGCGGTGTTGGTGACGACGGATTGCATGCCGCCGATGTCGTTCGCGATACGCGATTGCACCTCACCGGTGCGCGTTCGCGCGAAGAATCCGAGGGACTGTCTCTGCAGGTGCGAATAGACCTGCACGCGCAGATCGTGCATGAGTTGCTGACCGACGCCGTTGGACATCCAGGTCTGCACCACGCCGAGAGTGTTGGTGGCGACTGCAACAGCGATCATGCCGACCGCGATGAGGCTGACGAGCGTGACGTCGCGGTCGGGAATTGCATGATCGAGGAGTTCGCGAAGAAGTAGAGGTGAGGCGAGCGCAATGATGGCGCTGGCCACGATGATCGCGCTGACGACAGCGATCTTGCGCCGGTAGGGCGTGAACAAAGCCAGGACTCGCCGGACGGGCGCTGGATCGGAAGCGAGTGGTACGCGTTCGGGACGGCTTTCCAAGTAGACCTCCGTGGTAGCTGAAGTAATATGCAGAGGTTACCTCACTATGAGGTTGCGAGCAAGCCTCGCTATGATCCGTCGTATGGACACCGGACACTCGCCCAACCTGAGCGATTCGTTCATGGCCGTTGCCCGAAGAATTCGGCGAAGCCACATGACTGCGCTGGAACCGTTCGGACTCAACCCGTCGCAGAGCAGGGCCATGCACGTCTTGGCGCGCGAACGAGAATCGGTCCGATTGCGTGATCTGGCCGAGCACCTCCGCATCGTCGCGCGATCGGCCACCGACATCGTCGACTCGCTCGAAGCGGCAGAACTGGTGACGCGAGCGCCGGACCCGAGTGATCGACGCGCTGTCCTGGTCGAGCTGACCGACGCCGGCCGCGCCCTGCTCGACCGCGTCGACGAGGCACGACGTCAGGTGTCCGCGGACCTGTTCGACGGCCTCGAGCCGGCCGAACGCACCGAACTCGACCGGCTTCTGCACAAGATCGCCGGCAGCGACTGAAACGAAGCTACTGCCTGCCGTCCCGATCACGACGGGCCAGCTCGGCGAACATCGCGTTGTGCGCGGCCAGGTCGGCGTCGTGGTCACGCTCGGCGGCTCTGTCGCCGCGCCTGGCGTCGCGATCGTCGCTGCGGGACCACTGGATCAGCAGTGCGAGCATGACCAGCACCAGAGGCACCTCGCCGGTTGCCCACGCGATGCCGCCACCGAGCTTCTGGTCCCCCAGTAGGTCGGAGTTCCAGTCGAGGCCGAGCGTGCGGTAGAACCAGGCACCCATGACGGTGTTCATGCTCATCAGCGCCACACCGAAGAACGCATGGAACGGCAGTGAGCCGAACACCACGGCGAGTTTGGTGACCGGAGCAATCTTGCGCGGAGACGGATCGACGCCGATGACCGTCCAGTAGAACAGGTATCCGCTGAGCACGAAGTGCAGGTTCATCAACAGATGAGCTCCGTGACTGTCCAGTACGGCCCCGAAGATTCCGCCGAGATAGAGCACGTAGAAGCCGCCCACGAAGATCAGCGCCGCGACGAGCGGGTGGGTGACGAACTGCGACAGTCGACTGTGCAGGCCCATCAGCAACCACTCGCGCATCCCCGGGACGCCGTCCTTGCCTGCCGCGGGCAGGACACGCAACGCCAACGTCAGTGCACCACCGAGCGCGAGCAGAACCGGCGCAAGCATCGACAGCATCATGTGTCCGGTCATGTGCACGCTGAACACTGCCGTGGAATACCGTCCGATGCCCGACGACGTACTGATCAGCAGTGTGAGGCAGCCCAGGACCCAGGCGACGGTGCGACCGACGGGCCACGCGTCGCCGCGCAGTCGCAGCCGACGGACCCCGATCAGATACACCACGGCCATCACGATCGCGGCGGTGCCGAAGATCAGGTCGAAGCGCCAATCGAAAGCCATACGGGCGAACGTCGGCGGGCCACTGAGGTCGTACCCGAGCGCGGCCTCGGTCGGCGTCAGGTTGGGGTCGATCTCGGCGGGCGGAGGTGTTCGCCCGAGGCCGACGGCCAGGCCGACCGTCGCGGCGAGAACGAGCACCTCGGCCCCGGCGAACCGGAGCAGCGGTCCACGGGCGGTGGGATCGGCGATCAGTGCGGGCAGAGCACGACGCCGCTGCATCCAGCCGAATCCGCCGAGCACGATCAACGCGAGAATCTTGCCCACGATCAGCAGGCCGTACGTCGTGGTGAACAGGTCGGCGAGGGACACCCGAACCAGGGCGTTGATGACTCCACTGATGCCCATGACGACGAAGCAGACGCCGGCGATCGTGGAGAACCGCCGAGCAGCGACGTCGGTGTGCGCGCCGCGTCTGCGAACATGTGCAAGCAGTGCGAACAGCCCGCCCGCCCACAACGACGCGGCACCGAGGTGCAGGATCAGCGAGTTGGTCGCGATGTCGTGCGATCCGCCCGCCGAGGAGTGACCACTGAGCGCAATGGGCAGCAGGGTGGCCAACGAGAATCCGAGCAGCGCAGGCGTCCAGGACCACCGCAGTACCGTCCGCGAGGCAATGGCGACCACGACGGCCATGATGGCCGTCCAACGCCACGCACTGGCGATCTCCACCTGATCCAGCGCGATCCACAGATTCGCCGGCTTCACGGCCTCGGCGAACGGCTGGCCGGAGGTGTCGGACAGCGTCAACGGCACGAGGAGAAGCGCACATACGGCCCAGACCATGGATGCCACCGAGCCGGTGCGAACGGCCCGGTAACCGTCCACGTCGAGCACGCCGTTCTTCTGCGGCGGAACCAGGAACGCCGCCAGCAGGAACGAGCCGACCGCGATGACCGCTGCGATCTCACCGATCGCACGCAGGGCGGGTAGTCCGTAGGTGGTGGCCGGGCCGGGATCAGGGATACCGAGCAGGACCAACGCGTCCGACGCGGACAGCATGACGATCAGGGCAGCGGCGACACCGGCGATGACGCCGGCAGTGACGAACACCGACGTGGTTGTCGAGCGGGGATCTGCACTGCCCGTACCCTCGTCCGACCGCACATCGCCGGTGGAGTCCCCGGCGTGCGACGGGTCGGTCTTGTCGAGATCCGGTGTGGCCATACCACCAGAGTAAGAGGTGTTCGGCAGTACTCGAAACGCGAGTCCTACACAGCGTCGTACTTTGCCCCGTCCTCGGCGTCCAGCGAGTCGTGGTGGATGCGTCCGTGCTGCTGCCGGAGAGGCGTGCCGCTCCCGCCCCATCTCTGGGCGATGATCTCCGCCGCAATGGACACCGCGGTCTCCTGCGGCGTGCGTGCACCCAGGTCGAGTCCGATCGGGCTCGACAATCGCGCGAGTTCGGTCTCGGTCACTCCTGCCGCCCGTAACCGGGCGATGCGATCGTCATGGGTTCGCCGCGAGCCCATCGCGCCGACGAACGCCAGGGCCGGAATCCGCAACGCCACTTCGAGCAGTGGCACATCGAACTTCGGGTCGTGAGTCAACACACAGACCACGGTCCTCTCGTCCAACTCCCCCGCCGCCCACTGTTGGTTCAGGTAGTCGTGCGGCCACGCGACCACCACCTGCTCGGCAGCGGGAAAGCGCTGCGGGGTCGCAAACACGGCTCGGGCGTCGCAAACGGTGACGCGGTAGCCCAGAAAGGCACCCTGCTGCGCAACCGCCGCAGCGAAGTCGATGGCACCGAACACGAGCATTCTCGGCGACGGCGCATGACTGGACACGAACACCTGCATTCCCTGACCGCGGCGCTGGCCGTCGGTTCCGTACGTCAGAACGGCCGAACGTCCCGCTGCCAGTAACCCTTTCGCGTCGTCGGCAATGGCGGCGTCGGCCCGCGAGCTGCCGAGGGAACCGCGAATACCCGACTCCGTCAGAACTGCTCTTCGACCGACCCGTGTTGCGTCGGCATGGGCGATCACGGTGGCCACTGCAACCGGGACGTTGCGGCGCACGTTCGCCACGACGTCGCCGAACTCGGGAAAGGTGTGCTTCGACACCGCCTGCACGAACACATCCAGCGTGCCCCCGCACGTGAGCCCCACTGCGAATGCGTCGTCGTCCGACACCCCGTATCGAGTGAGTATCGGGGTACCGGACTGCATGACGTCCTGCGCCGACTCGTACACGGCACCCTCGACGCAGCCGCCGGACACCGAACCGGCGACCGCACCGTCCTGGCCGACCATCATCGACGCACCCACAGGACGCGGCGCGGAGTCGAATGTCTGCACGACCGTTGCCACCGCGGCCTCGTCGCCGGTCTGCCAGGCGTGCAGCAGCTCGTCCAGAATGTCGTGCATCGAACCTCCTTCGGGTGCCGGCCGGCACGTCTACGACATCACAGGCTTCCCCCTGCACTGCTCCCTCAACCCATGCCGGTGTGATCGCCGTAGGCGGAAAGGTACACTCGTCAACCGTGCTCGAGCGGGCCTGTCCGCGCGTGCCAGCCTCCGTAGCTCAGGGGATAGAGCAAGGGCCTTCTAATCCCTTGGTCGCAGGTTCGAATCCTGCCGGGGGCACCCTCTGACCAGCGCGAACGCTGGCCGACTCGCGTTACTGTGGTTGACTTCGCGTAACGAAGGGTTACACGTGCATCAGCTCACTCTCGGAGTCCTCTCACGTTCGCGCAAGCCCGATGAGCGTCGACTTCCGATTCATCCTCTTCATTTCGATCGCATCGACGCCGACATTCGAGGCCGAATGTTCCTCGAATCCGGCTACGGCGAACCGTTCGGAATCTCCGACGAGCACCTGGCCACGCAGGTCGCGGGTATCGGCACCCGCGCCGAACTCATTGCTCGGTGCGACGTGATTCTGCTGCCGAAGCCTCAGGCCGAAGATCTCGAGTCTCTTCGACCCGGCCAGACGCTCTGGGGTTGGCCGCACTGTGTGCAGGACGAAAGGCTCACCCAGATCGCCGTCGATCGCAAGCTCACGCTGATCGCCTTCGAGGCCATGAACCACTGGACGCAGGACGGCTGGTTCAATCTTCATGTGTTCCACAAGAACAACGAATTGGCCGGGTACTGCTCGGTGCTGCACGCATTGCAGCTGATCGGTTCCACCGGGGACTACGGCCGCAGGTTGCGGGCCGCTGTCATCGGTTTCGGAGCCACGGCTCGCGGCGCGGTCACCGCGCTCAGTGCACACGGGATCCACGACGTCGATGTCCTCACTCAGCGTGGGGTCACGGCGGTGGGTTCGCCGATCCACTCGGCCAACATCGTCAATTTCGATCTCGACGACGCCGATCCCCGCCAGAGCCGAGCTCTGACTCCCGACGGTCGAATCCCACTCTCGCAGTTCCTGTCCGACCACGACGTGATCGTCAATTGCGTACTGCAGGATACGAACTCACCACTGACGTTCCTGACGAACGAGGACCTGCCCACATTGACTCCGGGCACCCTGGTCGTGGACGTCTCGTGTGACGAGGGAATGGGATTCGAATGGGCTCGGCCCACGTCGTTCGCCGACCCGATGTTCACCGTCGGTGACAACGTGCACTACTACGCCGTCGACCACAGTCCGTCCTATCTGTGGAATTCGGCGACGTGGGAGATCAGCGAATCGTTGCTGCCCTACCTTCGCGTGGTTCTCGACGGGCCCGCGGCGTGGAGTGAGGACGCCACCATCGAGCGTTCCATCGAAATCAGGGAGGGCGTCATCGTGAACCCCAATATCCTTGCCTTCCAACATCGCAGTGCGGAGTACCCGCACACTGCAGCATGAGCGTCACGTGGGTCGAGGACGGCATCGAACGATCCGCGCGATGGCAGTCGGAGAACGGTGCGCCGCCACCGCGGGTGGTGCGGATCGTCGACGACGCGACGACGGCGGACGTGGCCTACAAGCTGGCGACGATCGGCGAGTCCCTGCTGTGGCGTGGCGATTACAACAACGCTCGCCAGCTCCTGTCGGCCATGACGCGGCGGGTACCACCGGCCACACAGCCCGAGAACGCGTCGCCCGCCGAGCGGTTCCACCTGCATCGTCAGTACCAGGCGCGGCGCGCACGGGTATTGGGAATGCTTCTGGTGCAACTCGATTCGGATCTACGGCTCGATCTCGGCCGAGCGCCGGAGGTGCGATCGGCCGTAGCGGAAGCACTGGGTCCCGGTGCCTCGGCCTGCGTCCTGTCACTACGGGAACTGCTCGGGATCATCGGCGCACACGAGTGGCGCCGCAAGGGAGTGTTCGTGCCGGCGCTGGACGCGTCCGTTCATCCCCACTACGGAGTGTTCTCGCCTGTCCGCGGTGAGTACATCCAGCTCGTCGCCGACGCACCGCTACCTGCCACGGACCGGGCTTTCGACATCGGGACGGGCTCGGGTGTGCTGGCTGCGGTACTCGCGCGCCGGGGCGTACCTGCGGTGGTGGCGACCGACAAGGACCCCCGATCGGTCGCGTGCGCCCGCGCCAATCTCGACGCACTCGGGTACAGCGATCGGGTCGAGGTGGTGCAGACCGACATCTTCCCGAGCGGCCGCGCGGGATTGATCGTCTGCAACCCGCCGTGGATACCCACCAAGCCGACGTCGGGGATCGAGCATGCCGTCTACGATCCCGGTTCTCGCATGCTGAAATCGTTCCTCAGCCGCCTCGGCGGGCATCTGACGCCCGACGGCGAGGCCTGGTTGGTATTGTCCGACCTCGCCGAGTTGCTCGGATTGGTCACGCGCACAGACCTTCTCGCGTCGATCGACAAGGCCGGCCTGACCGTCGTGGACCGGATGGACACCGTGCCATCGCATTCTCGAGCGACCGACGCCTCCGATGTTCTGCACGAAGCCCGGTCGCGCGAGACCACGTCGCTGTGGAGACTGCGCCGCCGCTAGCCATCCGCGCCCGAGACACGAGAAAGCCGCCCGAGCAATGCTCGGGCGGCTTCGTCGATCGTGCGGTGAGTCAGTGCCGGTCGCGGGTCTCGAACTCCCCGTTGATCACGGTGCCCAGCGGCGCGTCCCGCTCGGCCTTCTTCGCGGCCTCGCGCATTTCGATTCCATCGGTGATCAGATCACCGATCTCGCGAGTGACGTCACGGACCGCTCCGGCGATGATCACCACGATTCTGCCGACGTGTGTCGCCGCAGACTCGGTGAAATCCTGCACGGTGTCCTTGTTGCGCTCGAACCTTCCCACCACCAGGACCGCCCCCTTCGAAGTCGTCACGCTGCGTCGGTCTTCTTACGCTCGACGATAACACTGGCCGGGGCAGCCGATCCGGTGAGCGAGTTGGGCAGAGCGAGCTTGAAGATCTTGCCCCACACGGTGCCGATCTGGTGGAAGAAGCCGCCGGTGTTGTACGGCAGGTCGTACTTCTGGCACAGAGCCTTGACCTCGGGTGCGATCTGCGGGTAGCGGTGCGCGGGAAGATCCGGGAAGAGGTGGTGCTCGATCTGGTGCGAGAGGTTGCCGGACATGATGTGGAACAGCGGCGAACCCTCGATGTTGGCCGATCCGAGCATCTGACGGACGTACCATTCGCCCCGGCTCTCGTCGGCGGTCTCTTCCTGGCTGAAGGTCTGCACCCCCGTCGGGAAGTGGCCGCAGAAGATGATCGAGTACGTCCACACGTTGCGGATCAGGTTCGCAGCAACGTTGCCGACCACGGTCGAGGCGAAGAACGGCCCGGTCAGAGCGGGGAAGATGACGTAATCCTTGAGAGCCTGCTTGCCCGCTTTGCGCCACATTCCCTGCAGCAACGGCTTGACGTCGTGCCACTTCCTCTTGCCGGCGACGATGTTCTCGGTCTCGAGGTCGTGCAGCATGACGCCCCACTCGAAGAACGTCATGAGCAGGAATGCGTAGACGGGGTTGCCCAGGTAGTACGGGTTCCACTTCTGGTCCTGATCCATGCGCAGGATGCCGTACCCGATGTCGCGGTCCATGCCGACGATGTTGGTGAATGTGTGGTGCATGTAGTTGTGCGAGTGCTTCCACTGGTCTGCCGGGCAGACGGTGTCCCACTCGAACACCTCGGAGTTCAGACCCGGCTCACGCATCCAGTCGTACTGGCCGTGCATGACGTTGTGGCCGATCTCCATGTTGTCGAGGATCTTCGCGACGCCGAGTGCGCCGACGCCGGCGAGCCATGCCGGCGGGACGAAAGGCAGATACATCAGTGCGCGTCCGGTGATCTCGAGCCCGCGCTGCGCCTTGATGATCTTGTAGATGTATTCGCGGTCCTCGTCGCCCAGTTTGGCGACGGTGCGGGCACGCAGGTCGTCGAGTTCGCGGCCGAGCTCTTCGACCTGTTCGTACGTCAGTACGGTCGGCTCGTCGGGCAACGTTTCGTTGCGTCGGAAGGGAATGACGGCGGTGGGCAGGATCGAGAGAATCGTTCCGAGCATCTGCTGATCTCCAATTCGATCGGGTGGTGGGCGGGAGCTCCGGGACTAGATGTCGATGTCGACGTCGCCGACGGCAACGGACACACAGAGCTGGATCTTCTTGTCGGATTCGGTGTCGGTCTCACCGGTCTTGATGTTCTTGGTGCAGCCGGACTTCTTCACCGAGGTGCAGGTGAAGCAGATGCCCATTCGGCACCCGTTGGCCGGCGACAGACCGGCTCCCTCGGCTTGTTCGAGCAACGTTGCACCGTCGTTCTCGGCGGCGACGTCACTTCCGGAGAACGTGGTGGTTCCCGTGACGTCGTCGCTCACGGTGGCGAAGGACGGTGTGAATTCCTCGAGGTGCAGTCGGTCGCCGAGCCCTGCGTCGTCGAAGAACGACGTCACGCCCTTCATCAGCCCGGGTGGACCGCACAGGAAGGTGTCCGCGTCTGCGAACCACGGCGCCACGGCGTCGAGATGCTCTTTGCCGAAGAACCCATGCAGGTCCCCGCCGGTCGTCTGCTCGGTGTATGCGAAGACGAGGTTCACGTTGTCGTGCTCGGCGGCGATCTTCTCGAGCTCCTGCTTGTACGCGACGTCGTTCTCGGTGTACGCGTAGTGCAGGAAGGTCAGGTCGCTGCTGTACCCCTCGTCCAGCAGCGACCTGAGCATGGACAGCACGGGCGTGATGCCGCTGCCGCCGCTGATCAGCAGCGTGCGCGCCGGGCGTGGCTGGGGAAGCTTGAACGTGCCGTCCGCCTGCGACAGGCTGACGACGAGGCCGACGTGCGCGTTCTTGTGCAGATACTGCGAGACCAGCCCCTCGGGGTGCGCCTTGATCGTCAGCTCGATTCGGCCGTCCTTGCGGTACTGCGAACAGGCCGGCGAGTAGCAGCGAGTCTGACGTACGCCGTCGATGACCACCCCGACCTGAACGAACTGGCCGGCCTGAAAGCCCTTCCACTGTCGGGTGGGGCGGATGGTGAGCGTGAGCGAATCTTCGGTGGACCGGTGTATCTCGGTCACTTCACCGCGCAGATCACGAACGGTCGTCATGGGGTCGACCAGCTCCAGGTACCGATCGAGCGCGTGGGGCGTGGCCATGGCCTCGAACAGGGAAAGAAGCGAGAACTTGCGCGAACCCGTGGGTCGCGTCGGACGTTCTTGAAGCGTCATTCCATCCTCCCTAACCGGATCGAACCCTACGACCCATTCAGTGAACGATTGTGCACTAACATGAGTGTGACAGAGCGACACCGGTACCTGTCAACGTTTATGTGACCGCCATTACAGACCTCATGTGAAGTTCACGGGGACCGCGGAAGCAACCGGAGGGGAGATCACAGAGTGCCCGCCCATAAACTGGACGCCGTGACAGAACCGGGTACCCGCGCGGAGCGCAAGGAGCGCACGCGGCAGGCCTTGATCGACGGCACACTCGATCTGCTTCGCGAACGGTCGTTCGCGAGCGTGAGCCTGCGTGAGGTCGCGCGGTCCGCCGGCATCGTCCCCACCGCGTTCTATCGACACTTCGCGTCCATGGAAGACCTCGGGGTCGCGTTGGTCGAGGACAGCATGCGCATGCTGCGCCAGATGCTGCGCGACGCCAGACGCAACCCGAGTACCAAGACGGCCACCGAATCCTTCGGCATCCTGGTTCGTCAGGTCCGCAGCCACGAGGATCAGTTCCGCTTCCTCAGTCGCGAGCGCTACGGCGGAGTCACCGAGGTACGTCGCGCGTTCGCCACCGAGCTCCGGCTGTTCGTCAGCGAGCTGACCATCGACCTCTCTCGCATGCCCGGTCTCGAACGATGGGACGTCTCCGATCTCGAGATGACGGCCGACCTCCTGGTCTCGACGATGCTGACGGCGGTGGTCGGTCTGTTGGAAATCGACCGACCGGGTAGTCAGAACGAGAAAGACCTCATCGAACGCACCGAGAAGCAGATCCGGATGATCATGCTGGGGATGAGCAAATGGGAACCGCGACGGGCTTGACCGTCGGGCACGAGCGCGAGCCGCGAAGGAGCATCATGACCACCGAGGTACACATCGGCGAGTACACGTTCGAGCTGGCGCAGGCAGGTCCCGTCGACGGCGCACCCGTCGTTGCGCTGCACGGCTTTCCACAGACCAACGCGTCGTGGTCGCGGGTGACCCCCGAATTGACGGCCGCGGGCTGCCGCGTCCTGGCCCCCAACCAGCGGGGCTACTCCCCCGGTGCCCGCCCGATCGGCGTCGAGCACTACCGCATCGAGCGTCTCACCGAGGATGTCCTCGGTCTGCTCGACGCCTCCGACCTGAACTCGGCGCACCTGGTGGGGCACGACTGGGGCGCTGTGGTTGCCTGGCATGTCGCTGCCGAGTATCCCGACCGCGTCCGAAGCCTCACTGCCGCATCCGTTCCGCATTCCGCGGCGTTCAACTGGGCCATTCGCGAGGACCCGGACCAGCAACAGCGGTCGCAGTACTTCGGTTTGCTTCGCGAACCCGAGAAGGCCGAACGAGTACTGACCGAGAACGACGCGCAACGGCTCCGCGCGATGTTCGGAGCCGAGAGCCTCGACGACGAATACGTTCGCCATCTGACGGTGCCGGGAGCACTGACGGCTGCGTCGAGTTGGTATGCCGCGATGACGAGGGAGTTCGCGAACCTACCTGCGGTGACGGTGCCGACCACCTACGTGTGGAGCAACGGCGACACCGCCATCGGTCGAGCCGGCGCGGAGCGCTGCGGCGAGTTCGTCGATGCGCCGTACCGATTCGTCGAACTCGACGGCATCTCCCATTGGATCCCCGAGGAAGCCCCCGACAGACTCGCAGCCGAGATCTTGGATCGTATCGGGTCGGCCTAAACCTGTTCCGGGGCGCGAACTTTGAGCAGTGCCAGCAGCCCGGCGGCGAGAACGATGATCAGCCCGGCGATACCCGCGCGGTCGGCGTCGAACATCCACACGAACAGCCCGAACAGCGAGGGCGCGAGGAACGACGCGGCCCGACCCGTCGTCGCGAACAGTCCGAAGAACTGACCCTCGCGCCCGGGCGGTGCCAGTCGGGCCAGGAAGGTACGCGCAGACGATTGCGCGGGCCCCACGAACAGGCACAGGATCAGCCCGAAGATCCAGAACATCGTCGGTCCCGACACGAACAGCAGAATAGTTCCGGCCGCGATCATGGAAGTGAGCGAGAAGACGATGACCTTCTTGGGTCCGATTCTGTCGTCGAACCGCCCGGCGACGATGGCACCGAGGCCCGCGATGACATTGGCGGCGACGCCGAACAGAAGTACGTCCGCCGCGCCGATGCCGTAGACGCTGACGGCGAGAACGGCTCCGAAAGTGAACACGCCCGCCAGCCCGTCTCGGAACAGTGCGCTGGCGATCAGGTAGTAGACGGCACGCCGGTCTGCGCTCCACAACTCGCGCACATCGCGAAAGAGAACGCGATAGGACTCCGCGAAGCCGGCCTGTGCCGCCTCGGGATCGGCGATGGCCCTGGGTACTTCGGGAACTGCGAACATCACCGGGATGGCCGAGACCGCGAACCAGACGGCCGCCAGCACGGCGACGAGCCTGATGTTGAGCCCTCCGTCGGTGCTCAGCCCCAGCAGGCCCCGAGTGTCGCCGTCCCCGACGATGAAACCGAGGTAGCACAGAAGCAGTAGGACGATTCCACCGAAATAGCCCATCGCCCAACCGAATCCGGACACGCGTCCGATATTGGCCGGGGTGGAGACCTGCCGCAGCATCGAGTTGTACGGAATACTGGCCAGCTCGAACATGATGGATCCGAGACCGAGCAGCAGCAGCCCGAGCCAAAGATAGTGGTAGTCGTCCTGTACGAAGAACAAGCCGGCCATGGCCACGACCGTCAATGCGGTCAATAGCCCCAGCAGCCATTTTCTCTTGCCTCGGGCGTCGAAGTACTGCCCGCACACCGGTGCCAGCAGTGCGATGACGACGCTCGACAGCGCGATGGACCAGCTGAACCACGTGGTCGCCGAGATGGATCCGGGTAGGTCGTCACCTACGGCATCGGTGAGATACACCGAGAACACGAACGTGAGAATGACGGCATTGAACGCGGCCGATCCCCAGTCCCAGAACCCCCAGGCGGTGACCTGCTTACGCGTTGTGGCGACTCCGACGACAGCGGCCTCCGGCTGGGTTCCCATGGTTGCCAACACTAGCCCGCGACGGGCCCATGTTTGGGTGCACCTAGTTGCATAGTCACCACGTTGCATACATACTCTCGGGTGTGGCTTTGGAACACGCGATTCTGGTCTCCCTCACCGAGCTGAGCGGCTCGGGGTACGAGCTCGCCCGACGGTTCGACAAGTCCATCGGCTTCTTCTGGAGTGCAACTCACCAGCAGATCTACCGCACTCTGACGCGGATGGATGGAGCGGGCTGGATCACCGGTGAGGCAGTCGCGCAGGACGGCCGACCCGACAAGAAGGTCTATTCGGTCAGCGCTGCGGGCCGAGCCGAGCTCGATCGGTGGATCGCCGCACCGACCGATCCTTCGCAGCTTCGCGAAGAACTCGCCGTGAAGATTCGCGGAGCGGCCAACGGTGACATCGAAGCGTTGAAAGTCGAAGTCGCCCGCCACCGCGACGTACATGCCACCCGTCTCGACGTGTATCGACTGATCGAGAAGCAGGACTTTCCGGCCCCCGCTGCCCTGACCGGTACCGCGCTGCATCAATACCTGGTGCTCCGCGGCGGGATTCGTGTCGAAGAAGGATTCACCGAATGGTGCACCGAGGTATTGGAGAAACTGTGAAGACCGAGCAGACCACTGGTCCGTACCCGATTCTGTTGTCGCCGTTGGACGTCGGCGCAACCACGCTGAAGAACCGCGTGATCATGGGATCGATTCACACCGGCCTCGAAGATCGCGCCCGCGACACCGGCCGCCTGGCGGCCTACTTCGCCGAGCGTGCCCGCGGCGGAGTCGCACTCATCATCACCGGGGGTTACGCCCCCAATCGCACCGGGTGGCTGTTGCCGTTCGGGGCCAAGCTGACCAACCGCATCGAGGCCCGTCGGCACCGCAGGATCACCACTGCCGTGCACCGCGAAGGCGGCAAGATCGCGCTCCAGATCCTCCATGCCGGACGCTATTCCTACCAGCCGCTGAGTGTGTCGGCATCGTCGATCAAAGCTCCCATCAATCCTTTTCGGCCCAGGCGATTGACCTCGAGGGGCGTTCGCTGGCAGATCAGAAACTTCGTGCGGTGCGCCCGACTCGCACAGAGCGCCGGCTACGACGGCGTCGAAATCATGGGCGGCGAAGGCTACTTCATCAACCAGTTCCTCTCCGAGCGCACCAACAAGCGACGCGACGAATGGGGCGGTTCCGCGGAGAACCGTCGCCGAATGGCAATCGAGATCGTGCGGCAGATCCGTGCCGCCGTCGGATCCGACTTCCTCATCGTGTTCCGGCTGTCGATGGCCGACCTCGTCGAGGAGGGCCAGAGCTGGAACGACATCGTTGCCCTCGCCGAGGACGTCGAGGCCGCAGGCGCGAACATCATCAACACCGACATCGGCTGGCACGAATCGCGGGTGCCGACCATCGTCACCTCGGTTCCGCGAGCAGCATTCGCCGACATCACCGGCAAGCTCGAAAAATACGTGAGCATCCCCGTCGCCGCGTCCAACCGCATCAACATGCCCGAGATCGCCGAGAACATCCTCGCCCGCGGCGACGCGCAGCTGATTGCGATGGCCAGGCCGATGCTCGCCGATCCGTTCTGGGTCGAGAAGGCTGCTTCCGATTCCGCGGATCGAATCAACACCTGCATCGCCTGCAATCAGGCCTGCCTCGACCATACCTTCGTACACAAGAAGGTCTCGTGCCTGGTCAACCCTCGCGCCGGTCGCGAGATCGACCTGCAGTTGTTGCCGACGAAGAAGACCAAGAAGGTGGCGGTCGTCGGGGCCGGGCCCGCCGGACTGTCTGCGGCGCTCACCCTTGCGCAACGCGGACACGCCGTCAGCCTGTTCGAGGCCAGGAGCGAGATCGGCGGCCAATTCGGTATCGCCCGTCTGATTCCCGGCAAGGAAGAGTTCGCCGAGACCATTCGCTACTTCTCCACCGCTCTGCGCGACGCGGATGTTGCGGTACACCTCGATACTCGGGTCACCGCCGCAGAACTCACCGCGGGCGAATTCGACGAGGTGGTCCTGGCCACCGGTGTCACTCCCCGAATGCCGCAGATCCCAGGTATCGATCACCCGTCCGTGCTCTCGTACGCGGAACTGGTACGCGACGGTAGGGCCGTCGGCGACCGGGTCGCGGTCATCGGTGCCGGCGGTATCGGCATCGACATCTCCGAGTTCCTCACCACCGACGCCTCCCCCACGCTGGATCTGAAGGAATGGAAGCAGGAGTGGGGAGTCACCGAGCCCGAGGCCGCGCCGGGCGCGTTGACCACCCCGGTGCCTGCCGCATCTCCTCGGGAGGTCTACCTCCTGCAACGCAAGCCGGGACGTATCGGGGCCGGTCTCGCGAAGACCACCGGGTGGGTCCACCGCGCAGCATTGAAAGCCAAAGGCGTGCATCAGCTTTCGGGGGTGAACTACGAGAAGATCGACGGTGCGGGCCTGCACATCTCGTTCGGCGAGAAGCACGAACGCCCACGCTTGCTCGAGGTCGACACCATCGTGATCTGCGCGGGCCAGGAGTCGGTCCGCGATCTGGTCGACGAGCTGAAGGCCGCGGGCACCACCACACACATTATCGGCGGTGCGGACGTGGCGGCAGAGTTGGACGCGAAACGGGCGATAGAGCAGGGCACCCGGCTCGCGGCCACGATCTGATCTGTCCGCTAGCCTGTCTCACCGTGAGCCTGCCCAAGCCCAGCCCCGATGCCCGCGCCGTCGTCACCGGAGCCTCCTCCGGTATCGGTGAAGCCCTGGCCACCGAACTCGCCACCCGTGGTCACTCGTTGATCGTCGTGGCCCGACGCGGCGAACTGCTCGAGGCGCTGGCCTCGAAGCTCACCGCCGAGCACGGCGTCACCGTCGAGGTGCGGGCGTCGGATCTGTCCAACCGCGAGCAGCGCCAGGAGCTGGTCACCGAGCTCTCCGAGCGTGAGATCTCGATCCTGTGCAACAACGCAGGCATCGCGACGTTCGGACCGGTGGCCGGGCTCGATCCCGCGTACGAGCGCGATCAGGTGGAGCTCAATGCCGTTGCCGTACACGACCTCACGTTGGCGGTCATGCCCGGCATGATCGGCCGCGGAGCAGGCGGCATCCTCATCACCGGTTCTGCGGCGGGCAACATGGCCATCCCCAACAACGCGACCTACGCCGCGACGAAGGCCTTCGTCAACACGTTCTCGGAGTCACTGCGCGGTGAGCTCGCGGGCACCGGCGTCAACGTCACCCTGCTCGCTCCAGGCCCGGTCCGCACCGAGACACCCGACCCGGCCGATGCGTCGATCGTCGACAAGATGGTTCCCGACTTCCTGTGGATCGACAGCGCCTACACCGCGAAGCTGTCACTGGACGGCCTGGCGAAGAACAAGATGCGCGTCGTTCCCGGACTGCTCAGCAAGGGCATGTCGGTAGCCGGGCAGTACAGCCCGCGCAGCATCTCCGCGCCGATCATCGGCAGCTTCTACAAGAAGCTCGGCAGCTAGTACCCGAATCCCGGTCGTTCCGCGGGCTCCACTCCCGACCGAGCAAGCTCAGCGCCGCCGACGCCGACCGGTTCCGAAGATGCTGCGCGAGATTTCCCGCCCGGCGGCCGAGGCAGCCGATCGAAGGAAGCTCTTGACCGCCGGGTTGCTCATGATGCGCTCCGCGGCCGACGGCCCGTCCGGCTCGCTCGGAGGCAGATCCGGCAGATCGGCGGGCAGCGGTGGGATATCGAACTTCTCGGCCGGCACAGCCACGTCCGTGACGCGTGCGTTCATCCGCTCGTAGGCGGACTCGCGATCGATCGTCTCGCGGTACTTGGCGGACAGGGTGCTCGACGACGCGGCAGCCGCGATGGCGTCGTTGCCGATGGTGTCCATCAGGGAGCGGGGCGGGCGAATCTTCGTCCATGCCACCGGTGTCGGCGCGCCTTTCTCCGAGAGCACCGTCACGATCGCTTCTCCGGTCCCCAACGACGTCAGTGCCTTCTCGAGGTCGTAGGCGTCGGTCTTGGGGTACGTGCGCACCGTCTTGTTCAGTGCTTTCTGGTCGTCGGGAGTGAAGGCGCGCAGAGCATGCTGGATTCGCGCACCCAGTTGGGAGAGAACGTCGTTGGGGACGTCGGTGGGCAGCTGCGTGCAGAAGAAGACGCCGACGCCCTTCGAGCGAATGAGCTTGACGGTCTGTTCCACCTGCTGCAGAAAGGCTTTCGACGCGTCGGCGAAGAGCAGATGCGCCTCGTCGAAGATGAACACGAGCTTGGGTTTGTCGACGTCACCCACCTCGGGCAACGTCTGGAACAGGTCGGCCAGTACCCACATCAGGAAGGTGGAGAACATCACCGGGCGGGACGCCTGAGCACCGAGCTCGAACAGGGTGATGACGCCTCGTCCGTCGGGTCCGACGCGGAGCAGGTCCTCGGTCTCGAGTTCCGGTTCGCCGAAGAAGGTGTCGCCGCCGTCGGCCTCGAGATTGGCCAAGGCACGCAGGATGACTCCGGCGGTCGCCGACGAGACACCGCCGATGCCTTTCAGGTCGGCTTTGCCTTCGTCACTCGTCAGATGCATGATCACCGACCGCAGGTCCTTGAGATCGAGCAAGGCAAGTCCCTGGGAATCGGCCCAGTGGAAGATCAGCCCCAGGGTCGACTCTTGAGTGTTGTTCAGCCCCAACACTTTGCTGAGCAAAATCGGCCCGAACGCGGTGATCGTGGCCCGCACCGGCACCCCGATTCCCTCGGTGCCGAGCGAGAGAAATTCCACCGGGTGTCCGGCTGGAGCCCAGTCCGTCAGGCCGGTGTCCGCAGCGCGGCTGCGGATCTTGCCGGTGTCTTCGCCCGGCGCGGACAAGCCCGAGAGATCTCCTTTGACATCGGCCATGACGACGGGAACCCCTGCCGCAGAGAGTTGTTCGGCAATACCCTGCAGGGTCTTGGTCTTACCGGTTCCGGTGGCCCCGGCTACGAGACCGTGCCTATTCAACGTCGCCAACGGAATACGAATGCGGGCAGCGGGGTCGGTGACACCGTCCAGAACGACGGTTCCCAGTTCCAATGCCGCACCTGCCGATGTGTATCCGGCGGCGATCTCGCTTGCTTTACCGTGCACCGCCGTTGCCGACCCTTGCTCTGCGGCACGCGCCTCGGCCTCGGCGGCGTCGGCCGCAGCCAGAGCTTCGGCAGCCACCCGTGCGGCTTCCACGGCCGCCGCTTTGGCCGCCTTCGCCTTCTCGGCAGGGCTGAGCGTGGGTGCCGGCTGCGTCGGGTCGCCTGTCATGTCCGCATCCTTTCGTGAACGTGCGCTGAAGTGAACGGGGTCGATCGCCACCGCAAACCCTAGTGGCTGTGGTGCGCGCACTACTGTGGAGCGAGTGCAGGACAAACTCGTGTGGATCGACTGTGAAATGACCGGCTTGGACCTGAGCAAGGACAAGCTGATCGAAATCGCGGCGTTGGTGACCGACAGTGAGCTCAACATCCTCGGGGAGGGTGTCGACATCGTCATCCACGCCGACGACGATGCGTTGGCGAACATGCCGGCCGTCGTCACCGACATGCATGCCAAGTCGGGCTTGACCGACGAGGTGCGCGCGTCGACGGTGAGCCTGGAGGAAGCCGAGCAGCGCGTGCTCGCGTACATCAAGGAGCACGTCCCGGTGGCCGGAACGGTTCCACTCGCGGGAAACTCGATCGGGACCGATCGTGGATTCATCTCTCGCGACATGACCGCGCTCGACACCTACCTCCACTACCGAATGATCGACGTCAGCTCGATCAAGGAACTTTCTCGACGGTGGTACCCACGGATCTACTACGGGCAGCCGGCCAAGGGCCTTGCGCACCGCGCCCTCGCGGACATCAAGGAGTCGATCAAAGAGTTGCAGTACTACCGCCGGACGGCCTTCGTGGCTCCGCCGGGGCCCTCTACCAGCGACATCGCAGCAGTTGTTGCCGAACTCGACACGCAATCGGGGGCGGATTAGCAACCTCGGATTCAACCCGCTAGTATTGTCGACGCTGCTGATGCAGAGCCCGAAAAGGTTCTGCGGACGCGTGCAATGGTGGGCGTAGTTCAGCTGGTAGAGCACCAGGTTGTGATCCTGGATGTCGCGGGTTCGAGTCCCGTCGCTCACCCCACACGAAGAAGGCCGGTCTCCTCGCGAGGCCGGCCTTTTTCGTGCATTCACTCCACCCTTCGCCAGGGTGTTCGAGCGGACGGTGCGTACCCACCCTGACCTCGAATTACGTTGTTGTAATTCACTTTTCGAGTTTCTTATGGGGTTTCTGTGACGTACGGTTACCAATGGCACTTTTGGGGAAGAAAAGTACCAACGTGATTCATGTGTTTTCTGCTACGTGAGTTCAGCGTGCCCCGAAGCGTCACCGAACATGCTCGACGCCCAGCTCGCACCCATCCGACGGGTGCACGGCGGGCAGAGACGAGGAGGCTTTTTCGTGGGTCGCAGAATGCACAGAGTCATAGCGGGTTCGATCTTGTCGGCAGCACTGTGCATCGGCACAACCGGCTTGCTCAGCCCAGCGGTGGCCACCGCTCAACCCACGATCGAATTACCTCAGATCCCGATCCCCCAGCCCGATGCGCAGCAGCGGGCCGCAATACTCGCCGCGGTGCTCGACGCCACCGGTGTGCTCATCAACCAGGTCGCGGCGATCGTTCTCGACGGCGACGTGCTGTCGGTGCCGGATACCGCAACTCCCGCGGATGTACCCGAGATCGAACTTCCGAGTGCGCCGCCCACGGTGGGGCTCGGCGGTGCCGTGCTCCCGATCGACGCAGGCAAATATCGCATCACTTCGGGTTACGGCGGACGCAACAACCCGACCGGCAACGGCGCGCAGTACCACCAGGGTGTGGACCTGGCTGCCGACAGCGGAACCCCGATCCATGCGGTGACCGGCGGAACCGTCGTTCAGGCCGGAGACGCGGGCGACGGCTACGGCAAGCTCGTTCGGGTCAAGAGCGGAAACACCGAGACCTACTACGGCCATCAGTCCAGCCTCGCTGTGTCCGTCGGTGACGAGGTGGCACCGGGAGATGTCCTCGGGGCGGTCGGCAGCACCGGCAATTCGACGGGACCGCATCTGCACTTCGAGGTCCGCAACAACGGCTCGAGCATCGAACCGGTCGCGTACCTGAAGACACTCGGGATCGATCCTTCGCTCTACCAGACCCGCGATCGAAGCTGATCCACCCGATCGATACCGATCAGACCGTGGTGGCGTTGCCCGCTTTCCACTCGTCCCAGGGAATGTTCCAGTCGCCGAGACCATCGGTGCCCGACAACGTTCCACCGACGGTGTTCTTGACCACGACGATGTCACCGCGCTTGGTGTTGTCGTAGACCCACTTGGCGTTGGTCGGACTGAGGTTCAGACACCCGTGCGAGGCGTTGGAGTAGCCCTGCTGCCCCACCGACCACGGTGCGGAATGGAAGAAGATGCCGCTGTACGACATACGCGTCGCCCAGTCGACCGGAGTGCGGTACCCGGTGGACGAGTTGACCGGCACACCGTAGGTCGACGAATCCATGACGAGATGCTCGAATCGATCACCGATGATGTAGACGCCGTTGTCCGTCGGGGTGGAGTCCTTGCCCATCGACGTCGGCATCGTGATGACGTCCTGGCCGTTGACGTTGAACGTCACCTGCTTGGTGTTGTCGTCCGCAGTGGCAATGACCGCGTCGCCGATCGTGAACGACGTCGTCGCATTCTCCTGGCCGTAGATGTCGTCACCGAGATCACGCCCGTACACGTTGACGGCCACGTCGACCTTGGTGCCCGGTGCCCAGTAGTTCTGCGGTCGCCAGCGAACCTCTTTGTTGTTCACCCAGTAGAACGCACCTTCCACGGCCGGCGTCGTGGTGACCGTGATCGCATTCTGGGCAGCAAGCTTGTCGGTGATCGCCTCGTCGAACTGGACCGCGACGGGCTGCCCGATACCCACCACGTCGCCCGGGTTCGGCAGAACGTAGGGCTTGGTGAAATTGCCCGGCTGGCTGGTGGTGAAGCTCGACACCGTGCTCGACGATCCTCCGAGTCCGTACGCATCGGCCTGCACTCGATACTCGCGGTTGTAGCCGAGGGGTTCGGTGTTGGTCCACGACAGCCCGTCCGGAGCAATGGCTCCCGATACCGGCTCGCCGTCGGGGTTGAGCATCGTGACCGAGGACAACTTGCCGTCGGCAACCGAGACGGTCACCGGGTCCGCCGGTGAGAATCCGACTGCTCCGTCGAGCACGCTCGCGGTCAGCTTCGGTTTCATCAGTTCGGTCATCGGATTGGAATCGATCGGAACGGAGGGTTCGGAGATGTCCGTCTGCGCGCTGCACCCGGACAGCACCGCCACCGAAGCGACAACTCCCACCGCGGCGAGAACGAATCCTCGAGACACCCTCATGAACACACCACTTCCCACTTCGAGCCCGACCCGGACGATTCTGCCAGCGCAGAATCCACACATTCCACTCGACAGCCCGTTCGACGAATAACGTTCGAGTACCAATCGCCCTGCAGAAAGTTGGTGTTACCTCCCTGCCACACAGAGCGGTGCCGCGAACGCACATCACCGCCTCGTTCGCCGCCCGGTGAGGACAACGTCATATCCGGCTAACCGATGTGTAATGGCCGCGCACACTGCACCGGGCACTGTGGAAGCCATGGTCACCACGGTGAAGACGCTCTGCGCATACTGCGGCGTGGGATGCGGCATGGTGCTCGAGGTCGGTGGGCCGTCGGCGGCGAAGTCCCAGTCGAGCTCCCAGTCGACGCTGCCGATCGGGCCCACGGTCACCAAGTCGGTCGGCGACAAGACCCACCCGGCGAACTTCGGCCGACTGTGCACCAAGGGAAGCACCACCGCAGACATGCTTGCCGCGCCGGGCCGCCTCGACAAGGCTCGGATTCGCCACCGGCGCGGTGACCGGCCGGAGAGTACGGACACCTCGGTGGCCATCACCGATACTGCCCGCAGGCTCCGCACGATCCTCGACGAACACGGACCCGATTCCGTTGCGCTGTACGTATCGGGGCAGATGTCGATCGAGGCTCAGTACCTGTCGAACAAACTGGCCAAAGGGTTCATCGGTACCAATCAGATCGAATCCAACTCACGATTGTGCATGGCCAGCGCGGGGACCGGCTACAAGCAGTCACTCGGAGCCGACGGTCCGCCGGGGTCGTACGAAGACTTCGACAACGCCGACGTGTTCCTCGTCATCGGCTCCAACATGGCCGACTGCCACCCCATCCTGTTTCTGCGAATGATGGACCGGGTCAAGGCCGGTGCGAAACTGATCGTGGTCGATCCGCGGCGCACCGCCACCGCCGACAAGGCGCACCTGCACCTCATGCTCGAACCGGGATCCGATCTGGCGCTGCTCAACGGCCTGCTGGCTCTGATCGTCGACAGCGGAAACACAGACCCTGACTTCATCGCCCAGTTCACCGACGGCTGGGACGCGATGCCGGAGTTTCTTCGCGACTACACCCCTGAGAAGGTCTGCGCTGCAACCGGTCTCGCCGAGGAAGATCTGCGTGCCGCAGCGGAGATGATCGGGACTGCAGAGAACTGGATGAGCTGTTGGACGATGGGACTCAATCAGTCCACCCACGGCACCTGGAACACCAACGCACTGTGCAATCTCCACCTGGCAACGGGTGCTATCTGCCGGACCGGAAGCGGCCCCTTCTCGTTGACCGGTCAGCCGAACGCGATGGGTGGCCGGGAAATGGGATACATGGGCCCCGGACTGCCGGGCCAACGGGCGGTCACCAACGACACCGACCGCGCCTTCGTCGAGCAGGCCTGGAAAATCCCGCCCGGAACACTGCGCACCGACGTCGGTGGTGGAACCATCGAGATGTTCTCGAAGTTGGCTGCGGGCGACATCAAAGCTTGCTGGATAATCTGCACCAATCCTGTTGCGTCCGTCGCCAATCGAACAACCGTGATCGACGGTCTCGAACGTGCCGAACTGGTGATCACTCAAGACGCCTTCGCCGACACCGAGACCAACCGATACGCCGATGTCATGCTGCCCGCTGCGCTGTGGACCGAGGCCCATGGTGTCATGGTCAACTCCGAGCGGAACCTCACGCTGTTCCAGCCGGCTGTCGAAGCACCCGGCGGAGCACTCCCCGACTGGAAGATCATCGCCGACATGGCCTGCGCCCTCGGCTACTCCGAGTCGTTCACGTACTCCAGTGCCGAAGAGATCTTCGAGGAGATCAAGCGATTCTCGAACCCCGCCACCGGTTACGACATTCGCGGCGTCACCTACGACGGGCTCCGCGAGGGTTCGATTCAGTGGCCGTGCCCGCCCGAGTCGACTACCACCAGACACCCCATCCGGTACCTCAACGACGGAGTCAGCCAAACCCTGCGGGTGTCGGAGGACGGCTCGATTCCTGCCCTGTCGTTCCCCACCGCAAGCGGTCGAGCGCAGTTTCTCGCCCGACCCGCCATGGCACCGGCCGAAATGCCGGACGACGACTATCCGTTCCTGCTCAACACGGGGCGACTCCCCCATCACTGGCACACCATGACCAAGACCGGCAAAGTCGCGAAGCTGAACAAACTGAACCCCGGCCCGTTCGTGGAAATACACCCGACCGATGCGGGCCGGCTCGATCTGTCCGACGGCGATACCGTCGAACTGTCGTCGCGTCGAGGCCGTGCAGCACTGCCCGTTGTCGTTACCGACCGAGTGTTACCCGGAGGCTGCTTCGCGCCGTTCCACTGGAGCGACGAGTTCGGCGAATCCCTGGCGATCAACGCGGTGACCAATGACGCCGTCGATCCCTACTCGCAGCAACCCGAATTCAAGGCCTGCGCCGTGTCGCTGACGAAAGTATCTGCTGCTCAATCGGATTCGCCCGATACGTCCGAGGACGTGCACGATCCGGTCGACGCTCTCGCCGTGTTGGTCGGCCGCCCGAGCCGACCCGCAGAACCGTTCACCGTCATCGAACAAAGTTACATGGCAGGCCTGCTGGAGGGACTTCGGACCGACGCCGCCCGTTCTGCGCCGGGAACCCCCACGCTGCCCGAACGGACCCCGCTGACTCCCGAGACGCACGCGTGGCTCGACGGTGTTCTCGCAGGCCTGTTCTCGCGCACTCCCTCGCCGGGCACCGATGCACCCGCCGCGGACACCTCGTCGGCAGCGGGCAGACCACTGCTCCTGCTGTGGGCCTCGCAGACGGGAACTGCCGAGGAGTTCGCCCAGTCCAGTGTTTCTCATCTGCGAGCTGCTGGGTCTGCCGTCACCGAACACTCCATGGACTCGTTCACCGCAGACCGACTACCGGCCGAGGCCGACGTGTTGATCGTCAGCAGTACCACCGGGGACGGCGAAGCACCCGACAACGGCGCAACCTTCTGGGAGAGCCTGACAACCGATTCGGTACCCGCACTGGACGGAATCCGTTACGCCGTGCTGGCGTTCGGCGACTCGAGTTACGCAGACTTCTGCGGGCACGGCCGCAAGATCGACGAACGCCTCGAGCAACTCGGTGCGCGGCGACTACTCGGCAGGGTCGACCTCGAGCCCGACTACGAGAACGAGGCCGCCGAGTGGCTCGACTCGGTGAGCGCGCTGCTGGCAGGTGACTCGCCAACGTCCGATCCCGCCACCGCGCCGGCCGAGCCTGGGGCACCCGCACGTCGGCCTGCGGCCGCTGACGTAGGACCGCGCTACAGCAAGAAGTCGCCCCTCGTGACCACTCTCGTTCGGAATCGAGTGCTCACCGCACGCGGATCGCTCAAGGACGTCCGTCAACTCGGATTCCACCTTCCTGCGGGCACCCTCGAATACGAGGTGGGTGACGCACTCGGGGTCTGGCCTCGCAACAGTGACCAGTACGTGCAGGAGTGGCTCGGTGCCACCGGACTCGACGGTGACGCCGTCGTCGACTTGGCCGAGCACGGTGAAATGCCGCTCCGTACGGCGTTGGGTCGGCACCTCGAGATCGCCCGTGCCACACCGGATCTGTTGAAGTTCGTGCACCGGCGTACCGCGGACGACGACCTCGAGGCCATGTTGCATCCGGACAACAGACACACGCTCACCGACTGGATGTGGGGACGGCAATCGATCGATGTACTTGCCGCACATCCGGTTCGCGCGTCGGTGGACGATTGGCTCGGCGTTCTCAAGCCGTTGCAGCCGCGTCTGTATTCCATCTCGTCGAGCCCGAAGGAGAATCCCGAGGAGGTGCAGGTGACCGTCTCGGCTGTGCGATACAACGTGCACGGCGTCGCTCGACGCGGGGTGTGCTCGACGTATCTGGCCGACTATGCCGCCAACCATGATATCGGGATATTCGTACAGAAATCGACCTATTTCAAACCGCCCGAGGATCCCGCCACGCCGATGATCATGGTCGGTCCCGGCACCGGCATTGCACCGTTCCGGGCGTTCCTGCACGAGCGGCGCGCGCTCGGGCACACCGGCCCGAACTGGCTCTTCTTCGGTGAACAGCACGCGGACACCGACTTCTACTACCGCGACGAACTCACCGCGATGCTGAGCGACGGGTCGCTCGACCGCCTCGACGTCGCCTTTTCCCGGGATCAGAAGGACAAGGTCTACGTGCAGGATCGCATGCGCGAACACGGCAGCGAGCTCTGGAACTGGATACACCGAGGTGCCCACTTCTATGTCTGTGGCGACGCGTCGAGAATGGCCAAAGACGTGGATGCGGCCCTGAAAGGCGTAGTCGCACAGCACGGGAAACTGGCCCCGAGCAGTGCCGAGGCGTACGTCAAGGCTCTCGCTGCGGAGAAGCGGTACGTGCGCGACGTCTACTGATCCGCAGCCACCAGCGGCGGGACAGTGCGCAGGAGGAAGGCAATTTGGTCTGCGACCACCTGCTCGAAGTCAGCACCGAGATAGATGTCGAAATGGCCTGCGTCGTAGGTTTCTATCTCCCCGAGCGGGGCTGTCCGGGCGTATCGCAGGGTGGCCTTCGCCGGTGCCACCGAATCGGTGTTGCAGACCACGAAGAGTATCGGGCAGCGGACGTCCTTCGCTCGACGTCCGGGCCGATGGCGCACGATCTGCAGCGCGAAGCGGGCGGCAACCCGATTGTGGAACGACTCGTCGGAGTCCGGAGCGAGCGCGAGGTACCCGTCGTAACTGTCGGGTGACGTCATCAATGCGGTAGTCCCCGGTCGTCCGGCGGTCGCCACCATCACCGGCGGCCGCCCGATCACCGATCCCAGCAGATCGCGCACGGCCCGCACGGACAGTTTGACCGAGGTCCATGTGTTCGAAGCGAGCCCGGAGGCGATGCCGTCGGTGAACGGACACTGCGCGACCACCGCGGCGACACGCTGATCCCGTGCTGCCGCGACGATGACGTGGCCACCGCCGAACGACGAGCCCCACAACACGATTCGCGAACCGTCCACGTCCTGCCGACCCCGGGCGCACGCGATCGCTGCCGCCCAGTCCTGCAACTGGGACTCGATATCGAGCAATTGTCGCGGTCGCCCGCCACTGTCTCCGAAGTACCGATAGTCGAACACCAGGCACGCGTAGCCCTCGGCGCGAAATCGTTCTGCGTAGGCGTCGAGTCGCATTCCCCGGGTTCCGCCGAGACCGTGCGCCATGACGATCACCGGGGCCGGCTCGGTGCTGTCGGGCAGGTACAGCCACGCCGCACAGTCGACGCCGTTCGAGTCGAACGTGATGTCCTTACGATCAGGGACCGCGCCCCCCGGCTGCGAATTCATGGGCGAACCATAGCCTACGAACACCGGCAGCGGAATCGATCGTTCTACGGTGCCGAATGCTCCGCGGCGTAGGCATCGACGCGACCGTAGGCGATCTTGGGGGTCCAGTCTCTGCGAACCAAGCCGAAGTTCTGTTCGGTGTCGGCGGTGTCGGACCCGGCGTCTCGGAGACTGTAGACGTAAGCCGGTCCGAGCCAATCGTTGCCGAGGACGGCGTCGAGAACGATCCCGATGCTGTCCGATTGCACCTGCTCGCTGACGCTGTTGGGGTTGGTCCCGGTCGGTGCGCCGAATTCGGTGATCCAGATCTGTTTGCCACTGTCACCGCCGGCAACCATGGTGTCTCGCATCGACCACATCTTCATGGCGGTGTTCCATGACGCTGTGCTGGGGTCGTTGGGTAGGTACGGCCACGTGTAGGGATGCACGTTGAAGGCGTCGAAGTACTTGTTGGATCCTTGCGCGTACATCTTCGACAGGAACGACGTGCCCGCGATGTTGCCGTTCGTGTCCTCGGACGGTGCCATCCCACCGACGAGCACGGTCGAACCGGGCTGCACCTGTTTGATCGCCGTGTAGGCCGCTCGAAGCAGCGCCGAGTACGCCGTGACGTCGGGAACGGGCTTGAAGAACGTCACGATGTTCGGCTCGTTCCATACTTCCCAGATCTTGATGCGGTTCTGGTACCGCTGAACCACCGTCTTGGCGAAAGCCGCGTAAGTGGACGGGTTTGCAGGACGGGAGTGAGAATCGTTGACCGCGGCAGCTACTCGCGCCCATCTGGGGGTGTAGGCGATGATCCCGTGCGGGCACATCCCGTGGGCCACGACGGCATCGATCACTCGGTCCGTTCGACTCCAATCGAAAGCGCCCCGTGTCGATTCGATTGCGGACCAATCGATGTCGAGACGAACTGCGAAGGCTCCTGCGTCTTTGGCAAGCGTCAGTTCGCGATCCAGATCTGCTGGGGAGAGGCTACCTATCGACGCGCCCGGCGAGACTCCGATCCGGATGGCGTCGGACTGCCCGCCACAGTTCACCGGACCGGCCTGAGCCCGCACGACGGGAGATGCACCCACTGCCGGCGTCGCAGCGAACGGCAACACCAGAGCCGCAAGAACGGCCATCACCAGCAGAGGAGCATTTGCTTTCATCTGCGGGATGATAGCAACACCGGTAGGCGATCTTCGCCGAAACGGATTGTCATACGCTTTGTGGCAATTACGGCAACGATTCGGATTGACGCAGAATTCGACCCCGCAGTCATCGGTAGGACGACATTGCCTGTACTACCATATGCCCAATGACAACAGGATTTCCCGGTTTCGACGAGCGTCTCAACGAGTTACTCGCCCGGCAGGCGGAGAAATCCGGCCTCGGGACCGATGAATTCATTCGGCGGGCCGTGGTCGATCGACTCGTTCGTGAACTGTCCGACGATCAGGATTCCGAGGTCGGTGCTCTGCTCCGGGCTTTGCAGGCCGCTTCGGAGAAGGGCGTCGAACCGGCCGAGGTGACGCGGGCATTCGGTACGCCGATCGACGACCCCGAGAGGCTGGCAGCAGTGACTCGGACAGGGTTGATGGACACCGGATCCGACTCCGGCTACGACCGGATCGTCGCGATGGTCGCCGATGCATTGAGCGCTCCGTCTGCCGCATTCTCGCTTCTCGACGACAAGCGTCAGTACTTCAAGAGTGCACTCGGACTGCCGTCGGAACTCGGTGGCGCGCAAGAGGTTCCTCTCGAAGCGTCCATCTGCCGTTATGCGATCGATCTAGGCCAGCCGCTGGTGGTGGAAGACGCGAGACTCAACGACGCCCTCAAGGATCATCCGTCGGTCCAGAGCAACCTGTTTGTTTCCTACCTCGGAGTTCCGCTCACCGACGATGACGGCCATTCCGTCGGAACCCTGTGCGTGTGGGATCGACAGCCGCGGCAGTGGACCACCGGCCACGTTCAGATACTGCAGGACTTGGCCTGGATTATTCGCGAGCGAGTTTTCGAATAAGGGGCGCTTTCCCCGACAAGTATTAGCATTTTCGACCTACAACCGACTTCGAGTTTTTTTCGTGAAGTCGACCGGGTGTCCACTTTCGTGGCGGTATACATTAATTGGGATATTCAGGACCGACCTCATTCGAAACTAACCACCGGAAGAAGCCGTGCCCGAAACACTGGAATCACCCCACACTCGCCCGCGGGCTGCCGAGCCCGACGTCGTCGTAGCCCGTCGCACACTCGCGGACCGACTACGGGTCGATCCGCTGAACACCGCCGTCAATGTTGCGGTCGACGTGTTCGGTGCCGCGGTCGCAGTTACCGGAGCGCTGCTGTGGTATTCGGGCAGTCTCGTCGACACCGGCTGGCTGCCATGGCTCTTCCTCCCGCTGCTCATCGGAATCATGGCGGGCAAGTCGATGTACAGGCGCAGCCTTCGTCGCAACTTTCTCGACGAGATCGGGCCTGCCGAAACGGCTGTTGCATTCGCTGCGCTCGCGTTGATGGTCGTGATGTTCCTGGCCGACACCGAGTACCGGCCCAGCGCGGTCGTGTTGCGACTGTGGCTGCTCAGCGCATTCACGATTGCGATCGTCCGGCTCGTACGCATCGTCGTCCAGCGCGTGATTCGCACCAAATTCGGATCGGCAGCACCGACCATCGTGCTCGGCAACGACCCGATCGCGCATCAACTCGTCTCTCGCACAAGACAATTTCCTGAGTACGGTCTTGTTCCGGTCGGTTACGTAGGAGAAATCCCCGTCGCCGACGTCTCATCGGGAGGCGAGCTGCCCGATCTGCCGCACCTGGGACTGCCCAGCGATTTGGAGGCAGTTGCGCGCAGGACCGGTGCGGAGGAGCTGATAGTGGCATTCGCTCCGACCGAAGACCGAGTGTTGGTCGGCGCGATCAGGACTGCGCACCGGCTCGGAATGCGAGTGTGGGTGGTACCCAGGCTGTACGACGCCGTCGGCGTCAACACTCGTGTCGAGCACATCGGCGGCCTGCCGCTGATGGTGCTGCCGCACGTGAACCCCAAGGGTTGGCAGTTCGCCCTGAAGGGTGTACTCGATCGAGTTCTGACGGCAATCGGACTCCTGCTGCTCTCCCCCGTCTTCCTGACGCTGATGCTGCTCGTGCGCCTGAGCTCCCCCGGCCCGATCTTTTTCGCGCAGGAACGAATCGGCCGCGATGGGCTGCCGTTCGACTGCCTGAAGTTTCGGTCCATGCGGCCTCCACGGGCATCCGACGCGGCGTTCGAGCGGAAGGCCGGGGACGCACCAGGTGGCGTCGAGGGTGTCGACCGGAGAACGCGTATCGGCAAAATCATGCGACAGACCTCGTTGGACGAGCTGCCACAGCTGCTCAATGTCCTTCGTGGCGACATGAGCTTGGTCGGCCCCCGGCCGGAGCGGCCCGAGTACGTGGACCTGTTCGAGATGCAGATCCGTCGGTACGGTGAACGGCACCGGGTCAAGGCCGGTGTGACGGGATGGGCTCAGGTGCACGGCCTTCGGGGCCAGACGTCCATTGCCGACCGCGCGGAGTGGGACAACTACTACATCGAGAACTGGTCCATCTGGCTCGATGTCAAGATCCTGTTTCTCACCGTGCTCGCCGTTCTGAAACGCGCCGAGGACTGATCATGGTCTACGCCGAACACCGCCACGTTCGGGTGACCCCGTGATCACGTACGTTGCGCTTGCTTTCGGCGCAGCGCTGGTCCTCGCGCTCGGCTGCGCGGTGGCATCGGCGATCTACCGCCGCCCACAACGTGGAGTGTTGCTGTTGGCGGGATTGGTTCCACTGCACGGACTTCTGGTTCTCGTTCCCCTTCCCGGGGTCGTGTCGGGCTGGAAGGAAGGCCTTGTCGTCTTCACCGTTCTGTGTGCGTGGCTACGCCGACCACGACAAGTTCCCGGCTCGCCTGCTCGGGTGTTCGTGCCGTGGTGGCCGGCCGCTGCGGTGTTCGTCGTGTTCGGCAGCGTGTCTGCATTCGCCACGTTCGGAATAGTCGGTCTGTTCGGTATCAAGGTCACCTTCTTCTACGTTCTGCTGGTTGTGGTCATGTGGCTCGCGCCGTTCGACGCCAGGGACCGTGACCACCTCGTCTCGGTTCTGATGGGCATGGGTGTGTTCACGTCTGTCGTTGGCATCGCTCAACTGGTGGCCGGGCCCGCCGCACTGGTATCGCTGGGTTACGAATACGGCACGCAGGTCCGAACATCGGGCGGGCTACTGCGCACGTTCAGCACGTTCAACCTGCCGTTCCCATTCGGGCTGTACGTGATGTTGGCGCTGCTCGTCGGTGGTGCGGTCGCTTTGGCCGATCCGCGCCGTCGGCGAAACCTGTTGTTTCTGTGCGCGTCTCCGATGATGGTGGTCGCGATGTCCAGTTCGATCGTGCGTGGAGCGATTCTCGGACTCGCGGTCGGGGTCATCTACTTGATCGCCGTGCGTTTTCGATACCTTGCCGCGCCGTTTGCTCTGGCAGCACTGGCCGTCGCCGTCACGGTCCCCTTCGTACCCAAGATCACGTCGGTCTTCTTCTCGTCCAGCAGTCTGGGTCAACGCGGTGACGGTTGGGCCAACATCATCGCCAGCATCCTGATTCATCCGTTCGGCACGGGTCTGGGATCGAGTGGGTCTGCAGCAGACCGCATTTCCACCGCCGAGGGTGCCGCGTTCACGCGATCGGGGCTCTCGACGAATTACCAACCCGACAACTACTACGTGAAGGCCCTGCTCGAGCTCGGGCCGATCGGCCTCTGGGCGGTGGTGGCGCTGTTGGTGACGTCGTTGCTGTGGTGCACACGCCTGTCCCGGGTACTACCGGGCAACGACGGTGCGCTGGCCCTCGGCGTCGGAGCTTCGATCGTGGCCGCCATGTTCGCCAGCCTCGTGTCCACATATTTCGAGATCTTTCCGATCGATGTTTATTTCTGGCTCTTGTTAGGAGTGGTGGGATGCGCAGCAGCGCAACACGAATCGTCTTCGGGGCGCTCGCCCTCAGGCCGGGCGGAAGTGGAGTACAGACCTACATTCGCGAGCTCCTGAACGAGCTACCGGATCGTCTACCCGACGCGGATCTCGCCGCGGTGGTGCAGCGCGACGCCGTCGGCGAGCTCCCGCCCTCGGTTCGGGCGATGGAACGGCCTGTCACCAGCGGTGCGGCTCGGGCGGTGCTCGGAGCACTCCCCATCGGCCGGTGCGATGTCGTACACGGCCTGGACGTCGACCTTCCGTTTCTCACCAAGGCCTTCACAGTCGCCACGGTGCACGATCTCTCGGTCATCGACATGCCGTCGGCCTCCAGTAGATTCCGCGCGCTCGGTGAGCAGAGACTGGTGCGGCGAGCTCTGCGCCGTGCCGATCTGCTCATCGCGGTCTCGCAGTTCACCGCCGACCGCATCAAGGCCGTCAGCGGCCGAGACGCCACCGTCGTCGGCCTGGCACCCGCAGCGTGGGCCGAAGTCCCCACCGACAGCCGCGTGGACGCTGTTCGGTCCAAATACGACCTGCCGGACCGTTTCGTGATGCAGGTCGGAACGGTGGAGCCTCGCAAGAACGTTCAGCTGGTGGCCGACGCAGCGGAGCGTCTGGGTATCCCGTGCCTGCTGGCCGGGGCCGGCTCGACCGGTCCCCACGCTCCCCGCAATTCCCGCGGGCTCGGGTACGTCGATGTCGAAGACCTGCCTGCCCTCTATGCTGCGGCGACCGTCACCGCGTATGCCTCTCGCTACGAGGGCTACGGGCTCCCGCCCGTCGAGGCCATGGCCTCGGGCGGCGCGGTCGTCGCCAGTGCAGTCGGAGCCCTCCCCGACGTCGTCGGTGACGGTGCCGTACTCGTCGGATCGGAGAACGTGGACGACTGGGTGCACGCGATGAAACCCATCGCTTTCGACGCGGACGCACGCGCAGCCCTTGTCGGCGCAGCAGCCGACGCCTCCCGCGAGATCAGTTGGCGTCGAACGGCTGAGCTCACTGCCGACGCGTATCGAGCCGCGGGCGTGGTCTGATGTCGGACGAGCTCGCGCTCGACGGCACCGAACAGCCCCCGGACTACCGCGCGATCGCAGCGGATCCCAAGGCCGCAGCCAAGGCGACGATTGCCGTTCTGATCAGCAGAGTGATCATCGCAGCACTGGGCTGGGTCGGCAGTGTCGTGGTCGCGAGGTCCCTCGGAGCGGACGACTGGGGCCAGTTCAGTTTCGTCTTCGCACTGCTGGGCCTCATGTCCGTCGTGACCGACCTGGGAGTCGGACGCGTCGTGCTGGCGAAATTGATGGACGACGATCCCGAGGAAATCGGACGAACCGCGTCGTCGTTTCTGGCCCTGCGTACTGCCCTCGGACTGTTGGGTTACGTGCTGGCCGTTGCATACGTTCTCCTGCTGCAGTATCCGAGCGAGGTGGTCCTCGCGACGGTCCTGGGTGGACTGGTGGTCGTGTTCGCCACACCGGGTCACGCTCTGAGCGTCCTCTTCCAGAGTCGTCACCGGCTGATTCTGGTGGCCGTCGCCGAAAGTGCCGGTCAGGCAATCCAGTTGGCCTTGACCGTGTTGGCGGCCGTGCTTGCCCCCACCCTGTTGATCTTCGTACTGCCGGCTGTGGTCAACGAAGTGTTCAAACTGATCACCAAGGGGTTCGGCATAGGCAACCGTTCCATGGGGTTGCGACCGTCGAGGCACATCGAGGTGCGCCGCTGGGGCCCGTACCTGCGGGAGGCCGTTCCCCTTGCCATCGGCTTCGCCCTCACCATTGCCATGCTCAAGATCGACATGTTGATGCTCAGCCTCCTCGACACGTTCGAGGCCGTCGGTCTGTACTCGATCGGCTACAAATTCTCCGACATGATCGACACCTTCGTGTTGGCGGCAGTGGCACCGATCAGCACCCTGCTCGTGGCGTCGTGGCCCCACGACACCACTGCATTTCGAGCGCGCACCCGTTCGGCCGCACTGCTGTTCGCAGTCTTCGGTGCAATGGCCGTGGCGGCATTCGTACCGTCGGCCGAGCCGTTGATCGCCCTGCTGTACGGCGACAGATTCGTGGACGGAGCGCACGCGGCCCGGCTGCTCGTCATCGGCGCGGCACTGATGTCGTTGGTGATGCTGGGAATCTTCCTGCTGGCCTCGGCCGGGATGCAGCGCCACTACCCCGTAGTTGCGTTGGTCGGCCTGGCCCTGAACATCGGGTTGAACCTCGTGCTGATCCCACGGATGTCGTACGACGGCGCTGCCATCTCCACGGTCGCGACGATCGGAACCACCCTCGTCCTGCTGTGGATCGTGATAGCGCGAAGCATGCCCATCTCCAGACTACTTCCGGTGCAGTCCCTTTCAGTTGTCGTCGTGATCACCGCGGCCGCCACCGTCGGCGGCTGGTTCCTGGTACAGCACTACCCCGGCCTGTGGCTGCTCGTGTCCGTCGGCGCGGCATTACTGGTCGCGACCTCGCTCGCAGCGTTCGTTGCCATCGGACTCGTCGAGTCACCGATGCCGGGATCAGCCGAGAAAGGACGACACCGTGCGCACGTGCAGTGAGAAGCGGACACACAACAGACGAATCTCCCGATTTCGGCGGCAGCATCCGGAGTCGAAGTTCGGTTTCGCAATCTTTTCCGACCACCACCCCCGCTATTCCAATGTTGTTGAGATGCAGTTTCATTCGCAGTCGGCACGGCTACGCGGACTGTGTCCACACCCAGCTATCATCGAGTCTGTCGGCTCCACGAACCACCGAAGCGGTCCATCCGCTCGCATCGAAGACGGAAGGGTACGCGGTTGATGTCCGTCCACGATGCCGTACACCGGGGCGACGTGCCCCCACCGATCGACCTCGCAGGACACATGCGTGAGCTAGGCCGGGCATTGCTGCCCGCCGTGATCATTGCAGTGTTGGTCGGCGCAGGCATGTTCTACCTCAGGAGCGAACTCACCGACAAGCAGTACGCCGCGTCGATCGTCGCGGAGATCGAACCTGCCCAAACGCTCGTTCCCGGTGACGCGTTCATCGAGCAGATGCGCGCACCGTTCATCGAATTGGCCACCGACCGCGGCGTTCTCGATCAGGTCCTGGAACAGGTCGACGCCGATATGGACGCATCGCAACTGGCCTCGAGCGTCGAACTGTCTCCTGGCACCTCACCCGCGCTGCTGACAGTGACCGTGACGACCCGATCTCCCGAACTCGCCGCGGAACTGGCCGAGGCGATGGTGTCGACGATGGCAAGTACGTCCTCGGCCAACGCGATCCGCGACTCGCAGGAACGAACGGCCGAGGGACAGTCCACCGTCGACGCGCAACAGGCTCGGGTGGACGCCCTGCCTGCCGACGATCCGAGCCGACCTGCGGCACTGTCCGAACTGGCCCAACTACGCACCCAGCAGAGCGAACTCGAAGCAGCTGCCAGCGGAGATCGACTGGTCGTGTTGTCGAAACCAGAGCAGAGCACAACTCCGGTCTCACCGAAACCGGTCTCGGAGGCACTCGTCGCAGCTCTGGCTGCACTCATCGTCGCGGCCGAACTGATCGTGTTGCTTCGAGGAAGACTCGGCCGCAAGCCCTCTCGCTCCTGGGCTCGTCGGGTGTCCCGAAAATACGGTGCACACTTCGACCCGGCAACCGGCGACACGGTACCGCCCGTCGTGGCTTCCCGAATCGCTGCCCTCGAGCGTGGCGACCGACCGGCATCGAGAAGTGCGCGACACGCAGCCCCGAAGGGCGACAGCGTGATTCTCGTCCTGGTCGGCGAAGGTGCAGTCTTCGAGTCGACGCACGGCGACGGACCGACCACCGGCCACCATCGAGCCACCGCCGAAGTCGGCCTGTCGGAGCAGTGGTGGCAGTACACCGACGTCGGTGACGTCGAGACCGTCGTTGTGCTGGTGTCGAAGCGTGGACGGGACAAGAAGGCAGCAACTGCGGCGCTGCGACGGCTCGACGACTTCGACATTCCCGTACACCTGGTATTGCAGAACAAGAACTCGACCCGACGAGCAGAACAGACCGCGCAGACGATCGCGCCGGAAGGCCAACGCCATGCCAGCTGACAGAATTGCCGTCGTACACGAAAGATTCACGGAGATCGCAGGATCCGAGCACGTCATCGAACAGCTGGCCTTGCACTGGCCCGCTGCCGAAGTGTTCGCGCCCATCTCCCGCCCGTCCGGGGTTCCGTCCGGAATCAGCCGCGCGCCGCACACGTCCGCCCTCAATCGGGTGTACAACGCATTGGGCCAACGGTCGTACGCACCCGTTCTTCCGATGATGCCGTTGGCCTTTCGGCGGATGCCACTGCGCGGTTACGACGCCGTCGTGGTGAGCCACCATGCCTTCGCGACTCAGGCCGTGTTCGCCACCGACTCCCCCGTGATCGCCTACGTGCACAGTCCCGCACGATGGGCCTGGGACCCCGAACTTCGCGCAGGTGAAGGCGGCGGCAGAGCCGGAGCTGCGATACTGACGGCACTGTCGGCCGTTGCCCGTCGATGCGAGATCGCCGCCGCACCGAAACTGACGACCGTGGTGGCCAATTCGACAGCGGTCGCTCGGCGCATCGATGACTGGTGGGGCCGAGACGACGCCGTGGTGGTCCATCCTCCGGTCGACACCGAGGGTTTCACGCCGGATCCGTCGATCGAGCGTGAGAACTTCTTCCTGCTTGCCGGCCGCCTGGTCCCCTACAAGCGTCCTGACATCGCGGTTCGCGCCGCCGCCGAGGCCGACGTTCCCCTCGTGGTGGCGGGAGACGGCCGTGCAATGAACGCCTGCCGGGAACTGGCCGGACCCAAAACGACCTTCTTAGGGCGGGTTTCGCACGAGAAGCTTCTCGAACTGCACCGCACGACGCGCGCCCTGCTGATGCCCGGAGTGGAGGATTTCGGCATAGTCCCGGTCGAGTCCATGGCCACCGGAACACCGGTCATCGCACTGGGAGACGGCGGGGCCGTGGACTCGGTGATTCCCGGTGAGACCGGCTTGCATGTACAGCCGGGCTCCGACGAGGCCGTCATCGCCGGGTTCGCCGAGGCCATGCGCTCGTTCGACCCGGCCGACTATGATCGCGCCGCCATTCGTAGATGGGCGGAAGGCTTCTCACGGGCCAACTTCCGCAGTCGAATGCAGGAGGTCGTCGATGCCGTCCGCTGAGCGTAGTTATCGCTCGACTGCACTGGATCGCGTCTTTGCCGACACCCGGATAGTCACCGCGGTCGGGCCCGTCCGCGGTCTCGACATCGAGCGGACGCGTCGAACGCTCACCGCCGCCGAACACGTCGACGCGGAGCCGCACATCGCGCTGGAACCACGCTCCGATGCTCGACGGTGGCGCTACCGCAGCAACATCGCCGGCGACAATGTCACCACGAGCAGTGGCGGCACCGAAGACCTGGGGCAGATGCTCACCGACATTCGGTCGCGACAAGGTGCTCGCGGTCCACTCGAGGTGGTCGTGTTCGACGATCACCTCGCCATCGACTATTCGCACGGAATCGGGGACGGCCAGATCGGCGTCCTGATGTTGGCGGCATTCTGCGACGATGCCGACGGATCACTGGTTCCCGGCCTCGCCGCAGGCTTGCCACCGAGCACGACCTGGAAAGCTCTGTGGCGGCACTACTCTCGGCATCCGAAGACGCTGGCGGACTTCTGGTCCCTGCGTGCTCGACACCGGCGCGCAGCGGACGGCGGGTCCGGTCCCCGTCGTCGGATCGAGAACTGGGAAGCCGGAAAGGTCAGCCGGGCCGGGTACATGAGCAAAGCCGACGTGGACGAGCTGAAGAACTGGACTGCGGAGAACCTGCCCGGAGCGACCGCTGCGTCGATCTCGATTGCCCTGTGGAGCGCGGCGCTACGAGCAGAATCCGTCGACGTCGACGATCACATCATGGTGTTGTTCAACAGCCGCCGCTATCTCGATCCGGCCCAGCAGGGCGCGCACGGGAATTTTGCCGTCGGTATCCCCCTGCATCTTCCTGCCGACACGACGCCCGTCCGAATCACCGCATCGATGCGCGAGGTGATCGAATCCGGCTGGCCCATCGCGGTACTGGGCATGTCGCATCTCCGCGATGTGGCGTCACGCCTTCGGCCGTCTGCAACGTCGCAGGACAAGAATTCGGTCGTCGAGGTACCCGAGACCTTGCGGTTGGCCGTGAGCGACCTCGGGAAAGTGCGGGTGTTCGACCACCTCGACTGGGCCGACGACGGCAGGCCCCCGCAGATGGCCGCGTCGCTCGAACCGGACGGTCCGGACGGCTGCACGATGCTCATCGCCGAAATCGCCGGTGGCCGAACCTATACGGCCTCGTTCTGCAGCAAGATGGTCGATGTGGCCGTCATGGATGCAGCGCTACGCAGAATGTGTGAAGACCCAGTGGCACTGCTCCGCGATGCGTACTGATCCGCCAGAACCACCTTCGCCGCACAGACGGGCCGATACATGACCGACGAATCGACAGTTCTCTTCCTCGCGCACACCGGCCAGGTGTCCGGTGCCGAGAAGGTGCTGCTGGATTTGATCGACGAGGCCACGCGCCGCGGCCATGCCACCGTGATCGCCTGCCCCGCAGGCCCATTGGCAGACCGTCTACCCGACACGACGCGGCACATCCGCATCGACGAGCTCGGACTGGGTGGGCAACGAGGTGCCGAGCGCGGTATCGCGGCGATCAGGATGGTCGCACGATGGGTCGGGGCGGCGCGCGCCGTGCGCACGATCGCCCGCGCACCGGGCACCGCCACGGTCGTCAACTCGCTGTTCGCGCTTCCGGTGGCGCGGTTTGCGCGGCCCGCTCGCGGGGCGTCGTGGCTCGTCCACGACACGATGACCTCCCTGAAGCAGCGCGTGGTGGTCCGGTTCGCCCGGCCGGCCGTTCGCGTTGCGGTATCGGTGTCCGAGGCCACCGCAGAACCTCTGCGTAAGGCCGGCCTCCCCGTGGTGGTGTCACACAACGGCGTGCCGTGGCCGGTCCCGCGGTTCGGCGGTGCGCTGCACTCTCCGCCGGTGGTCGGGATGCTGGCGTTGTTGACGCCGTGGAAAGGGCACCGTGTGCTGCTCGACGCCGTCGCCATGCTCCCCGACGTCCGACTCGAATTGGCCGGGGGAAGCTTCCCCGGTGATCGCGAATACGTCGACGAACTCCGCGCGCGCGCCGCGGAACCGGATCTTGCCGGACGTGTCGAGTTCCTCGGGCACACCGATGCCGAGTCCGCTCTTCGCAGGTGGGATGTCGTCGTGTCGGCCAGCACTTCTCCCGAGGCAGGTCCGTTGTCGGTCTTGGAAGCGATGTCGCACGGATTGCCGGTGATCGGAACCGATCACGGTGGCACGCACGAATTCCTCGCCGACGGTGCTGGAATTCTGGTCGAGCCCGGCAACTCCGATGCTCTCGCTGCCGCCGTCTCGGCGGTGGTCGACGACGCCGATCGACGGCGGCTGCTCGGTGAGGCCGCCCGCTATCGGGTGGCCAGCCGGCACGACATCAGCGAGACACTGCCGGAGCTGTTACACCAATTGACCAGCTGATCGTGCCGCACCGTCGGCCGGAACTCGGTGAAAGCCGAACGTCGAGCGGTGGGACTGTGTTTCAATCGACTCTTGATTGGAACGAGGGGGCACTGTGACTCGCGCACTGACGAGGTCCAACGAGCACTACCAATGGGGCATGGGCGTGATGACGTCGCTCGCTGTCACGACCCTCGTCAAGCGGATCGTGTCCGCCGCCGCCCTGGCCATGGCCGTCGTGGTCACCCTCGAGCTGGCGTTCGGGTACGGCGCGACCACCCCCATCCCCTCGATCGTGCAATGGACGTGCATGATCGCCGCGTACATCATGGGCGCGTTCTGGTGGTTCGGTCCGTGGCCGACGCTCGGGCAAGCCTTCGCCTTCGTCGTCATAGCCGATCTGTCGATCTTCGGAGCCACCATCACCGCGAATTTCGCGCCGGAAGTCACCCTCGGCAAATGCACCTTCCTCATCCCGATGGGAATGTTGGCCGGGTTCTTCTTCGACAAATGGCGCCTCGCTGCGCACATCGCCCTGTGCCTGTTGGGAACATCGATCGTCGCGGTGTACATAGTGCTGGAACGGGATGTGGACACCTTCGTGGCGGTGGTGCTGTGGGCCCCGATCGTGGTGACGCTGACCGGCTTCGTGCTGATGCTCCAGCTCACGACACAGTCGATACGAACCGAATTCGAGTAGTAGCCCGTCAGAACGTCAACAGGACTTTGCTCGATCGGGATGCATCGGCGGCGAGCGCGAACGCGTCGAGGGCGTCTGCCACCGGATACTCCGCGGTGATGACGGGTGCCACATCGAGTGAACCGTCGGCCAGAGCTTGGATCACGTCGTCCATCTCGGTGTTGAACCGGAACGAGCCGATCAGGTCGATCTCCCGGGTGATCGCCAATGACAGCGGCACCGGCTGAGGCCTAGCCGCAGGTAACCCGACCATGACGACACGACCGCCGCGAGCCGTGCCGTTAATTGCAGACGCCAGACCATGATGGTTGCCCGAGCACTCGAACGTCACATCGGCCTCGACCGCCGCGACTTCCGCCCCGTCTCGGGCGTCGACTGTTCGATGCGCTCCGAGTCGACGCGTCACATCGAGCGCAAAGTCTTCGAGGTCGACCGCGACGATCCGAGCTGCACCGGCTCGGCGAGCGACCGCCACGATGAGGGCACCGATCGGACCGGTCCCGACGACGAGAACCGTCTTGTCGGACACCGCCCCAGCACGCTCGACGGCATGCCACGCGACACTCGCCGGCTCGGCCAACGCAGCAATTCTCAGATCCAGACCGTCCGGCAACACTCTGAGCATTCGTGTCGGGACGGCGACGTGACCGATGAACAGACCGTCGTCGTGCGGTACCTGCGCGGCGCTTCCCATGTAGCGGCATCCGGGAGACAGGTTCGGACGATCGACCGGATACTTCGCGCCGGTGGCGGCGGGAGTCGCCGGATGGACAGTGACCGGGGTGCCTTCACCGGGGCCACTTCCGTCTCCTGCGCGCCGAAACACGGTGCCCGACGCCTCGTGTCCCAATCGCATCGGCGCTTTCAGTACCGATTGCCCGGCCGCTCCGTGCTTCCAGTAGTGCAGATCGGAGCCGCAGATTCCGCCGTAGCCAATTGCGACGATCGCCTCGTCCGGCGAGGGGTCGGCCACCGCCACTGTTTCGACGCGGATGTCATCGGTGCCATACGCGATCAAGGCAATCGTTCTGTCGGGCATCTGATTGGGTTCGGTGGTCATCGTGTCGTCCGTTCCGTTCGAGGTGGGCAGGTCAGACCCGGTCGAGCACCGGATCGGTTGCGTTGGCCGGATCGGTCAGATCGCGATCCCGAGTTTCCGGTGCGAAGGTTGCGGCGACGAGCACCGAGACGGCCATGATCATCATGTAGACCGCGACCGGGACCCAGGATCCGGAGAACGCGGTGATCAGTGCCGCACACAGCAACGGAGCGATTCCGCCGCCGAAGACGGACGCGAACTCGCGGCCGAGAGTGACTCCGGCGTACCGGTATCGAGCCCCGAAGATCTCGGGGAAGTAGCTCATCGTGACACCGACGGCCCCCTGGCACGCCAGGATGAATCCGATGATCATCACCAGGGTGATCAGTACGTGCGAACCGGTGCTGAGAGCCATGAACGTGGGAACCGGAAGAACGACGAGCAGGCTGACGATACCGATGTACACGGGCTTACGACCCACCTTGTCCGACAACCATCCGAAGCCCCAGGCCGCGATGCCGCCGCAGATTGCGCCGATGAGCAGAACCTTGGGTATGAACGTGGGATCGACGCCGATGTCGTTCTTCATGTAGGAGGCCATGAACACCTGGTACGTGTAGGACTGAGCGCTGATGCCGACGGTCATGAACATGACGATGAACAGCGGTCGCTTGCCGTTGGTGAACACCTCTTTCACCGGCGCCTTGGGTCGCTCCTGTGCTGCCTTCAGTTCCTGGAACACCGGTGACTCGTTGAGCTTGCGTCTGATGATGAACGCGGCCACTGTGACCAGGATGCTGCTCAGAAACACCATCCGCCAGCCCCAGGACATGAGCTGGTCGTCGGGAAGCAACTGGGCGAGGATCCAGGCGATTGCTCCGAGAGCGGTGCCGAGCGCCGCGCCGGTCATGACAAGAGCGGCCAATCTGCCACGCTTTCCGATCGCGGCCGTTTCCGTCAGAAGCGTTGCGCCACCTGATTGTTCGGCACCAGCGCCGAAGCCCTGGAAGAATCGGCACAGGACCAGCAACACCGGGGCCAGTAGTCCCACCTGCTCGAACGTCGGCAGCAGACCGATGGCCATGGTCGCGCCGCCCATCAGCATCAGCGTGGCGACCAGAACCCACTTGCGACCGAGCCGGTCACCGTAGCGTGAGAAGAACAGTCCACCCAGTGGCCGGGCGAGGAAGCCGACGGCGTACGCGCTGAAGCTGGCGATGATGCCGGCCGCCGGAGAGATGTTGGGAAAGAACAACTTGTTGAAGATCAGCGCGGACGCCGTGCCGTAGATGACGAAGTCGTACTGTTCGAGTGTGGTTCCGATGAGGCCGGCCCACGCTGCGCGTCGTACGGCGGAAGGATCATGTTGGGCCGGAGCGATTCTGGGAGAATCTGACGGTTCTGTGGTCATGTCCATGGTTGTCCTCGGGTGAGTTTCGGCTTCGGCCGAACGAAGGAAGGAAGGAGAATGAGTCAGTCGAGTGTGGTCCGGGATGCCGTGACGACGGGGCGGAGCGAAGAACTCGCCGCTTCGACGGCTGCGGCCATCGGACCGTGACGAACAACAGTATCCATCAATTCCGCTGTGCGTGTGATGAATTCGGGAAACTGCGCCAACTCGATGGGGAGTATGTCGCCGCGTTCGAGAACCGAGCGGACGAAATCCTCACTGGACGCTGCCGAAGCGGCAAGTCCCGCCAAACGCGCACGTGCAGGGTCGGCCATCGCATGCGCATGCGGGCCCGGGTCGAAACCGTCGGGCGGGCACACGCAGCAGAGATAGGCGGCGATGGTCAAGGAAAGGTGTTGCGGTACAACACCGTTTCGTAGGTGGTGGAGCGCTGGGTCCGGGATCCTCTGCGCGAGCTTCGCCGAGCCGTCCGAACCGACCTGCGCGGTCTTGTGCCCCAGAGCGGAGTTGGACCACCGCACGAACAGCTGGGCGATGTAGTCGTTGATATCCGCCCCGTCAGGAACGGGCACGGTCGGGAGGTATTCGTCGACCAACACCGCTCGAGCTGCGGCCTCCACGAACGGGCGACCTATCGAGTCCGGAATTGTCGCGCGACCGTCGAGTGCGCCGAGATAGGCAATGAGAGAGTGGGTTCCGTTGAGCAGTCGAACCTTCATCAGTTCGTACGGTTCGACATCCTCGGTGAACACGGCACCACCGGCTTCCCAGCGGGGACGTCCTGCGGCGAACTCGTCCTCCATCACCCACATCGTGAACGGCTCCGCCGGCACGGCAATGGTGTCCACAGCGCCCAGCTCGGCGGTGGACTGGGCGTCGTACAACGCACTGCTGGACGGAACGATGCGATCGACCATGGAGTTGGGGAACGTCACTGCCGCGGCCAGCCACTCGAGCACATCGTCCGCACCGCAACGGTCCAAGAACTGACGCACGAGTGCAGCGGTGCGATCACCGTTCCCCAGCAGGTTGTCACAGCTGGCCACGGTGATGGGAGCCCCGTGCGTTCGTGCCCGCATCGCCAGAGCCCTCGCGAGCTGCCCCACCGTGGTCGTCGGCGTTTCCGGCCGCTGCAGGTCCTGTTGCACTGCAGTCGATTCGAGGTCGAGGGAGCCCGTCCGGGACGACAGCGTGTAGCCCAACTCGGTGACGGTGATCGTCACGATTCGGACGTCCTCGTCCGCAATGGCCCGTACGACGGCGGCGGGGTCGTCGGCGGCGACCATGACTCCCGTGTGCGCTCCGGGCACGCTCACCCTCGAACCCGACGGCGATATCTCGACGACGCCGTAGAGCAGTTCCTGAGCGAGCATCGCATCGACAATCGTCCGAGATCTGTTCGCTACACTCAGAATTCCCCACGAGCCGCCGTCCTGTGCCAGTGCCGCAGCTGTGTACACGGCCTGATGCGCGCGATGGAAATTGCCCAGCCCCAGATGGACGATTCCGGTGCCGTCCGGTCGTGCTGGGACGGCCCCCGAGCAAGCGAGTGCCGAACGAGACAGTCTGGATTCGCTCATCTCGTCACCAGTCCGTCATCGAGCCGTCGAGGCGACGAGCGACCGGGAGATACGCGGGCTCGTACGGGTACCGCGCGGCCAACGACTCGTCCATGTCGACGCCCAGGCCGGGGGCGTCACCGGGGGTCAGGTAGCCGTCCGCGAACGACCATGCGTGCGGGAACACCTCGTCGACCAGTGGGTCGTAGCCCATGAACTCCTGAATGCCGAAATTCGGGGTGGCCATTCCGAGGTGCACGCTCGCCGCGAGGGTGATCGGCGAGACGTCCGAGGGCCCGTGCGGTCCGCAGCGAACCTGGTGTACCTCGGCCAGCGAGAAGATCTTTCGGACATGACTGATACCGCCGGCATGCGCGATGGCCACCCGAATGAAATCGATCAGCTTCTCGGAGATCAATTGCTGGCAGTCCCAGATGGTGTTGAACACTTCACCGATCGCGAGCGGGGTCGTGGTGTGGTGACGCACCAGCCGCAGGGCGCTCTGATCCTCGGCGGTGGTGACGTCCTCGAGCCAGTACAGATCGACGTCCTCGAGCGACTTGCCCAGTCGCGCAGCCTGTTGCGGTGTCAGTCGGTGGTGCGCGTCGTGCAGCAACTTGAGCTCGGATCCCACGTGGTCACGCACCGCTGCGAGCACCCCGGGAACGTGTTGAAGATACGCATCGGTATCCCAGACCTCTTCGACGGGAACGGCACCACGGCCTGCGGGTTCGTATCCCTGCGCGCCTCGGTGCACTCCGTACACGGACTCCAGGCCGGGAACACCTGATTGGGCCCGCACGGCGCGAAAACCCTGCGCTCGACGTCGATCGACGGAATCGATCAATTCCGACGTGTCCCAGCCGGTGGCGTGGGTGTACGAGAGAATGCGGTCGCGGACGGCTCCACCGAGCAGTTGGTAGACGGGTTGCCCGAGGGATTTGCCCTTGATGTCCCACAAGGCGAGGTCGACGGCGCCGATCGCGGCCATCGTCACCGGCCCACGGCGCCAGTAGACACCGCGATAGAGGTACTGCCAGGTGTCCTCGATGCGTGCGGGATCCCGGCCGATGAGAAGCGGCGCGACATGATCTTGCAGGTACGACGCCACCGCGAGTTCCCTGCCGTTCAAGGTCGCGTCGCCGTAGCCGAGGACCCCGTCTGCGGTGGTCACTTTGAGTGTGACGTAATTACGCGTGGGGCTGCAGACGATGACGTCGGCAGCAACGATCTTGTCGGTCACGAGCGCTCTGCTTTCTCCGTGAAGTTCTCTCCGGCAACGACATCGGTCAACGGTTCGCGCGCGGCGAGTCGACCGATGTTGGCGGTGATGTCGTCGACCCGGCCCTCGAAGGTTTCGCGTGTGATGCCGGACGAATGAGGTGTCATCAGGACGTTGTGCAGCGTGTGGAACGGATGACGCGAGGGGGCACCGATGCCGTCGGCCGACGGGTAGTCGTACCAGACGTCGATGGCGGCGCTGCCGAGCGATCCGGCGGACAGCGCGTCGAACAGTGCATCCTGCTGCACGAGGGGGCCGCGCCCGACGTTGATCAGCACTCCGTCCGGTCCGAGAGCTGCGAGTTCGGTGTCGCCGATCATGCCGGTGGTGCGCTCGTTCAGTGGTGCGGACACCACGACGACATCCGCTTCGGTCATCAGGTCGGACAAACGATCGGTCGATGCGGCCCAGGCCAATCCCTTCTCGGCAGCGTTCACCGATCCGCTTCCCGTAACCGCGATGCCCCGGCAACCGAAGGCTCTCAGCAACTGCCACGTCTGTGCACCGATGTGACCGAAGCCCACGAATCCCACCGTTGCCGAACCCAGCGAATTCGATTGCCGAAGCGTCCGGTCGTACACCGGCGACGCCCACCGATCCTCCCGCATGAGGCGGTCCTGCCCGAGAAATCCGCGCCGGAGGACGACGGCGGTGGCTACGATGTATTCGGCGATCGAGCGCTCATGGTGAAAAGTGTTGGCCACCAATGTCTGCGGGCTCAGAGCGTCGAAGGAAACGCCGTCCGTGCCTGCCCCCGCAACGTGCACCAGCTGCAGATCGGGTGCCGCCTCCGCCATAACGGCCGGGAACTTTCCGCCGACATACACGGTCGCATCGGCGATGTCCGCGACGAGTGCATCGACGTCGAACTTCTCGTGCCACGACAGCTCGATATCGGAGGCGACTCGGCTCTCGAAGCGGCCACGATGCGGTAGGAGGTTGGAATCTGCGATGACGACCTTCATTTCGAGTCGTCCTTTCCTGGTGCGAGAGTGCGAATCCGAGCGGGCCCCGATGAGCCGCGGACCACGAGTTGGGTAGGGAGGTGGATGGTTCTGGCCGACGACTCCGGTTCGGCTGCCCGCTGGAACACCAGATCGGAGGACACCAGACCTGCACGGCCCATCGGAACGTTGATACTCGTCAGAGCGGGATGCGCGAGTTCGGCCAGGGGCGAATCGTCGATGCCGATGACGCTGAGGTCTTCCGGTACTGCCAGGCCCATCGACCGGACCCCGTTCATGACGCCGATGGCCATGGGGTCGTTGTGGGTCATGACGGCGGTAGCACCCGTGGCGACGACGCTGGCAGCCGCAGCATGGCCACCGGCCAAGGTTTCCTGCTGCCACCCCAGTACATCGAGCACGATTCCTCGCGCCGCACAGAACTGTTCGACGGCGTCGACGCGTCGCTCGTTGGACCACGATTGCGGTGATCCCTGGACGTACGCGAGATGCGTGTGACCGAGAGCTGCCAGGTAATCGACGGCCTGCCGGATACCGTCCTCGGAATCGGCGACGACACAATCACATTCGCTCGATGATCGGTTGACGAGCACCAGCGGTGTGTCGCCCGCCAGCTGCACGATGTCCTCGGCCGGTAGTCGTGGAGCACAGACGATCAGAGCGTCGACTCGGCCCTGCAGGTCACCGATCACTTCACGCTCACGGTCGGCGCTTCCGTCGGTGTCGGTGAGGACGATGGTCTGCCTGCGATGCCAGCCCTGGGCTTGCGCGGACTTGACGAAGCTGGCGAAGACGGTGTGGCCGATGTCGGGTACCACGACTGCGACCGTTGTCGCCGAGACGCGGGTGTCGGAGGAGCGCCCCGAGGCCGCGACGTAGCCGATCTGGTCGGCGACGGCGATGATCCGAGCCAACGTGTCCGCCCCGATTCGATCCGGGTTGCTGAAGGCGCGCGATGCCGTCGACAGCGACACACCTGCTCGTTGTGCGACCTGCGTGAGCGTGGGTGCCACGGTTCACCTCCTGGGTTCTTTGTGATGCCGAGCACAACGATGACAGAAGTTGCGCAATATTGTCAACGCCTTGCGCAACAGAGGCCCGGGCGTACCGGGTCCGCGGTTTGACACACTCGACTGCGACCACGTCCGCACAGAGGGAGACTCACCTTGCGCACCTTTACGCACCCCCAGACCGGCACAACCGTGTCGAGCATCGTCCTCGGGTTCATGCGCATCCTCGACCTGGACGACGACAGGATTCGCAGGTTGGTCGACACCGCCCTGGACGTGGGTGTGACCGTCTTCGATCACGCCGACATCTACGGCGGCAGACCCCACGGGTGCGAGGAGCGCTTCGGACAAGCGGTGACACTCACTCCGTCGCAGCGTGAGCGCGTCAGCATTCAGAGCAAGGTCGGCATTCGCGACGGCTATTTCGACTTCTCGGAAGACCACATCGTGTCGACCGTCGAGGGTTCGCTCTCGGCACTCGGCGTCGATCATCTCGACACCCTGCTGCTGCATCGACCGGACAGCCTGGTCGAGCCCGACGAGGTCGCGGCGGCATTCGACACACTGCACACGTCGGGCAAAGTGCTCGGTTTCGGCGTTTCCAATCACACTCCCGGTCAGATCGAATTGCTCGAAACAGCAGTCACACAACCACTTCTGTTCGATCAAGTGCAGTTGAGCGTCGTCCATTCACCGCTGATCGCTGCGGGCCTGACCGCCAACATCGGCGCGCTGGACCAGTCGGTGGATCGTGATAATGGGTTGCTCGACTACGCGAGGGCACGCGGCATCACCGTGCAAGCGTGGTCGCCACTGCAGAGCGGGACCTCGTCGGGTGTGTTCGTCGGAGATCGCGAGAATTACCCTGCCCTCAACGATGCGCTCGACGACATTGCCGGCCGATACGACACGACACCGTCCGCGATAGCGGTCGCGTGGATAACACGCCACCCGGCCGACATTCAGGTGGTCCTGGGGACCACCACGCCGGATCGGATAGTAGAGGCCGCTACGGGGTCGGACATCCGCCTGACCAGGGCGGAATGGTACGGCCTGTTCCGCGCAGCGGGTCACACACTGCCCTGATGCCGGGCATCGAACTGCGTTACCTTGCCGTTACCAAGTAGCGACGAATCCGTGATGTTGCAGGCCCGGTTCGGTGATGTTGCGCTGTCAGGATTACGGGACAGCGTGCACCGGAACCTGCAGCCCTCGGGTTCCACACCGAGCACGCCGGTTCGATAGGCCACCCGAACTGAGAGGTTCGCACCGTGACTGTTTCCGATTTCACCGATGTTCGCTCCACCGCCCCCGCTCGACGCCACTCGATCGGTATCGAGTCCTACTCCCCCGATCTGACCGTTGTTCGCGCCGTCGGCGAGCTGGACATGAGTGCACGAGCAGATTTGGTGAACGCCCTCGACGGTGCCCTACGGGGCAATGCAGTTGTGCTGCTGGACTTGTCGGCGGTGGACTTCATGTACTCGGGTGCCGCGAGCGTGATCGTCGATGCTGTCGAACGTTCCGACGGACGCGTCGAGGTCTTCGCTCCTACCCGGCCGGCGCGCCGGGTGCTCGATGCGGTGGGTGCGAGCTTCATCGGGGAAGATCCCTCCGCGCGCTGATTCGCAAGGTTTGCGTGCCGGTACAACCGGCAAACCTCGTGTGGACAGCGACTCCAGTCGGTAACGACCGTGAATCGTCTCGAGAACTGGGGCGGCTTTCGTTTTGCCGCAATGGGTCCTCTTCACACGAGGCAAGGATCGACAATGTCCGACCAGTTCACCAAGAGCGACCCCACCACTGCTTTCTCCATGCCCGATCGGGACGACCAGCCCGAGCTCGAGCATCCGGGATTGACTCGCGACATGGTCACCGCACCGGATCACGGCGAGAAGTCGTACCGGGGTTCGGATCGGTTGCACGGCCGAAAAGCGTTGATCACCGGTGGTGATTCCGGGATCGGACGAGCGGTGGCGCTGGCATTCGCACGAGAAGGTGCCGATGTGACATTGCTCATCTCGAATCCGAGGGCCCCGATGCCCAAGCGACCGTCGACCTGATCGAAGCCGCTGGACGGTCGGGCCGAGCGATCGCCTGCGACCTCACCGACGAAACGCAGTGCACCAAGTTGGTCGACACTGCCGTGGAGGTTCTCGGAGGCCTCGACATCGTCGTCAACAACGCCGCGTTCCAGATGGCCCAGATGGGCGGCATCGCCGATATCACCACCGACCAGTTCGACCGTGTGCTCAAGACCAACTTGTATGCCTTGTTCTGGATTTCGAAGCACGCCGCCGCCGTCATGGGTGCGGGCGCCACCATCATCAACACCACCTCGATTCAGGCATCGAATCCGTCGCCGGAGTTGCTGGACTACGCCACCACCAAGGCGGGCATCGTCGCATTCACCAAGGGCCTGGCCGGCGACCTCGCCGGCCGCGGCATTCGAGTCAATGCCGTTGCGCCCGGACCTATTTGGACTCCCCTGATTCCTGCGACCATGCCTGCCGAGAAGTACGGCGAGTTCGGCGAGACGGTTCCGTTGGGCCGCCCGGGCCAGCCCGCGGAGTTGGCTCCGGCCTACGTCTTCTTGGCCTCGAACGAGTCCAGCTACATCACAGGCGAGACCATTGCGGTCACCGGGGGCACCCCGTTCAACTGATCTCGGGGTCTTCGGACTTCGACGCCCGCCACGCCAACAGCACCCCGTCTCCTTCGGGTCGCCGCCATGGCAAGAAGAGCGCCACAGCGATCGCGCATGCCATGGCGGCCCCGACGGTGACGAACGACGCGAGCTGAAATCCCTCCAGAGACGCGGCTTTCATCGCATACACGAGCTCCGCCTTCTGCGTCGTGAAGATCGGGTTGGTCGGCGCTTTGACGATTTCGATGACGCTGACGACGGTCTCACGGGCAAAGGCCTTCTGGTAGGGCTCCATGATTGCATCGGGAATGGCGTCGATTCGGGGGCCCACTTTCGTGGTGTAGATCGACGCGACGATCGAGCCCAGCACCGCGACGCCGAGTGTTCCACCCACCTCACGGGTGGTGTCGTTCACCGCCGAGCCCGCACCTGCTTCGTCGAGCGTCACCGACGACATGATGGATTCGGTGGCCGGGCCTTGCACGATCGCCAACCCGAGGCCCATCAAGATCATCGAGACGACGACCGGTCCCAGGTACGGGGTTTCGACCTCGACCTGGCCGGCAATGAACATGCCGATGCTCATCACGACGAGTCCGAAGACGATGACGGCTGTCGTTCCTATTCGCTGCGCGATCAGTGTGGCGAGTGGTGCCCCGACCGCGATGGATACCGCGAACGGCAGTGAATGAACGCCGAACTGCAACGGCGTCAACTCCATGACACCCTGAAAATACTGGGTGATCATGAACAGGAAGCCGAACATACTGAAGTACCCCACAGCAATGGCCAAGGCGGGCAGCGAGAATCGTCTGATTCGGAACAGATTCAGGTCCAGTACCGGAGACGGTGTTCGTAACTCCCACCACACGAACGCAGCAAGCGCGACGCATCCGGCGATGTAGCCTCCGATGCTCGCCGGTGACAACCAACCGTTGTGCGGCGCTTCGATGATCGCCCACACCACGACCGTGATGCCCGTCAAGGACAGCACGATTCCGACAGGGTCGTACTTGCCCACATGTTCGGCCCTCGACTCCGGAACGCAGGCCAGTGCGGCCACCAGAACGAGCAGGGCAACCGGAACATTGATCCAGAACACCGAATGCCACGAGAAGTGCTCCAGCAGAAAGCCGCCCGCTGTCGGACCGATGGCGATGGCGAAACCTGCCATCGCCGTCCACGCTGCGATGGCCAGCGCTCGCTCTTTGGCGTCGGTGAAGATATTGATGATGAGAGCCAACGTGGCCGGAAAGACTGCCGCCGCACAGACTCCCATCGCGGCGCGGGCGGCGACGACCTGCCCGAGGTCGGCGGCGACCGCGCCGCCCACCGACATCAGCGCAATGCCCGCCAGGCCGATGATCATCACCTTCTTGCGCCCGTATCGGTCTCCGAGGTGGCCGAAAGCGAGAAGCAATCCCGCGAACGTCAGCGTGTAGGCGTCGACCACCCACTGCAAGCCGCTGATGTCGGCGCGTAGCTGTAGCCCCATCGACGGCAGGGCGACGTTGACGACGGTGTTGTCCAGTACGACGAGCAGCTCCGCTGCGCAGATCACGAGTAGAGCCAGATATCGGCCGCGAAGCTTCGTACCCTCTACGCGGTGTCGAGAAGTGGTGAGTGACGGCATGAGATCCCCTCCGGCTATGACGGATGACATAGTTCCTGAAGGGAAAGTAACTGTAACTCGGCGTTATAGCAATAGTCGCTATCGGTAACTCTGCCCGCCCGCTGCGTCCAGGACCGCGTCGAGCAGAGCCAACAACTCCCCCTCGGTCCGATCCAGCGCGGTGGTCGATCGCTGCGCTTTCGCCACGATCAGCGCACCCTCGATCGCCGATATGGAGAACGTCGCGAGCGCCTGGGCCCGCTCTCTCGTCAACCCGTGCTGCCAGAGCGATGCGGCGATCGTGTCTTCCCACGACGAGAACGACTCCCCGGCCGCGGTGACGGCACCGGGGGAATTCGCCCCCTCGAGTGCGGCAGGAGCAATGGGGCAACCGGACACGAAATCGGTGCTCGACAGTTCACTGCGAAAGCCCTCGATGATCGCGCGCACCGTCGCCGCCGGCCCGACCTGAGCCAACCCCTCGGAGATCATTGCCCCCATCGCCGCGCCGGCCGTTCGCGTGGCCTCCTCGACCAGTTGAGGCTTGCCCCGTGGAAAGTGGTGATAGATCGAGCCTCTCGGCGCACCTGCGTGCTCGATGACGTCGGCCAACGAAGTCGCTTCGACTCCGCGCTGCCGAAACAACTGCGCCGCACTGCGCAGCATGTCCTCACGAGCACTGCTTCGATTCGCCATCCATCACCTTTCCGAACACGATCATTGACGTGACACCGAGTTACATCTACAGTCGCGTGTGACTATGACGGCAATCATATCCCGTCACGCTATCGCTGAACCGGAGTCACGCCATGCCCACCGAGACCGACGTCGTCGAACTGAGCACCCCGCTCCCACTTCCCTGCGGGCAGACCCTTCCGAACCGCGTGATGAAAGCGGCCTTGAGCGAGGGCCTTGGGACTGCCGAGCACGCGCCCGATACCCGGCTCGAAACGCTGTACCGCCATTGGGGCGCGGGTGGCTACGGATTGGTGGTGACCGGCAACGTGATGGTCGACCGATCTCACCTGGGCGAACCCGGCAACGTCGTCATCGAAGACGACCGCGACCACGATGCGCTGGCGCGCTGGGCGAAATCGACCTCCGACGGTGGCGTCCCCATCTGGGTGCAGCTCAATCACCCTGGAAGACAGGCCAATCCGATCGTCACCCGTGCCACGCCCGTCGCCCCGTCTGCCATCGCGTCCGGCGTACCCGGGCTACCGACACCGCGTGCGTTGAGCGAGAACGAGATTCGAGACATCATCGACAGGTTCGCCCTGGCCGCGTCGGTAGCGGAGGCGGCCGGCTTCGATGGTGTGCAGCTCCACGGTGCCCACGGATACCTGGTGTCCCAGTTTCTCTCACCACTGTCGAACCGACGCGAGGACGCGTGGGGCGGAGACCTCGACGGCAGGATGCGATTCGTTCTTCACGTCGTGCGCGCCATCAGAGCGGCCGTGTCCCCCGGCTTTGCAGTGGGAATCAAACTGAACTCCGCAGACTTCCAGCGCGGCGGATTCAGCGAAGAGGAATCTCGCATCACCGTCGAGCATCTCGTCGAGGAAGCGATCGATCTGATCGAAATCAGTGGCGGCAGTTACGAATCACCCGCGATGATGGGCACCTCCAGCACTCGCGATCGCGAAGCCTACTTCCTGGAATACGCCCACACGGTGCGCGAGGCAGCCGGGAGCGTTCCACTTGCAGTGACCGGTGGTTTCCGCACCCGCTCGGTGATGAGTGCGGCCGTACGATCGGGAGAGTGCGACGTCGTCGGTCTCGGTCGCCCGACTGCTCTCGCCCCGGCAGTAGCCCGTTCACTGGTCGACGGCTCACTGGATCGGGTCGAGACTCCGCTCGTCGCGTTGCGAGTTCCGTCGAAAGCTGGTGCTTTCAAACAGATCAACGGCGCTCTGGACTTGCAGTGGCACACCGACCAACTGCAGCTCATCGGCGATGGAAAGCAACCCGATTCGGGACGCCCCGCCTGGCGAACAGCGATAGCAATGGTGCAGCGCAACGGCTGGGACGCGTTTCGCAGTCGGCGCGCCGGGGGCACCACGACAGCGTCCGCCGCAGCCGCGAAGTTCCGCCGGGAGCGGTGGATCGGAAAGCACGTCGCCAACCCGCTCGTGAACGGGCTGACGTCGGTCGGATTCAGAACATCGTTGGTCACCGACATCGAGACCGTGGGCCGTCGGTCCGGTCTGCGCCGACAGGTACCGGTCTCTGCGTCGTTCGACCGGGCAGGAGCGTGGGTGATCTCCCAGCACGGAACCAGGTCCGGTTGGGGAGCCAACATCGGCGACGAGCCGCGTATCAGGATTCGCGTCGGCGATCGGTGGCGAGCGGGCACAGCTACGTTCGTACCCGAGGATGACGTCAGTGCGCGAGCGCGTACCTTTTCCGCGAACCCACTGTTCAGGCGGCTCATCGGCGCAGGTTTTCGCGCCCTCCAGACCGACCCGATATCTGTGCGGATCGATTTCACCGATTGACAGGATGAGTGCTCGACGGTGGATCGTCGCACGACGCATAATGACCCGATGGCACCGATACCCACGGGCACGCTGCGCGAGACCGAGACCGGCTACGCCCTCGAGCTGAGCAGAACCGTCGCCGCGTCACGAGAGGACGTGTGGGCCAGCCTCACCGAATCCTCTCGGACCGCGTTGTGGTTCGGGCCCTGGGAACGAGTGACGGACGACAGCATCCGCGTCACCATGATCTTCGAGGACGGCGAACCCGTCGCCGACATGGCAATCGACGCCTGCGAGCCGCCCCAACGACTGGCCGTCCGTATGTCGGACGAGGGCGGCTGGCCGCTCGAGGTCAGGCTCACCGAGAAGGGCCGCGACACACTCGTCGTGTTGACCCACGGCCTCGACAGCACGGACGGCATCGGCGACATAGGTCCGGGCTGGGAGTACTACCTGGACATGCTGATCGCATCCAGGGACGCCGCACCGCTGCCGAGCTTCGACGACTACTACCCCGCACAGCAGGAGTACTACTCGTCTCTGCGGCCGGAATGACGTCAGTGATTGCGTAGCGCCTCGATCAGCTCTTTCTTGTTCAGCTTGGAGTAGCCCTCCAGGCCGATCTCCTTCGCTCGATCGGTCAGTTCGTCGACGGTCCAGTCCTCGTACGATCCGGACTCGCCGCCCTTCTTGCCTACGTTCTTCCTGCCCTCGTTGGCCGCGGCATTCGAGATGCGCGCCGATTTCTCCTTCGAGTTTCCTTCGTCACGGAGCTTCTCGTACAGATCCTGGTCCTTGAGCTGGGGCTGGTCATCGTTGGTGGGCATGCTGGTCCTCCGTTCGATCGTTTGTACTGATACAACTACCCGGTGCTCCCGCCGGCAAACACACTTGCCTTCTGTCGCTGTGGGGTAGAACAACGAAAGCTGGGTACCTTCGGGACATGCCATACCTGGATCGTGTCGCGGACGTGTTCGTATTGAATCTCGGCACTCGCGACGTCGAGGACACCGAGAACCGGATGGGGCCGGATTGGGTGGCCGAGGTCAACGCTCTGCTCGACGAGGTAGAAGCCAGTAGTGGCCCGACTGCACTGGTCACGACGGCCACCGGCAAGTACTTCTCCACCGGAGTCGACTTGTCCTGGGGTGCCGAGAACCTGGACCAGATCAACCGGTTCATCGGAACGGTCCAGGAACTGCTGGTGCGGTTCTTGACCCTCCCGATGCAGACGGTGGCGGCCATGCAAGGGCACACCTACGGGGGTGCCGCATTTTTCGTCATGGCACACGACTACCGCGTCATGCGCTCCGATCGCGGCTTCCTGTGCTTTCCTGGTGTCAACATCGGTGCCACCTACAGCCCGGGAACAGTCGATATGGTCCGAGCCAAGCTCGCCCCGCACACGTTCCACGAAGCACTGACCACAGGCCGACGCTACGGCGGAGTGGACGCAGCCGCCCTCGGCTTGGTGGACGCAGTGTCCACCGAGGATCGGCTGCGTGACGACGCACTCTCGCGGGCAACGGATTTGATCGGAACCCGCGGCCCCGTACTCGGCGAAATCAAGCGCACGATGTACGCGAGCGAGATACGTTCGCTGTCCACTCCCGTCGCCGGTGTGGACGAAATGGAATGGGCCGCGAACTGATTCTCGCTCGCTGCCGCTTACGCGTCGGCGACCAGCGGAGCGACCTCGGTACCGAGTAGCTCGATGCCGCGCAACAGATCACCGTGGGCGAGACGCGGATTGGTCATCTGCAGCGACAGTCGATCCACACCGCCGAGTTGCTCGCTTACCCGAACGATCTTGTCGGCGACGGTTTTCGGGTCTCCCATGAAGAACGCACCGTTGGGTCCCGACGTGGCGTCGAACTGCTGTCGGCTCGGTCGAGCGAAGCCGCGCTCGCGAGAGATCTTGGTGAACATCTCGTTCCAGCCCGGGTAGATGGTGTCGGCTGCCGCCTCGGTGGTGTCGGCGACGAATCCGAACACGTGCAATCCGACTTTCAGCTTCTCCGGCGGGTGACCCGCTTGCGCGCCCGCGCGTCGATACAGGTCGACGAGCGGCGCGAACTGGCGCGGTTCTCCACCGATGATGGCGATCATCAGGGGTAGGCCCAGAAGCCCTGCACGAGCGAACGATTCGGGGGTTCCGCCGACACCGACCCAGATGGGTAGCGGATCCTGCAGCGGACGAGGATAGATCCCCTGACGGTTCAGCGCCGGCCGGTGCTTGCCGGACCACGTGATCTCCTCGTTGTCGCGAAGCTGCAGCAGGAGATCCAGCTTCTCGGCGAACAGGGAGTCGTAATCGGCCAAGTCGAGTCCGAACAGTGGGAAAGACTCGGTGAACGAGCCTCGGCCGACCACCAAATCGATCCGGCCCTTCGAGATCAGGTCGAGAGTGGCGAACTCCTGGAACACTCGCACCGGATCGTCGGCACTGAGTACCTTGACCGCGCTGCCGAGCCGGATGTTCTCGGTGCGCGCGGCTGCTGCGGCCAGAATGATCGACGGAGCGGAGTCGTAGTACTCGCTGCGATGGTGCTCACCGATGCCGAACGAGTAAAGACCGACCTGATCCGCGAGGGCGATCTCCTCGAGCAGGTGCCCCATCCTCTCCTCCGGCGCGATGACGCGGCCGTCGGTCGGATCGGTCACGGAAGAGACGAAGCTGTCTACGCCCAGGTGCATTGGGTACCTCTCGATTCGGGATGGACGAACCCATCAGCGTCGATGAAGGTTCAATTATTCCAGTGGACGGTGGGCAGAAAACTACTACTCTCCCCGACGCTTCGCCTCATCCGCCGCGAAGTACATCCGCTGACTTGCACCGAAGCCGACCGACACAACGCGTCACGCATGAGCTGTTATCGTGCGTGGGCGTTGGTTTTCGATGGCCGTGCTGGTCATCGGATCGTAAGAGGGAATCCGGTGAAAACCCGGAACTGCCCCGCAGCGGTGAGTGGAAACGACCGCGGTCATCGAGCACTGGGATTCGTCCCGGGAAGCGACCGCCAATAGGAGTCGTCCGAGAAGGTGGTCGGATGGCGTGTCCGCGAGTCCGAAGACCTGCCACCGCGGCTGCGCCGCCGGCGTGGTCGCCTGTCGATCCCGAGGGACACGGTCGACGAGGTCGTCGTTCGCGCTGCGCGGATTCGCCTCGGAAGCCGTGCTTTTCGCAGGTCGCCAGGTCAGGGATCAGCGGAGAAAGTTGCGCATGCAGTCCAGATCGGTCCTGCCCCTCACTGTGCTCGCCGCCGCGATCTGGGCGGTGTCTGCACTCTCGGCACTGATGTTCGGGGCCGCGCACATCCCGGCAACCGACGCGATGGGCTACCTGTGGGCACAGCTGTCGGGCGGCACGATCGCCGTCAGCGATGTCCCCGACTACCGCATCGTCGTCGATTCTCGGCTGCCTCGGGTGTTGCTGGCGACGGTCATCGGAGCAGGTCTGGCTGTGGTTGGACTGGTGGTGCAGGCGATGGTGCGCAACGCACTCGCAGATCCCTACGTTCTCGGAATCTCGTCGGGTGCATCGGTAGGCGCGACGTCGGTGGTTCTGTTCGGCACCTTCGGTGCCCTGGGCATCTACGCGCTCTCGAGTGCAGCATTCCTCGGCGCACTCGCCGCAACCGCCCTCGTGTATCTGATGGCACGCTCCCCGGTAGGGCTGGTGCCACTGCGCCTGGTCCTGACGGGTACCGCGTTGGGTTACGGATTCTCTGCAATGACGACCGTGCTGATCTTCCTGGCACCTGAGGGCGACGGCGCTCGCAGTGTGATGTTCTGGTTGCTCGGCAGCCTCGCCGGTGCCACCTGGGCCAGCGTCCCGCTGGCCGCCGCCGTCACCGCGGCCGGAGTAGCCGCGACCGCTCTGACGGCACGCAGACTCAACGCGCTGTCGATGGGAGACGAAGTCAGCGCGGCCCTGGGCTTGAACGCGACACGTCTACGGTTGTCTCTCTTCGTGACATCAGCGGCGATGACAGGGTGCTACGTGTCGATCTGTGGCGCAGTGGGATTCGTCGGTCTGGTCGTCCCTCACGTGGCACGCTTACTGGTCGGGGCCGACCACAGCAGGCTTGTCGTCATCACCCCGGTCCTGGGTGCGGCTTTCCTCGTCACCGCGGATCTGGTGTCCCGCACGGTTCTACCGCCGCAGGAGCTCCCCCTGGGGGCGATCACCGCGGCAGTCGGAGTTCCGGCGTTCGTACTGCTGATGCGTCGCCGCGGCGCGATGATCGGCGACCGTTGATGCGCGTCGACTACGACGACGTCGCAGTCGATATCGGCGGCACCCGCATCATCGACGACATCACCATGAGCCTGGACGCCGGCAGCATCGTCGGCATCGTCGGCGCGAACGGGAGCGGCAAGTCGACACTGCTGCGGTGTCTGTATCGAGCGACCGAGCCCTCGACCGGACGCATCGAGGTAGGTGGCCGCGACATCACCGCAATCACCATGCGAGAGAACGCACGTCAGGTCGCAGCACTCACCCAGGACTCCTCGATGCACTTCGACTTCACCGCACGCGAGGTCGTCGCCACCGGACGTCTTCCACACAACTCCACGTTCGGACGCAACCGCACCCGCGACGACGACGCGTGCGCTCGTGCCTCGACCGTCGCCGACGTGGAACATCTGTTGGACCGATCGTTCCTGTCCCTGTCCGGAGGCGAACGCCAACGCGTTCTGATCGCACGGGCTTTCGCCCAGCAACCGAACGTGCTCGTGCTCGACGAACCCACCAATCACCTCGATATACGACACCAATACGCAGTGCTGAGCGCCGCTGCGAGCCTGCAGATCACCGTGATCGCCGCGCTTCACGATCTGAACATCGCCGCCCAATTCTGCGACCGCTTGGTCGTACTTCACGCCGGCCGCATCGTCTGTGCGGGTTCACCCGACGAAGTCGTGACCGAGAAGGTGCTCTCGACCTGGTTCGGGATCGGCGGACACATCGTCACCCACCCACGCCTGGGAGTTCCCCAGGTTCTCTTCGACGACAAGGACACTCGATGACCCACCTTTTTCGCCGGCCTCGCACGATCGCCATTGCCGCGACCGCTGTTGCAGCACTGGTCAGTTCGTGCGGAGCCCAGGTCGACACAGCCACCGAGCAGGGTGGCGATCAGGTGACGGTCACCAACTGCGGCGAGCCGCTGACCGTGACCGGTACCCCACAGCGGGTACTGACCAACGACACCGGCATCACCGAGATGATGTTCGCCCTCGGCCTCGCCGACCGCCTCGTCGGATACACCAGCTACCCGGGCAAGGAGCGAGACATCGACTCCTCGCCGTGGAAGAGCAACTTCGATACGGCGCCGGAACTGGCCGACGCCTTCACCCGTGAGGTGATTCAGTCGGCGAACCCGGACTTCGTCTTCGCCGGCTGGAATTACGGCTACAAGGAGTCGACCGGCGTGACTCCCGATTGGATCCGCAGCATAGGCGCAGTTCCCTACCAACTCACCGAAGCATGCCGGCAACCCGGCAGTACTGCACGCGGAGTCATGGAACCCCTCGACGCGCTCTACACCGACCTACGAAACCTCGGCGACCTCTTCGGAGTTCGTGACCGGGCCGACCGACTCGTCACCGACTACGAGAACCAGATCGGTGCCGCGAACGCCGGGGCTCCGGACGGCCGAGACCCGGCGCGGGTGTTCCTGTTCGACAGCGCCGATCCCGAGCCCTTCACCTCCGGCCGCACCGCAGCTCCGTCGCAGATCATCCGAGAAGCCGGTGGCAGCAACATCTTCGACGACCTCGACGATTCCTGGACCACCGCGTCCTGGGAAGCCGCAGCCCAACGGAACCCCGAGTTCATCGTCATCGTCGATTACGGTGCCGGACCGTCGAATTCGGTGGACGCCAAGATCGCGCAACTCCGTGCACAGCCACTGATGTCCGGCACCACCGCCGTACGTGAGAACAACATCATTGCCCTCCCCTACGCAGCGCTCGTCGAAGGACCACGCAACCCCGCCGCCGTCACCACGGTGGCGGACTTCCTCCGATCCAAGGGCCGCTGACCGTCCACAAGAACGGGGCAGCGACACCTCGGTGGTTGCGGCTCCCGAGGCTCGAATCCCAGTGCAGGCGCTCAGTCTTCGATCGTCACGATCGGAGAAGCCTGCTGCACGGTAAACGAGTTCCACGGCAAAGTCGCGAGGACGTCGGACAGCCCGGGGTAATCGGAGACCCACGCTGTTGTCGGATCGACGCCTTCGGTACCGCACGATGCGAGCGCGACATAGGTGCCGGCCGGGATATCGGTGACGTGTTGGGTGCTGATTCCGATCTGGCCCCCGTCGTCGGTCGAGTACAGCGACTGGCCGTTACCGACGACCTCCCACACCGGAGGCAGCACTCCGCCCGGTGCCGGAGCCAACGATGTGCCGCAGGCCAGGTCGCTACCGGAGTTGTTGGTGATCGTGTTGGTCACCGTCGATCCGTCGACCTCGAACGCATACGTCACGTCTGTCGATTGCGCCGCTGATGCCGTCGCTGGGAACGCCGCTAGTGCTGGCGCACAGAGCAGCGCTCCGATCAGAATCCGACTGGTCGATCGCATGGCAATCCTCCTGGTTCGCGTGAACTATGTCCGGGTTGTCAGTCTGCATCAAAAAATACCGATCAGCATCTTTCGAACCGAATGCAGCCGAACGGGGCGAGAAACAGGGTCGAGAACCGTTGTGTCGGTGTAAGTTTGCAGACCCCTACCAGCCGTCGCTTCAACGCTTCGCTTCGGCGCACTTCTTGATGTACGCATTCCGAACGCACAGGACGCGCCGGAGATACAGCTTGCCTGGAATATCCAGGATCGCAGCGCCGAGTCGTCCGCCGCGGAATTCGACCGACATGATGTCGACCATCTGCGTGTGACCCCGGCGTGCGAGAAAGAAATGCTCGTGGCGCATCGAGGCAAAGGGTCCGGTGACCTGCTCGTCCACGAAATATCTCGCGGGCTCGTATTCGGTGATGCGGCTGGTCAAGGTGAACCACACACCGAGATGCCTGGAACGAATGTGGATTTCATCGCCCAAACGAAGAGCACTCCGCTTCGAATCGACTCGCACGCTCTCTCCGTACGCTCCCTGAGACTCGGCGTGAACGATTGCATCCGACTCCAGATCGAACACGTCAGCGGGGTTGGCCGCGATCGAAGTCGTGAGCCTGATGGTGAACGCCATGGGCACAGCTTTGCAGGAAATCTGTTTAGTCACGTTGGAAGAGCCGTCTACGAAGGCGCAAATCGCTGGGTCGACCGTGTGAGGATTGGGCCATGTCTGCAACCTGGGAAGAATTCACGTGGATCCCCGAAGAGTACGAATGGGTCCATACCGGTGTGTCTTTCACTGTCGTCCGTCACGACGATGCAGAAGCGGTACTCGATGCGCTGACCACGTCGAGGACCGGCACCGTGATCGGCCTGGAAGGTGTCAATGCAGATGTCGAAGTCGTCGGCGTTGCACAGGTGGGTGATTGGGTTCTGGCGGTCGCACCGTCGGTGGCAGGGTTGGCCGATGAGCTGATGGTGCCGCTGTCGATCGGTGGCGAGGCCCTCACGTTCGCCACTCAGGTCGGCCACAGCAATTTCGCCCAGTGGGTCGACGGTGCTCGAACAGCAATGTTCGATGCGCTCCTGAAGGACGGGCCGGGTTTCGACGAACCTGACAGCCCCTGGCGAGATCGCATGCGTGAAGCTGGCGATGACCCCGACGGCGAGGGTCCGATGCCCGACCGCCTGTTTCACACGCTGGAGGTCTATATAGCGATGATCGTCAACCACACTGGGATCGAACTTACTCAGGAACTGTTGCGCGACGGACAGTTCAAGGTCGGCGACTCCCTCGAATAGTGGAGGGCTCAGCCGAGTACCGCCGGCTGTTGCGAGATGCCGAGCGATGAGCGACTCGAAGGGGTGTGGTGGCCGGCCGAGTTGCTGACTGTTTCTCCCTGCCGCTCGACTGGATCCGAGCACTCAGCGGCGGAGACGGTCGAGTGGGTTGACGACGCGGGCTACCGAACAAAAATGCCCGTTCACCAACTTTTGGTGAACGGGCATTTCGCTGTGCGCCATCAGGGATTCGAACCCCGGACCCGCTGTACGAGAGATGACAATTCAAGTGGATGCACCGGCGTCCATCATCGGCCTGTTGAGCTGGGTGCTCGGCGAATCGAGTGACCATCGGCGTCCGCGTAAATCCACCCGAATACGCCTCAAAGTGATGAGTAAAAGAAGACCTCCGTCGACCTCTTCCCTGTGCACCTGGGTCCCGTAAGAACCGACATCGTCTAAACGGACCGCCCTGGACATTCGACTCCACCACGATTGAATGAGATGACCAGAAATCCACTAGCAGTTACTGAGCTCACGGTACCCCGGGAGATGCCCGGCCCGCCCACCGCTACGACTACTTCGCGATCGTCCACGCGCACCTAGCTCGAAAGTATTTCCGGAGCGTGTTCGGTTCGAAACCGGCGCTTTGCGGGTAGAAGACCATTCCGTCTTTTTGCCTGCCCAGCCAGGCAACTGGCTCATCCTCACGTCATGGTTGATGAGCTGAGCGGCATACTCAAGCAACACGCCACGCGGACTCCGCCGGCGCGCATCCCAGATTCAGCGCATCTTTCACGATCTGGCGCACCTCAGGGTGAGCGACACCGAGACGCCGCAATCGACCGCTGCGGCACCCTGCATCCGTGGTCTGCCCTACGGCCCGCAGCAACAACAACACCCGATAGGCATGAATCAACCCCGCAGATCCCGTTCCACCTTATGCGCGGGCGATACAACAACGACCACCAGCTATACGTAACCAGTCTGCATTAACAGCTTGGATGGACCTTCCGTCACCACTCCCGAACCGGTTCCGACGCCGTGAACGAATGTTTTCACCACGCATGTAAGCATTGGCGCGAGGTGCGAAACCTCATTAGGCTTACTAACAGGCCGACAGGTCCCTTAACAGGAGGATATGAGTGGCAAAGCGTCCAAGTCGGAAGAATAAGAATCGGCCGCCCAAACCTCACCGCCAGCCTGCGCGTTCGCGCACACCGTTGCCGGAACTGCCCACCTCCGCCCACTCAAGGAAGAAGCATGGTGGAACCCTCACACTCACGGCGACAGCCTACGAGGACTCCGTTCTGCCCGTGCCTCTCAAGTTTGACCCACCGCTGTCTCACCTGGCATCGGACCCGACCGGATTCAATCATCAGTGGCAGCTCCTGACGTACGCGTTCGATCTCGACGATCCAAGAGACTTTCCGTCGTTCGAGACGACGCTGCCACCTGAGGATCTAAGGTCGCTACGGCGGTTCATAACCGTCGCTCAGACGGTCGCGCCGTACACACTGGTCAGCCACAAAGGTGGCTTCACGATGAACATCAGCAACGGCGAGGTTACACACGAAACCGTGGTCGCAGATGACGAAGTGATTGTCGGATTTTCGGTTCGATTCCGACAGCTACATCACTCTTCGTCGGGTGACCCAGACTTTAGCCGAGTGTCCAACATCCTGGAGAAGCACGCGCGTACACAGACTGACGTTTTCAAAGATGACCGCATAATGCTGCTTGCAAAGTGGCGAGCCGCTCGGGGGAAGCTGATTAATAGGAATCTCAAGAATATCGTGGCACGCATGGTACTTGAGAAGGATGATTGCCCAAACCCTAGCGACCACGCAAACTACGAAGGAATGAACCCGACAGAGCTGATTAATCTGTTCAACTACGGAGAATTGATCCACTTCGGCAAACACTCCGAAGAGTACGAGGAACTGGCGGAAGACGAGTTTTCCCATGACCACAAGCAACACGCTTTTATGGTTTCGATGTTGGGGTTAATACACCTCTACTTCGGTTACAGCGAGTTGATCCGAAAAGCCATCACCTGACACTCGTTTTGCCGCACTCAGCGACGGCTGTGATGAACCTTAGGATCATTCCAAGTCTTGGCACCGACAGCAGCTGGTTCTATGGACTTGCCGTGACCGCACGAGTCTACCTGATTTCACAATGGCGGGCTCCGCCTGGTCATAGCAATTCCAGCCAAGATTGCAGGTTTGGACCCCGCGGGGCACGGTCCGATCAAAGTCGACGTCCGACACCTCGAACTCGAGCAGTTCGACCGACTTTAAGGGCATACCGAAGGAGCAAGCGTACGGGTACCATACTTCAATGAGCAATGAACCAGGTGAGAGATGAGCGAAAAAGACGAACGTGAAAGGCGAACAATCCGATTTCTCTCGAGAAATTCGCACAAATTGGCCGAGGCCGCAAAAATACTGGAACCCTCTGGCGTGTCCGTCACGAAGATCAGCGAGCAGGTAGATGAGCTACAAACCAACCAAACAACTAAGCTTGTCAAGGACAAAGCGATTCGAGCCTTCCAGATCGTCGGTCGCGAACTGTTCGTTGAACACACTGGGCTCTACCTCGAGCAAATGAATGGGCTACCCGGCGGATTGACCCAGCTTTTTTGGGATAGCCTCGAAGCCGACAAGTTTTCCGAGCTCTTCGGAGGCAGCGCAGTCACGGCAAAAACGATCATTGGGTACGTCGACCCAAAATTGATGCAGGTCAAACTTTTCGAAGGCGAAGTTTCTGGAACGATTGCACCTGAGCCTGACGGCGACCGCAGCTTCCAGTGGGATTGCATTTTCATTCCCGAGGGATATGAGAAAACATTTGCGAGCCTGGGCCCGGATGTAAAAAATGAAATATCCATGCGGCGCAGAGCCCTGGACAAATTCGCCGTCCACTTAAAGCGAGGATGATAATGTTGTTACCGACGGCTTTAGTCGATGCAGTGCGCAGCGATAAAGCAATATTGTTCGCGGGTGCCGGGCTTTCTATGAACTTGGGACTTCCATCTTTCTCAAATCTGCTTGATAAACTTGCCCACGACCTCGACTTCGATCCTGAACTGTTCCAGCTTGCGGGCGATTTCATGACACTGACGGAGTATTACAGCGTGGTCAACGAGGGCCGCCTCGGTCCACTCAGAAGCTGGATGGATACTAACTGGCATGCCGAATCAATCAAGATTGAGGAATCTCGGATACACCACGCGATTGTTGATCTTGGATTCAGATCGATTTACACATCCAACTACGACCGGTGGCTTGAAAAGTCTTTTGAGCATTGGAAGAAGCCCTTTTACAAAGTAGCCAATGTTGCAGATATAGCAAGGTCTCCGATTGATACGACCCAGATTGTAAAATTTCACGGCGATTTTGACGACGACGATTCTCTAGTACTCACCGAATCAAGCTACTTCGGACGTATGAGCTTCGAGTCGCCACTAGACTTAAAACTTCGTGCCGACGTGCTTGGCAGCACGATTTTATACTTTGGATACAGCCTCAACGATATTAACATGCGGTACTTACTCTACCGCCTAGAGCAGCAGTGGTCGGAGTACGGACTGAGCAAATCCAAACCCCAATCCTTTATATTTTTGGCACGCCCAAACGCCGTACAAGAATTGTTGTTAGCCGCACGCGGAATTACACCGATAGTTGCAGAACATGATGATCCGAAACAAGCTGCCGAAGATTTCTTGGAAGAACTCCTGAATCGGGCACGCGGGATTAGGTATAAACATTGACAATACGGGCTTTATTGGAAGCCCATACCTCCGAAACACAATCGATATGGGCAATAAGTCCGACGGGTAAACTTGACCAGGGCGACGCTCCGGGCACCTCACTTTCTGGGTCTTAACGAGTGATTCCGACGCCAGGCTAACTTCGACCCCGGAGACCCGTACGCTGCGGACCCGGCAGCCGCGAGTCGCGTCGTCAAACAGCCAGATCGTCGGCCGGGTTACGCGGGCAAGCTAAAGGACAGTCTTGCTTGACCCGAGTTGCGTCGACGGTCGACGTAATCACCAAGCACGTTGACCGTCGCAGTGTTTACGGCGAACGGACGTGTGACCTCAGCAACGATCGTTCTTGAAAGGACGGCCGCCAGCTAGGTGGCCGGGATCGGCCGTTGCCATCAGGGATGTGACAGCCGCTTGTCGCGGGTCGTTGGAGCTCTCGCGGCCTGTCTTAGAGCGCGCCCATCTGCAATACAGAAATTACGGAGCAGGTTCTAGTTCGATAGTTGGCTGACACACCGACATGCTTTAGCCACGCAGTTCAGGCATCCTTTGACTCATGACACTTCTTGCCTACGTCGCTGTCGAGCGATGCCATCATTTGCATGGCAGACAGCATGACCACGCACAGTTCCGACTCTGAATCCTCATTTGACACCGTCAAGCTGCTTACCCACCGAGGTGACGCATATGCGCAAATGGCGTCTGCGGTGGTGATGGTTACCGGGCGCAGCGACTTCACTCCGGGTGGCGACACGAGCGCCGCGCCCGTGCCTGCAATCAACGTAGTTGCTGCAGCAATCAGCAACGGCTCAGCAAGGCCCCCTCGGACAGTGAAGGATCTAGGTGATGCCATTTGGTTGGCGATTCGACAGCGCATGCTTGCCGATTGCGGTCGCTGCACCGCTGCCCATCAAGCTGCGATCGACGACGCCGCAACTTGGGGATATCCGTTAGACGCGGCTGCGATCGCCGAGCTCGAGGTGGAGTGCGATATCTACGACAACGGAACAGGGCATGAGTTTGCTTTGCACGTAGCAGGTTTTGATCTCGACGGCCTCGGTCCAGTAGCGATGCGGTACTACCGCAGATGGACGCGGCCGGACCAGGTTTTTTCCAAGCCGATGGTGCTGAACTGCGTCTATCAATCCGCGCAAGAGCGCGATGTGCGAGACCTGGATACGGTGAAACACGTCCGGGGCATGACTATTGACGAGGGCAGTCTCGTTTTCCGCGAATTGAAGAAGGTCTTTCTCGACACCGTAAGGGATTGGAGGATGGAGAGCACGGTAGGCGGGTTAGTTCGCACCACAGTCCTGAAGCCCATGGGTGAGTCCTTCGATTTGGGTTGGAGCTTTGAGACCGGATAACGCGGAACGCAGAGGATCCGGCGGTCCGCCGCAGGTGCCACGGAAGGACAACGGTCCGGAGTTCATTTCACAGTTGTTGCGACAGTTCTGCTTGGACTGGCTTGGCATCTCCTACATCCCGCCAGAGACGGCGTTGAACAACGGGCACAACGAAACTTTCAACAACCGCCTCCGGAGGGGAAGCTTTAAACTGGACTACTGGGCAAGCCTGCTCGACGCGCGGTTGATGGTCGAGAACTTCAAGGACGACAACTCGATCGGTATCGCATTTCTCGCTCGGATACCTCACCTCCGACGGTGGCCCAGTCGATGACCAATTGGTCGCCCGGCCCCCTCATCGCGGGCGGCGGCAGCGGTGGTGCTCAGCCCGCTACGTCGCCTTCTCCTCCACCGCGAAACGCCGGAAGTTTACGGTCCGCCCCGTCGTAGCCGGCTTTGCAGGCAATCGAAAATGCGCCTCGCCGAGATCCTGGCCTTCGAATTGTCGATACGGCACGTGAACAGGTCGGTCACGGCGTGCTAACCGTCTGGCAATCAACCCTCGCAGGCGAACTGCTCGTTCGGCTTCGAAGCGGTCTGCGATGCGTTTGATGGTCTTGGAGGTGGTGCCGCACAGATTAGCAGCCAGCCGATACGACCGGACTTCTACACAGGTGGAACCGCTGTCCATTCGGTCCCACGCAAACTTCAATGGCACGCGTTCGCGTCCTGCTCAGTATCCGAGCTAGAACCGACTGGCTACTTTGCCTCTATATTGATTCACGCGTCGTCCGCGGTGGCACTACCTTCCGACAACCCGGGTTGGCGGGAAGGTCTCTGCTGGTCGAGCAACACCTTGTAAGCTCCCGGGTCGTGCCTGTTACGCGCTACCGCCGCGAGGAGCACTGAATCCAGCGCCTCTTGGGTGTCCTGTTGATCGGTGCCAGGGCGTTCCGACCACTCAGGATAATTGACTCTGGGCTGGGGATACACTCTCTCTCCGCCACGACGCCATCGCGAATGTTCCTCGCCCGCCCGCACAGCCGAAGGCACGATCTCTACAGCAAACGCATTCTGTCTGACTGCGTCGTAGAGCTCCCCCTCCCCTAGAACCCAAAGTGCGTCAAGCACGACACACACCAAGTAACTCGATCTCCGACACTCAAGTGTCGTAAAAGTTGTCCTACCCCCGGCTATCCTCTCGAACTGAACGGATTCACTCTCATCGATCCCGCCCAGTCCGAGCCCGGACTTTCTCTGGTCGTAGGAATCGAGCATCCACTGCGAGACCCTCCGCAGATACGACCGGGCGATCACTCTGTCGGCCGCGGCCAGAACCACGACTGCAGGAAGTACTCCAACGGCGAATTGATCTGAGGGCGGTCGCGCTGCGCCGTCATGTCCGCGGGCCAACGCCAGCACTGCCGTCGACGCACGTTCACGAATATGCCCGTTAGCTGCGACGAGACACAACAAGCTGAGTACCTCAAGAACCCGACTGCACAGGGCCGGGTACGTGAATACGTAGCCTAGATCCATTGTTTGTCCCGCCAAACTCAGCGGATCGCCGAGTATGGGTTCAAATTGGGTTAGCAATTGCGTCGAAACCGAAACGAATAGCCGCACCGCTGCGTCTCGGCTTCGCCGCAGAGCAGGCTCGTGATCCTGACTCGCCGGGGTCCACGTCGCCCTGTACAGATGCAGCGCTGTGTAGGCAGCGAGATCGAGCCGATGAGTATTCGTAAGTTCGCGGACAATGATCGCGGCTTCGATCATAGCCGTGCCACAAGTCCGACTGTCGTCTCCTGGTCGGTCGATCCACGCTCGCGAAAACCGTTCTAACCGTGGTTCGTTAATGTCTTTACGTGCAACAGAGGACAGGAGGTCCAGTAGGTCCGCTGAGTCACCTCGACTGGAGAGCCCGAGCGTGGGGTCTTGGCACAACCATTCCAAGATGGTTTCGCGATCCCACACGGTGAAATCGGCGAGTCCGCGCGAGCGGCAAGCATTTCCAAACGCTTGCGCTTCAGTTGATGCAGCCCCCTTCAGGACACCCGTTGTAACTAAAACTGCGACTCTCGGCAGTGCCGCATCGAAGCTCGGGTGAGCCAGTGTGTTGTACTCGCATTCCTCTAGTTGTGGCCTGACCGCGCGCCACTCCGACAGTCCCAGGTCTCCAGCCTTTGACTGAATGCTGTACTGACGAAGTGTTAGTCCGTCCTCGTCCAATCGCTTGGCGATTACATCTTTCCCGAACTCGAACGCGCCGTGGATGAAATGGACATCAATGAAACCCTGCGCGGAAAGGAGAGCGAGCAATGGCGCATCGAAATCTCGTTCAGTGAGCGTCTCAAGGAAGTTCTTGACGACGTCGCGAAGCATTCCACACCTCCCGTTTGCGTGCTATCACGCTTTGGAGCCGTTCCTCTTGTTCCCGAGTCGGCGTCTTGTCGCGAAGACGTCCGGCCGTGTCGGGATGGAGAACCAAGGCCAGATCATGGTTGCCGGTCTCGTCGAAGCCAAACTCGACCATCTCGGCGGCCTCGATCAGGACCTCAAAAATGTCCCGACCCGTAGCGTCGATCGACTGGTCGCTCGCTTCACAGACTTCGTCGAGATGGGCAATTATGCCCTCCGTCAGTTGGGTTCCGAGCGAGTCCGCCATCTCAAATATCAACGTAAGGAATGTGTCGACATCACCTCTGACGACGTCTCCCGCATGGATGCTGAGCTCATGCTTGACGCCCACGACTCGAAGCAATGGCGATGCGAGTTCATCGTCGCCTACACGATTTTCGTCTTCGGCTGGCAGTTCTCCCATCGATTCGTTGGGTATGCCTGCGAGAAGCGGATGCAATTCTCGGCTGAGCGCCTGCGTCGCCCCGTCGATCCAAGCGGTCGCGGACGCCCGATACTCGTTCTGCAACGCCCAGAAAACGTTCTCCGGCAAGTGCACCTCCTACGCAGGGTCGGCCACGTCGTTGCCTTCGGCCTGGGCCACTCAAAGATTAACTGCTCTCACCGACAGAGCGCATTCGCGCGCACCGCTTGGTCAGCGAAAAGAATGCCTGCATTCGCCATCTATCGGAGTTCATTACATCCATACGGCGCAGTAGGCGCGATCGGGTCGGGTCCATCTACTTCGCACCTGTGTATCCCTTGCACGAAGGTACCGGTCCACCAAAGTCTATTGGCTATCTGCCGTCGCTCGACATCAGACCTCGCTTCGACAAAGCACGCTTTCACGACTAAACGAGGCCCCAACCCAACCGTGTGACGGACCTGGAGCATCGACGAGGACGACCTCCTTCCAAGCTTGCGACACGGGCACCTTCCGCGCCTACCACTCGGATATCGGCCGCGCACTTGTCGTCGACGTTGTCTGGTCGAAATGCGCCGCTGTGAAACGCAATACCACTATGAAGGTCTTCGATGCCGGCACCGAACAAACCCGTCAGAAGGACCACGAGGGGTTGCTGAACGCCGGCTCCAGTCCGATTCCTACCCGCGCCGCCGAACCAAACAGGATTTGCTGGACTCAGCTGTCGGACGAGCAACGGCTCGAACCGGCCCGATCGACCACGCTGATTGCTCACCAAACTTCCGATTCACGCTCGACTCTTTCGGCCAAAAAGATGGGTAACTGATGAGTTGGGCGTCCACAGGCGTCCACTCGCGCCCCGGCTGTCCAAGGTGACGCAAGACCGCGCAGGTCAGCAGCGTTCCCGCCGCACTTGACTCCCAATATTTGCGATTAAGAGTCAAGTCTCCGAAACGCCCTCCGGCGCTTGCGAACCCGCAGGTCACAGAGTTGTCCATTCTTGCCAAGCTTGCGGTCGCCTACACGTACCCGGACAACAAAAAGTGCCCCTGACCAGCGATTACGCTGTTCAGGGGCACTGGTTGTGCGCCATCAGGGATTCGAACCCCGGACCCGCTGATTAAGAGTCAGCTGCTCTAACCAACTGAGCTAATGGCGCCGATCCGCACCGCGTGTTCTCTGCGGTGCGGGAGAAACATTAACAGCAGATGCGGCCAGATGTGAAATCGGCTGGTCAAGGCACCTGTTGCGTCAGTTGAAGATCCTGCGAACCACGAGAACTGCTACCACTGCGCCGACTCCGAGCAGAGTGAACTTCACGGCCGGCTCGTTGAGCTTGGCCACCACCGTCTGCTTGGTGTTGGCGACGATGTTCTTGGGGCTGGCACGGACGCTCAGCTCGTCCAGCGTGCTGGCCAGCTGATTGCGAGCGGCCTCGATCTCGCGCTCGATTCGGTCGGTGTCCTTGGCCACGTGTCCTCCAACTTGTCTGCAAATAGTCTTGGTCGTACTCGAGCCTAGAGCACGGCGGTATTTCGATACTCTCGTGCGGTGACCGAATACAGCAAGCTCGAGCCGGGCGACACCGCTCCGGCGTTCACCCTGCCCGATGTCGACGGCAACGATGTCTCTCTCGCCGATTACGCCGGCAAGAAGGTGATCGTCTACTTCTACCCCGCCGCGAGCACCCCGGGCTGCACCAAGCAGGCCTGCGACTTCCGCGACAGCCTCGCCGAGCTCAACGGCGAAGGCCTCGAGGTCATCGGCATCTCCCCCGACAAGCCGGCCAAGCTCGCCAAGTTCCGCGACAAGGAGGAGCTGACATTCCCCCTGCTCTCCGACGAGGAGAAGACGACGTTGCAGGCCTGGGGTGCGTTCGGGGAGAAGAAGAACTACGGCAAGGTCTACGAGGGCGTCATTCGTTCGACGTTCCTGGTCGACGAGGAGGGCAAGATCGAGGTGGCTCAATACAACGTTCGCGCCACCGGCCACGTCGCCAAGCTCCGCCGCGACCTAGCTGTCTGAACCGGCCAGCCGCTGCAGGAACAGCGCCTCGGCGACGGCCATCTTCTCGATTTCCGTCGGGTCCACGCTCTCGTTGGGGGCGTGGATCCGGCATCGGGGTTCTTCGACGCCCATGAGCACGATCTCGGCGTCCGGCAACGCCTCCGCCAACGCGTTGCACAATGGAATGGACCCGCCCTGCCCAGCCGTCCCCATGGGACGTCCGAATGCCTCTTCCAAGGCACCTGACAACGCCGCGTAGCCCGGGCCGTCCGTTCTGGCCCGGAACGGACGACCGATGGCCTCTCGCTCGACGGTGACGCGCGCATTCCACGGCGTACGTGCCTCCAGATGCGCCACCAACGCGTCCTGCGCCTGCAGCGGATCCATCCCTGGCGGAACTCGCAAATTCAGCCGTGCCGAGGCTCGAGGGGAGATTGCAGCGGCCGAGCCCACGACGGGTGGGCAGTCGATTCCGAGAACGGTCAGAGCCGGGCGCGCCCATACCGCGTCGGCCACGGTTCCCGAACCCGCCAGAGCGACTCCGTCGAGCACCCCGGCGTCGGATCTGAACTGCTCGGCGTCGTAGGGCACGCCATCCCAGGTCTGTGCGCCATCGAGACCGTCGACCGTGGTGTCACCGTGCTCGTTGCGCAGAGTTGCCAGAACCTGGATCAGTGCGCCGAGCGCATCGGGTGCCGGTCCCCCGTACATTCCCGAATGCACTTCTCCGGCAAGCGTTTCCACGTGTACGACGACGTTGGCTATCCCACGCAGGGTGGTGGTGACCGTCGGCAGACCCACCGCAGTGTTGCCGGTGTCCCCGATCACCACGACATCGGCAGCGAACAACTCGGGCCGCTCGTCGACGAGTGCTTCGAGCCCGCCCGTGCCCATCTCTTCAGAACCCTCGCAGACAATGCGCACGCCGACATCGAGCGACTCCCCCACCGCGCGCAGCGCCAGCAGATGCATCAAGACGTTGCCCTTGCAGTCGGCCGCGCCTCGGCCGTACCACCGACCGTCACGCTCGGTCAGCTCGAAAGGCTCACTGTCCCAGCAGCTTCTGTCGCCGGGAGGCTGGACGTCGTAGTGCGAATACAACAGAACGGTCGGTGCTCCCGCCGGTGCCGGCCGCGAACCGACGACAGCCAGTGAGCCGTCGCTGGTCTCGATCAACTGCACGTCGGGAATTCCGGCGTCGACGAACGCCCGCTGCACCCACTGCGCTGCACCGACGCATTCTTCTACCGGGAACTGCCGAGGATCGTGCACAGATCGGAACCGGACCAGTTCTGCCAGCTCCGATTTCGCGCGAGACATCGACTTCGCGATCGCGGATCGAATGTCGGCGGGGCGTGCATCGGTCGGCATGGTTCCTCCAGACGAGAAATGACAGACGGGCTCTCGCCAGTCTGTCATTTGCTCGCACCTACCGAAGCGACACGTCAGCCTCCGGCCAATTCCTGCGCGATCCACTCACCTGTGTGCTGCCAGTGCCGATCCCAGGCTTCCTGCTCGAGTTGCTCCTGGGATTTACCCGGCTCGGGAACGACGGTGGGCACAGTCAATTGCGGCGGATCCACAGTCGCCGCAGCGGGCTTCGGGGTACCTGCAGGCGCAGCGCCCGGCGGCACCCAGGAGGGCGGAGTCCCTTGCTGTGGAGTCCCTTGCTGTGGAGTCCACTGCTGCGTCGTCCCAGTCGGCGGTGTGGTCGTCGGCTCAAGGGCTGAATCCGCCGTGGGCGGGAGCGTCTTCGGCAGGGCGTCGGCCGGAAGCCCAGGCGCAATCGGCGCAACTGTCGTCGGATCGACGTATCGCGTTGCGCCGGCCAAATCGGCACCGCCATTGCGTCGGTCGACGCTCTGCCCGGCGGTCGCATCCCCATTACTCGGCAGCGTGGCTGCAACGGCGACACCGGCCGAGGCCACCCCGGCGAGCAGCACCGCAGCAAAGATCAGTTTGCGGCCGCCGGTCGCTGAACTCGACCTGCCCGTTGCTGCCACCGGGGACGTGAGCACCACCGAAGGGACCGTCTCCGGCACTGCGGCTTCTTCCGCGTCGTCGGCCCTCTCAGTTTCCACGAGAGCGGCCTGATCCTCGACCGAAACCGACGCGAGCCAGGCCGCCCCGCAGGCGGCGACCCGATCAGCGGCACCCACCCGCACGACGGGCACCCCGAGACCGAGGGAGAGAATGTCGATCAAGTCCCGGTTGCTCGATCTGTCTCCGAACAGCGCCACCGCCTGTGGTTTCTTGCCGGATTCGTCGACCACTTCCCAGGCCAGCGGAATCGTGCTGCCGATTCGTTCGGGGGACATCGAGTCCAGGGCAGCATTCTTGGCGGGCGTGAGCGTGGCATCGGCTGCGTCGGCGAGAGAGATGCATACGCCGTGTTCGCCCATGTAATAGAGCAGCACCGTGCTCGCGTCGGCGAGGTCCTTCGTACGGGCCAACCAGGACAGGAACGACTGGGATGCCGAGACGAACACCGTCGACTCGTCGGTCACTGCCGTGGCGAGTTCGGCGCGCTCGGACTCGGACCGATGCACGACGGCGACGGCGACGACCGACACGTTCAGCGTTGCTGCCTCGGCACGCATATCCGAGATCGCGCGCGGTAGGACGGCGGTCACGTCGGGGTCGAGCGAGGTGGTGGAGTGCGCGAGCACCTCCCCCGAGGTCGGCTCGAGCAGGACCGTCTGCATCGAGCCGGATTCGATCGCTGTACCGATTGTTGCCACTGCAGTCTCCCTGTGCTCGGGGTGAGGCTCCCGACCATGAACGTCGTCCCACGGACACGAACGACGGCCACCCTGCACGGAAATTGATTCAATACCTATAACCATACCGGTTGCCCGTTTGGCTGGCCCATATTGAACTTGGGGATTGTCACAGCAAGACGGTCCGACAGCTGTCGACGCACACAGCGGTCCCCCACAAGAACGACCGAATCCGGAGTGGGCGATGCGACCCGCACGACAGAAGTGGATACCGTGCACCCGCGACGGATAGCCTGACCGGGTGGAATCCTCTGCTCATGCCCAGTCCTCGCGCCGTCTCGACGCCGCGCTCGAGTCGACGGCGCAGACTCAGGAGCTGATGCCGAGGCGCCGTCCCACGCAGGAACGCAGCCAACGCAAATTCGACGCGTTGCTCCAGGCGTCGCGTGAACTGCTCAGCGACGTGGGCTTCGAGTCGTTCACGTGTGAAGAAGTCGCGTCACGCGCAGAGCTCCCGATCGGCACGCTGTACCAGTTCTTCGCCAACAAGTACGTCATCGTCTGCGAACTCAATCGTCAGGACCTCGTGGGAGTCCAGCAGGAATTGGCAGAGTTCGACGGCGAGGTCCCGTCCCTGGACTGGGTGCGGTTCCTGAACAATTTCGTCGACCACATGGCCGGCATGTGGATGACGGACCCGTCGCGCCGCGAAGTATGGCTCGCGATGCAGTCGACTCCGTCCACCCGCGCCACCGGGGTTATTCACGAGCGCGAGTTCGCCGATCAGGTCTCACGCATGCTCGGACCGTTGACGCCGCGCACGCCGCGGCACCGTCGCAATCTGATGGCCCAGGTGTTGGTACACATCGTCTACTCGATGCTGAACTTCTCGGTGCAGGACGGCCAGAGCCACGAAGATGCCGTGGCCGAACTCAAGCGAATCATGATGGCGTATCTGCTCGTCGCAGAGAAGGAGAGCAGGCGCTCGGGTGGGTCGGTCACAACCGACGAAGCCTGACCCGCCCGCTTCACCCACACGAAAGGCCCGCCCGATCTCGTGGATCGGACGGGCCTTCGTCGTCGTTCAGCGCGGAGTTACTCCTCCAGGATCGCCACCGCGGCGGCGATATCGCCGTCGTGCGTCAGCGACAGGTGAATCTTGACCGTCGGCAGAAACTCCTGTGCCATGCCGTGCAGCTTGATGGACGGTCGACCCCACGCATCGTTGACGACCTCGATCAACGGGTACGGATTGTCGCCGATCTGCGGCGGGCGTGCGAAACGTGATGTCGCCCAAGCTTTCAAGACTGCTTCCTTGGCTGCCCACCGTGCCGCGTAGTGCCGCGTCGGGTCGGAGCTCTTGGTCGCCGCGTGCCGACGTTCACCCGCGGTGAAGCTGTCGCGAATCATCGTCGTGCCGACCTTTTCCATCTGCTCGGCGAAGTCGGACACCGTCACCAGGTCGAAACCCACTCCCAGGATTGCCATCAGATGGCACCCGGCAGACCGGAGGAGTAGACGTCGTCCTCGCCGAGGCGAGCGGACTCGTTGAGCAACACGTTGGCCTCCAGTTCGCGTGACGCCTTGGCCGGCGTCCCGTCATGTCCCAGTCGTCGATCGTCGGGCCGCTCGTAGAGGGAGTCGCCACCCACCATCGCGGAGATCAGCCTGCGCTGACCGGCGATACGACGCTCGTTCGCCTTCGCGATGTACTCCGCACGCCGCTCGGCCGGAACGGCCTCGAGGAATGCTTGCGGGTGCACCAACGCGATGAGTCCGGACACGTGCCCGAAGCCGAGCGAGGTGAGCAGACCCGCCTTCAGCGGAACCGAGTCACCGAAGCGCAGCGGCTCGCGAGCCCACACCAAGTGCTCGAAACCGGTCATCTTGTCGTCGACGCAGTCGAGGCTGCGGTTCGGCGGGATGACGCCGTTGGCCAGCACCTGGCACAGGCCGATGAGCTGCCAGGCAGCCGCTCCGCCCTTCGAGTGCCCGGTGAGGGACTTCTGCGAGACGACGAACAGCGGAGCGCCGTCCGAGCGGCCGATGGCCTTGGCGAGGCGCGTGTGCAACTCGGCCTCGTTCGGGTCGTTGGCTGCGGTGGACGTGTCGTGCTTGGAGATCACGGCCACGTCGTCTGCGCTGACGCCGAGTGCGTTGAGCGAGAGCGCCAGTGCCGAATCTCTGCCGCCGCGACCGGCGCTGAGTGCGCCGAGTCCCGGAGCCGGGATCGACGTGTGCACTCCGTCGCCGTACGACTGTGCGTAGGCCACCACTCCGAGGACGGGCAGGCCCATCTCGAGTGCCAGATCGCCGCGAGCGAGCAGAATCGTTCCGCCGCCGTGCGATTCGACGAATCCTCCGCGCCTGCGGTCGTTTGCCCGGGAGAAGCGTCGATCGCTGATTCCCTTGGCGGACATCGCTGCCGAGTCCGCCGTGGCCGACATGTCGCCGAAGCCGATGATGCCTTCGGTGCTCAGGTCGTCGAATCCGCCGGCGACCACGAGCTGCGCCTTGCCCAGCTTGATCTTGTCGACGCCCTCCTCGACCGAGACGGCCGCGGTGGCGCAGGCGGCGACGGGGTGAACCATCGCGCCGTAGCTACCGATGTACGACTGAACCACGTGTGCAGCAACGACGTTCGGCAGAGCCTCCTGCAGGATGTCGTTCGCACGGGCATCGCCGAGCAGGGTGTCGATGTACAGCGAGCGCATGGACTCCATGCCGCCCATGCCGGTGCCCTGAGTGTTGGCGACCAGCGTCGGGTGCACCCAGCGCATCAGTTCCGACGGGTTGAAGCCCGAGGAGATGAAGGCGTCGACCGTGGTGACGATGTTCCACAGGGCAACACGATCCACCGAACTCGCCATGTCGGGCGAGATGCCCCACTTGGTGGGATCGAATCCGGTCGGAATCTGACCACCCACGGTACGGGTGAGCTTCATCTTGCGCGGAACGCGAATCTCGGTGCCCGCCTTGCGAGTGACCTGCCAGTCGCTCGAATCGGGAACCGGTGTGATCAGCGTGTGCTCGGGATCGGCAGCCGCGAACGACCGTGCGTCGATCTCGGTTCCGACGACGAACGTGAGGTCGTTGTCGAGGAAGATCGAGGTCATCAGCGGAGCGGTGTTACCGACCATTGCGCCGTCGTCGCCGTACGTGCGGATACCGCACTTCTCGACCACGATGTCGTGGTACTTGTCGGCGATGTCCTCCTCGGGAACGAGGTCACCGGACTCGATGTCGTACCAGCCCGGCTTGGGATCGTTCTCCCAGGCAATCAGGCCGGTGTTCCACGCGAGTTCGAGAACGCCTGCGGCAGAGAGCTGCTCGTCGACCTCCATCTCGAAGCGAGTACGCGCCGAACCGTAAGGTCCGAGCTCACCTGCACCGACGATGACGATCAGGTCCTTCGGATCGACATCGAGGGCGGGCCACGCCGGAGCAGTGGTCGGGGCGAGCCGCGGAGGTGCGGGCAGTGCGGCGATGACCGAACTGTCCACGGCCTCTTCGGTCTTCTCGGCCGCAGCAGCGGCCGCGTCGCGAGCAAGCTCGACGAGGTTGAGCTTGGTGTTGGCCAAGCCACCCGTCAGATCGGCGACGATGGGCTCCTGCGCGGCCCGACGACGTGCGTCGAAGGTGCACAGCCGCAGCAGCTCGGTCGCCATCTCCTCGGTCGACCAGGTACGGACACCTTCGGCTTCGACCGCCTCGACGATGGGATCGTTGCCGCCCATCAAGCCGGTTCCGCGAACCCACCCGATGTGAGCGTGCGCGATGGACACCCGCTCGGCCCAGTTCTTCTCCGAGCCCCACTTCGCGACGACTGCATCGAGTGCGGCCTTCGACTCACCGTAGGCACCGTCGCCACCGAACATTCCACGGTTCGGCGATCCTGGTAGCACCACGTGCAGATGAGTGTCGATGTCGTTGTCGTAGCCGACCTTCGACAGTCCGGTGATCAGACGCTCGACCGACCAGAGCAGCACGCGCATTTCCATCTCGGCGCGAGCTCCGGCGTCGGACATCTCGCCCATGACCCGGGGTGCGGCGAACGGGAACAGCATCGTCGGAGTGGCAGCTGCCTTGACCAACGTCTTTGCGCCACCGGCAGTGTCGATGTAGTCACTGCCGATCCACTCGATGAGGGCATCGACGTCGGTGTACGACGCGATGTTGGCCGGAACCACCCACAGCGACGCTCCGTTGCGAGCGTTGTCGCGGTAGAGCGAGCGGTAGAAGCCCAGGCGCTCGTCGTCGAGCCTGGAGGTGGTGACGAAGACCGTCGCTCCCCCGGCCAACAACTGAGCGGTCACGGCCGCGGCGATGGATCCCTTGCTGCCACCGGTGACGACTGCGACGTCGTCGGCCCACTGCCCCTTGTCCTCGGATGCGACCGCGATGTCTGCGATGCGTCCGAAGGTCTCGGCGAGCACGGCCTTGTTCTCGTAGTCGGCCTTCGCCTTCCACCACTGAGCCTGTGCTGCAACGGCATTGCCTGCGCCGGCGAAGGACTCGACAGCGACATCACCCGCGGTACCGAGCCACAACCGAGCCAGATCCTCACGGGCGGTGGCCCACCGGTCGTCGATCAGCACGGCGCGCTTGGCGTCGAACGCGGGGGCGACGAGGCGAGGCCAGTCGGAGCCGAGCTCGGCCGAAACCAGCTCCACCAGAGCAGCATCGGGGTTCTCGGCCAGCAGCGCGTTGGGTGCGTCCGCCAGGCCGAGCTGTTCGAGCACCAACCGGGCTGCGGAGGCGAGAACGCCGTCGCGACCGGTGATGTGCTCGGTGAACTCGCCCAGAGCAGCAGCGTCGACGGTTCCGCCGGCTCCGCCACCTGCCTGCGGCATGGACACTGCGATTCCGCGACGAGCGGCAACCGACGCAACCGCGGCGTCGATGACGTTGTCGACGGCAGTGCCGTCGGCGAGAGCGCCGTCGGCCAGGCCACCGAGTGCGCCACCACGAACCGAGGCACCGTCACGGGTACCGAGAGCGACCTCGGCGGTGACGTGGTGCGCCCAGCCGTCGCCCAGTTCCCAGGTCTTCTTGACGCGGTCGGCGATGGACGCCGGGCGTCGTCCCGAGGGGCCGAAGACCTTGCGGAGATGGTCGTTGATCGAGTCGCTGAGCACCGGGCCGAACGGCTTGTAGGTACGAGCCAGCTTGTTGACCGTGCCCGAGAGCGCGCCCATGTCGGCATCTGCTGCGCCGTCGATGGCACCGAGCGAGAGCTCGGAACCGAGGTCGACGAGCAGCTGGTTACGACGTGAGGACACGCCGTCGCACAGCGCCTCGATGGTGTCGGCGGGCCCGATCTGATCGAGCTGCAGTTTGGTCCACAGTCCGATGAGGATCTTGGTCGCATCGGCGGCGACGAACGCGATGTCGTCGGGACGAGGTCCACCCGACGGTGCAGCGGCTGGAGCGGGTGCTGCAGCCGGAGCGGCCGCGGCTGCAGGAGCAGCGGCCTCGGGAGCGGGAGTCGCCTCGTCCTCGTCGGCCGGAGCCGGGTCGGTATCGGTGCCGTAGACAATCGCGGCTTCGCGCTCGAGGTTCAGCACCTCGACCGGGTGGCCGAAGCGGCCGGGCAGCTTGAGAGTCTGCGACGCGAGGTTGGCCACGGTCGGTGTTGCACCGAGCCCGATCTCGACGAAGCGCTCGACGCCCATACCGCCGTCGGACTCGTCTGCGAAGAGCAGATCCTGAGTCTCGATCCACCGGACCGGGCTGGCGAACTGCCATGCGAGCAATTCGGTCAGAATCACGCGGCACAGATCGCTCGGCCGTGCGGCCCACGAATCGAACTCTGCGAGAACGGTGTTCAGCGGCTCGGACGGTACGAGGTCGGCGATCTCCTGAACGAAGGCCCGGTCGAGCGAGAACGGCTTGGGCACCAGGTTCGGAATGTAGCGACCGACCAGGATCGCGGGATCGAGCTGCTCGGGCAGCAGGGTCTCGAGGCGGCTACGGAAGTCGTCGACTCCCCCGCGCAGAACCGTCGAGTGGAACGGCACGTCGATGCCCGGAACCATGATGTAGGCCGCCTTGCCGCCGAACTCTGCCCGGCGGATGGCAATCTTCTTCTCGAGCTCACCGAGGCCGGCAACGGTGCCCGCGATGGCGTACTGCGAGCCACGCAAGTTGAGGTTGACGATCTCGAGGAACTCACCGGACTCTTCTGCGACACCGGCGACGAAGCCCTGCACGTCCTCGTCGGCCAGGCCGATCTGGGACGGGCGGATGGCAGCCATGCGGTAGTCACTGCGGCCGTTCTCGTCACGGGGAACGAGTGCGTGCATGGCCGAGCCGCGCTGGAAGACGACCTCGAGAACAGCCTCGAGCGGGAGCACACCGGCAACGGCGGCCAGCGCGTTGTACTCACCCACCGAGTGGCCGGCGAGAATCGAATTCTCCACGAACGCACCGGATTCACGCAGCTCGGCAACCTGTGCGACACCGAGAACGGCCATCGCGACCTGGGTGAACTGCGTCAGGTGCAGCACACCGTCGGGATGCTTGTGCGTGACCCCGCGGGCCTTGAGTGACGTCGGATTGTCGCGCACGACAGCGAGAATCGAGAAGCCGAGCGCGCTGCGCGTGTGCTTGTCGGCACGCTCCCAGATCTCACGCGCGGCCTTGGAGCGAGCGCGTGCGTCCAGTCCCATACCCGGGCGCTGGATGCCCTGGCCGGGGAACGCGTAGACGGTCTTCGGCGCGGCGGTGCGTGCGGTGGCGACCATGACCAGTTCACCGCCGACTCGGCAGGACACCTCGACCAGTTCGGCACCCTGGTCGAATCCGGTGCGGTCGACGCGAACGTCGATCTCCGCTCCGGGACGGACCATCCCGAGGAAACGAGCAGTCCAGGCAGTCAGACGACGCGGAGGAGTCTTGGTGTCCTCGTGGTCGACTGCAGTGACGGTTTGCTGCGCCGCAGCCGAAAGCCACATGCCGTGCACGATCGGGCTACCGAGGCCGGCGAGCAACGCCGCGGCATCCGAGGTGTGAATCGGGTTGTGATCGCCCGAGACCTGCGCGAATGCGGCCATGTTGCGCGGGGCCACGATGGTGGCCTGGCGACGGCGACGGCGCGGGGTGTCCTTGGCGTCGGCGCTCAGCGAACCGCCGGCGCGAGCCGGATCCACCAACTCGCCCTTGCCGGTGCGTCCACGAATGGCGAAGCGCTCCACCAGAGTTGCGACGGCCGGGGCGTCGAGCCCCTCACCGAGCATGGCACCGATTTCGACGGTGACCTCGACGACGCGACCGAGATCGGTGTCGAGCACCTCTCCTGCAGCGGCCTTGACCACGAGAATCGACGTGTCGATCGGCAATTCACCGACGAGGTTGACGCTGTGATCGAGGTGCACCAGGTCGAGCATGCCCTCGATGACGTCGATGCCCTCGGCGTTACGGGTCGCACCGAGGACGGCGAAGACGGCGGGCCAGCAGGCACCGACGAGAACGTCGGGAACGGCCTTGCCGCTGACGGTCAGTGTGTCGGGCAGTCCGGATCCGGTGACGCCGGCGTGGTCGGCGATCAGATCGGGGATCCAGGCGATGTTCAGCCGCGCGACACCGTTCTTGACCGTCGGAAGCTCCTGTCCGGCCGCAACTCCGAGCAGCGCCGACATGGCCTGCTGAGCATCCTGTGCGGTGACGACGGGAGCGCCGCCGTCGATGGTGGAGGCGGGCACCGTCAGACGGATCCGTACTTCCTTGCCCGGAGCGAGCGGGACCAGCAGTTCGACGTGCTCGGAGTCGAGCACGGTCAACGTGGAGCCGGTCTGCGGATGCGAGGCGACCGTATCGGAGTCGACGGTCCAGTCGGCCGGATCTCCCAGGCGTGCAACGGGGTTCTGCGTCATGCGCGAGGCCCACGTGACGTCGGGAGCTGCCAGCACGATGCCCAGCAGTCCCGGTGCGATCTCGGCGTGGCGTCGGCTGGCGATGGCCGCCGGCTCGACACCCTCGGCGAGAAGCTGGTCCGCGGTGGCCTTCTCGAAGCGGTTCAGCAGTTCGCCCACCGGCTCGTCGACGCGAGTGATACCTGCGACGGCAACGGTTCCGGGGATGATGCAGACCTGATCGGCGGAGTAGCGAGCGTCGTGTGCCTGCCACAGCGAGTCACTGCGCCACCAGCGGCGCACGTCACCGTCGACGACGGGAACGAAGTTGACCGGCTTGCCGGGCATGCGGCACAGCGAGGTGAAGAAGGTGATGTCGGCCGGGTGCAGAATCACGTCACCGGCGTCGGGGAACTGAGCGAGCAGCGACTTCAGTGCTGCGCGGGGACGCTCGAGTACCTCGGCGTCGGCGAACAGGGTGGGGATGGGTCCGCGATCGACCGGGTGCAGACGTGCCTCGGCGCGCTGCAGCATTTCGAGGAAGCGGGTGCGCCAGGTGACATCGAGCCACACCGATTCACGGGCCTCGGACACCGCATCGGTGAACTCGCCACCGCAGTCGAATTCGCTGCGTGAGTCCGTTCCGATGGCCAGGTCCAGGTAGCGGCTCAGCCACTGCTGGTAGGTCATCTCGGCGACGTCGCCGAAGAACGGCTTGGCGGTGCCGTCGAGTGCGGCGATGATCTCGTCGCGGCGCTCGGCAACGGCGTCGGCGTTGCCGGCGACCTCGTCGAGCAGCCGACCGCAACGTGATGCCGCATTGTCGATCTCGTGAATGTCGGCACCGAGCTGGCTGCGGCCCGACGCCATTCCGCCGTTGGCGGTTCCGGCACCGACCCAGTCGGGAGTTCCCGGAGTGTCGACGAGAAGCTGCTTGACCTCGGGAGCCGTTGTGGCTTCCAGAGTGGCCATCGCAGCGGTACCGACGAGGATGCCGTCCAGAGGCATCTTCGGGTATCCGTGCACGGCAGACCAGGTTCCGGTGAGGTAGTCAGCGGCCCGCTCGGGTGTTCCGATACCGCCGCCGACGCAGATCACCAGGTTGGGGCGCGAGCGGAGCTCGGCGTAGGTGGTCAGCAGCAGGTCGTCGAGGTCTTCCCACGAGTGGTGCCCGCCTGCGCGGCCACCCTCGATATGGACGTTGACCTGGTAGGACGGAACCTCGTTGGCGATGCGGATCACTGCGCGGATCTGCGCGACGGTACCCGGCTTGAACGAGACGTAGCTGATTCCGGCCTCGGAGAGCTCTTCGATGAGAGCCACTGCCTCGTCCAGTTCGGGGATGCCTGCCGTGACGACGACGCCGTCGATGGCCGCACCCGCTGCACGGGCCCGCTGCACGATGCGGCGACCGCCGAGCTGCAGCTTCCACAGGTACGGGTCGAGGAAGAGCGAGTTGAACTGGATGGCACGGCCGGGCTCGAGCAACGTGGAAAGCTCGGCGACGCGGTCGGTGAAGATGTCCTCGGTGACCTGTCCGCCACCGGCGAGCTCGGCCCAGTGGCCTGCGTTGGCTGCGGCCGCGACGATCTTCGCGTCGACCGTCGTCGGCGTCATGCCGGCGAGCAGGATCGGCGAACGTCCGGTCATCTTGGTGAAGGAGGTTTCCACGACGACACGGCCGTCGGGCAGCGTCACAGGCTTGGGCGCGAATGCCGACCATGCCGGCTGCACCTCGGGAGCGGCACCGGGAGTGAGCAGATTGCGGTGGCCGCCGCGTGAGGATGCCGCGATGATGCCGACGCCCTGTCCACGCAGCGCCGGGGTGGTCATGCGGGTGAGGAGGTCACCGGGTCCGAGGTCGAGGATCCAGTCCGCGCCGGCCTCGACGACACCGTCGATGGCGTCGACCCAGTCCACGGAATCGACGAGGATCTTCTGCGCCAGTTCGCGGGCCAGGGCGGCGTCGAGACCGCACCGCTGCGCCCAGGCGTCGACGAGCTCCACGGCGTCGTTCAATGCGGGGTGATGGAAGCCGATCTCGACCGGGAGCTGCTCGAAGACGGGTGCGAACACCGCGCCGCCGCGCTTCTTGGCATCGCGCTCACGTTCTTCCCGAGCCGCGATCTGCTCGCACTTCTCCTGCACGCGAGCCAACTGAGCCGGCGGGCCGGACAGCACGACGCGGCGACGACCGTTGCGGATGGCCAGAGCAGCGGAGCGTTCGGGTGCTCCCGGTATCTCGAGCTCGTCGACGATCGCCTGCAGACGTTCGGGCTCGACGTTGCCGACCGAGACCATCGGCGCACGGTCACCGGCACCGATGATGCCGCGGCGACGTCCGACGAGTCCGGCAGCGGCGCCGACCAACTGAGCGATGGCCAGGAAATTGGCGTCCTGTGCGCCGTCCGCGGCGACGGACTCGGCGGCAATGAGGCCCTGCGAGTGTCCGACCACCTTGACCGGCGGGGTCTGGGCGGGGTCGAGGCCCTGCAGCTTCAGCGCACGCAACGCGGCGACCTGAGTGAGAAAGACGCCCGGCAGAGACACCGCAGCCGAGGTCAGTGCCGCTTCGGAAGGCCCGTAGGAGCCGGCGGTGTCGTCGTCGGCGAGGTCCTGCTCGAGCATCCAACCGATCGGGTCGAAGCCGACCGAGCGGACGACCAGCAGCTCGTCGGACACGGGCGCCAGCACTGCTGCGGCCTCGTTGACGAGATCGGTCAGTTCGGGCTCGAGTGCGGAATCGCGCGCGAGCTCTTCGAGCGAACTCAGCCAGGGCGCACCCTGACCACCGAACGCCAGGGCGTACGGCTCGCCCGCGGCGAATCGATCTGCCAGAGTCCGAGAGCCGCCACTGCTTCTAGGGGCTTTGCCTGCGTTGCCTGTGCTTCGCGAGCCGCGTCCGTGTGATGGTGTGCTCTCGTTGATCGTCAAGGCTGAAGATTCCTCTCGTGGACGTCTCGGGGGGTCGAGGCGTTCGCTGTGATGACTGCCGTGGTGCGTCGTGGGCAACAGGGCAAAGCGTGAGCCTGTCTTCGTCGACAGGTCTCCTTCGCGCTGCTCCAGGTTGACACAAAATCATGAGGAAATCCTCAGGTTTGCTCGGACGTCCGAGTGCTACCAGCGAGTACGTCCGCGCAAGCGCCTTTACTTTTTGTTTACCCAACTGGCGAGTAACCCGCATCGACCCTGGCGGGAGACTCGACGGCGACGGCAAAACATGAGGGAACCCTCGCATTTTTCGTTATCTTTTTGTGATGTGATCTCGAGCACTCCGTCAGCGTCCGGTGACCTGTCGGTGGGGTCGTCTAGCTTTCTCCTACGAACCGCATCCGATAGGGCGGTCGACGAACTCCGGGGGGAATTCATGTATTCATCGGTTACGGACACTTGCACGACGGGCGAGCTCGAAGCAATGCTGTCGCACATCGAATCGTTTGCCTCGCAATCGAATTCGCCGCACTGGACACCGGGGTGGCGCGGCGAATCCGAGGCGGCGCTACTCGACGCGATCTTCTCCGCGCGCGCCCCTTACGGAGGACCGACCAGTGGGGTGCGAGCGGTCATCGGACGGTGGCGGTCACACCGCGGCGATAACCGACTCGACGACTTGACAACCCTTGCAGAACTGACTTCGGATCCGGATCAGCTCGTGCAGATCCTGTCCAACCGTCAGCTCGTTCCAGGAAACAGCCGAACCAAGGCGGCGGCAGCCGCTGTGGCAGCGCAGACGCTGATCGCGTCGGGGTTGAGCCGTTCGACCGATTTCGAGCAGCACACGAAGGAACATTTCGATGCGTTCCGCGCGATCCCTGGCCTCGGCGAGACCACCTGGGAGTGCATGCTCATGCATCTGGGCGTACGCACCGACAAGGCGACCGCACATCTGACCGCGTTCGTTGCCGACGCTCTCGAACCACTCCATCGAGACCTGGCCGCCGACATCGCCGAGGAGCGCTCCCCCGTAATTCTCGACGCCGTAGCGGACGCACTCCACGTCGATCTCGCCTCGCTCGAGCACGCGCTCTGGCGTTACCAGCACAAGCTGCGCAGGCCGCCGCAGCGTCACTCCGAGGCTGCGCTCCGATCGGCGAGCTGACTCTGCGAGATCATCACCTCTGCGAAATCATCACCTCTGCGAGATCATCACCTCGACGCCATCGAGGATGCACTCCACACCGAAACGATAGGCATGCACGGGGTCGCTGGCGGCGTCGTACGACGTCGCCGCGGCCGTCCCGATGCGGGACGACACCGGAAAACGCTCCCGCGTCATCACCCGCTCGATGACGGGTGCAGTAGCCGCCCACCACTGAGCGTCGGACATCCCCGACTGCTTCTTCACCCGATCGACCGCGGCCGAGGCCCTCGCGGTCCCCGAGACGTGAGTGAGAACCAGTGTCAACACCGAATCGATCTCGACGTCACCGAGCCCGGTACCGACGAGGGTGCGCAGCTCTGCCTCGTACTTGTCGTTGGTGTGCGGACCGAGCACCGGACGCGCACCGACGGCGTCGAGCAGCCACGAATGTCGTTGATAGAGTTCCCAATTGCGCTCGGCAACGAATCGCAACGCGGACCGCCACCCACCGGGAACCGATGCCGGCTCGTCGACGTGTGCGTACAGATCTGCCAGAGACCGATCGATCATCAGGTCCGTCAACTCTTGACGCCCCGGCACGTGGGTGTACAGCGACATCGCACCGACCCCGAGATGCTCGGCCACATTGCGCATCGACACCGACTCCAACCCGTTCGCATCGGCCATCTCGATGGCCGCGTCGACGATCGCGTCGACGCTCAGGCCGGTTCGGCTCGGTTTCGCGTCGACCCGCCACAGCAGTTCGAGGATGCGCGCCGGATCGAACGAGTTCTCCTTCTTCACCACCCGGCGAGCCTAATCGGACGTCGACGTGGCTCGAAGAACCGCGTCGCACGCACAGCAGCATCGGTTGTAGACTTCACCGGCACGCGCGAGTGGCGGAATTGGCAGACGCGCTGGATTTAGGTTCCAGTGTCTCAGGACGTGGGGGTTCAAGTCCCCCCTCGCGCACAACGGTCGTTCGACCCGGCTTTTCTCGAGACTCCCAGGTCTACCGGTTTCAACGTGTGAAGGTGGCTCGTATGTCCAGCGATCTCGATGACGACGCGATCTTCGCCGAAACTTCCGACGAACGACGCTCTCTCGCACGCACTTTCGACACCCTGACACCCGAACAGTGGGACACCCCATCGCTGTGCGACGCCTGGACGGTCCGCGACGTCGCCGCCCATCTCGTGGTGCCCCTGATCGTCCCGCTCTGGCAGTTCGGACTCGCCATGGTGCGCACTCGAGGGAACTTCGACCGCGCCAATCAGATGACGACCCAGAGAATCAAGCGCAAGTACGGCGACGAATTACCCGCGCTCCTGACAGCTCACGCAGACAAGAAGTTCACCCCGCCGGGCCACGGTCCGCTGGCCCCCCTGTCCGACGTCATCGTGCACGGGCTCGATGTGTGCAGGCCGCTGGGAATCGAGCACCACGTTCCCGAGCACCGCATGGTTACGATGCTCGACTTCCTGGTGCCGGAAAGCGGTGCGGCACCGTTCAAAGGACCCGATCTTCGACTGCAGTGGCGCGCAACCGATCTGGACTGGAGTCGGGGCGAGGGCCCCGTCGTCGAAGGATCGGCGGGCACCCTGGCGTTGGTGCTGACGGGGCGCAGCAGCGCTCTCGCCGACATCACCGGCCCCGGTGCCGAGCAACTTGCCGAAGCACGGGCGAACCGTCGTCGGTCGTGAGTCGCACCCGGCTCGTCCATGGTGAGAATCACCGGCCGACCACCCGATGTGACTACCTTCGGTAGTAGTCGCTCCGGTACCGTCGAGTGGTGACCTCATCCCGCCCGAAGCGTCGACCCGCGCTCATTGCGCTGGTGATCGTATCCGCGGCGGTGTGTCTCGGTCTCGGCTGGTGGCAGTGGGAACGCTTCGAGGCGGTCGGCGGCAACGGCCAGAACCTCGGCTACGCGTTCCAGTGGCCCTTGTTCGCGGCGTTCGTCGTCTACGCCTACCGCAAGTTCGTCCGCCTCGAAGACGAGGACCAGGACGAGCCCGAAGCCGGGCAGCCCGACGGACCGACCGAGGTCCCTCTCGATCTGCTCCCCCAGCGCCGCGCGGCAGACCCCGACGTCGGCGATCTGGACGACCCCGAGGCCAGGCAACTTCTCGAGTACAACAGCTACCTCGCGGAGCTGAACGAATCCCGCGGGACCGACAGGAGCACCACGTGAGTTCGGCACCGGACAAGACCAAGGCGTCCACCAACAAGACTCGGAAGATTGCGTCGGCGTTGCTGCGCTATCGCGTGCTCGCCTACGTCACCGGTATCTGGTTGCTCGTCCTCGTGACCGAAATGGTCGCGAAGTACATTTTCAAGGTCGAGAATGTGCCCAACTGGATTGCGGTAGTGCACGGTTGGGTCTACCTCGTATACCTGATCCTGACGATCGACCTTGCCATCAAGGTGCGGTGGCCGGCCGGTCGGACCATCGGCACCCTGCTGGCCGGAACTGTTCCGTTCCTGTCGTTCTACGTCGAACACAAACGCACCAAGCAGGTCAAGGCCGACTTCGGCGTCTGACGTCAGCAGGTGATCGGCTGTGCGTTCTCCGGATCCAGCGCGTTCTCCACCAGCCGCTGCGCCAGCGGATCGTACGAGATTCCTGTGTGCTCGACGACATTGCCGGGGCACACGTCCTGCAGCACCACGTTCGTATTTCCCGCTCCGGTAAGGAGCGACGCCGTGTACGGAACGACAACCTGGTCGTATCGAGTCACGATCGTCGTGTAATCGATCCCCGCGACTGTGTCGCTGCCCTCGTTCAACCGCTCGAGCACGTCGTCCTGCACCGGCGGACCGGCGGTCGGATAGTTCGGCGGAGACAGCGCCACTATGCGCGAGACGGTGCGATCACCGCCGAGGAAGCGGGCGTAGTAGCGCGGCACCGTCCCGCCCTTCGAGTGACCCACGATCGACACCCTCGATGAGCCAGTCGACTCGAGGACGGAATCGACGAACGTGGACAGCTCCGCGGCACTCTCGGGAATCGTTCCCAGCGCTCCCAACCCGGGCACCGGCCCGGTGTTGCCGTAGTCGAGTGCGAACACGCAGTATCCGGCGTCGACCAGGGCCGGTGACAGCGACGACCAGTTCGCGTAGGAGTTCTCCAGGAACCCGTGTACCAAGATGACCGGTTCGGGATGTCGAGCGCTGGGAACGCACGAGTAATCGTTCGCGCCCGCCGGCGTCGCACCTGGATGGGCCACCGAGTAGACCAAGGCCTCAGCGAACGATCCCGCGACCGGCGCTGCCGAAGCGGGGGTTCCCACCGAACACAAGGCAGCGGCAGCGAGCACGACCGTGGTTCTCGTCAACACTGCCCGCGCCGCCACGACTATCGCCCTGTCAACGCTTCGAGAGCAGGAACCAGCTTGCGCAGCGCGCGGCCGCGATGAGAGGCCGCGTCCTTTTCGTCCGGAGCCAACTGCGCGGCACTGCGGCCGTCCCCCTCCGGCACGAAGATCGGATCGTATCCGAATCCGTTCTCCCCCAACGGCTCTCGCGCTACAACGCCGCGCCACTCGCCGCGAACGACGGTCTCGGCTCCGCCCGGGACCACCAACGCACACGCCGACACGAAAGCCGCCCCGCGTCGTTCGTCGGGGGTATCGCTCAGCTGCGCCAGCACGAGCGCCGTGTTGGCCTCGTCCTGCCCGTGAGTTCCGGACCAGCGCGCGGAGAGCACACCGGGCATTCCATTCAATGCGTCGATTTCGATTCCGGAATCATCGGCGACGCAAGGCAACCCGGTTGCCGCCGCACCGTCGCGCGCTTTGGCCGCCGCGTTGTCCTCGAACGTCGCTCCGGTTTCGGGTGCCTCGGGAAACGGCGGCACCTCGTCGAGACCGACCAACTCGATACCCATGAGGCCGGCGGCATCGAGCACCCGGCGCAGCTCGCGCAGCTTCTTCGCGTTACGACTGGCTACCAGCAGCTTGGTGTCAGGCACCGAACTTCTTCTTCGTTTCTGCGGTGGCAGGCTCGGGCAGATCCCCCGGGTACGGCAACGCCAGCGCCTCCCTCTGCACCTCGAACAGCTTGTCGATACCGACGAACGCCGAGTCGAGGAGCTTGTCGAGGGTGGTGCGCGGGAAGGTCGCGCCCTCGCCGGTTCCCTGGATCTCCACCAGAGTTCCGGTGTCGGTCGCAACGACGTTCATGTCGACCTCGGCTCGCGAATCCTCTTCGTACGGAAGGTCGAGACGCACCCGGCCGTCGACGACGCCGACACTGACCGCGGCGATCATGCACGAGATCGGCTGCGGGTCGGCCAGGCGTCCGGCTGCTCGTAGGTAGGTGACGGCGTCGCTGAGAGCCACGAACGCTCCGGTCACGGCAGCAGTACGGGTGCCGCCGTCGGCCTGCAACACGTCGCAGTCGAGGGCGATCGTGTTCTCGCCGATCGCTGCCAGATCGATGCACGCGCGCAGTGAGCGTCCGACCAGTCGGGAGATCTCCTGAGTGCGTCCGCCGACCTTGCCCTTGACGGACTCGCGTCCGTTGCGCGTGTGGGTAGCAGCGGGAAGCATTGCGTACTCGGCGGTGAGCCAGCCCAGGCCGGATCCCTTCCGCCAGCGCGGTACGCCCTCCTCGACGCTGGCCGTGCACATCACCCTGGTGTTGCCGAATTCGACCAGCACCGACCCTGCCGGGTGAGTGGTGAATCCGCGGGTGATCTTGATGGTGCGGAGCTCGTCGTCCGCTCTGCCGTCTTCTCGTCTGGACACGACTCGAAGCCTAGCGCGTCGTCATACGGTGAAGGCGTCCCCTGGCTCGACGGCATGCACCGGTCCGCTGAACTCTGCCTTCGCCTCGGCTATGACATCCTCGCGAGACGTCCAGGGCGGAATGTGGGTGAGCAGTAGCTCCCCCACTCCGGCTTCCCGAGCGATGCGACCGGCCTCGATACCGGACAGGTGGACGCCCTCGGGCCGATCCGGGCTGTCGGTCCACGACGCCTCGCAGAGAAAGACATCGGCACCCTGAGCCAGATCCTGCACCGCCTGGCACATACCGGTGTCGCCGCTGTACGCGAATGTCTTTCCGCCACCGGTGGTGACCCGCATGCCGTACGACTCCGGCGGATGGAACACCTGCCGGGTCAGAATCGACAGCTGTCCGAATTCGATGGTCCGGCCGTCCACCCAGCGGCGTAGATCGATGGTGTCGGACATGTCGTCGATCTGACCGCCGCACTCGGCCGACGCCACTCCGAGCCGAAACGCAGTGTCCTTCGGTCCGTAGACGATCGCCCGCCCTTCCGGCGGGTTCGGATGGTAGCGACGCCACACGAGCAGACCGGGAACATCGAGGCAGTGATCGGCGTGCAGATGCGAAAGCAGAACGCTCACGTCACCCGGATCGACATAACGCTGCAACGCCCCGAGGACGCCGGGCCCGAAATCGAGAACGACCGGCGCGGTCTCCTCTTCTTCCAGGAGGTAACCCGACGCGGGTGAATCGGGTCCGGACACACTGCCCGAACATCCCAGGACGGTAATTCGCATGTAAGCCATGCTGCCACGCCGAGCGCGTCACTCGAAACGTTCGGGCAGTATTGACCGCGCGAGTCGGCGAATTTCACGCCCGAACACAGCTGTGCTCGCGGTTACCTACCGCCTACGGAGTGGGACGATCGAGTGCTCTGGCGCGCGCTCTGTCGGCCCGAGCGTCGGCGGACAGCAGTCGAGCCGCGACGACCCCACCCACCGCGCCGAACAGATGACCCTGCCAGGAGATGCTCGGATCGCTCGGCAGCACGCCCCACAGCGCGCTGCCGTACAGCACGAACACCACGACCCCGATCGCGAGCTGGCCTAGGTGGCGGGTGAAGAATCCACGAACGAGCAGGTACGTGATGAAGCCGAAGATCAGAATCGACGCGCCGATCGTGTTGCTGTAGGTGCCGGCCGTGAGCCAGGTACCTACGCCGCCGATCACCCAGACGATCCCGGTGGCAGCCAGACCACGCGCGATGCCCGAGAGCAACACCAGGAATCCGAGCACGATCAGGGGAACCGTGTTGGCGATCAGGTGCTGCCAGTCATCGTGCAGCACGGGCGCGAACAGGATGCCCCACAAGCCGTCGGCGGAACGAGGCTCGATACCGTTCTGCTCGAGCCGGGAACCGCTCGCGACGTCGATGATCTCGATGATCCACAGCAGCGCCACGAATCCTCCGACGAAGACGGCTGCCTGCATCCACGCGGGCCGCTCTCGCTCACCGGGAAGCTTGCCGGTCTCACTCATGATCGCCTCCAACCTCGGTCTCTCCACGGTACCGGTAGCGGCTACCTGCCGGTCAGAGACGCGACGCCGTGAATGCGGAGGGGAAGATCTGGCGATAGGTGGGGATGCCGGCCACCGAGGTGGCGTCGAGCAGGGCCCGGACGATGGCTCGCTCGACGACGATCGCCGCCGCTTCGGTGACCGCGGCCAGTACCGGTAGTTCCGGGGAGAATGCTGCGGGCACAGAGAGCTCGGCGGTGACGGCCCTGGTGCCCGTGGACACGGCGAAGACGGTGTCGCCGTCGAGTGGCGAGTGCGCAGGCCGGATGGCCCGCGCGAGTCCGTCGTGACCCGCGACGGCTATTCGCTTGCACGACGCCGACGACAGCGGCGCATCCGTCGCAACCACGCCGATCGTGGTGTTCAGAGCAGTGGCCTTGGGTTCGAGCGCCGCCGCGGTCCGCACCTCGTCGACGTCGGGATTGCGCATGCCGAAGTCCGCGGGCCCCAGTGTGCCGGTGCCCCACAACAACCCGGTGCGCGGATCGAACACCGCGCCCACAGGGTTGACGACCATCAGAGCTGCGACCGTCACTCCGTCGGCCGGACCGCCCTCGATCACCGTGCTCGCGGTGCCCACCCCACCTTTGAGCACGCCGGCGCGAGCACCGACTCCCGCCCCGACCGATCCCGTCGCGAACTCGGTCGCCGCCGTGGCCGCAGCACGGTAGCCGAACTCCGCGGTGGGGCGCGCGGCCCAGTCGCCGACCGGAAGGTCGAAGATCACCGCAGCCGGCACGATCGGCACGACGTGAGCCGGACTGCCCATCGGGATGCCTTGTTCGTGCTCTTCGAGCCACCGCATGACGCCGTCGGCGGCCGCAAGCCCGTACGCACTGCCCGCGGTCAACAGGATGGCGTCGACCTGCTGAACGGAATGGCTCGGATCGAGCAGATCGGTCTCGCGCGTTCCCGGTCCGCCGCCTCGCACGTCGACGGCCGCCGTCGCCCCACCGAGAACGCGCACCACAGTGCAGCCGGTGGCCGAACCGAACCCCATCGCGGCGTCGTCGTCGAGTTCGTGATGATGGCCGACCAACAGACCTGCCACATCGGTCAAGCAGTCTCGGGGCCCGGGTTTCGAGAAGGCTGCGGTCACGTCGGCACCCTAGGGAACGAGGACCTGGACGAGGGAATCCTGCATCCAGGTCAACCAGTGATACACGTCCAGATGGGGAGCACGAGGATCGCCCTCGTCGAGTACGTCAGGAGTGTCTGCACTGATGCCCAGTGTGGTCCCGAGCGCCAGCCTCACGTCGTTGAGACCCGTCAACCACGCGTCGGCCTGTTCCTGGGTGAGCACGATCTTTCCGCCGGAATCGGGCAGGGTCGCGAGGATCACTGCCCCGGCAGCCAACTTCTCGTCGATGATCTCGGGCTCGTGCAACCCGCGGAGGGCACCGTTCAGATCGGCCGGATCCTGATCGTCGTGTTCGGGATCGGCGCGGTGGAAGTCCGGCAGCAGCCGAGCCAGCGCTGCATCGTCCGGCGGGCTGTTGTGGCCGGTACGCAGCCCGGTCAGCGCAGCGAGCTCGTCGGTAGGTGCCGCGGCGGAACGATCGCGTAGCAGGCCGAGAACGGATGCGACCAGGGACTTGAGCACCGCCGCCTCACGAGCGTCGATCTCGGACTTGATCTTGACCCCGGACAACGAATTTCGTCTCGTCCACGTGCGCACTGTCGGTGATGTCCTTCTCTGACGTAGAGGTGGCGAACTGCTGACTACTTGTCCTGCTGCATGGTGGCCCACAGGCCCGCCGCGTGCAGCCTTTTGACGTCGTTCTCCATCGCATCGCGCTCGCCGCTCGACACGACCGCCTTGCCCTCGGAATGCACCTGCATCATCAACTCGGTGGCCTTGGCCTTGCTGTAGCCGAAGAGCTTCTGGAACACGTAGGTGACGTAGTGCATCAAGTTGACCGGGTCGTCCCACACGATGGTGACCCACGGAGTGTCGTGCGCTTCGTCGGCAGCAACGGCCTCGGTTTCGGCCGGCACCGCCTGCGGCGACGCCGCCGCGACTTCGAGTGCCGAGAAGCCGTCCACGGGCAGAAGCGATCCATCCACCGTCAACCAAGGCATGGCAACAGGGTACGGCGTGTCGGGCCGACCCCACACGTTCGCCCCTGCGCTCGTAGTGTGATCGAGGTGAGCAATGACGCGACCACCGATCACACGCTTTCCAGCGACGGAGCCAGCACTGCACTGCTGACCGACCAGTACGAGTACACGATGCTGTCCGCGGCCCTGGCCAGCGGCTATGCAGACAGACCGTGCAGTTTCGAGGTCTTCGCCCGCAGGCTACCCGGCGGCCGCCGATACGGCGTCGTGGCCGGCACCGAGCGCATTCTCGACGCCGTCGATCGCTTCCGATTCGGCCCGGACGAGCTGCGTGTCGTGTCGAAGTTTCTCGACGCCGACACCGTCGAGTGGCTGCGCAACTACCGCTTCACCGGCGACATCGACGGCTACCGCGAGGGCGAGCTGTACTTTCCCGGCTCCCCCGTCCTGACGGTCCGCGGCACGTTCGCCGAGTGCGTGGTCCTGGAAACCGTGGTGCTGTCGATTCTCAATCACGACAGCGCAATCGCCTCTGCGGCAGCGCGCATGGTCGCCTCCGCCGAGGCCAGGCCGATCATCGAAATGGGATCGCGGCGCACCCACGAGGAGGCGGCGGTCGCGGCATCGCGCGCGGCCTACTTGGCCGGCTTCACCGCGACGTCCAACCTCGAAGCAGTCCGACGCCACGGCGTCCCCGGAGCAGGCACATCGGCCCATTCGTTCACGCTGCTGCACACCACCGCCGACGGCCCCGACGAGAAGGCCGCTTTTGCCGCTCAGGTCCGAGCGCTCGGGGTGGGAACGACACTGCTGGTCGATACCTACGACATCAAGCAGGGCGTGGCCAACGCGATCGAGGTGGCCGGTCCGGAGCTCGGCGGTGTCCGCATCGACTCCGGCGACCTCGGAGTCCTCGCCCGTCAGGTCCGCGCCCAATTGAACGCTCTCGGTGCGCCGAACACGCGGATCGTCGTCTCCGGAGACCTCGACGAGTACGCGATCGCCGCGCTGCGTGCCGAACCCGTCGATTCGTACGGCGTCGGCACGTCGCTGGTCACCGGTTCGGGCGCACCGACAGCAGGAATGGTCTACAAGCTGGTCACCGTAGACGGCATTCCCGTCGCCAAGCGCAGCAGTCACAAGGAATCGCGCGGTGGTACCAAGGCAGCGCTGCGGACCGCGCGTGGGACCGGTACGGCAGTCGAGGAAATAGTGCACCCGTTCGACGCCGCCCCGACGGTCGAGGACGGTCTGACGGTGGAGACGTTGACCACGCCGCTGATGCGTGGCGGCCGGCGCGTCGCCGATCTACCGACCCTCGCCGAGGGCCGGGACCTCCTCGCGCGACGCCTGGTCAGCCTGCCGTGGGAGGGGCTCGCCCTGTCCCAGGGCGAACCGGCGATACCGACCCGGTTCGCCCTGGGCTAGGGGCGGTGTCGGTGCCGAACCCGGTGGGCGATCGGCAGTAGTCTGCTTCGGTGCCGTCGAAGACCGAGTTGCCCACCGTTCCCGCTCTCCTGCAGGTTGCGGTGCACTCGCTCGGTGGCAAGGAACGCAGCAATCAGCTGACGATGGCCTCTGCAGTGGCGCATTCGATCGACACCGGCGAGCATCTCGCGGTGCAGGCGGGCACGGGCACCGGCAAGTCCCTCGCGTATCTCGTGCCCAGCATCAGGCATGCGGTCGAATCGGGAAAGACAGTCATCGTCTCGACGGCCACGATCGCGCTGCAGCGACAGTTGGTCGACCGCGACCTTCCACGTCTGTCCGACGCACTCACCGAAGCTGTGGGTCGGCGTCCGAAGTTCGCGATCCTCAAGGGCCGCAACAATTACTTGTGTATGAACAAGATTCACACCGGTGCCGCGCAGGAGGCACCGGACGCGGAGTTGTTCGACCCGTTCGCCGTCTCGCGGATGGGCCGCGAGGTGGTCCGGCTGACCAAGTGGTCCTCGGAGACCGAAACGGGCGATCGCGACGACGTGGTGCCCGGCGTGAGCGACCAGGCGTGGCGTCAGGTCAGCGTCACCGCTCGCGAGTGCCTCGGGAAATCGCGGTGCCCCGTCGGCGAGGACTGCTTCGCCGAGCGCGCCCGCACCGAGGCCGCACAGGTCGACGTGGTCGTGACCAACCACGCGCTGCTCGCTATCGACGCGATCACCGGAATTCAGATCCTGCCCGAGCACGACGTCGTGGTCGTCGACGAGGCCCACGAATTGGTCGACCGAGTGACCGGCGTTGCCACTGAAGAGCTTTCGGCCGCCACCGTCACCGCGGCCGCACGCCGTAGCGCCAAGCTCATCGAGGAAGAGACCGTCGATCAGCTCGAAGGAGCTGCCGAGAACTGGGCCGCGATTCTGGACGAACTACCGCCCGGTCGATGGCAGTCCCTTCCCGACGGCGTCGGACCGGCCCTGGCGTCCGTCCGCGACGCCGCCTGGGCCGTGCGCACCGCGATCGGCCCGAACAAACAGGGCATGGCGGGCAGTGATCCCGAGGCGGCCGCGGCCCGCAGCGCAGCACTCGTGGCAGTCGACGAGGTGCACGACAGCGCCGTACGAGTGCTCACTGCCTTCGACGAGCCCGACCCGGCCAAGCGCAAGGACGTCGTCTGGCACGCCGTCGACGATTTCCGAGGAAACGTCAAACGCACCGTTCGCATTGCTCCGCTCTCGGTGGGCGGGCTGCTGCGGGCACGGTTGTTCGCCGAATCCACCGTGGTGCTGACCTCCGCGACGCTCACCGTCGGCGGATCCTTCGACGGCCTGGCCGTCAATTGGGGCCTGCCCGCAGAGAAACCCTCTCGCAGTGACACCGCCATGGCGTCGGGAGTGGAACCACCCTCGGACAACGGATCCATTCGCTGGAGTTCGTTGGACGTGGGCTCGCCGTTCGACCACGCTCGCGCCGGCATCATGTACATCGCCAAACATCTGTCTCCGCCCGGACGCGACGGCCTGTCCAAGTCCTCGCTCGACGAGATCGAATCGCTCGTCGAGGCAGCCGGTGGTCGGACGCTCGGGCTGTTCTCGTCGATGCGCGCCGCCAAGGCCGCGGCAGAGGAGATGCGCGAACGACTCGACACCCCGATCCTGTGTCAGGGTGACGATTCCACCGGCGCACTGGTGCAGAAGTTCGCCGACGACGAGGCCACCTCACTGTTCGGGACGCTGTCGCTGTGGCAGGGCGTCGATGTGCCCGGTCCGTCGCTGAGCCTGGTGATCCTGGATCGAATTCCGTTCCCCCGGCCCGACGATCCACTACTGGTGGCTCGACAGCAGGCCGTCGAATCACGTGGCGGCAACGGCTTTCTCGCGGTGGCCGCCAACCACGCTGCCCTGCTACTGGCGCAGGGCGTCGGTCGACTGCTCCGTAGCGTCGACGACAAAGGTGTTGTCGCCGTGCTCGATTCGCGCCTGGCGACCGCCCGGTACGGCGGCTATCTGCGCGCGTCCTTACCGCCGTTCTGGGAGACCTCCGACCCGGAGGTGGTCCGCAAGGCCCTCACCCGCCTGGCCGGAAAGTAGCTGCTCCCTACGGCGTCGACACCAAACCGAGCTCGGCATCGGAGGCAAGCCCGTGGTGCCGTGGCAACACCCGCACCGTGTAGCCCACCGCTCCACTGTGCGGTAGCCGCGTCTCGCCCGCGTACACGTGCTCGCCGCCCTCACTGCCCACGTGCGACATCTCGGTGGTGCGAATGTCGCTGAGGTCCTCGCCCTCGTCGACGCGTCCCACCACGGCCTGCACCACGACGGCACCCGGTTCCATACCGCCGAGGTCGACGATGGCGCGCAGCGACAGTTCGGCACCGATGACGGGGGTGTCCGGCAACCCCTCGCTGTCGACTCGGGTGACCTTCACGTTAAGCCACGCCTGCTCGACGCGGCCGCGATACGACGCGACATCCTTCGCGCCGTGGTAGCCGTCGGCCGACACCGCGCGGGCGGAGTGCGCAGCGGGCGCGTAGTAGCCGAGTGTGTAGTCCTGAACCATGCGCGAGGCCAACACTTTCGGTCCCAGCTGTTCCAGTGTGTGCCGCACCATCTCGATCCAGCGAGCCGGCACACCGTCCTCCCCGCGATCGTAGAATTTCGGCAGCACCGCCTGCTCGAGCAATTCGTAGAGGGCAGCGGCTTCCAGATCGTCGCGGCGATTGTCGTCGGTGATGCCGTCGGCCGTCGGGATCGCCCACCCGTTTTCGCCGTCGTACATCTCGTCCCACCATCCGTCGCGAATCGACAGATTGAGGCCGCCGTTGAGCGCCGACTTCATTCCGGACGTACCGCAGGCCTCGAGCGGTCGCAGCGGATTGTTCAGCCACACATCGCAACCCCAGTACAGAAAGCGCGCCATGGACATGTCGTAGTCGGGCAGGAACACGATGCGGTGTCGTACATCGGCCTCGTCGGCGAACTTGACGATCTGCCGAATGAGCGCCTTCCCACCGTCGTCGGCCGGATGCGATTTTCCGGCTACAACCAGCTGAACCGGGCGGACGGGATCGAGCAACATCGCCCGCAATCGCTCGGGTTCGCGCAGCATGAGCGTCAGACGCTTGTACGTCGGTACGCGTCGAGCAAAGCCGACGGTCAACACGTCGGGGTCGAAAACATTTGCAGTCCAGCTTATCTCGGCCTCGGTCGACCCTCGCTCCAGTGCCGAGCGGCGCACCCTTCGGCGCACCTCGTCCACCAACTGCGCGCGCAACGCGTTTCGCGTGGACCACACCTGTTCCGAGGACAACGGCCCACCGGTCTCGGTCTCCCCCTCGGCCCATTCCCGCGCCGCCCACGTCGGCGCGTGGACACCGTTGGTCACCGATCCGATCGGCACCTCCGACGCGTCGAATCCTTGCCACAGGCCGTTGAACATCTCGCGGCTGACGATTCCGTGCAGCTTCGACACTCCGTTGGCGCGCTGCCCCAAGCGAAGGCCCATGTGCGCCATGTTGAACACCGACGGATCACTCTCGCCGCCCAGTGCCAGAATTCGGCTCATCGGCAATCCCGGCAACAGGGCCGAGTCCGGTGCACCGTCGCTACCGCCGAAGTAGTGCCGCACCAGATCGGCGGGGAACCTGTCGATGCCGGCAGGCACCGGGGTGTGGGTGGTGAACACCGTGCCCGCCCGGACGGCGGCCAACGCCGAATCGAAGTCCAACCCGCTACCGGTGACGAGTTCACGGATGCGTTCGACCCCGAGGAAGCCGGCGTGGCCCTCGTTCATGTGGAACACCTCGGGATCGGGCAGACCGTGCGCGCGCGTGTAGGCCCTGATCGCGCGTACTCCGCCGATACCGGCGAGGATCTCCTGCTTGATGCGGTGGTCCTGATCGCCGCCGTACAGGCGGTCGGTGACTCCTCTGAGCTCGGGATCGTTGTCGGCGATGTCGGAATCGAGCAGCAGCAGCGGAACGCGTCCCACCTGAGCGATCCACACGCGGGCCCGCAGCACGCGCGACCCCGGCATCGACACGTGTATCAACACCGGTGAGTCGTTGTCGTCGGTGAGCAGTCGTAACGGCAGACCGTGCGGGTCCAGGGACGGGTAACGCTCGGCCTGCCAGCCGTCGGCCGTCAGCGATTGCCGGAAGTACCCCGAGCGGTAGAGCAGTCCGACGCCGATCAGCGGTAGACCGAGATCCGACGCCGCCTTCAGGTGGTCGCCGGCCAGAATGCCGAGCCCACCCGAGTAGTTCGGCAGTACCTCGGTGACCCCGAACTCCATCGAGAAATAACCGATGCCCGACGGCAGAGCTCGCCCCTCGGCGAGCTCGTTCTGGTACCAGAGGGGTCGGGCGAGGTAGTCGTGTAGATCCGCCTCGGCGGCGTCCAATTCGGCCAGGAACGATGCGTCTTCGGCGAGTTCTTCGAGCCGGCCGGGTGCGACGGCACCGAGCACGGCCACCGGATCGCGTTCGAGTTCGGTCCACAGCAGCGGATCGATGTGCTCGAAAAGATCCTGCGTGGCCGAATGCCACGACCACCTGAGGTTTGTCGACAGCTCGGCGAGGGCATTCAAACGGGCGGGAAGGTGGGCTCGGACGGTGAATCGACGCAAGGCTTTCACAGAGCCGAACCCTACCCACGGATACCTGTGTCGATGGGGCGCTCGGCGAAAATTTCCTCGTGCGCCCGTCGCGGTCAGTATGCGTCGGCGCACGCGCCATCTGCGCTGCTGCACTACGGTTGACGAGTAGAAGCACACCAAATATCGGTTCGATCAGAGGTTGCGCCCGCGCAGCCATACCTCTAACGAAGAATGGAGTGTGAAGTGACAGGTCGACTTGGTATCGACAATGTCCTTCCAGATACGACGACCGGGAAATACCCCGCGAAAGCGGTGGTGGGCGAGACGTTTCCAGTTTCCGCCGACGTCTGGCGCGAGGGTCACGACGCAGTGGCCGCGACGCTGTCGGTGCGTGGACCGGGAGGCAAGCTCGAACGCATCCCGATGACGCCCGGCCACGAGCCGGACACGTTCGACGCGGTGTTCGTCCCATCCCGGCCCGGCTACTGGATCTGCCGTATCGAGGCGTGGAGCGACCCGATCAGCACCTGGCGTCACGCCGTCGAAGCGAAGCTCGGAGTGGGCCAGAGCGCCCACGAACTCGCCAACGACCTCGAGATCGGGGCGCGCCTGTTCCTCCGCGCTGCCACCGGCGTTCCTGCGGAGAGCAGGCAGCTGCTCGCCGACGTCGCCGCCGGCCTGCGCGACACCGACCGCCCGCTGCCCGCGCGCGTGTCTTCGGCGTTCGCATCGTCGGTCACCGAACTGCTGTTCCAGCACCCGCTGCGCGAGCTGGTGACCAGATCGCGGGCAGTGAACGTGTGGGTCGACCGAAACCTGGCCCTCAACGGTGCCTGGTACGAGTTCTTCCCGCGCTCCACGGGCGGGTGGAACGAGGACGGATCACCGCGGCACGGCACGTTCGCGACATCCATCGAGCAGTTGCCGCGCATCGCGCGCATGGGCTTCGACATCGTCTACCTGCCTCCGATCCACCCGATCGGCACGATCAACCGCAAGGGCCCGAACAACACGTTGACTCCGGGCCCCGAGGACGTCGGTTCGCCGTGGGCGATCGGATCCAAGGACGGCGGGCACGACGCCATCCATCCCGAGCTGGGAACCGAGGACGATTTCCGTGCGTTCGTCGACGCCTCGCGAGAACATGGCCTCGAAGTGGCGCTCGATCTGGCTCTGCAGGCCGCTCCGGATCATCCATGGGCTGCAACACATTCCGAGTGGTTCACGGTGTTGCCGGACGGCACCATCGCGTACGCCGAGAATCCGCCGAAGAAGTACCAGGACATCTACCCGGTCAATTTCGACAACGACCGTCGTGGCATCTACGAGGAAGTGCTACGCGTGGTCCGATACTGGATCTCGTTGGGTGTCAAGATCTTCCGAGTCGACAATCCACACACCAAGCCACCGGACTTCTGGGAATGGCTCATCGCCGAGGTCAAGAAGACCGATCCGGACGTCCTGTTCCTGGCCGAGGCGTTCACCCGGCCGGTGCGCATGTACGGTCTCGCGCAACGTGGGTTCACGCAGTCGTACACGTACTTCACGTGGCGTACCGCGAAGTGGGAGCTGACCGAGTTCGCCGAGGAGCATGCCCGACGCGCCGACGACGCGCGGCCGAACCTGTTCGTCAACACCCCGGACATTCTGCACGAGAGCCTGCAACACGGAGGACCCGGAATGTTCGCTCTGCGAGCAGCTCTGGCCGCCACCCTGGCTCCGACGTGGGGCGTGTACTCCGGGTACGAGCTGTACGAACATCAGGCCGTGCGCGAGGGCAGCGAGGAGTATGTGGACTCCGAGAAGTACCAGTTGCGACCGCGCGACTTCGAGGGTGCGCTCGCCCGCGGCGAATCGCTGGAGCCGTGGATCACCACCCTCAATTCCATCCGCCGTGCGCATCCGGCCCTGCAGCAACTGCGCAACATCCATTTCCACACGATCGACAACGAAGCGCTGATCGGATACTCCAAGTTCGATCCGCAGACCGGCGACTCGGTGTTGGTGGTCATCAACCTCAACCCGTTCGGAGCCGAGGAGGGCACCGTCCATCTGGACATGCCCGCGCTCGGTCACGACTGGCAGGACACCCTGACGATCAAGGACGAGGTGAGCGGCATCCATTACGACTGGGGCCACACCAACTTCGTCCGACTCGAGCCCTGGACCTCGGTGGCGCACATATTCACGCTCCCCCACATTCCCTATCCGGCACGAATCGAACTGGCCTACCGCGGCAACCGAAAGTGAGTGGATTCAACGTGACCAAGAATCCGACGACGCCCGAAGACACCGTCGCAGCCCCGTCCGACAACGACCTCGATCTCCTCGCCGCTGGTCGGCACTACAACCCGCACTCCGTGCTCGGCGCGCACCCCGTGCCGGGCGGAACAGCGATTCGTGCGCTGAAGCCCGACGCGGAGAAAGTGATCGCGCGCGTCGGAGGCGTCGACCACGAGTTGACCCACGTCGCCCACGGCCTCTTCTCTGCGCTGGTGCCGGTCGAGGACCTGATCGATTACCGGCTCGTGGTCACCTGGCCAGGTGGGCACGTGTCCGAATCTGCCGACGGGTACCGGTTCCTACCGACCCTCGGTGAACTCGACCTGCACCTGTTCGGCGAAGGTCGCCACGAGCGTCTGTGGGACATCCTCGGAGCGCACCAGCAGTCGTACGCAACTCCCGATGGTCCCGTCACCGGCACCTCGTTCGCGGTGTGGGCCCCTGCCGCCCAGGGCGTCACGCTGGTGGGCGACTTCGACGGGTGGACCGGCCGTAGTTGGCCGATGCGCGTCCTAGGCTCCACCGGAGTCTGGGAGCTGTTCGTCCCGAACATCGAACCCGGTGCCCTGTACAAGTTCCGCGTCCACGGCTCCGACGGTTCGGTGAAGGACAAGGCCGACCCGATGGCCTTTGCCACCGAGGTTCCGCCGTCCACCGCGTCGGTCGTGACCGCGTCGACGTACACCTGGAACGACGAGAAGTGGCTCGACACCCGAGCCGGCATCGAACCCACGCAGGCTCCGATGAGCGTCTACGAGATCCATCTGGCGTCGTGGCGACCGGGCCTGGGTTACCGGGAGCTGGCCGAGCAACTGGCCGAGTACATCATCGAGACCGGCTTCACTCACGTGGAGTTGCTCCCGGTCGCCGAGCACCCGTTCGGCGGATCCTGGGGCTACCAGGTGACGTCCTACTACGCACCGACGTCCAGGTTCGGCAGTCCGGACGACTTCCGGTTCTTCGTCGATCACCTGCACAGCGCCGGCATCGGCGTCATCGTCGACTGGGTCCCCGCTCACTTCCCCAAGGACGAATGGGCCCTCGCCCGCTTCGACGGTGGGCCGCTCTACGAGCACGGAGACCCGCAGCGAGGCGAGCAACTCGACTGGGGCACACTGGTTTTCGACTTCGGCCGACGCGAGGTCCGCAACTTCCTGGTCGCGAACGCGCTCTACTGGATCGACGAATTCCACATCGACGGACTGCGCGTCGACGCCGTCGCCTCGATGCTGTACCTGGACTACTCGCGTCCCGAGGGCGGCTGGTCGCCCAACATCTACGGTGGCCGAGAAAACCTCGAAGCGGTGTCCTTCCTGCAGGAGATGAACGCCACGGTGCACAAGAAGCACCGCGGAGTCGTCACCGTCGCCGAGGAGTCGACCGCCTGGCCGGGCGTCACTCGCCCGACGAACGTCGGCGGGCTCGGGTTCAACATGAAGTGGAACATGGGGTGGATGCACGACACCCTCGGCTTCGTCGGGCGCGATCCCATCCACCGCAGCTACCACCACCACGAGATCACGTTCTCGCTCGTCTACGCGTGGAGCGAGAACTACCTGCTACCCATCAGCCACGACGAGGTGGTGCACGGCAAGGGCACGCTGTGGACCCGCATGCCCGGGGACGACTACGCCAAGGCCGCAGGGCTGCGCGGAATGCTCGCCTACATGTGGGCACATCCGGGCAAGCAGTTGCTGTTCATGGGCCAGGAGTTCGGTCAGACTCGCGAATGGTCCGAGGAACGAGGCCTGGACTGGTACCAGATCGACGAGGAGCCGTTGCACCGAGGTGTGAAATCGCTTGTCGCAGATCTGAACTCGACGTACCGGTCGCATCCGGCACTGTGGACGCTGGACACCTCGCCCAGTGGCTACTCGTGGATCGACGCCAACGACACCGAGAACAACGTGCTCAGCTTTCTGAGGTACGGCTCCGACGGTTCGGTTGTCGCGTGTATTTTCAACTTCTCCGGTTCCGAGCACGGCAGCTATCGTGTGGGACTACCGGAACCAGGCCGTTGGATCGAGATCCTCAACACCGATGCAACGGAGTACGGCGGCTCCGGAATGGGCAACCTGGGTGAAGTGACGGCAACATCGCACTCGTGGCACGGTCGACCGGCATCAGGCCAGGTTGCACTTCCCGCCAACGGGGCGATCTGGATCAAATTGGAGCAGTAGATGACCGGCGGCCGCAGACCACGACTTCTGGCTGCGGCCGCCACTGCAGGGTTACTACTGTTGACATCGTGCGCCGCCACCGTCGGCGGTAATGCAGTGTCGATCTACGAGAATCCGTTCACGGTCGCCGGCCTTCCGGTCACCAGCGGACCGAGCGGACCGCGTCCGGGAGTACCGGATTCGACCATCGCCGTCGAGAACGCCGAAGGCACCGACTCGGACATCTTGGCAACCAACGCGATCGACGACATCCAGCAGTTCTGGGCCGAGCAGTATCCGGCCCTGTTCAAGGGCTCGTTCACGCCGGTCTCGACATTGACCTCGTGGGATGCGTCGGAGGACGAGGGATCCGGCATCCGGTTCTGTGGAGACAGAACCGGTGGAGTCCCCAATGCCGCGTACTGCACCCGCGACGACTCGATCGGGTGGGACCGCACCATTCTGCTTCCGGCGTTGGTCGACGCGTTCGGGCCGATGTCGGTGGTCATGGTGATCGCGCACGAATACGGCCACGCGATCCAGCATCAGTCGGGACTCGTCGGCGACGACACCCCGACCATCGTGGCCGAGCAGCAAGCCGACTGTTTCGCCGGCGCATTCATCCGCCATGTCGCAGAAGGCGATTCGCCGCACTTCACCATCAACACCTCGGATGGGCTCAACGGTGTTCTTGCTGCGACCGTCGCGGTGCGCGACGTGGACCCCAACGATCCCGAATCGGTGCACGGGTCTGCATTCGAGCGAGTGACTGCCGTTCAGATCGGGTTCACCGACGGTGCAGCTGCCTGCACACGCATCGACGAGGCCGAAATCGATTCACGCCGAGCGTCGTTGCCGCAGAAGTTCGACAGCGCCGACGATTCCGGTGAGCTACCGGTCACCGAGGACTCCCTGGGCGCATTCACGCGATCGTTCGAGACGGCGCTTCCCGTCGCCGATCCGCCGACCGTCGACTACTCGGGATCGGACACCGGGTGCACGGACGCCGAGGCCACCACTCCGGTGTCGTACTGCCCGTCGACCAACACCATCGGTGTCGATGTGGAGGACCTGGCCGAAATAGGGCAACCCGAGACACCTCAGCGCGGAGACATCCTGCCACTCAACGTATCCGGTGACTACAGCGCGTACGTACTGTTCGCGTCTCGCTACACCCTCGCAGTACAGAAGGAAGCGGGCCAGACGCTCGACGACCCGCAGACCGCACTTCGATCCGCATGCCTGTCCGGAGTCATCACCGCAGCGTTGAGCGCCGAATCCAACGAGGCCGCTCTCGAAATCCGGCTCTCTCCCGGCGATCTCGACGAGGCCGTTTCCGGTCTACTCAGCGACGGATTGGCCGCCAGCGACGTCAACGGAACGACGCTGCCGTCCGGATTCTCCCGAGTCGACGCGTTCCGCTCGGGAGTTCTCGGCGGCAAGCCTCTGTGCGATTCGCGCTACAGCTGAGGGATTCAGTACAGAGCGGACGCGAGTTTACGACGTGCCGAGACCACCAGAGGATCGGCGGCGTCGAACAACTCGAACAGCTCCAGTAGGCGGGTACGCAGGGCCGTGCGGTCGTCGCCCGCACTGATCTTGATTCCGTCGATGAGCCGTGCGAAAGCCTGTTCCGGCTGCTGCCCGGCCATTTCCGCGTCGGCCGCATCGATCCGGGCCTGCACGTTGGCGGGATCGGCGTCGGCCACCTCGACGGCATCGGGTGCAACGTTCTGCACCCGAGCCAAGAACTTGACCTGACGCAGCGCGGCGACCGCGTCGGTGTTCTTCGGCTCGGCGTCGATGATTGCCTGATACGCCGCCGCTGCCTTGTCGAAGTCACCCTCGTCGATCGCCTCTTCCGCAGCGACGATGCGCGGATCCTCGACCTCGGGTTCCGGCTCGGCGGCGGGAGCCGACCCGGGTGGACCGGACAGCTTTCCGGCGGTTGCCTGCTCGACGGCCTGCAGCCACTGACGCAACTGCTCGTCGGATTGCGTGCCCTGGAAATCGGCGAGCGGCTGCCCACCCGCGACGGCAACCACCGTGGGAATGGCCTGCACGCCGAATGCCTGCGCGATCTGCGGATTGGAGTCGACATCGACGCGGGCATGTATCCACGTGCCGCCGGCCTCGACGGCAAGTTGCCCGAGCTGACGCGTCAACGCCTGGGACTGCGGCGACCGAGCCGATCCCAGGTCGACGATGACCGGTACCTGCATCGATCGCTGCAGAACCTCGGCTTCGAAATTGGCCGTGGTCACGTCGACGATCGGAGCCAACCCTCCCGCATCGCCACTGGCTTCGGCAGCGGGAGCAGGTGCCGGACGGTCCTTGAGAACGGACAGGTCGACGGCTCCGGCAATGGATGCGGGGACGGCGGCCGACGGGCGGACAGGAGGACGGGAACCGGGTCGAGTCACGTCCTACAGTTTGTCACTAACGCGATGCGTCATCCACTGGCGGGCGGTCAGGACAGAACCTTCGCGTCGGCAGCGGGTCGGCCGGTGCTCAGCTCGGCAAGGCGTCCGGTACGCACGGCCCAGATCTCGAAGACCACGGTTCCGAACGGCGGAAATGCCGCGACCAGCGCCAGCAGCGTGGCCTTGACGTCCCACTTCAGCTTAACGGCCGTCAGAACGGCAACGGCAAGGTACACGATGAACACCGCACCGTGGATGGGCCCGAAGATCTTCACGCCGATTTCGTTGCCGTCGGCCGGCAGGTACTTGAACGCCATGCCGACCAGTAGTCCGAGCCAGGTGAACGCTTCGAGCACGGCAATGAAACGGAAGCGTTTGGCCGTGCTGCTCAGGTCGAAGAAATTCGTCATGCCCGCTATTGTGCCCGGTTTGCTACGACAGAACGTAGTGGCTCTGGTCTCATCGGACCAGAGCCACTACAGACTCAGCTCTTCGGGACTCGAACGATGAGCGCGTCGCCCTGTCCGCCGCCGCCGCACAATGCTGCGGCACCCACTCCGCCACCGCGTCGCTGCAGCTCCAGAGCCAGGTGCAATGCGATGCGAGCGCCCGACATTCCGAGGGGATGACCGATCGAAATCGCCCCACCGTTGACGTTGACGATCTCCGGGTCGATGCCGAGCTCACGCGTCGACGCGATTCCGACCGCCGCGAATGCCTCGTTGATCTCGACGACGTCGAGGTCCTTCGGGTCGATACCTTCCTTCGCGCAGGCCTTGGCGATGGCGCGAGCGGGCTGCGACTGCAGGGTGGAGTCGGGGCCGGCCACCACACCGTGCGCGCCGATCTCGGCGAGCCAGGTCAAACCGAGCGACTCGGCCTTGTCCTTGCTCATCACGACGACGGCGGCGGCACCGTCGGAAATCTGCGACGCGGATCCGGCAGTGACCGTGCCCGCCTTGTCGAACGCGGGGCGAAGCTTGCCGAGGGAATCGACCGTGGTGTCGGCCCGGATTCCTTCGTCGGCAGTGAACTGGACGGGTTCACCCTTGCGCTGCGGGATCGACACGGGCACTACCTCGTCGTCGAAGACCCCGTTCTTCCACGCCGCGGCAGCCTTCTGATGCGATGCGGCCGCGAAGGTGTCCTGCTCTTCGCGGCTGATGGCTTCGGAGCTCTGATTGCGCTGCTCGGTGAGCGCGCCCATGGCCTGGTCGGTGAAGATGTCGTACAGACCGTCGTATGCGAGGTGGTCGCGCATGGTGACATCGCCGTACTTGAATCCCGCCCGCGACTTCTCCAGCATGTGCGGTGCCTGGGTCATCGATTCCTGGCCGCCGGCGACGACGATCTCGAACTCCCCCGCGCGAATGAGCTGGTCAGCGAGCGCGATGGCGTCGACGCCGGAGAGACACACCTTGTTGATGGTCAGGGCCGGAACGGTCATCGGGATACCTGCAGCGACGGCGGCCTGTCGGGCCGGGATCTGCCCGGCACCCGCAGTGAGGACCTGGCCCATGATGACGTAGTCGACCTGATCCGGAGCGACGCCGGCCTTCTCGAGTGCGCCCTTGATGGCAATTCCGCCGAGGTCGGAACCCGAGAAGTCCTTGAGCGCACCCGAGAAGCGCCCGACGGGCGTACGAGCACCGGCGACGATGACTGTTGTGGTCACGATTTCCTCCGAAAGTGTGAAGACGGCCTTGTGGAGATCAACGCTCGCCAGGCTCCCTACCGATACCAGCCTGGCGGAACACCGTGACGCAGCTGACGCTAACGTCTTGTCCATGACCTCCAGCACGCAGTCTTACACGGGCGCCCCACTCCGCTCCGACCTGGTGACGGCTATCGACCACGTCGGTGTCGCGGTACCCGATCTCGATGCCGCAATCGCCTGGTACACCGACCACCTGGGGATGGTTGCGGTGCACGAGGAAGTCAACGAGGAACAGGGCGTGCGCGAGGCGATGCTCTCGTTCCCCGGGGCAGGCGAGAAGTCGGCGGCACTGCAGTTGCTCGCGCCCATCGACGAATCCTCGACCATCGCGAAGTTCATCGACCGAAACGGCCCCGGACTCCAACAGTTGGCGTATCGGGTCACCGACATCGAGGAGATCTCCTCCGAGTTGCGCGCCCGCGGCGTTCGGTTGCTCTACGACGCCCCCCGCCGCGGTACTGCCGATTCGCGTATCAACTTCGTCCACCCCAAGGACGCAGGCGGAGTACTGATCGAACTGGTCGAACCGAACCACAACGCGCACTGACCGAACTCGGTGATTACGCCGTATGGCTCTCCACTTGACTCACCGGTAAATTGACGGCCATGGCCATCGATCATGAACGCACTTCCACGGTGCAACTTCCCTTTTCCATCGTTCGGAAGGGGTTCGATCGCGACGAAGTCACCAACTACTTCGAGCGATTCGACGCCGAATTACGGCTGACGACGGCCGACCGTGATGCCGCCGCGGCACAGGCGCGTGATCTGGCCAAGCAACTCGACGACGCTCGCGACGAGATCGACGAACTGCGCAAGGACATCGACCGTCTCTCGGTGCCGCCGACCACCGCGGAAGGCATGAGCGATCGCATCTCCCGCATGTTGCGACTGGCGTCCGACGAGGCCTCCGAGGTTCGCGCGAAGGCGCACGCGGAGTCCGAGGAGATGATCTCGGTTGCGCAGCAGGAGAGCACTCGCCTGCGAAGCCGTCACGAATCGTTGGTCGCAGAACTCGAGGAGCGCCGCACGGCACTCGAAACCGAGCACGAGCAGACCATGGCGCAGGCACGCACCGAGGCTGCGCGCGTCGTCGAGGCCGCACAGGCAGAGCGCGACAAGCTGGCTGCCGAGTCCGAGGCCAAGCGCGCCGAGGTTCAGGAAGACTTCGAGATCACGATGGCCGAGCGCCGCACCAAGGTGCTCACCGCGCTCGAAGAACTGGAAGCGTCGAGCAAGGCCGATGCTGCTCGCCGTATCGAAGAGGCGACGACCGAGGCCGCACGCCGGTTGCAGTCCGCGAGCGAGCAGGCGGAGCGGCGCATCGCGCACTCGAAGGAATTGGCCGAGGAGCTGCGCGTGCTGCGAAGTCGCGTCCTCGCTCAGCTACTGGGTATCCGGGGCCAGCTCGATTCGGTACCGGCCATGCTGGCCTCGGTCAACCGCGAAAGCGAGTTGCTGGACAACCCCGACCCGACGGCCATCCTCAAGAAAGAAGAAGAGAAGGCTGCGGCGAAGGCCGAGAAGGACAACGACGAAGAGAAGGAATCCGCCGACTCGGCGTCCTGACTTCGCAGCACACGCTCGGCCTCCCCCGCTAGGACCATCTACGGGTGAGGCCTCGCGTGTTTCTGCCGCTCCAACACCCGGTGTGCCAATGTCTGCGGTTGTCGGCTCCCCCGAAGTCGTCCGACGGCCACGCCACGATGTGGGCGACCCCTGGCCGCACCTCGTGATCGCAGCCTGGGCAACGGTAGGTCTTGACGGCCTTGGCACCGGGAATCATCCGCGTCGTGTACGTGTCCCCGTCAGGACCCACCTCGACGCGATTGCCGCCCAGGACGGAATCGGTAGCCGGGCCGAGACTGCTCGGACCACTCCGACTCGCTTTGCGGGGCTGATTGCGACGAGGCACGCATCCAGTGTAGAGAATCGCGCCGCTTCGACAGAACGACGTCAGAAGAGCCGGAACTCGGTGCTGTCGGTGCCGCGGAGAACGTCGTAGTCGAGTGTCAGACAACGTATACCGCGATCGGTGGCCAGAGTCTTCGCCTGCGGCTTGATGACCTGTGCGGCGAACACACCGCTGACCGGTGCCAGCAACGGGTCACGATTGAGCAGTTCGAGGTACCGAGTCAACTGTTCCACACCGTCGATTTCACCGCGACGCTTGATCTCGACGGCGACAGTGCCACCATCTGCGTTGCGGCACAACAGATCCACCGGTCCGATTGCCGTCATGTATTCACGCCGCACCAGGGTGTACCCCTCACCGAGGGTGTTGACGTGTTCTGCGAGCAACTCCTGCAGATGAGCCTCGACACCGTCTTTGACCAACCCTGGATCGATCCCCAATTCATGACTGGAATCGAGTTCGACGTCGTCGATCGTGATGCGGAGTTCTTCGCCCGCCTTGTTGGTGACGACCCATTTGATGGTTTCGTCCTCGGTGGTCTCGACCATCCAACAGGGCGGAGACATCCAGTTGAGGGGCTTGTACGCCCTGTCGTCCGCGTGCACACTGACCGATCCGTCGGACTTGACGAGCAGCAGGCGTCGAGCGGAAGGGAGATGTGCGGTGAGGCGGCCGATGTAGTCCACTTGGCAACGAGCAATAACTAAACGCACTCGACCACCATAAGGCAGCACGGCCGTTACTCTGTGACCACCATGCCCCAATTCAGACGATCTGCCGCTCCGCTGGGTTCCCGGCTCCTCGGAGACACCACCGAATCGCCGCGCCGACGCCGGATCCGAATCCAGCTGTTGCTGACGGTGTTCCTGGTCCTGTCCAACCTGATCGGTGCGGTGATCGTCGGTGTCCTCATCAGTGTCGTCGTTCCAGGCCCGGACGTTCTGGACATGGACCGCTACTGGTGGGTCAACTTCATCGTCGTCCCGGTGTACGTCTTTCTGGCATTCCTGGTCGGTGTCGTCTGGGGCACCACACGTGCGCTCAGCAGTCTGCGGTGGGGCATCGAGGATCGCGAGCCCACCCGGTCCGAGCAGGTCGCGACGCTGGCCATGCCCTGGCGCCTGACGCGCATGCAGATTGCGCTGTGGACCGGCGGACTGATTCTGCTCACCACGATCGACGGCATCATCGACCCCCAGGCAATCCCGAAGGTGGCGTTCACCATCGCCGCGGGCGGCACGGTCGTGTGCGCGTTCAGCTACCTGCTCAGTGAGTTCGCTCTGCGGCCCATCGCGGCTCGTGCCCTGCAGGCGGGCGACCCACGACGCATCCGAATCGCCGGTGTCATGGGGCGTTCCATCCTGTCGTGGTTGCTGGGAACCGGCGTTCCGGTCTCCGGCCTGATGATGATCGCGGTGTTCCGCTTCCTTCGACCCGAGACCAGTGCAAACCAGCTCGCTGTGTCCATCCTCGCGCTCGGCGGGATCACCATCGTCTTCGGCTTCGCCCTGACCGTACTGGGCGGTTTCGCGACCACCTCCCCCATCAACAACGTGCGGGCGGGCATGGCCGAAGTCGAGAAGGGCAACATGGATGTCCGACTCGCGGTGTACGACGGCACCGAGCTCGGCGAACTGCAGAGCGGTTTCAACCGCATGGCCGACGGTGTGCGCGATCGAGAGAAGATCCGCGACCTGTTCGGACGACACGTCGGACACGAGGTAGCCGAGAAGGCCCTGCAGTCCGAGAGTGAACTCGGGGGCCAGGAGCGCGATATCGCAGTGTTCTTCATCGACCTGGTCGGCTCCACCGAGTTGGCCGCATCACGACCACCGACCGAGGTGGTGGACCTGCTCAACCGCTTCTTCGCCGTCGTCGTCGACGAGGTGGACGAACACGGCGGCTTCATCAACAAATTCGAGGGCGACGCGGCGCTCGCTATCTTCGGAGCACCGAACGACATTCCGGATCACTGCGGATCGGCACTCTCTGCCGCACGTGCCATTGCCCGCCGATTGCTGGTCGAAGTTCCCGAGTGCAGCGCAGCCGTCGGCGTTGCAGCCGGCCGAGCCGTTGCCGGCAATGTGGGAGCAAAGTCGAGATTCGAGTACACCGTCATCGGCGATCCGGTCAACGAGGCTGCGCGATTATCGGAACTGGCCAAGAGCGCTCCCGGTGCGATACTCGCTTCCAAGACAGCGGTAGACGGTGCTGCCAAGAACGAAGCGGACCGCTGGGAATTCGGTGATCGAGTAACCCTTCGCGGACGATCCGCAGAGACAGTTCTGGCGAACCCCAAGGACGTGAAGGTTTCCGCAGACGAGCCCGAATCCGTTCACGCCTGATCCACCCGATCGCTGGGCTCAGTACGTGTAGTGCTCTGCGCCCCCGCCGTTTTCATCACCGACGACTCGGCCGTCCTGTGCCCGGTCCCCCTCGCGAATGCGCGCGCGTTTGTCGAACGCTCACGACATCGCTGACGATTCTGCGCGCGCCTCGCGAATGCGAGCGCGTCTGCAGAATCGAAGTTTGCCCACGATCGAGCGCCAAGCTTCGATGGGCAGTAATTGGCTTGTTGGGGTTGGGTCCTGCTCGACGGCCCGCGAACGCGCGCGCGTTTGTCAGGTGCGTGCAGTCTGGTGTCGCTGTTCTGCTCGCGTGTGGCGAACGCGCGCGCGTTCGCGCCCCGGGGGCGAGGGGACCGGGGGTCCGTATGGCGAGTGATGGGACTGGGGGGTGCAGGTGTGGATGCTTGCGCGTTCAGTTCGACGAAAGCGGTGAATACTGTTGCGTGGGTGGTGGTTTCGAATGCAAACAACCCCCGACCGTGCTGGTCGGGGGTTGTTTGGTTCACGTTGTGTTCGGCGGTGTCCTACTCTCCCACACCCTGTCGAGTGCAGTACCATCGGCGCTGGAGGGCTTAGCTTCCGGGTTCGGAATGGGACCGGGCGTTTCC